>NZ_LMDX01000023.1:0-736289 GCF_001425225.1 Ensifer sp. Root127
GGATGACGAGATACTCTCTGTTTGAGGAGAGACTGGCCAGGTGCTCCGCCGTGCGCCTGCGCAGAACGAGGCCGGCGTCTACTGCTCTTCGTGTCCGCTCGCCAAGATCGAGCTGCAAGCCATTTACGGTGTCGCGATCGAGGCCCTTGGCAAGCAGGAGAGCATTCAGATGGAGCTCAATGGAATGGAGAGCGAGAAGGCGTCGCGGCGGGTGGCCGGACTTGGACACGCCCTCACCAAGCGTGACGGCCGCGTCTCGGTACTGCGTCGCCAAGGCCAGAATGTCTCGAACCTTTGCTGATTGATCAGGATAGGCCAGGTCCATTCAGCTTGCCTCCAGGCTCGAGCGACAAGCCCGTGTCTCGCCGGCCCGTTCTTCCATGCGCATAAGATCCCTCAGCATGGTCCGCAGCTCTGGCCAGGGTGCCTCTTCGAGCTTTAAGCCCGGATCGTGTGTCACGATCAGGCAATGGAACTTCGCGGTGATTTCGATCAGGCAGGACGGCCTCGTGATCCACATGACACGGCCCAATATTCCGAGATGTCGCGCGAGCTCCTGTTCCAGGGTAACAGCGTCGCTGTAGCCCAGGTGCTTGTCGGYCTTTTTCCATTGTTTCCGGCGCTGACGAAGTTCAGTCCTTGACCGAGACAGTTGGTCGGCATCCACCTGGGTCAGGCGATTGAGCTCGGCGAAAGAGTGCACCACCACCGGCTGGTCGCTTCCAACAATCTGCAGTTCGGCAACCGGAAAACCGCCGGCCTGCTCCAGCATTTCTGCTTCTAGCTTTTGTCTGAAGCGCGTCGCCTCCAACAGTTGCTTATGACGGGCATACCATCGTGGCCACATTTCGCGGACAGGCGTTGGGCCGCTCGCTCTTCGCGGGCCGTTCGGATCGGCAATACGGGCGCTCAGAAAGCGCGCCGCGACSGGCAGAAGGTTTCGGCGGTCGATCACGTACGGTAGCTTTTCGATCGCGCCGTTCTCAAAATTTTCTTCTCTACGGGTGATTGCAGGCAAAGTTCTGCTATTCTCAGAATCAGCCATGATCCGAGCTCCAGCTAGCAAAGGCAACCCGGCGACCGCNCACGTACGGTAGCTTTTCGATCGCGCCGTTCTCAAAATTTTCTTCTCTACGGGTGATTGCAGGCAAAGTTCTGCTATTCTCAGAATCAGCCATGATCCAAGCTCTCTGAAACTAGATTTTGGTCTTGGCCGCTTGGGGAGCGGCGCCGAGTTTAAATTCGTAACGTGGATACGATAGCTGCCAATGCCATTCTCTTCAATACAAAATCGTATCGGTGTTACGAAATGACGCCAATTCAGTGTAAAATGGCGCGTGTGGCGCTGGGCTGGGGCACTCGGGATCTGGCAAAAAATGCCGGCGTGTCACCTGACACCATCGCCCGACTGGAACGAGGCGAGCGGCTTCGAGATTCAACCATGGACGTCGTGCAAGCTGCTTTTGAAAAAGCCGGCATCGAGTTCATCCCAGAAAATGGTGGTGGCGTCGGCGTTCGCTTTTCCAAACCAAGAGATTGAGCGGCATCCACGCATGCGCCCTGCATCGTCTCAATGAGGATCCAACGGCCGCCAGAGACGGTATCATCGATACGCAGGTTTGCTGGTCCGGTCGGGCAGGTGAGGGCAGGGCGCTTTTCAATTGGAGCGGCTTGCCGGGCCTAGGCTTCCCGGATCTCGGCCGTTTGCCGTCGCGATGCTGATCCTCCGAGACGAGGCTTTTTAACCGGTCAAACCGCGCGCGAACGGGCTCTGTCAGCTGCGCTGCTGGCGCTTCGTACGCTCATTCTTGTTGGTGGCTCGAAGCCGACTAGCTTTTTCGGCCAGATATGCGCGGGGTAAATAGCGCCACCACTCGAACCCAAAGTGCCGCTCTCGTGATTTAGCGCGGCGGATTGCTCCCATTGAGCAGCGTCGCCTGGATCATGTCAGCAGCTCGCGTATCGCACGATCTCTGCGAAGCATCCAGGCGGACTCGCGCGCATTGACGTAGTCGTGAACACAAAAGATCCCATTCCGCACCCATTTCGTTCTTTACAACAGGGCTCTCTGGTCGCTGAAACATATCAGTCTGCCACATCCTGTTCAGCATGCCGCCGCAAAGCCGACGGGTTGGTAACGATTATTGAGCGATAACCGGTTTCAATCCAACCGGCCTCGACGAAACGTTGGATGGCGCTGTTGACTTGCTTGCGGGATGTGTTCGTCAAGATACCGAGATTTTCCTGGGAAACGGAAATAGGAGCATCTGTCGACCAGGACATGCGATGCAGAACTGACGCAATTCTTGAGCTGACACTCTTCTTCTGCAGATCATGTACGATTCTAAGTAGTTTATCCGCCGCCAAGATAGAAATAACGCCGAAAGCCCGAATGTTGTTCGGGTCAGATGCGGCCATCTGCTCCATCGTCTCCAGCGGGACGTGCATCACCCAGGTTTCGCTCCGCGCGAACAGCTCGATCCGTCTTGGCTTGCCGGTCATGAAGCTGTCTTCGCCGGTCCATCCGCCGGGTACGGCGATGTGGATCAGGCGCGGCGTTGAGTCGAGAGGCGCGGTGTCCACGGTCACAGTCCCTGAAACAAGACCATAAATGCCCCCGGCCGGGTCGCCCGGACGGAATATGACCTGACCTGCGTCAAATTTCAGAAGTAGCGCATTTTGCAGCAAGCGTACCCTGAAGGCTTCAGGCATTTGAGCCAGCCACCCAGCCTCGCACATGATGCGTTCCGCATGCGCCCGTGACATACGCGCCATTTTCTTCTCCAGATTGTGCGGTTCGACACAATGTGCCGTTCAAAAGCTCTGTATCAACTTTATGGCGAGAAGAAAGAGGCCGCGACGATCAGGGGTAAGCCGGCTTCTCTACGTGTTTACGGCTGATGCCTGCCCACATCCCCATCGAATTGTTCGGCCACGCGTATGTGGTCGTCTCGAGATCGCATATCCAGGAGCTCTTGCATGCTATCGAAGATCTATCAATTGGCCTTGTGCTCGGTCATCGCACTTGCCGGCCAAGGCATAGAACCGGCCGCGGCAGAAACCGCCGCAAAGCCAGAGATTACGGATCCACATTTCCAGTTGGCTTCGGGCTATCTCAAGCAAAAGGATCTGCCCGATAGCCTTGTGCTGCTTGCCCCGCCGCCGGCCGACGGTACTGCGACGCTTGCGCGTGACGAAGAGTTGAGAGCCGCAACCATACCTCTGCGCGGTACGCCGCGCTGGGATCTGGCGCGCGCAGACGCTGATCTGCAATTCCCGCAGCCGGCGAAAAACTTCTCCTGCGCAATGGGCGTCGATATTGATGAAGAAAAGACCCCTCACCTATATCGCTTGATGCAGAAGGTCCTGACTGATGCAGGCCTGTCGACGTATGGCGTGAAGAACACCTACAATCGCACTCGTCCTTTCGTGGTCCATAACGAAGGCACCTGCTATCCCGATCAGGAGCCGCTGCTGCGAACCGACGGCTCGTATCCTTCAGGCCATACCGCGGCTGGCTGGGCCTGGGCGCTGGTGTTGAGCGAAATCAGCCCGGAACGCGCCGATTTCCTGATGAAACGCGGCATAGAATTCGGCCAGAGCCGCGTAATTTGTGATGCACATTGGCAGAGCGACGTCGATGCGGGACGCATTATGGGTGCGGCGACGGTCGCAAAACTGCATAACAATGCAGAGTTCCTCTCGGATGTCGCGGCGGCACGCGACGAATTGAAGACTGCGGGGGCGGCCGAGGCATCAAGCTGCGTTGCGGAAGAAGCCGCTCTGTCGGCACGATAATATTCTCGGGCTTCTGTACAATTTTCAAGTATTCCACGAGCCGGTTGATCTAGCGTCCGGCTCTGCCCTCAGCAAACAACCGCGACACGGTGGTCCCCCATGCGAGCGAGAAAGCGCCTCCTGCCTCCTCCTGGCTGCAGCGTTTGGAAACCCTCTTCTGCGGGCGGGCTACGCTCACCGGAGAAAGGCGTGCTCTGTGACCGCTACATGTGCGCCGACAATACGGGTGTTTCGCGCCGGTTGACGCAAAAGCACCTTGGTAAGAAGGCTGCAATCAAACGGTTTTCACAGGGTGATTTCGACCAAGCGGAGTTCACTTTCGCCAATGGCATCTTCCGCGACGTCAAAGAGCGGCTATGCCGCGAAGACAGATACTTCGATGCGGACGGCAAGCGAAGTGCCACAATCACCAGGACGTACACGCGTCTCCTATTTCACCGGTAAACATTCCCTCGCCGGCGGACGTCCGAATTTTCGGAGGATGCAGCAAAGTGCGCGGCGGGGATCTGGAAAGCCAACCGACAGAAAATCCCAAAGCTAGGGATTTAAGTAACCTATTGCATTATCGAGGAGATTTTATGCCGTATTTGCCTGTAATCTGCGTTGTCGCCGCGTCTGTGGCGACGCTTGGGAGTGCGAACGCACAGACCCCCTCCACCACCGCAACCCCCGTCGGCGTCGAGAATTTCGTCCGCGCCGAGTCCGACTTGTACATAGGCAAGACGGTGAAGGACGGCGGCTTCGGCCAGTTCGTCCATAGCCGCGAACCGGTCTCCATCGACAACCAGAACGTCATCCGCATGAATCGTGACACGCTCTATTCGGAGGCGGTTTTCGATCTCGACGCCGGCCCCGTCACGGTCACGCTACCCGATGCGGGCCAGCGCTTCATGTCGATGCAGGTAGTCAGCGAGGACCACTATGTGCCGTCGGTCTTCTACGGCGCCGGCAGCTATACGCTGACGAAGGAGAATGTCGGCACGCGTTACGTGTTTGTCGCGATTCGCACGCTGGTCGATCCTGCCGATCCGAAGGACGTAGACCAGGTTCATGAGCTTCAGGACGCGATCAAGGTCAGCTTGGCAGGCGCCGGAAATTTCGAGGTGCCGAACTGGGATCAAGCGAGCCAGACGAAGATACGCGAAGCCCTGCTCGTCCTCGGTTCGACGATCCCCGACTACAACAACGCCTTCGGCACAAAGGAAGCCGTCGATCCGATCCGGCACCTGATCGGCACCGCGACCGGCTGGGGCGGAAATCCCGCCAAAGATGCGACCTACCTCAGCGGGGACGCGCCCAAGAACGATGGAGCTACCGTCTATACGCTCAAGGTTGGAGACGTTCCGGTCGATAGTTTCTGGTCGGTCAGCGTCTACAACGCCGAGGGCTACTTCGAGAAGAACCCATACAACGCCTATTCGCTGAACAACCTGACGGCAAAGAAGAGCGACGATGGCTCGATCACCATCCAGTTCGGCGGCTGCGACGGCAACATCGTCAACTGCCTGCCGACCGTGCCTGGCTGGAATTATACGGTGAGGCTCTATCAGCCGCGTGCCGAGATATTGAGCGGCGAATGGAGTTTCCCGCAGCCACAACCCTTGCCGTAAGACGGCTCATGCGGGCGGGCGGATCTGATTTCGCCCGCACGCGTATCCGGAGTGCCATTCGCTGCGCGGCCTTTTCTGAAACGGAAGCCGTTATCGAGGGGAAAATGAAGTTTTTTTCAGTATGCTCAACTGCATTCGCATCGGTTTTGACGCTTTCGCTTTCGGCGAAGGCTGCGGATAAGCAGTTTCTGCCATTCCAACCCGAAGCCGGCAGCGAGACCTCGTCTGGCTGGCAGTTAAATGCCAGCCCGTATTTCTGGGCTGCTGGCATCGACGGCACCGTCGGGCAGTTTGGCCATCCGCCGGCGAGCTTGAAGTCCGACTTCGGCGATATACTCAAGGATCTGGATTTCGCATTTATGGGCGTGGCAGAGGGTAGATATGACCGTTTCAGCGTTTTCAGCGACGTAATCTACACAAAGCTTTCTGTAAGTGGCCACAGCCCCGCCAGGGTTTTGACGAACAAGATCAGTGTGACGTCCGAGACGTTTTCGGGTCTGGTTGGAGGCGGCTACAGCCTGCTGACGAATGGCCGGGACCATCTGGACGTGATTGCCGGGGCGCGCCTCTGGTACGCGAGCACCAAGGTATCTTTCAGCGGCGGCCTCCTAGATGGCATAAGCCGCGAAGACAGCGCTACCTGGCTCGACGCCGTCGCAGGTTTCCGTGGAACGTATTTCCTCACGGATCAATTCTACCTCACGGGTTGGGGGAATGTCGGCGCCGGGCAAGCCGATCTTGATTGGGATGTCGCAGGTGCCATCGGCTACCAAATCAAGGATAGCATTTCGGCAGTGGCTGGATATCGCGCGATGGGTGTCGATTACAGCTCCGGCGGCTTTGACTATGACGTTGTGCAGAAAGGCCCGATGCTGGGGTTGGTTTTCCATTTCTAGTCGCAACGCAACGACGTCTGCGTGCGAGAACGCATGTCGGTCATCCGGTCGGGATGATGGAACCCGTCGCTCTGGCGGCATCAACACCAAAGACAACGCAGGTCGACATACTTTTGCCGACGACGCATCAGCCGTCCGGGGATCCGGCAACCTTGTTCAAACGCGAGCGCAATCAGGAACTCTCCTTCGCGGAAGTCGCGGTCTCGATCCCGTCGGAACGCGACGCCGGAACTGTGCAAGGCCGAAACGTCTGCCAGCCAACCCCGCCACGGATTTCGCTGGTTCGCGGTCGTCAGTGGAACGGTCTCGGTGCTGTGGCGGGCCGCAGATTCAATGACACGACCTTGCCCAAGCAAAAGGGCTGAGTCCGGCCTGCGGCAGAACTGATGGCTTCATACCATCATTTGATGTCGAGCGGGCTCTCGGCAAGGAAATCGGGAGTACGACAGCCTATGCCTCATGCGTCGATAAACAAAACGTCAAAAGACGTGGAACAAGCAGCGCCCGCGCGCGCAGATGCTACTAACCGTGGCGATATTTATGCGGACGATCCGCAATCCTCTCAAGCTACAGGTTCCGAAGCCGACCAGACGCCCTGGGATTTCCTCGCGTCGCATGGCGGACCTTTCTACGAGCTTCAACGTCGGTTGAAGCTGCTGCACACACTCGCGCTCAACGCGGGTCGCCGTGCGGTGTTTTTCATCGCGATTGCTTGGGCAATTCCGTTCTTTTTGGCTTTGCCCGGTAGCCTGTCAGTCAGCGATGCAGGAGCTTATCTCCGAGATCTCGGCGTTTGGGCCACTTTTTTCGTCGCTATCGGGACGTTCGTTCTTGCCGAGCGACAGGTCGAAGACGGTCTACGCACCAAGCTCCAGCATTTCCTTAGAGCACCGATCATTGCGCCCGTTTCGATGCAGAGCGCCGCGGAGGCGGTCCTTGTGGCGCTCAAACAGCGCGATTCCGGATTGGCCGAGATCATATGCGTGGCGTTGGCGGTCTTTGGCGGACTGTTCTACTGCGCACTTCTCCATCATGCTCCGTTGACGTCCTGGGCCGTCGAGCTTGCGCCGAACGGTAGTGCCATTAGCTTGGCGGGCTGGTGGTCCGTGGCGGTAAGCGTGCCTCTTTTCTGGTTCCTGATGCTGCGTGGGCTGTGGCGTCACTTCGTCTGGTCGCAATTGCTTAGGAAGCTGGCGAGGCTGGAACTGAAGCTGGTCGCAACACATCCCGACGGACAGGGCGGGCTCGCCTTCATCTCCGAATATCCCAATGCCTATATGATGTATATTTTCGGTGTCAGCGCACCTGTGGCGGTAACCCTCGGCAGGCATTTCGATATGGAAACCCTCAATGCGGCCAGCCTTACCGCTACCATGGCCGTATGGCTGGTGCTGGTGCTTGCATTGTTTGCCTACTCACTTTCTGCTTTCTGGAAACCCCTTGCCGACCTGAAGGCCGCCACGATTCTCGCGCTCTCCGTGCAAGCTACCCATTATCAGCGGCTTGCCGAACGCAAGGTTCTTGGCCGTAATGTGGCTGCCCACTGCGATGAGAGATCGGAGAGAAAGGAAGACATCGCCGATCCCTCCAAGCACCACGAGTTGGCGAAAAAGCTTTCGACAGTGCTTCTTAGCCGTAAGGCGGTTTTACCGGTCGGTGCGGCGGCACTCCTGCCATTCGCCATCGAGGGAGCGACCCGGTTGCCCCTGAAGGATGTTCTTTCGATCCTGAAAAAAATGCTGTTGCTCTAGGTTCTGGTGAGGATCGAACGTTTATGGGCATGAACGCTAGCGAAGGTTGCCGTGCGCACTCACCTCGTTAACTTGATGCAGTTTGTGACGATCTCTTCTACCCAGTGTCTTTTCACCGTCACGACAGCAGCCGATTCATCGCGCCGAACTCGTCATGTTCGACCCCGATGAAATTCAGGGCACGGTCAGCCATGTCACTGCCTCCCCGCTGAGACGTTGCAAAAGGCCCTTTCGGGACCGCTTGATCACGATGAAAATTGGACGCTGATGCCGTGCTGCCGTTGTGCCGCGGGCTCCAGCAAATGCATCGCTGGTTTCTCGAACATGTCCTTGTCGAATCCGAGCGGGTCGCTGTAGCCAGTCCAGGGTTGGATGCAGAGAAACGGCGCATCGGTCTTGGCCCAGAGGGCCAGATGCGAGAAGTTTTGCCAGGAAAGTTCGATGGATGATCCAACGGGCGAAACATAGGAGGCCGATGTGCAATCCAGATCGAGCAGGCACAGGGCCCCAGCATAAAAAAGCTCTTCGGTGAGCGCCAGGCGACCGTCTGCTAGGGGGACCTCGTAATGAGCGGGGTCCATCAAGCCGGCCGAGGTCAGCCTAGAACCAGACACCTTTTCCCTCGTGGGCAGGGCCAGGCTGTAGCCGTCTTTGTCACCCTGCGCGAAGGGCCACCGGAAACCCGGGTGGAACCCGATTGCGTATGGTAGTGCATCTTCTCCCGTGTTGATCACGTCGAACGTGATCTGAAGACCTCCAGCCGCCAGGAAATAAGTGACCTTCAGAACGAAGCGGAATGGATAGGATCGCAGGCTCTCGTCATTCTCCGCCCTCACGAGGACGACCTGGTCAGACGCCCGTTTCTCGATTGTAAACTTTGCCTGTCTGGCGAAACCGTGCGGCGGCATGGGATATGGCTTCCCGGCAATCCGAACGACCCCATCGTTCACGCGACCGATGACAGGGAAAAGGATCGGGCTCGTGCCGCTCCAGGAGGCCGCGTCTGCCTCCCACAATAGCTCATGCCCGCCGAGACGTAAGGACAGCAGTTCCGCGCCGAGGAGCGCGATTTCCGCCCGCATGGCGCCAGAAGTGATTGTAACGGTGTCATCCATTGATCCGACTCCTCAAGACGCCGCGTGTTGAAAGATTGCCTGTGCGCCCTTGATGGCCATGTCCCGGCCGGCAGAGACGAGCCTGGCGCCGAAGGCTTCGACAACCACCTCGTAGACATCGACCAGATGGTCATCACCGACGACCGCGATCGGGTCGCCGGGGGAAAACCAGTTCTGCTCGCGCGCTTCCCTGAATTCCCAGCCGACGACCAGTCCCCAGAGGCGGCTGCGCATGTCCTGCTGCTCCAGCTCCCCGGCAAGCCAGGCAGTGCGCAATGAAAACAGACGGGTCAGCAGTCCGCCGGCCCTGCCGCTGTCGTCCATCGCGAGCTTCACGCCATCAAGAAATGCCTGCCCGGTCGCGCTCGCCTCTCCCTTTGCCGCTTTCATCAAAAAGGAATGGTGGGCGACCGTGTTGAACACCTCACTCGTGACGAAGGTGCGGAACCGATGAATTTGGCCGCCGCGCAGCTCCGCCCATTTGGTATGTGTGCCGGGCAGGACGACGACGATGTCGCGCTCCAGTCCAAAACCAACCAGCTGCGTCTCCTCGCCTCGCATGACGTCAGAATGGGGATGGGCCGTGCGGTCGGTCAGGCCGGGCAGCAGGGTGAGTGTGTCGCCATGCGGCAGTTCGATCGTCCGTGCGGCCGCAGCCAGGTCCGCGGCGCTGGCCGGTGTCGGCACATAGGGCATCTCGATCCATCCGTTGCGACTACCGATCATTCCCGACGCGATGATCGACAGTCCGCCGCACCGCGCGCGCCAATCTGCCAGCTCACCGGACAGAACCTTTTCATGCTCGCCATTCGGGACCGATTGAATTCCCAAATCGCCCGTCTTCACCTCGCGAACGCCGCCGCTCTCGTCGAGCAGCGCGGCGGAAAATCCCGTCGTGCCCCAATCGAGGACGACCGTGTGCCGGTATGTCCGATCGCTCACAGCAAACTCCTTCCTACTTCATTGCCGATTGACACCGCTTAACATTTCCGCATAAGGTCCACAATGCAAATTATAAGTCTCACAATATGGACCAAAAGATGCGACTGAGTGGAATATTGCCGGTACTGCCCACACCCTTCGCCGATGATGGCGTCGATCTCGATGCGATGCGTCGGCTTGTACGATTTGCCTTGGAGGGGGGTGTCGACGGCGTCGTCTTTCCGGGCTTCGCAAGCGAGGTCGAGGCGCTGAGTGCAGAGGAGCGGGTAGCCCTCCTGGCAGCCGTGGTGGCTGAGGTCGCCGGCCGGATCCCCGTCGTCGCCGGCGCAAGCGGGGGCACCGTGGCGGAGGTCGTCGCCCATGCGCACCAAGCGGCGGCCCTCGGAATCGATTTGCTGATGATCCAGCCGCCGAAGTCGATTGGCGCGGGTGCCGAGGCCGTCGCGGCATTTCTCGGCGCGGTCGCAGCCCAGGTGCCGAACGCTGAGATCATCCTTCAGAATGCCCCGGCGCCACGCGGATCCGACCTCTCGCCGGAAGCCGTCGTTCATGTCGTCCGCTCGGTTCCGTCGGTGCGTTACGTGAAGGAAGAGACGCTGCCCGCGGGTCCGGCAATCACGGCCATCCTCGCCGAGGCGCCGGAACACCTGCGCGGGGTCATCGGCGGGGGCGGTGCCCGCTACATTCTCGACGAATACGAGCGAGGTGCCTGTGCGGCCATGCCGGCTCTGGAAATCGCGGACCTGCATGTGTCGCTCGATCGCGCTTTCCGCGACGGCCGGAAAAGCGAAGCCCGTGCCCTCTATATCCGTTCGCTGCCGCTTCTTGTTCTGCAGGCCGTCTACCGTATGCGGTTGACCAAGCATATCCTGATGCTGCGTGGTGTCGCCGACAACCGCATCGTGCGCGCGCCGACCCCTGAAATCGACGCACTTGCTCTTCGAGACATCGACGCATCCTATGCGGAATGTGGGCTGGGACGTCCCGGCGAGGGAGAAAACGCATGATCGATCGGGTCAAGTCTGTCGAAACCTTCACGCTGACCATTCCGCGCGAGCGCCCGTACCTTGGAAAGGCGCGCAGCGGAGAGGAGCCGAGCGCACGTGGCTATCTCGTGCGCAAGGGCAACAGGACGGTGTATCCCGTCTTCGATCGCAGCGTCCTGGTGCGCATCGAAACCGTGAATGGCGCAGTCGGCTGGGGGGAAACCTACGGGCTCGTCGCCCCGAAGGCGACGATGGAGATTATCGACGATCTCCTGGCAGACTTCACGATCGGCCGGGATGTCTTCGACGCTGCCGCAATTCACGATGACCTCTATGACCTCATGCGGGTGCGCGGTTATACCGGCGGCTTCTACCTGGATGCGCTGGCGGCCGTCGACATCGCGCTTTGGGATCTGGCGGGCAAGCTCGCGCAACTGCCGCTCTGCAAACTGCTCGGCGGCCAGCGCCGCGAGCGCATCGACGCATATGTCTCCGGATTGCCGGAAGACACGCGCGAAAAGCGGGCCGAGCTGGCGCTTCACTGGCGCGAGAAGGGGTTTTCGTCCTTCAAGTTTGCAGCACCGGTGGCCGACGACGGCGTCGCCCGCGAAATCGAGACATTGAGAGCGCGGCTGGGGCCATCAGCGCGTATCGCCTGCGACATGCACTGGACGCATACGGCCAGCGAGGCGATCGCGCTGATCAAGGCAATGGAACCTCATGGCCTCTGGTTTGCTGAGGCGCCGGTTCGCACGGAGGACATTGATGGTCTGGCGCGCGTGGCAAATGCCGTCGCAAGCGCCATCGCCGTCGGCGAGGAATGGCGAACGGTCCATGACATGGTGCCGAGAGTTGCTGTCCGGGCGATGGCAATCGTCCAGCCCGAGATGGGGCACAAGGGTGTGACCGAGTTCATGCGCATCGGACAATACGCCCAGGCCCATCACATCAAGGTTATTCCGCATGCGACCATCGGCGCCGGCATCTTCCTGGCGGCAAGTCTTCAGGCGAGTGCTGCGCTTGCAATGGTGGATTGTCACGAATTTCAGCATTCGATCTTCGAGCCCAATCGCCGGCTGCTCGAAACGGACATGGATTGCGTGGCGGGAGAATACGTCCTGCCGACGGGAGCCGGCCTCGGGGTGGAGCTCTCACGAGAGGCTTTGTCGCTTCTGAAGAAGCAGTGAATGAACAACGGAGGAGTGGAGGAATGATGAAGAGGATCAAGGACCGGATCGCCGCGGCGACCGTTGCGGGCCTGCTGGCCGGATTTGCGCTGCCCCAGACGGCCGGCGCTGAAACGCTCAAGTTCGTCTCCTGGCAGAAAGACGAACGGGGTATCGGGGACTGGTGGGGCACGGTCATCAAGGAATGGGAGGCGAAGCATCCGGGTGACACCATCGAATGGACGAAGGTGGAGCGAAATGCCTATGCCGATACGATGACAACCCTGTTTGCCGGCGGAACGCCGCCGGACATCGTCCATCTCGCCTCGTTCGAGTTCCAGACCTTCGCGAACAACGGCTGGCTGGAGGATCTCGGCCCCTGGATCGAGAAGGCCGGACTCGATCTGAACGGCTGGAGCGGGCAGAACACCTGCCAGTTCCAGGGCACGACCGTCTGCGTCATGATGCTCTATTACGGCGTTATCTTCGGATACAACGAAGACATGCTCAAGCAAGCGGGCGTGGCGGTACCGAAGAACTACGAAGAGTTCCTCGCCGCTGCACGCGCCACCACCAAGGACCTCAACGGCGACGGTATTCTCGACCAGTTCGGAACCGGCCACGAGACGAGAGGCGGCAGCGGCCAGTACCTGGCGGAAATGGCGAGCTACCTCTTCGATACTGGCGCACGTTTCACTGATGCCGAAGGCAACGTCACGATCGACACGCCCGAGATGGTCGAAGGCCTCAAGCGCTGGAAGACGGTCGTGACGGAAAACCTGACACCGCGCGACCTTTCCGCCGGCGAGGTGCGCAAACTCTTCGCGGACGGCAAGATAGCCCTCAAGATCGACGGCCCCTGGATCTATCAGATCATGCAGGACGGGACAGCGAAGGATAAACTGAAGCTCGCCAGTGTGCCCTTCGATCCGCCTCTCGGCGGCTCCTCGAACGTCCTGGCGATGCCGAGCGAAATCCCGGACGAGAAGAAGCAGCTGGTCTGGGACTTCATAGCCATAGCGACGTCGCACAAATTCCAGGGGAGTTTCGCGACGATGGCCGCCTCGACGCCGCCGGATCCGAATGCTGATCTGACAGAGGCGAAAGCCAAGCTGCCACACTTCGAACTCATGCTTGAATCGCAGCGGGCGGCTGCCAAGAACCGGATCGATCGCATTCCTGTGGGCCTCGAGGTCCAGTTCAACGAGTTTTCGAAGATGGTCCAGGAAGAGGCGCAGCGGATGATCATCGAGGATCTCGATCCGGCTGTCGTTGCGAAGACGATGCAGGAAAAGGCCGAAGCGCTCAACTAGCGCGAGCCTCTCGCCCTAGAGACACACGAACGTCCAGGCGCCCGACGGCGCTTGGCGCTCCCAACCTGAAAGCAACGCCATGAGCCTACGCTTCTTAGACCTGGCAAGGCCCAGCCGTCAGCATTATCTCGGCTATCTGCTACTGCTGCCGGCCGTCGCACTGGTCGCGCTGATTATCATCTATCCCCTGTTCGTCTCCCTGGATCTGTCGTTTCAGAAGGTCGGGATGGCGACGCTCAGCGCGCCGCGAAAGCCGTTTACTCTTCAGAACTACGAGAAGCTGTTCACATCGCCGGAGTTCTGGACAGCCTGCTGGGTGACGATCAAGCTCGTTGTCGTGGTGACGGTCGCCTGCTTTGCCGTGGGGCTTGCAACAGCCCTTCTGGTCAACAATCGCTTCAGGGGACGCAGCCTTGCGAGGCTCTTCGTCGCCTTGCCTTGGGCGGTTCCCGAGGTCATCGCGGTCGTCATCTTTTCCTGGATCTTCGATTCCTCCTTCGGTCTGATGAACTGGCTCCTCATCAAGCTCGGCCTGACCAGCGGCATGATCAACTGGTTCTCTGATCCGACAGCAGCCTTCTGGGTCGTCGCCGTCACGATGATCTGGAAGGGCTATCCGTTCGTCTCGATCATGACGCTCGCCGGTCTTCAGTCTATACCGGACGACTTCTACAATGCCGCGAAGGTCGACGGAGCCAACGCCTTCCAGCGCTTCCGCTACATCACCGTCCCCGTGCTCATGCCGGTACTGGGCGTGACGCTTGTGCTGGTCGTGCTGTGGGTGTTTCGCGATTTCTCCATCATCAAGGTGCTCACGGATGGCGGACCCCTGAAGTCCACGACGACGCTGTCGATCATGACGTACGACCAGGCCTTCGGCTTCTTCAACATGGGTTACGCATCGGCCATCGGCATCGTGACGCTCATCCTTTGCGTAGTGGTCAGCCTATTGATGCTCGGCCGCAAATCGCAAGCAATGTACTAGGGGGCCATCATGAAACGCACAGGGCTACAATCCCTTGCTCTCTATGCCGGTGTAATCGCCGTCTGTGGGATTCTGCTTTTTCCGATCTACTGGCTCTTCGTCACCGCCTTGTCGACGCTTTCCGAAATTCGGTCGTTGCCCCCGTCTTTCTGGCCGGCCGAGCCGCAGTGGAGCACGTTCGCCAAGGTGGCCTCCGAGCGACCGATCCTCTTGTGGCTGATGAACTCGACGCTGGCGGCCGCCGGCTCCGTAGCGCTATCGATGATCGTCTCGGTCTTTGCTGGCTACAGTCTTTCGCGCTTCAGCGTGAAGGGCAGCCGGCCCCTCGGCTTGTTCATCCTCACGGCGAAGATGCTGCCTGCAACGCTTCTTGTGATACCGCTGTTCGGGATATTCCGGTCGATGGGGCTGATCGGCAGCCTTTGGTCGCTGGTTCTGGCACATTCGACGCTCATCATCCCCTTCACCACATGGATGCTGAAAGGCTATTTCGACACCATTCCGCGCGAACTTGAGCAGGCCGCCATGGTCGACGGCTGCTCGCCGCTCGGTGCGTTGTTCCGGGTCGTGCTTCCCGTGGCAACACCGGGCCTGGCGGCGACGGCACTCTATGCCTTCGTTCTTTCCTGGGCGGATTACGCCTACGCGCGGACGTTCCTGACCAACGCTCAGGGCAACTGGACGGCCAATCTCGGCATCACCACGATGAAGGGCGAATACGTCACGGATTGGAACGAAATCTCGGCCGCCGCCGTGTTTGTGGCCCTGCCCATCGTCGTCATCTACCTATTCCTCGAACGTTACTTAGTCGGTGGGCTCACCGCCGGCGCGGAGAAGTGAAATGGCTGGAATAAGCATTCAAGGCGTGCACAAGAGCTACGGCGCGCTCAACGTATTGAAAGAATTCTCGCTCGAGATCACGGACGGCGAATTCGTTGTGTTGGTCGGCCCGTCCGGCTGCGGCAAGTCGACTATGCTCAAGATTCTCGCGGGGCTCGAGGCTGCAAGCGGAGGCAAGATCCTGATCGGCGACAGGGATGTCACCGATCTCGCACCGGGCGACCGCGATATCGCCATGGTCTTCCAGAACTACGCGCTCTATCCGCATCTGACCGTCGGACAGAACATCGGCTTCGGCCTCAAGATGCGCGGCATGGCAAAGACCGAGATCGACAAGCGCGTGCAGGCGGCAGCCCGAATTCTGGCGGTCGACCATCTGCTTGATCGCCGGCCGAAAGCCCTGTCGGGCGGCCAGCGGCAGCGTGTGGCGCTCGGGCGCGCCATTGTGCGCGAACCCCGCGCCTTTCTGATGGATGAACCGCTGTCGAACCTCGATGCCAAGCTGCGTGTTCACACCCGCGCCGAAATCAGCGCGCTCCACAAGCGCATTGGGGTCACCACCGTCTACGTCACTCATGACCAGATCGAAGCGATGACGATGGCGGATCGGGTGGTCATCATGCGCGACGGCCTCGTCCAGCAGATCGCCGATCCGGATACGCTGTTTCAGAAGCCGATAAATCTCTTCGTTGCCAGTTTCATCGGCTCCCCGGGCATGAATTTCCTTCGAACTCGCATCACGGGCGGACACATCGAGCTGTTCGGCCAGACCTTCGCCGCTCGGCCGGGGGTCGCTGACGGGGAGGTGATTGTCGGCATTCGTCCCGAGCACCTCTCGCTGGGGCAGGGCGGCGTCACCTTCCAGGTGAAGCCGGTGCTCGTCGAAAGCCTGGGATCCGAAAAATACGTCTACTTCGAACCAGGCCAGTACGCCTTCCACCAGGGCCGTGAGGACGAGCGCGGCAAGGGGTTGATCGCCCGCGTTCCCTATTCCGGCACGATCCGGGAGGGCGAAGAGCTCTCGCTGTCTTTCGACCCCTCTCACATCCACCTCTTTGACGCACAAACTGAAAAGGCAATCGACAGATGAAAGTGCTTGTAACTGGCTCGGCGGGCAGAGTCGGATCGTTCGTCATACGGGATTTGCTGGCCGCCGGCCATCGCGTCAGGGGGTTCGATCTGCGACCCGCCGGCATCGAGCAGGACGGCTTTGACGAAGTGGTCGGAGCCTTCGACGACGAAGAAGCGGCGCGCCGCGCTTGCTCGGACATGGACGCCGTATTGCACCTCGGTGCCTTCATGTCGTGGTTGCCGGATGACCGGGAGAAGCTGTTCCGCGCCAACGTGGAGGGCACGCGGGTTGTGCTGGAAGCAGCAGTGGCTGAAAAGGTCGGCCGGTTCGTTTTCGCGAGTTCCGGCGAGGTTTATCCGGAAAACAAGCCGGAGTTCCAGCCGATAACCGAGGCGAATGGCACAAACCCGTTGTCGCCCTACGGGCTGACCAAGCTGCTCGGCGAGGAACTGGTGCGGTTTCAGGGTCGTGTCTCGTCCATGGAAACCGTGATCCTGCGTTTCTCGCACACGCAGAACGCCTCCGAACTCCTGGATGCGACGAGTTTCTTTTCAGGCCCGCGCTTCTTCCTGCAGCCGAAGATCCGCCAGCAGGAAGGTTTCGGCAACAGGGCGGCGGTCGAGGTGCTGCGGGCAGCGGACCCCGGCCGCCCCGCATTGATCCTGTCTCGGAACGAAAACGGGCGCCCCTTCCGCATGCACATCACGGACACGCGCGACATGGCCCAGGGCGTTCTACTAGCGTTGACGCATGAAAAGGCGCCGGGCGGCACGTTCAACCTCGGCTCCAGCGATCCCGTTGACTTTGCTGACGTTCTACCGGTAATGGCGCAAAGGACCGGTTTGCCACTCGTCACCGTGGACCTGCCCGGCCCCGGTGTGTGGTATCACACCTCCAACCAGCATATATGCGACACGCTTGGCTTCGCGCCGCAATGGCCGATCATGCGGATGCTAGATGAGGCGGTAGAAGCATGGAAGAAAATGCCAGCGTAGGCCTGGAGGATCGCGGGGCACCGGCGGGCGCTGCAGCGCTCGCCAAGGGCCTCGCCCTGCTCGACCTCATCGCGGAAGCCACGAAGCCGCTTCGGTTTGCCGATCTGCAAAGGCAGAGCGGCGTCCCGAAGCCGACCCTGGCGCGTATGCTCAAAACCCTGATGGTCTATCGCCTGGTTCGCCAGGATGATGAAAGCGGTGCCTATCTGCTGGGCAACCGCTTTCTCGAACTATCCCATCGCGTCTGGGACAAGTTCGACCTGTTGAGCGCCGCTCTGCCTGAGCTCCAACGGCTGTCCATCGATCTGGGAGAAACCGTCGCGCTATGCCGTCTCGATGGTTCGCGCGTCGTCTATCTGGAGGAGCGGTCGAGCGGCGGACTTGGCGTCCTGATCGAAGTCGGGCGCAGGGTTGCGATCCATTGCTCGGCGGCGGGCAAGGCACTCCTGGCGTTCCAGGAGCCGACGTTTGCACGCAGCCTGATGGCGCAGCTGTCCTACGACCGCTTCACCCCGAAAACGATAACCGATGCGCAGTCGCTCGAGGCGGATCTGGTGCTGACGCGGGCACGGGGATATGCCGTCTCTTACGAGGAGCATCTGGTCGGTGTGAATTCCGTTGCTGCGCCGATTGCCGGGCGGGACGGCGTACCCATCGGTGCTCTCGTCGTCCTCGCCCCGGCCTCGCGCCTCGACAGTTCCGGAATTCACCCGGTGGGCCGGGAGCTCATCGCCTCCGCCCGCCGCATCACCGGAACGGCCGGAACTGTCGCGATCAGTTCGGGCCCGCGGCCGCGAGAGCGGACGTCCACATCCAGTTTTGTGCACTGCGTGCTGCCGTGGGGCGCTCAGCTGGGCGAGGCACCCGTCTGGATCGCGCGGGAAAAGCGGCTGTACTGGGTCGATATTCTTCATCCCGCCGTCCACCGCTTCGACCCGGTGACCGGCAAGAACGAGACCTGCAACGTTTCCAAACTTGTCAGCGCCGTGCTGCCTGCTATCGATGGAAGGCTCGTCGTTGCATCCCAGGACGGAGTGGAGTTTCTGGATTTCGACCGCGGCACCTTCACCCTCTTTGCCGAACCCGAGCCCGGCATGCCGGAAAACCGCCTGAACGACGCAAAGACCGACGCGCGCGGGCGGCTTTGGGTCGGCTCCATGCGCCTCGATGTCAGCCGGCCGACCGGGAACCTCTACCGGATTTCCGGCAGCGGAGAGGTTCACCGGGCCGCGGCCGGATTGACAGTCGCAAACGGGCTTGCATGGAGCTCCGACGGCCGGATCTTCTACTTCGTCGATACAGTGCCGGGCATCATCTACGCGTATGAATTCGACATTGGGGAAGGCCTCATCGGCAATCGCCGGGTGTTCGCCCGAATCCCGGAATCCGAAGGCCGGCCCGATGGCCTGACGGTCGACGCTGAGGGCGGCGTCTGGTGCGCGATTTGGGACGGATGGCGCGTGGTGCGCTACCATCCCGACGGCAAGATCGATCGTGTCGTGGACCTGCCAGTGCCGCGTCCGACGAGTGTCGCCTTCGGCGGCGACGATCTAGCAACCCTTTTCATAACGAGCGCCCGCACGCGTCTGCCCGCTTCGACGCTCACCGAAGCACCGCTATCGGGGGGCATTTTCGCATGTACGCCTGGAGTGCGTGGCTTACCCGCAAACCTCTTTGGTGGATGAAAGGACTTTGATGACATACCAGGACATGTTCTCGATGAAGGGGCGGACGGCACTCGTCACCGGTTCCAGCCGCGGCATCGGTGCGGCAATCGCAAAAGGGTTTGCCGCCTATGGCGCCCGCGTCGTTGTCCATGGACAAACGGAAGGTGCAGCAGCCGACGTCGAGCGTTCCATTCGGGAGGCCGGGGGACAAGCCGTCTCCGTTTACTGTGATCTGTCTAGCAAACGGGCTGGACGCATGCTCATCGAGCGCGCCGAGGCTGCGGCTGGTCCCCTCGACATTTTGGTGATCAACGCGTCCGCACAGATCAATGGCACCTTTGAGGATGTCAAACCCGAGGACCTTGATCTGCAGATCGATGTAAATTTGCGGTCGACCGTCGACATGCTGCAAGCGGTGCTTCCGTCAATGGCGGAACGCGGCTGGGGTCGCGTCATCAACGTCGGTAGCATCAATCAGATACGGCCAAAGGCGATCGTCTCGATCTACGCCGCCACGAAGGCGGCTCAACACAATCTCGTCCAGAGCCTGGCGCGAGACTACGCCGGCAGGGGTGTGCTTCTCAACACACTGGCCCCGGGCTTGATCGATACCGACAGGAATGCGGACAGACGTGACTCGGATCCTGAAGCGTGGGCGGACTACGTCCGCAAGCTGAACTGGATGGGTCGGGCAGGACGACCTGACGAAATGGTTGGTGCGGCGCTATTTCTGGCGTCTGAGGCGAGCAGTTTTGTAACCGGCGAGACACTCATTCTTTCCGGTGGATATTGAGTTAAAGCGCCCTACGGCTAGGGTGACGTCGAGGCCCTAGACCGCCAGTTTGAGGCCGAGCGACCAAAGCAGACGATAGGGGCAGACTCCTTATCCAGCCGCCATCGAGAATGACTAGCCCAGCCAGTTCCATGCGCCATGTTCTGACCAGCCGTTGCATCATTCTGAGGTTCTTTTGCTTGAAGCGAGCTGGATCAATCTCTGCCAGGCGTTGCTGGCCTCTGCAGGAGTCCACTGCGGCGCTTTTCTATAGCTGTCGCCACGGATCGTGATGACATGGCTGTGACGAGCATTGGCACCCATTTCATAGCGCCGGACACGAGCTGGAAGAGCAGATGGGTTGTATTGAGTTTCAACGGAAGATAGCCAAGCTCGTCGATGATGAGCAGCTTGGGAATTGAGATTGCCAGCCGAGCCGACATTCGCCGACTGACGGCGCTTGTGAAAAAAAAGCGAGGGGCAAAGGCCCCTCGCTGCCAGGATAGAGTTCTGCCGGTCTGTTTACCAGCAGACTGTCCCGCTTAACGCGCGGTTGACACGACGCCGCCGCTTTCAGTGCCGCCGCCGCTTTCAGTGCCGCCGCCGCTTTCGCTGCCGCCGCCGCTTTCRSTGCCGCCGCCGCTTTCGCTGCCGCCGCCGCTTTCAGTGCCGCCGCCGCTTTCACTGCCACCGCCGCTTTCACTGCCGCCGCCACCTTCACTGCCGCCGCTGCCGCCGTCTCCACCGCCGCTGCTGCCGTTGTCTCCACCGCCGCCGCTACCGCTGTCTCCACCACCGCCGCTGCCGCTGTCTCCACCACCGCCGCTGCCGCTATCAGCGCCCGTTCCGCTCGCACCGTCGCTTTTGCCGCCAATTTCGCCGGCTCCGCCGATTTTGCCGCCGTCAGCGAATGCTGGCGCCGTGTAACCCGCCGCAACGATGGCGCAGATAGCAACTGTTTGAAGATACTTTTTCATGCTGGTCTCCCAATGTTGATTCAAGTATTTGCCCAGCCGCCGAGCAATAACTCACTCCTCAACAACGAGGCTAGGCATGTCCTTCCGTGACCTCCACTAAGCATAGGTTGCGTGCACCGCATCCAGAGCCGGAGTTTTGCTGAGGCCGTAACAGAACAAATATCCCGGGACGAAGATAACCCCCTCCGGTGCCACGTTTTTTTCGGGGTCGTCGGAGCCGTCAATTAATCGCTTCGGAAAGCCAATGTTTTTTTCACATTTACTAATAAAATTGCGGGTGACATGACCAAAGCTGCACATTTGAAGCCGATTTCGAACCATAGCGTGTGCAAATAACCCCACCGACGGCGCTGATCCCTGCGAAGCTACAGCATCACCTGAGTGCGTTTCTCGCTTGGCGAAATCATGCGCGGCATTCCCCTGAAACAGGAATCGGATCCAAAAACTGTCGCGCACCTCACCGAATGGTTGTGCGGGCTGCGCCACGACTATGGCGACCGGATGCGTTGAGGGAGGGCACGGCATCGACACGCCATTGGAGCGACAAGGAACTGCAGGCAGCCGGGTGCTCCCGATCGGGTCAATTATCTTCCGGTAATTCATTGGATGCTCCCGTACGGGGCATGGCCAAAACCGGGCCAACGGAAAAGTACCGCCATGGGCCGGGGATTCCGGGCAGGTCGAGCTCCCCGCGTGGATCAAAGGAGAGGTTTGTACCGATGGCGAGATCGCGCACGGTGTGGGAGGCGATGATATCGCCCGGTCTCGCGCAGCCCGCAAGTCCCGCTGCAAGCTGCAGGACCGGGCCGGCATGGCCGTGGTGTCTTCCGCACTCGCCGATGTGGATGGCTGCTTGCACATTCAGGCCGATTTGATTCAGGCGGCTCCGAAGATCGAATGCACAGGCGATCGCCTGGCTGGGTTGCCGGAACACGGCGACAAGCCCGAAATCGTGGAGGTCGATCGCCTCACGGTCGGCAGCATGGGCTGCTGGCCCGGGACACGGCAATGGTCTTCTGTAAGGCTCGGCTGGTGGAGAAGGGTATTCCACCTGAGCAGACATCGTAGTAAGTTGGACTTGGCAATGCGATTATGGCCTCTATTACGGGGGCCGTTTTTTTGACGGGTGCAGCCGCCCCACAGTTAAGCGCGTCGTGCTCGCGAAGCGAGCTGCTATCTGTGAGAAAAGTTTATTCCAGGCGGCCGACAGATGGAGGGAACGACCGCCTGGTCGTCTAGGGGCGCGTAGAGGAACTCTCGACTAGTGCCCACGATTAGATTTTCCCACTTCTCCGAGCTCGGCGACCTTTCGATCGAGGTCGATTTTGTATGGTCCGAATTTCTCAAACAGTTCACGTGCGACAAGGGGCATAAGCCGGTGCGCGCGGGTGAACTCTTCCAGGTCGTACCGCTGATTCCAGCCGTGAACCACCTTGCTATACTGTTGTCTGGTGTCTTCGTGTTGCATGGCCGTATTCTCGACGTTGGCTGTTTCGCAGCGTGACCGGGCTGGCTTAATCAGCAAAAATCGCCTCTCGTGAAAAAAGTTCCAGAGATTCGTGATGTCACTGTGCGTCCTCGGCTATCGGCTTCAATGCATGGTGGCCGCACGCGGCGATTCATTCCAAATCGAGCGACTGCTTCAGTTCGTCGATCTTCTTGGATGCTTCCGCCTTGGTCAGATCCTCAGCATAGGCCTCGGGCTGATGCGCCTGCTCCGACAGGGTCTTCAGATAGGACCGCTGCGCACCGGTCATCGGCTCGTCGCCGCTGACCCAATCGTCGGGGTCTTTCTGTGTGTTGGAAGAAGGATCGGTTTTCGGATTGACAGTCATAACACCCTCCTGAATTCGTTCTCTAAACGTTCCAGGGCGCGTGCGGGTTCCAACCATCTGTCGATCGTCGCCTGTATCGTCGGCCCTTCATTAGAAGTGAGCGCCGCACCCGGTAGAGAGCCCGTTCAGAGTATACCGGCGACCATTAGATGATCCGCACGCGGCGACCAGGTCCTGGGCTCCTCTCTCAGCCAAACGGTTCACGATCTGCAAGCGTGAACGATTTAGGCTGCCCGCCGTCCGGTATGGCAGTCGGAGATCGAAAGCCGGATCTCGACGGAAGTTGTCGTCCGCTCGCCACATCGATTTGCGGAATCGATCGCAGCGTTTCCGCCTGGCGAGAGAAAGCGCATCGCCGGGGCCCTCGTAAGCATGCGCCCTGCATCGTCTCAATGATGATCCAGCGGCCGCCAGAGACGGGTATCATCGATACGCAGGTTTGCTGGTCAGGTCGGGCAGGTGAAGGCAGGGCGCTTTTCAATTGGAGCGGCTTGCCGGGCCTAGGCTTCCCGGATCCCGGCGTTGGCCGTCGCGATGCTGATCCTCCGAGACGAGGCTTTTTAACCGGTCAAACCGCGCGCGAACGGGCTCTGTCAGCTGCGCTGCCGGCGCCTGGTACGCTCATTCTCGCTGGCGCTCGAAGCCGACTACCTTCATCGGCACGCGCGGCGACTAAGACATTTTCCGCGGGCGAGCAGCCGCTGCTGCTCGATGCCGCTCGCCCTGATTTAACCCGGCGGATTGTCCCGATTGAACAGAGCAGCGCGGGATCATGTCAGCCTTCGAAAGTGGGATGGATCGGACAACCGCAGGTGCCGCTGCCTTTCGGGCTTCATCGCGCTTTCTCAAGCTTTCAATTTTTTGCTCGGCCGCCAGCCCGTCTGTGTCCGATACTAGGCCTATCGCTGTGCCGTTTATATCGTGGCGGACGGAGCCTAGCTGCGCGATCGCTAGATGGTATCTCTTTGAGTGGAGAAAGGTTCCGGTCGCGCGGCGCAGGGTCGAGACGCTAAGGCCAGGCCGCAGAAGGGGTCTGATTTCAGGCCAGAGTCCGAGCCCGAAGGGTCGGATTGGATCGCCGGGCTTCATGGGAAGAATGGCAATCGGCTGTGTGAGTAGCGCATTGATTGCCTGCGCTTTCAACACATCCGTGTCCCGTGCAGCAACTGGGCCAAGTTTGTCTCTCGACGATTTGCTCATGGAAGGTTTCTCATGCGTTATTTCAAATACCGTTGGCCTGTAGCAACTCATGCCTGATCAAAGGCGCCTCTGAATCCCGGATCGTGCATTTTCGTCTCAGTTAGGCTGAGGGAATACCGCGTATGGCGACGTTCGCCGGTTCGCACAAGTGCGCCTTTTTCCACCAAGTCGTGAAGATCACGAGTGGCGGTCGCTCGCGAGGTTTGTGTGATCGCGATGTAGTTCTCGGCGCTCAGCCCGCCTCTAAATCCCGAAGGGCCTTCACGGAACATGCGGGCGACCGCCTTTTCCTGCCGCTCGTTGAACTGCCCGCGAAACCGATCATAGAATTGCGCCTTGTCGAGGTAAAAGTCGATCCGACGCAATGTCGTCTGTTGCGCTTCCAGGATGGTCTGCGCGAAGTAGATCAGCCATTCGGTGATATCCAACGTGCGCTGGTTTTTCTCCAACTGGCTGTAGTATTCCTTTCGGGCAAGCTCAATCGTGAAGGCGAGTGCAATGAGACTTGGTTGTCCAATATTCTGTGCAAGTGATTTTTCGGAAATCGCTCGACCGAGCCTACCGTTGCCATCTTCGAAAGGATGGATGCTCTCGAAATAAATATGGCCGATACCAGCACGTGTCAAAGCGGGGAGGGGGGCTTCACCGTGAGTTGCGGATTTGTTGAACCAATCCACGTAGGCGGCCATCTCGTCCGGTATTCGTACTGACGGTGGCGCTTCAAAGTGGATGATAGGTTTATCGTGGCGACCAGATACGATCTGCATGGCATCTTCGTGTATTCGGTATGTACCAATCGTTCCCATATGACGGTTTCCCGTCATCAACATTCCATGCCACCGAAAGAGCGTTTCATGGTCCAGAGGCCGCGACCAAGTGCCATAGACGTCGGCCATCATTTCTGCGATCCCGCGTTCCTGCGGCTTGATCGGCCGGCTGTCTGCTTCTAGACCGAACTGTCGGCGCAAAGAGGATTGGACGCTCAAACGATCGAGCATTTCTCCCTCGATTTGCGATGTCTTCACCGCCTCTTCGCTGATCAACTCTATGCGTAGTTGATCGCGTTCATTGTCGCTGACGTGGCGGATTGCGCCGATGACCTCACCAGATGACAAAAGGAATTGCCGTTCAAGCGGCTCAAGCCGGGAAGCGTCAAAACTGAATTCGGGCCAGCCTTGCTGCGTCCAGTTCCATTTCATGAGCTATAGACTTCCTTTTCTATACCTCATTTTTGCCGGAAATCATGAGCGATAGCAACCGCGCCTATAGCCCCAAGGCCGATTCCATCTCTCTGCCTTGGGTGGCAGGGAGGAGGGGCGTTAAAGGGACGGTCCTCAAATCAGCGCGATCGCCCATTTTGAGAGGCGGTTGATATCGGACCGAACGGAGGATGGCATTGCCGAGGCGGGCCCGCGCTGTATGAGCGGGTCGAGGGTCTGGGCAGTAACGTTTCTGGCGAGACCTGTGATCTCCACGAGTTGCGCAAGCGTGGTCGGCGATCCGGTGGCATGCAGCTTTTCGACCACAATCACGGTCATGGGGCAACCTGTTTGAGGCGATCGTGGTGAGCAGGGCAGGTTCAAGCTCCATCGAACGCTCCCTTGAATTCTGGGTCAGCGAAGGCGAAACCCGACCTCGAGCGGGCCATGGCAACGGTGCGTTCCGTAGGCTGCAATGTCTATGTCGATCCGGAGGGTGTCGCCTTTAAGGTCAAGGTCGCCTTAGTGGACAAGGGTATAGACGGTGAGGCTTTGGCGAGGTCGGTCGCTGAACGCCCGAAACGTTCGCGGAGCTGCGCGGCAAGGCTGGCTGTTCGGCGACAACAAGGAGCGCAAGGTCGCCCGCCATTACGCCAGGGCGCTCAGCCATCACGTCGCATCGGCCGGCCGTAGGTGGTGCCGGCGACTTGAAGCAGAGCGTCAGTCGGAGAGTTGGACGCGCGAGAAGCAGGATGTGATCGTGGTTCCCGGGGCGCGTCGCCGTTGCGCGCGCGCTGACAGGGGAAACTTGTTTTGACCTTAGATCGGCTGTCCCCGGTGTTCCTGTCGAACACCAACCGCGAGGGTGCGGCTCGATTAGCGTCATGATCCGCTCGATAGCCATCGGCCGAAGCAGACTCCTCCTTATCCGGCCGGTCGAGAACATCGGTCCGTTCGGCTGCCACTCAAGATCGCATAATCAATCGTGAGGGTACTAGCTTCGATTGTTGACGGTCCATTGCTGGATCATCCACTTGCGGCGGTGCTGGCGGAAAGGCTCAATCGGCGCAAGCGCGCCGTCACCGGCAGATGGGTGCTCTAATATCTCTGGCAACCTGCAATTTGTGTCATTGACCGAACCGATTGGTCGGCTGCCCACAAACACCTGCCCGCATCCCGAACACAGCTCCCTCGTACGGATTGTCGGCAAGGTGCGCGTCGGTCATCGTGAAGCGTGCTGAGGTAACGAACAGCGTTTCAAGTCCAGGCCCGCCAAAAGCACAGCTGGTTGGCCACGAACAGGGCAGATCGACAATGCGATCTATTATACCGCTCGGCGTGAAACGAACCACGCAACCGCCACCGGCGACGCGACAATTCCAGATGAAACCTTCCGCATCGACGCAAGATCCGTCTGGAAGACCACGACTGAAGCCAGAAAGGATCGTCCGCCGGTCATGAAGAGACCAGGATTTGTTATCCAAGGCGTAACTGTAGATCGTGTTGTCTTCGGTGTCGGCCGTAATGAGCCGATCGTCTTCAGTCCATATCAGTGTGTTGGTGATGCCAAAGTGGTCATCCGAAACCGAGCATAGCTCTCCGCCCGCATAACGATACAGCCTTCCCGTCTTTGCCGTTATCGCCTGCGGCGTGCCATCGAGACCGATATTGTCCTGCATGGTGCCAACCCAGAATGCGCCATCTGGCCCGACAACGCCTTCGTTCAGGCGATTTCGCGGAAGCTCCGATTCAACCTCTGCTATGGCGCGGAGTTGGCCGCCGAAGTCCCATAGCGCAATTGACTTCCTCAATCCGACAATGGCGCCTCCGTCCTTACGAAGGCCAATTGAAGTCACGAGATCATGGAAGTTCCACTTTTCGTGCTTGCCCGAGTTCGGGCGTAAGCGATGGATCGATTTCCCGACGATGTCGACCCAGCATAGCGCATGTTCTCGTTCGTCCCATACGGCACTTTCTCCGACGACGTTTTTCGCGGCGAGAACAACGTCAACCTCAACTCCCATGGAATTCCCCTTTTGGTCTTCGAATTCAATCTTGACATACAGCTTATGCG
This sequence comes from Ensifer sp. Root127, assembly GCF_001425225.1. Taxonomy (NCBI): domain Bacteria; kingdom Pseudomonadati; phylum Pseudomonadota; class Alphaproteobacteria; order Hyphomicrobiales; family Rhizobiaceae; genus Ensifer; species Ensifer sp. Root127. The sequence goes on from NZ_LMDX01000023.1 coordinate 27,194, forward strand.
TAAACTATGAATCGGATCAAGTAAACCTGTCCGACAGGTTTTGGCATTTCGGGAGGCGATGTATGAATCTGCGGCCAGTTGAAGATGAGCAACATATAGCCGGCAGCCTGGTCGGCACCGCGATCGGCGCGATCACCCAGCACATCCGGACAAATGAACTCGGCCCCGGCGATCGGCTGCCGAGTGAGGCAACCTTATCGAAGGAACTCAGCGTATCTCGATCGGTGGTCCGCGAGGCGTTCAGGTCGCTCGCCACGATGCGCTTGATTGATCTCAGTGCGGGTAAGCGCGCCACCGTGGCGCAGCTCGATCACGGAGCAATGTCCTTGATGATCGAGCACGGCGTACACACTGCCCAGATCAACATCAATCAGGTCTACGACGTGCGCCGAACCATAGAGACCCGTACAGCGACGCTCGCCGCACTGAGGCGGACGGACGCGGAAGCGCGCACCATTCTCGGACTTGCGAAGGCAATGGAGGACAATTTTGTAGACGCGGAGAAAGTAATGGAGAGCGACCTCGCGTTTCATCTCGAGATCGCCCGCGCTTCAAAGAATCCGATCTTCTCGATGATTGTCGGCGCCTTCCAGGGCGTGTCGCGGCAGACTTGGCCGATCGGTTGGCGTAGCCGCGCCTCGGACGCAGAGCGGCACGCAATGAACGCAATCCATATCGAGTTGGCGCAAGCGATTGCTGCGGGCGATCCGCAAGCAGCCAGTCAGCTCATGGCCCGGCATTTCGACGAGAGCGTCAAGGCGCTTCTTGCCGCCGGCATCGCATAGGAAGCAGCCTTATGAAAATAACGAAACTGGAAACGGTCCGCGTCGCGGAGCGCCCGAACCTTCTCTGGCTCCTGGTCCATACGGATGAGGGGCTGACCGGGCTCGGGGAGACGTTCTTCGGCGCCGAGACCGTCGAAACCTATATTCATGAATATGTCGCGCCTCGGGTCATCGGCCGCGACCCCTTGCAGATCGACCTCCTCGCCGCCGATCTCGTGGGGTACCTCGGGTTTCGCTCCTCCGGAGCTGAAGTGCGAGGCAACTCGGCCTTTGACATCGCGCTGTGGGACATCTTCGGCAAGGCAACGAACCAGCCGATCGCCCAGTTGCTCGGCGGTTTCAGTCGCAAGGAAATCCGGACCTACAACACATGCGCGGGCACTGAGTACATCAAGAAGGCGACCGGCCAGACGACAGCGAACTATGATCTGTCCTCGTCGTCCGCGCGCAATTACGACGACCTCAATGGCTTCCTGAACAGCGCCGACGAACTTGCCCATTCCCTGCTTGAAGAGGGCATCACGGCGATGAAGATCTGGCCGTTCGATATCTCTGCGGAAAAGACGCGCGGCCAATATATCTCACTGCCCGATCTTAAGTCGGCGCTTAAGCCCTTCGAGAAGATCCGTTCGGCGGTCGGCGACCGGATGGATATCATGGTCGAGTTCCATTCGATGTGGCAGCTGTTGCCAGCAATGCAGATCGCCAAAGCACTCGCGCCATACCAAACATTCTGGCACGAGGATCCCATCAAAATGGACAGCCTCTCGAGCCTCAAGCGCTACGCGGCCGTCTCGCCGGCACCGATCTCAGCCTCGGAAACGTTGGGCTCGCGCTGGGCCTTTCGCGACCTTCTGGAAACCGACGCTGCCGGCGTGGTCATGCTCGACATCAGCTGGTGCGGCGGATTGTCGGAAGCACGCAAGATCGCCGCTATGGCGGAGGCATGGCACTTGCCCGTCGCGCCGCATGACTGCACTGGCCCGGTCGTCCTTTGCGCATCGACGCATCTGTCGCTAAACGCGCCCAATGCGCTGGTGCAGGAGAGCGTCCGCGCCTTCTACAAGACCTGGTACCGCGACCTCGTTACGGCGTTGCCCGAAGTCAAGAACGGCATGATCACGGTACCGCCAGGCGCCGGACTGGGCATGGAACTCAATCCGGACCTCGATAAGGCATTCACCGTATTTCGCCGCAGCTCGGATACGAACTGACACGGACCTTCAGCTGCAATCAAAATGAACCAAGGGAGGAGTAAGCATGAGAAGGTTTTTGACTGGGTGCGCTTTGAGCATAGCGCTTTTGGGCTCCACAGCGCTCGGGGCATCCGCGGAGCCGCTAAACATCGTCTTCACGCACCATTCGTCGGCGTCGAATACGTTTTGGCAGGCGGTGAAGAAGGGCTTTGACGACGCCTGCGAGAAGATCGCAGCCAACTGCCAGATGGTCTTTACGCAGAACGAAGGCTCCGTCGAGCAGCAGCTTTCAAACATGGAAGCAGCCCTAGCGCGCAAGCCTGATGCCCTTCTAACTTCGATCGTCGACGACAAGGCGTTCGACGACGTCATCGCCCGCGCCACGAAGGACAACGTCGTCGTGATCGGGGTCAACGTGGATGACAGTCAGGGCGCACAAGGAAACATGCGCGCTGCTTTTGTCGGCCAGGGATTCCGACCAGCCGGCCACTCGCTCGGTCAGGCCATGGCGCAGAATTTCCCGAAGGAGGGGCCGATTAAGGTGCTGGTCGGAGTTTCGGCTCCAGGCCAGAACTGGTCTGAGGCACGCGGGCAGGGCGTCATGGATTTCCTGGAGGAATACAAGGCCGCCAATCCCAACCGAGAGGTTTCTTGGGAGCGAATCGATAGCGGCACTGATCTTGCGATTACGGCCGATCGTGTTGGCGCCTATCTTAATGCCCACCCCGACACCACGGCCTATTTCGACACTGGCTTTTGGCATGCTGCGGTCGCACGGGTGCTGAAGGATCGCGGCGTCGAGCCGGGCAAGGTGCTGCTAGGCGGCTTCGACCTCGTGCCGGAAGTCGTCCAGCAGATGCAGACCGGCTACGTCCAGGTTCAGGTCGATCAGCAGCCGTACATGCAGGGCTTCATGCCAGTCATGCAAGTCTATCTCGCCAAGACTTTCGGACTTGCCCCGTCCGACATTGACACGGGGCAGGGCATTGTTCGCCCGGCCGATGCCGAGACGATCATGGAGTTCTCCGCCAAGGGGCTTCGCTAACGCACGTCCCCGGGGGGCCGGAGCGAAGAGACAAACTAGCCTGTTCAGGGCGTTAGAGTGTGCTTTGCGCGTTAAGTTGAACGCGCAGAGCGCCAAATTTGGCCGAGAGGGTACGGCGAGCACATCGCCGCCCTCTCGCACTGGAGCCGCATGCAATGAAACGTTTTTTGAAAATCTACATGGATAAGCCCGAACTGGCCGCGCTTATCCTTCTCCTGCTTCTCATGGGTATCTTCCAGAGCCAGTCTGAAGGCGTGTTCTTGAGTCTTGACAATTTGCGCGGCGTTTTGGGGATCCTGCCCGAGATGGCATTGGTCGCGATTGGTGTGACGGTTCTCATGATCTGCGGTGAATTCGACCTTTCAGTGGGAGCCGTATTCGCCCTGATGCCGATGTCGATGGCGGTGCTGATGGTTACAGGGATTTCGTTCCCACTGGCACTGATCGCCGGCCTTCTTGTGTGCGTCGCTATCGGTCTTTTGAACGGCTTTCTGACCATTCGCTTCGCAATACCAAGTTTCATCACCACGCTTGGCATGATGTTTGTCGCCAGATCCCTGACTGTCGTGATCTCCGGCGGATTTCCGCCGCTTCTACCGGCCGATCTCCCCACGTGGCTCTTCACTAGCTTCGTCGGGCCGGGCGAACTGGTGAGAATGTCATTCATCTGGTTTCTGGCCATCGCTGGTCTTGTGTCGTTGCTCCTTAGCCGTACAAACTTAGGCAACTGGATCCGAGCAACCGGCGGATTCCTGCCTGCGGCAGCGGCACTCGGCATCCCGACAGCGCGCGTCAAGATCGCCTGTTTCATTCTCTGCTCGGTACTGAGCGGATTTGCCGGATTGATCCAGGTGCTGCGCCTCGGTTCGCCCCTGCCGTCAATCGGCGAGGGAATGGAGCTTCAGGCCGTGGCGGCGGCGGTCATCGGCGGCACTGCACTGACCGGTGGGGTCGGCGCCGTTTTGGGCGGCATCGTGGGCGTTGCGCTGATCCGCGTGATCGACAATGGTCTCGTTCTCAGCCAGGTCGACGCCAACTGGTTCAAGTTCGCCATCGGCTCGTTGACCATCTTTGCGGTGGTCGCCAACTCTTGGCTGCGCAAGCGCGCAAAGTCCATCAAAGTGGAGGTCTGATCCATGAAGGATACCATCGTTTCCGTCAAAAACCTCCACAAGTGGTATTCGGGCGTGCATGCGCTGAAAGGCGTCTCGGTCGATTTCGCCCGCAACGAAGCAGTGGGCCTCATCGGTGATAACGGTGCCGGCAAATCCACACTGATCAATATCCTCTCCGGTGTGCAGAAGCAGGATGAGGGCGACATCTATATCGAATCCGAGAAAGTCGCGATCTGCAGCCCGCGCGATTCCATGCGTCTCGGCATCGAGACGATCTACCAGTACAACTCCATGGTTCCAACCATGTCGATTGCGCGGAATTTGTTCATCGGTCGAGAGCCGCTGAAATACTCGGTGTTTGGCATCGGCGTTATGGATCTACGAAAAATGCGCGAGGAAAGTGTCCGGGCGATCGCAGATGTCGATCTGCATCTCCGCTCGCCTGATGCGCTGGTTGGTGAGCTTTCCGGGGGGCAGCGGCAGGGTGTCGCCATCGCCCGAGCCATGCACTTTAAATCCAAGGTGATGATCCTCGATGAGCCGACTAACCATCTTTCGGTCAAGGAGACCAACAAGGTCATCGGTTTCGTTCGTTCGCTGAAGGAGCAGAACGTCACGGGGATCTTCATTAGCCACAATATGCATCATGTCTTTGACTGCTGTGACCGTGTGGTCGCGATGGCGCGTGGACAGATCGTGCTCGACAAGCGTGTCGCCGACACGTCGATTGACGAAGTGCAGTCGGTGCTTTGAAGGGAACGCAAATGGAGACGCTTCAAGGAAAAGTGGCACTCGTCACCGGAGGCCTCGGCACGCTCGGTCGGGCGCAGGCGAGGAAGCTCAACAAGGAAGGCGCGACCGTCGTTATACTCGATCGTCCCGAGCTGGAGGATGCGCAAACGCTGGCACGAAGCCTCGGCGAAAACGTGCGCTTTCTTGGTTGTGATCTGAACGATCTCGCCACATCGGAAAGGGTCATTCGGCAGGAGGCGGAGACCTCCGGTGGCATCGACATCCTGATCAACAACGCCGCGCTCATCATCAACAAGCCGTTTCAAGAATTCAGCCTGGAGGAGTACGAAGATCAGATCCGGGTCAACTCCTCAGCTGCCTTTGCTGCTGTCAGAGGCTGTGCGGATTTGATGACGCGCAAGGGGGCCGGCAAGATTGTCAACTTTGCTTCCATCACGCTCAATGGCCAATGGGAAGGCTACGTACCATATGTGGCGTCAAAAGGTGCGATGGTCGGTCTCACGAAGTCGCTGGCCCGTGAGCTTGGTCCCCATGGCATCAACGTCAATGCGGTTTCGCCAGGCGCGATTGTTTCCCAAGCGGAAGACCGGGTCTTTGCAGATAGGCTTCAGGAATACAACGATTGGATCCTGACGCGGCAATGCCTCAAAAAACGCATCCAGCCCGAGGATGTCGCCGAACTCGTTTTCTTCCTCGTCTCGCCGGCCTCGGACATGATTTCTGGGCAGATCTTCGCGATCGACGGCGGCTGGTAGATGGTGGCCGACCGGATTATCCTGGACAATGGCAACGCGCGCCTCGAACTCGTGCCGGCGCTCGGAGGGGGGATTGCGCGGCTTGATGTGCGACACCCGGACGGCGCGTTGCTTCCCGTGTTGAGGCCGTGGAACGGTCGGATGGAGGATGGACCCCTCGCACTCGGCTGCAATGTCCTTGTCCCGTTTTCCAATCGCATTTCCGGGGGCGGCTTCGAACATGATGGTGCGTTCCATCCTGTTCCTGCCAACTTTTGTGGCGAGCCATTGCCCATTCATGGGGACGGCTTTCAGCGGTGTTGGCGCACGCTTGCTCAGCGCTCAGAGTCCCTTGAAGTAGAATGTGACGGGGAGATCGGTCCATTCCGCTACCGGGCACGGCAAATCATCACGCTCGCCATGGGCAAACTGATCGTAGAGCTCGAAGTTGAAAACTTGTCGGGGCAAGCATTGCCGTTCGGCGTGGGGTTCCATCCGTGGTTTCCCAGAAATGTGGACACTCGGCTGCAATTTCGTGCCGCGGAGATATGGCTGGAGGACGAGCGTCATCTTCCCGCCGGGCGGCAAGAGATCGGTGACGCTTCAGACTGGAACTTCGATGGCGGGCGGATCTTGCCCGACGGCTGGATCAACAATGCCTTCGGCGAGTGGGGTGGAGAAGCCGTGATCACGCAAGGCGAGAGGGCCGTCTCTCTCAGGCTCTCCGCTTCGGATAACCTCGCATATGCGTTGGTCTTCTCGCCGGGGTCGAAGGCCGACTTCTTTTGTTTTGAGCCGGTCTCCCACCCCGTCGACGCGCATAATCTTGAGGGTCACCCCGGCCTTCAGGTGCTCGAACACCGTCAAAAACTGACTGCTTCAATGACGTTGGAATGGGATGAACGATATGGAACTCAGTAAGAACGGCACCTTCGTAGGTCGCGTTTGGCTGCCGCAAGAAGAGGGGCCGGCGCTGGTGGCTGTTAGGGCCGGCGTTCTCTTCGATATTACCTCGAAAGATGCGCCAACGATGCGCGATCTCGCCGAGATGGACGATGCAGTCGGGTTTGTTCGTGCCCAAGAGGGAAAAGCGATCTGCAATCTCGACGATGTTTTGTCCGGCAGGGCCGCTAACCCGAGCATACCCCGGCTGCTCGCCCCATGCGATCTTCACGCGATCAAGGCCTGCGGAGTGACCTTTGCACGCTCGATGCTCGAGCGGGTGATCGAGGAGCGCGCGGCAGGAAATCCCGACCTCGCCTCCAAAATCCGCGAACGCGTGACGGCGGTCGTCGGAGACAGCCTGCGCAATCTCAAGGCCGGTTCGCTGGAAGCGGCGAAGGTCAAGGAGGCACTGATCGAGGAGGGCGTCTGGTCTCAATATCTCGAAGTCGGAATTGGTCCCGACGCCGAAGTCTTCACAAAGGGACAGATCATGTCGGCGGTCGGCTATGGGGACGAGGTGGGGCTCCACCCGATCTCGAGATGGAACAACCCTGAACCGGAGGTGGTGCTGGTTGTCGACAGCCAGGGCCGGGTGAAGGGGGCGACGCTCGGCAACGATGTGAACCTGCGCGATGTCGAAGGGCGCTCGGCGCTGTTGCTCGGCAAAGCCAAGGACAACAACGCCTCCTGCGCACTCGGTCCGTTCATTCGACTGTTCGACGAAAGCTATTCGATCGATGACGTTCGCGACGCCGAACTCGATCTGAGGATTGAGGGCGAAGATGGCTATGTCCTGACCGGCCGCAGCTCGATGAAGGAGATCAGCCGCGATCCACTCGACCTAGTGGCACAGACCATCGGTCCCCATCACCAATATCCCGATGGCTTGATGTTGTTCATGGGCACGCTGTTCGCTCCAGTCGAAGATCGCGACGTCCCCGGTCAGGGCTTCACACACAAGATCGGCGACGTCGTGACGATTTCCAACGCCAAGCTCGGCGCTCTCGTCAACACGGTGAGGCTATCTACCGAGTGCCCTCCCTGGACCTTCGGCGCGTCCCATCTCATGCGCAACCTCGCCGCACGCCAGCTAATCTAGGAACCCCATTATGGCTTTGCACCAGAACCTGATTGCCGGCGAATGGGTTGGCGGTGATGGCGTTGCCAATATCAATCCGTCCGACACCAACGACGTGATCGGGGAATATGCGCGCGCCTCGGCCGAGGATGCGAAGGCGGCGATCGCCGCGGCCAAGGCTGCGTTTCCGGCCTGGTCGCGCTCCGGCATTCTCGAGCCTCATGCAATCCTTCGAAAGACCGCCGACGAGCACGCAGTCGGATGCGCGCCGAGTCCAACTTAACGCCGCTGCCAAACAAATTTGCCAGCACCACGTGTTTACCATTTACTTACGATAGAATTACGCGGAAAATTAGCGTCGTGGGAGGAAGGCATTCGGCCCTCACGATCAGCGCGCCCGAACGGCTTCTGCCCCTTTCAAGGGAGGACCAGTCATGAGGCGTATTTTGTTGCACGCGGCAGCATCGGTCGCGGCGCTCTCGCTTGGCGTCTCGTATGCATCCGCGCAATCAGGCAGTGTCGAGAAGGCGGTCGGCGGCTACAGTTTCGAGGAGGCCGCAAAAGAGGCGCCCGGTACCAAGGACTTTCATTCGGCCGACGGCCACCTCACCTTTGGTATCGTGACGCACACCGCCGGGAACGGTTTTTTCGATCCCGTCTATGTTGGCGCCACTGTGGCTGGCAACATGATCGGCGCCAAGATCCTGCTGCTTGGCTCGGAATCGCCGGTGGATGATCCGGCCCGCGAGATCGAAATCCTTAATCAGATCGTTCAGGATCCGACGATCGACGGTATCATCATGACGACACCGCAGGTCGGCGCCTACAACGACATCGTCAAGGCCGCCGAGGCAAAGGGAATTCCCGTCGCTACGACAAATTCCTTTGACGGGACGCTGCTCAATCGCAGTAGCATCAGTCATACCGGCCAGGACGCATCCGCGGCTGCGATCGGCGGCGAAGCACTTGCCAAATGCGTGCTCGACAGCGGCAAGACGAGCGGCTCGATCCTGCTGCCGTCCTCGACCGCGATGGGCAATATCGAAGTGAACAACCGGGTGACCTCGGCCTTTAATGCGATCGTCAAGACACTGAAGGACGCCGGAAAGCTTGAAAACTTCAAGGTGGACGCCGGGCCGGAGAATGTCGGCATCGACACGAACCCGAACGACCCCGTGAACGCGCTCGTGTCGCTCTTCGAGTCGCGTGGTGACGTCGTCGGGGCCTTCACCGCAAACAACGTCTTCACACCGCCACTCGTAAAGGCAGTCGCGCAAATGGGATGGACCGGTAAGTTCTGTGCCTTCGGCTTCGATCTGGGGCCGGCGCAGCAAGAGGGCATCACCGCGGGCAACCTAACGGGCTCGCTGGGACAACAGCCGTTTCTGCAAGGCTTCTGGCCGGTCATGCAGCTCTACCTGCAGATCGACCGCGGCATTTCGGCCGCCAATCTCGACACACGGGCCCAGCTGGTGACGAAGGAGACCGTCGCCAATGTCGGCAAGCGCTTCGAGAACTGATTTCGCACGAGCCGCCTGACATATACGGGCGGGAGGGCCGTTCCTGCCGCCTGCGCAAGTGCAAAGTTTTACCGGACAAACCCATGGCGCCTGTGGAGACGACATCGCTCGGCCGTGCGCCTCCGCAGCTCGCCGGCGGCTGGGAGGCCGGTCTCATACTGTTCCTAGTCCTGCTCTATGTCGGCGGCGTGTTCGCCAATCCGACCTTCTTCGCCTCGACGGACGCGCTTCACGCCCTGCTTCGCGATACCTCCCGCGTGGGGATCATCGCCGTGGGGATGACCTTCGTTATCGTCAACAAGGACCTCGATCTGTCGGTAGGGTCCACCTACGGCCTCGTCGCGGTGGCGTTCGCCCGGCTTTTTTCACCGAGCTTTCTCGATCTCGAAATCACGGCCTCAGTCATTCTTTGTCTGCTGCTGGGGACGGCGATCGGGTTACTCAACGGCGTGCTCGTGACCATCTTAAGGGCGCCGGCATTCATCGCGACTCTGACGATCCTTTTCATCGGCCGCGGTTTCGTGCTGGCGCTGACGCACGGCCAGGCGATCTATTATTCCGGCAAGGCGGATGAATTTCCGCTGTTCTTCCACCTCGGCGAAACCAATGTCCTCGGCTTCAACAACCAGATCATCGTCTTCGCCTGCGTTGTCGCGCTCGGAGCCGTTGTGCTTGCCAAAACCCGCTGGGGCTACGAGACACTCGCCACCGGTGGGAACGAACAGGCGGCAGTCTATGCCGGTATTCCCGCACGCTGGGTGCGCATCCGCGCCTACCTGATCTCGTCGCTCTGTGCGACCCTTGCGGCTCTCCTGTCGGCGGCACAGGATAAGGGCGTAACCCCCCTTTATGGTGTCAGCTGGGAACTCACCGTCATCGCATCCGTGGTCATCGGCGGCGCGTCGATCCTGGGCGGTCGCGGTCGCGTGATCGGCTCTTGCCTGGGAGCCGCGGTCGTCGTGCTGGTCGACAAGGTCTTGCGCGAAGGATGGCCAATCACGCGCATTGTCGTCATCGACGGCGAGAATATTGCGGTCAACGCCAGGTTCACCCTACCCGCGGGCGCGGTACTTGTTTTCCTCGGCCTCCTTCTCGTCATTGCGGTGCTGATAGAGCCCTATCTCATCCGCCGCCAAGTCGCGGGCCGCTTCTGGGCCTGGCTGCGCGGCCGCCCGCCGCCACCCGCCTATGAGATGGGCGGCGTGGCTCTCGAGGGCGTCCAGACCAAGGGAGCGATGGCGAGCGACCGGGAGCTGACGGCTACCGGGTTCGGCAAGTTTCTCGCACGCCGCGACGCGCTTGCCGTTATCCTGACAATCCTGTTGTGGCTGACGGGGCTCACCCTCAGGCCCGACTACTGGTGGAACCTCTCCAATACGTTCGCGATCCTGCTCAACTACACAGAACTTGCTCTCATCGCGGTCGGGCTCACCTATGTCATCGCAGCCGGCGATATCGATCTCTCCGTCGGGGCGGTACTTGCGCTTTCGGGCAGCACCGCGGCCTATTTTCTGAAGGTGCTGGGCGCCGACCCGATGACCGCCGTGGCGATGGGCCTGATTGTCGGAATGCTCGCCGGACTCGTCAACGCCACCGTCACAGTCGGTTTCAAGCTGCCGGCCTTCATCGCTACGCTGGGCATGTTCTACATCGCCCGCGGTCTTGCCGCCTGGTTCGTCGCCGGCCAGCAACTGACGGGCTGGCCCGAAGGCTACAACCTGCTCGGCCGCAAGGCGAACGACGTCCTCCTACATTTCGGCTTTTCGCTGCCGCCCGGCTTTCTTCGGACTGTCGCAGAAGTCGTCAGCGTGCAGACGATCTGGATGTTCTTTGTCGCCCTGGTGGCTGGCCTCGTGCTCGCTTACTCGCCGTTCGGACTGAAGGTCCTGTCCACCGGCGGCAACCTCCGCGCCTCGGCTTACGCGGGCATCAACACGAACCGCGTGCGTTTCCTCGCGCTCTTGTTGTCAGCGCTCTGCGCCTCCATGGCCGGGATCATCAACGTCGCCTACTTTCGCAGTTTCAACCCCGTCGCCGGCCAGTTCCGCGAACTGGACGCCATCGCCTCGGTCATCATCGGCGGCGGATCGATCTTCGGCGGTTACGGCACCATCATCGGCTCGCTTGCCGGCGCCGCGGCGATCACGCTCGTGCGGGCGCTGCTGCAATTGAACGTCCAGGGGTTCACCATGCCGCAGCACTGGATCAATGTCTTTATCGGCGTCATCCTTATCGTGGCCGTGCTCGTCGACATTTGGGTTCGCCAAGCCAATATCTTCGGACGCATGCGCTCCTTTTTGGCGCAACGCGGACAAAGATCGGAGACCAGTCATGGCCGCTGATACCCAAGGTACACCGATCGTGGAAATGCGGAGCATCGAAAAGGTGTTCGGTGCGGTCCAGGCGCTACGCTCGGTCGACTTGGTGCTCCATCCCGGCGAGATCCTCGGTCTCGTTGGCGACAATTCCGCCGGCAAATCAACGCTAATGAAAATCCTGACCGGCGCCTACCAGCGCGATGCTGGCGAGATATTCGTCGCCGGACACCCGGTGCATTTCAGGAGCCCGCATGAGAGCCGCGACGTCGGTATCGAGATGATCTACCAGGATTTCGCGTTGTGCGGGAACATGGACGTCGGGCAGAACATATTTCTGGGCCGCTGGCCGCTCAAGGGCCCGTTCGTCGATCGGCGGAAGATGTATGCGGAGGCCGACAAGGTGTTGAAACGGCTCAAGGTCGACGTCAACTCCGTCTACCAGAAGGTCGAAAGCCTGTCGGGCGGCCGCCAGCAATCGGTGGCGATTGCCCGCGCCATCTCGTTCGAGCCGCAGGTCGTAATCCTCGATGAGCCGACCGCCAATCTTTCGGTGATGGCGACCGAACGCCTGCTTGAAACGATGCTGGAATTGAAGAGACAGGGTGTAGCCCAGATTATCATCTCTCATCGGCTGGTAGATATCTTTGCCGTCGGCGATCGCGTGATGGTGCTGAAGCGCGGCGAGTATGTCGGCGACCGCTATATCAAGCACACTGACGAACACGAGATTCTGGAGATCATTGTTTCCGGCACCCGCGAAAGGGCACTCACGGCGGAGCAGGCAGTGCGTTGACCGGGCATCGGCAAAATCCGCAGTACCGTCGGCATATTGGGCGATAACGACATCGGGTAGCCGATCCACGAGAGCGCGGTCGCGCCGGCTATCGCTCGATCTTCTCAGGAGGGAGGGAAGTTCAGGATTAGCCGCAAGGATAGCCGGGACCAGCGGAGTCACAATCTTCACGCCGAATACGATTGGCCATCATTGGCCTATGTTATCCGACGAGCCCGCGGGACGAGAAATCCGGCACTCGACACCTTGATCGTGCAGATTGAAAAAGAGATCAGCCGCCATGGAGGTCCAACGTTGGCGAGTTAATTCCCCAGAGGGACGACAGGGAAACGTGGGTCACGTCGCGAATTTAGGTTATTTCGGGACTGTCCGATCAGTGGACGCCCCGAATTGAGACCTACCATCGCTCCTCGGCGGGAATTTGGTAGCGTGCGTCCGCCGTGGTCAGCATCAAATGCAAAAGCAGCGAACCGGTCGATGTGCTCGGGCGAAGGGGGAGGCCTCCGTTTGGTTTTGCGCGTTTAGGATCGCATACTATATCGACGGGAACTTACGACCTAGCACCCGCGATGAGGTGCAAGGCAGAGTTGCCCTGTGCCCGCTGCTACTGTTTGCTTGCGGCCGGATCGATCAACGCGATCAGGAGATTAACGCCGAGCAGGAAAGTCACGGCAGTTCGTCACGCAAGGCGTTGACGATTTCGAGGGCAACTGGCGCGGTATTCGGTCGTGACGTCAGAAGAGGAATTCCATTGCGCTCGTTACCGCTGCGGGGCCGGCGCAAAGAACGCCTTGCCAGCTCGGAAATGACCTCGCCAAGGCTCCGATGCTGCTGGGCTGCCATGGCCTTGGCTGCAATCAGGACATCGTCATCGATCGCAAGTGTCGTTCTCAAATCTGCCTCATCGCGCATCAGTCATCACACATCATATAGGGCAAGAGGTTGAATTTCCCAAGACTGATACAGAAGAGCGTCGCAGCCGTTCAGCCTGCCTCCCGCCGGAGGGCGGCCAGGATGACGTCGACTTGCGCCTCAACGTTGCGGCACACCGCCGCATAGATGAACGATAGGAGTCGCCGTGTCTTCTCCCAACGAATATCAAATGATTGATCCGATATCCGTTCAAGTGGTCCAGTACCGAACCGACTGCTCTGATATTGGATCAGTTCGTGTCGAGGCCGATCCACAGGCCGTTGAGAATGATGTCGCTGTGCTGGCGCGCAAGATTGCCTTACGGGCAATATCTGCTGCCGCTAATTCAATGTATAAAGCTGGTGAGCGGCGATATCCCGCCGCAGAGGTCACTTTGGCGGGCCCAATCTTCACGACGCCCCAACTGATCTTCGCTGGCACGGTCTCCGTCTCGGCGTATCGACATCCAATTTTTGCACGCCGGATCACAGTAGGAGCGCGCGTCCAAGTCCGAATATCTTTTGAAGAGTTTAAGACTTGGACGAGGCGCGCAATGCCGAAGCGGGATAGCGCAAGGTCGGATCGAACGGGTTGAGCTTGTTGCTGATCGCCTGCGCTTCCGATTTCAGCAGATCGGTGATCGTGCCGCTGCGCATTTCGGTCAGCCTCGATGCCAGGGTCCCGATGCTTAAGGAGGCGACGGCAATGCCGTTTCGATCGAGAACCGGAACGCCCAAGCCGGCCATGCCTTCAATCATCTCGAAATTCATCTGCGCAGCGCCGATGCGGCGCACCTCCTCGATCTTGATGCGCAGATCAACTTCATCGATCGCCGCACGATCCATGATGCGGGGCATGTTGAACTTGATGATGGCCTCGCGCTCCTCCTCCGGCAGGTAGGAGAGAATGGCGATGCTGCCCTGGCCGATGCCCAATGGCACCTTGCCGCCGATGTCGCCGGTAAACGAGCGGATGGGGAACGGCCCCTCGACGCGGTCGAGGCAAATTGCATCGAAGTTGCTGCGCACCAGCAGAAACACTGTGTCGTTGAAGGTCGCCGAAAGTCGCAGCAGTGATGGGCGGGCGATATCGAGGATGCCCTCGCGCCGCCTTGCCTGCGAGGCGATGGAAAAGAACTCCAGCGACAGACGGTAGGATTTGCTGTCCGGCATCTGCTCAACCATGTCCTCGGCGATAAGGGTCTTCAGCAGACGATGTGCCGACGGTTGGCTCAGATTCAACCTGCGCGCAAGGTCGATCAACCGCACACCTTCCACCGACTGCGCCGCCAGATCTTTCAGGATGTGGATTGCCTTCGAGAGGCTGGAGTTGCCAACGGCTTCGGATTCCGAAATCTGCGTCATAAATTTATAGATCCCCTATTAATATTCCGAATTATGGACTTTTTTCATAAAAAATTTCAACATAGAAAATTCGGTTTGTGTTTTTTGCCAAACTCCGGAAATTAACCGGCAAGCCCTTCTCAAGGTGGCGGATGGAAAACGTGGACGGACTGCCGTTCGTCCCGACCGGGAAAACTGTGCGGCCCGGTCGTGACGGCCGCAGTTGCTGACTTCGGCATCTGTCTGAGCGGGCCCAATGGATTTTGACGACGTGTCGTTGCCGCATGGATCGCTGACAAAAAAATCAGGGCAGGCGATCTCTTCAGGTAATGAATGACGGGAGAGCGAGCATGAGTTTCCTCAGCCTAAAACAGGTTTCCAGATTCTACGGATCGGTTGCCGCTGTTCACAATTTCGACCTTGGTGTGGAGAAGGGCGAGTTCATCTCGCTTCTGGGACCATCCGGTTGCGGCAAGACGACAACGCTGCAAATGATCGCGGGTCTCGTGCGTCCGTCCTCGGGCACGATCATGATGGGCGGCCGCGACATCACCTACATGCCGCCGCCGCAACGGCAGCTCGGCGTGGTCTTTCAAAGCTACGCGCTCTTCCCGCACATGACGGTTGCGCAAAATGTCAGCTTCGGCCTCGAGATGCGCAAGGTTGCGAAGGCCGAGCGCGAAACGCGCATCAAGGACATTCTTGCTCTCGTCCACCTCTCGGCGCTCGCCGATCGATATCCGCGCGAGATGTCCGGCGGCCAGCGCCAGCGTGTGGCGATCGCCCGTGCGCTGGTCATCAATCCGCCGGTTCTGCTGCTGGATGAGCCGCTGTCCAACCTCGATGCCCAGCTTCGCGAAGAAATGCAGTTCGAATTGCGTCGCATCCAACAGGCCGTCGGCATCACCACCATCATGGTTACGCACGACCAGGCCGAGGCGCTCTCCATTAGCGACCGCGTCGTGGTCATGGAGAAGGGCAAGATCACTCAGGTCGACACGCCCTACGAACTCTATGAACACCCGCGCAACGATTTCATTTCTTCCTTTGTCGGAAAGTCGAACTTCATGCCGGCGACTGCGGTCGCAAACGGTGCGGGCACCACAATCTCGATTGGTAGTACCGACATAACCTTCGAAACGGACGCCAAGACGGCAAGCAAGGATGTTTCCGTATTCATCCGCCCGGAAAAGCTGCGTCTGACGACACCATCCAACGGGCAGCTTCAGGGAACCGTGACCACCCGCTACTTCATGGGCAGCCAGTGGCTGGTCAGCGCTGCGACCCCGGCCGGCGTTCTGGCCGTCGCCGTTCCCAATCTTGGCGCACCGCCGCCGCTGGAAGGCGAAAATGTGGGCCTGTCCTGGCAGTATGGCGACTGTCGCGTTCTCGCTGCGGGAGCTGCCGAGTGATGGGCGCGGCGACCCCTGCGGCGGCGCCGCGCGCTTTCGCCCCGTTGTTCCTTTCGGCTCCGGCAACGCTGTTTTTCATTGGGCTTGTTCTGCTGCCACTGGCGCTAACGATCATCCTGTCGTTCAACAGCTACGACTATACCGCCGGCATTCAGAATGACTTCTCGCTCGCAAACTATCTGACCGTTCTGCAGGACGAGTATTACCTCTCGACCTTCTGGCGTACGCTGCGCCTGGCGCTGCTGACCACTGTGATCGCCGTGCTGATCGGTGTTCCGGAAGCCTACATCCTCTCCAACATGCGCAAGCCCTGGCGGTCGATCTTCCTGCTCGTCATCATCGGCCCGTTGCTAGTCTCGGTGGTCGTGCGCACCTTTGGCTGGAGCATGCTGCTAGGCAAGAACGGGCTGGTGAACGGCGCGCTTGCCGCCGTCGGCCTCGAGCCGGTGCAACTGCTCTACACCGAAGCGGCGATCGTCATCGGCCTCGTCCACATCATGCTGCCGTTCATGGTCATCCCGGTTTGGACGGTGCTTCAGAAGCTGGATCCGACCGTCGAGGCGGCGGCGCTCACGCTCGGCGCATCCCGCTTTACCGCCCTGCGCCGGATCGTCTTTCCGCAGGCCGCCCTTGGCATTCTCTCCGGCAGCCTGATCGTCTTCGCGCTGTCGGCGAGTTCCTTCGCCATCCCCGGCCTTCTCGGTGGGAGGCGGCTGAAGATGGCGGCGACGCTCGTCTACGACGAGTTCCTGATCGAACTCAATTGGCCGCTCGGCGCTACCATCGCCATCATCGTCCTCGTCGCCAACCTCGTGATCATGCTCGCCTATAACAGGCTCATCGAGCAGCAGGCCAAACGGAAGCTGGGTTGAAATCATGCAGAGAAACGGTCCTGTCGCGCTGGTCTTTCACAGCCTCATCGTCGTGTTCATGCTGGCTCCCATGGTCGTGGTGTGCCTCGTGGCCTTCACCCCTGAAAACACTTTGGCCATGCCATGGAACGGCCTGTCGCTGCGCTGGTTCGAGGCAGTCTTCCGCCACAACGACTTCATGTCGTCATTCGGCAACAGCATTCGATTGGCCCTCCTTTCGGCAACGATTTCGACACTGCTTGCTGTCCCGGCCGCCCTTGCCATCACGCGCTACGAGTTCCGCGGCCGTGATGTGCTGAACGCATTGTTCCTGTCGCCGCTGATCATCCCACATCTGGTTCTTGGCGTTGCCTTTCTCCGGTTGTTTTCGCTGATGAGCATGACCGGCTCCTTCACCTGGCTGGTGGCCACGCATGCAATCATCGTCACGCCCTATACGCTGAGGCTCATCCTCGCGTCGTTGACGAGCATGGATCGCAACGCCGAGAACGCGGCCCGCACCCTTGGAGCGGCCGAGTGGACGGTGTTCAAGCGCATCACCTTGCCGTTGCTGCTGCCGGGGATCAGCGGCGGCTGGCTGCTTGCCTTCATCAACAGCTTCGATGAACTGACGATGTCTATCTTCGTCACATCGCCTTCGACCGTGACCTTGCCGGTTCGCATGTACATGTATGCCAGCGAATCCATCGATCCGATGATGGCCGCGGTTTCCACGCTGATGATCGCGCTTGCGACCGTGACCATGATCGTCCTCGACCGGATGTTTGGGCTCGATCGTCTTCTTGTCGGCAAAGGCTGAGAACGGCGATGTCGAGACAAGCCCTGTTCAAGCGCCGATATCGCCGGGACGAGGAAGCAATCCCGTTCCTGCTAAACGGCTTGCCCGAAATCGGACGACGTGGCGACACGGTCATGACGGCCATCCTTTCGCTCGGATCCAGCCTTCGCCGCACCGAATTCACCGGCGAGAACCGCGCAGGTTTCTGCCTGATCGGTGCCTGCCAGGATTGCTTCGTGATGACGGCGGACGGTAGCCGCGTGCGTGCCTGCAGCACGGCGCTGAAACCCGGCATGGCTTTTTTCACGACCACGATGGAGCGCGTCGAGCATGACTGATGCTCTGCCGATCGTGATCGTCGGTGCCGGTCCGGCCGGCATCCGCGCCGCCGAACAAATGGTCGAAGCCGGTATCCGGCCGATTGTTCTCGATGAGGGATTGCGCGCCGGCGGGCAGATCTACCGGCGCCCGATGATCGACGACGGCCGTTCCTACCGCAACCGGTACGGCTCCGAGGCGAGAAAGGCCGAGCAGTTGCACGCGGCCTTCGAGCGGCTCCGCCCGGCAATCGAGTATCGGCCGGAAACACTTGCCTGGAACGTCAGCGGCCAGGAGCGCGGCGGTCACCTCGATATGATGACTGACGGCGTGCATAACCAGATTGCCTTTTCCAAGCTGCTTTTGTGCACCGGCGCCACGGACCGCGTGCTGCCATTTCCCGGTTGGACGAGGCCGGGCGTATTCACGCTCGGTGCCGCCCAGACGGCTTTGAAGGCGCAAGGCTGCACGGTTGGCGACCGACTGGTATTCATGGGGTCCGGCCCGCTGCTTTATCTTGTTGCGTGGCAATACATGAAGGCGGGAGCGACAGTGGCCGCCGTGCTCGATACGGCGCCGTTGCGATCGAAAATTCATCTGGTGTCGCTGTTCGCCCGAGCGCCGCGCATCGTCGCGCTCGGCCTGTTCTATGGCGCTCAACTCCAACTGTCGGGCGTCAAGATCCGATATGGTGTTCGGCCCGAAACGGTCATCGGCGCAGACCGGGTCGAGGGCATCCGCTTTCAGGCGAGTGGCTGCACACAAGAGCTAGAATGCGACGCGATTGCCTACGGGTTTGCGCTGCGCCCGGAAACGCAGCTGGCCGACCTCGCCGGATGTCGCTTCCGCTTCGAGGATCGCGACCGGACATGGTTGCCGGAACGCGACGCCCTGGGCCGCACGAGCCGCAAGGATGTCTACGTCTCCGGCGACGGCAGCGGTATTGCTGGTGCCGATGCCGCCGAGATCGACGGCCAGCTAGCGGCATTGGCAATCCTCAATGATGTGGGCAAGACGGTCGAGGGCGATCGTCTCCGGCAATTGATGGCTGCCCGGGCACGGATCCTGCGCCAGCGCGAAATTCTCGAAAATGCGTTTCCTTTCCCGCGCGACTGGTTCGAGACGGTGCCGGCCGAGACGACGCTTTGCCGGTGCGAGGAAATCAGCATCGGCGAGATCCGCCGCGCGGTCGAGGCCGGGAACATCGGCGAGATCAATCGGATGAAGGCTCTGAGCCGCGTCGGCATGGGGCGTTGCCAGGGGCGGATGTGTTCGGCCGCCGCAACTGAGGTGCTTCGCAGCATCCGCAATGTCGAGCCGCAGGAAACCGGCCGTCTGCGGGCGCAGGCGCCGGTGAAGCCCATTCCGCTCGGGTTCGGCGGTCCGCTCGACAGGGAGGCAGGCCGATGATCCAGCGCATTTCGGCGGATGTGACCATCATCGGTGGCGGGCTTGTCGGCAGTTCAGCAGCGCTGGCGATGCGCAAGGCCGGACTTGCCGTTGTGCTGATCGATAAGGGCTTCTGCGGCGCCCAGGCCAGCGGTGTCAACTATGGCGGCGTGCGCCGGCAAGGACGGCCTCCCGAGCAATTGCCGCTGTCCCAGCGGGCACACGGCATCTGGCCACGACTGAAGGCACTGGTCGGCATTGACGGAGAATACGTGCCGTCCGGCCATCTGAAGCTAGCGCGCACTGAGGCGGATTTTGCTAAGCTGGAAGCCTATGCCGAGATAGCCAAGCCCTACGGGCTCGATCTCGAGCTGGTTGGGGCTGCCGCATTGAAGACGCGTTTCCCCTGGTTGTCGGCGGCAGGCGCAGGCGCATCGCTTTGCCCAGGCGACGGCCATGCCAATCCCAGGCTGGTCTCGCCCGCCTTTGCGCGTGCGGCGGAACGGGCGGGCGTAAAGGTCTTCGAACAGACGCCTGTGCGTGATGTGCGCGCGACCGGCAGCGGATTTGCCGTGCTTGCGGGAGAGAATGTCGAAATTCGCAGTCGTCAGATCGTCAACAGCGCCGGTGCCTGGTCCGATACGTTTGCCGCGCAGTTCGGCGAAAGCGTTCCGCTGACCCGCATCTATCCCTCGATGGTGGTCACCGAGCCGCTGCCGGTGCGATTGCCGGTCAGCATGGGCGAGCAGGGCGGCAGTTTTTACGGACGGCAGGTTGCGCGCGGCAACTATGTGATGGGTGGCGGGCGCGGAGCAGCACTTGCCGATCCCGATTTCTCGCGGCCGTCGGTGACGGCGGCTTCATCGGTCATGCAGCGCGCCATAGCGCTCTTTCCGCATCTGGCCAATGCCCAGGTCATCCGGTTCTGGTCCGGTACGGAAGCGGAGATGCCTGACGGCAATCCGGTCATCGGCGCAAGCCAGACGACGCCCGGCCTCTTCCACGCCTTCGGGTTCTGCGGCGCCGGGTTCCAGATCGCGCTTGCCGTCGGCGAAGTGCTCTTGGAGCTCGTCGCCACCGGGCAAAGCACCACGCCTATCGATGCCTTTTCCATCGGCCGCTTCAGTCAAGTAGCGGCTCAAACTGCAGTCTCGTTGTAAACAGAAAGGGGAATACCATGATTGACCAACGCCTTATGAGAACTTCGGCCCTCGCGCTGCTCGCGCTCGCCGTTCAGCAGACCACCGCCCAAGCGGAAACCAAGACGCTTTACATCGGCATGAATGGCGGCAATTTCGAGCGCGCCTACACCGAGCACGTGTTGCCTCCCTTCGAGAACGCCAATGACGTCAAAGTCGTCATCGTTCCCGGCACCTCCGCCGACATTCTCGCCAAGGCCACGGCTGCCAAGGACAATCCGCAGATGCATGTCATGCTGCTCGACGACGGCGTCATGGTGCGCGCCATTGGCGCCGGGCTTTGCCAGAAGATCGCCGACGATCCTGTGCTTGCTGAAATCCAGCCGGCTGCGCGCCTAAAGGATGACATGGCAATCGGCGTCGACATGGGCATGACGGGCCTTGCCTACAACAAGAAGCTCTTTGACGAAAAGGGCTGGCCGGCACCGAGCTCCTGGATGGATATGGCCGATCCGAAGTTCGAAAATGCGGTGGTGTTCCAGTCCGCTTCCGCCTCCAGTTTCGGCCTGCATGCCTTCCTGATGTTCAACCGCATCCAGGGCGGCGACGAGACCAATGTCGAACCCGGTTTCGAGAAGTTTTCCGATATGATCGGCAAGAACGTCATCGAGTTCATTCCAAGCTCTGCCAAGATCTCGGAGATGGTCCAGACCGGCGAAGCGGCGATCTTCCCGCTGACGCCGACGGCGGTAAACAACCTGAAGGACAAGGGTATACCGGTGGAATACGCCCAGCCGAAGGAAGGCTCAGTCGTTCTCGCCGTAACCGAATGCGTCATCGCCAACAACAGCGAGCCGGAACTCAGCCAGAAGCTTGCCCATTACCTGCTGTCGGCAGAGGCTCAGAGCCTGGCGCTGGACAATGGCAACATCATTCCGTCCAACAGGAACGCCAAGGCCGGTACGGCTGCGGCCAATGAGAAGCTGGCGACCTTCAAGACCAACATGGAAACCGCGAAGGTTCTCGATTGGGATGCAATCAACAAGAGCCGTCAGGACTGGAACAAGCGCTGGAACCGCATGATCGAGCGCTAATGCGCTGAAAATCTCTCCTCGCCAGTTCGGCCTGACATCAAGCGCCTTCCGCTTCCCGGCGGAGGGCGCAGCCGTTTGCGGAACTGTTAGCGCAACACGCCTGAGATCAAGGCGCTTCATGCCTTGGCCTGACCAATTGTATTTGCATGAGCATGCTTTAGAACGCAGGGATGATCGCTCTCACGAAGATACGCGAGTTAGATATTTCACCGGCTGACGCCGGGATCGGGCCTTTGCATCTAAGTGCTGCGAGCGGGCTCGTGTGCCTGGATTCGATCATCTGCGTCATTGCAGATGATGAGCTTCACCTAGGCGTGTTTTCCTTGATCAACGGGAAGCCCGGTCATCTGATCCGCCTGTTTGATGGCGTGTTGCCGGAGTCCAAGGCTGCCCGCAAGCGGCAAAAACCCGATCTCGAAGCGCTCGCACGCCTTCCCGCCTTCCGGAATTTTCCTCATGGCGCGCTATTGGCATTTGGCTCAGGCTCCAGACCCAACCGCCGCAGGGGCGTTCTGCTTGGACTAGGTCCCGATGTCGAGATGCTGATGCCGCCCCGAACCGTGGATCTTTCA
This sequence comes from Ensifer sp. Root127, assembly GCF_001425225.1. Taxonomy (NCBI): domain Bacteria; kingdom Pseudomonadati; phylum Pseudomonadota; class Alphaproteobacteria; order Hyphomicrobiales; family Rhizobiaceae; genus Ensifer; species Ensifer sp. Root127. Next base: position 49,305 of record NZ_LMDX01000023.1, read on the forward strand.
CCCATTCTTGTTCCGCTCAACGAGGAATTCTCCGAGGTCAATATTGAAGGCGCGGTCGTGGTTGGCGATGAACTGCGCTTGTTCCAGCGCGGCAACAAGAGCCAAGCCGACAACGCGATCATCCGGTTCCCGCTTTCAACAGTACTGGATGCATTGCAGGCCGGGTCTGTCGAAGCCATCAAGCCATCTTCTATCCGTCGGCTAGACTTGGGGGTTCTCCACGGTGTGCCATTCTCCTTCACGGACGCGGCCGTTTTGGGCAACGGCGATATGGTTTTCAGCGCCGTTGCAGAAGATACCGAAGATGCATTCCGTGATGGACCCTGCATCGGCGCTGCAATTGGAATAGCTGACAATAATGGTAACTTGCGTTCGGTGCGTCGCCTTGAGCGACCACACAAGATAGAGGGTATCCACGCTCGATCGGATGGAAGCCGTCTGGACCTCCTGCTTGTCACTGACGCGGACAACCCAGAGATACCGTCAGTGCTTTTTTCCACCACGATGGAAATCTGAGATCCTAAAAATAGGAAGAGAGCCGGGCGGTGCGAAGACCCGACAAGGACGCTGGATCTGCCGGGTTTTGCGTTCACGGTCGCATAATGTATCGTCGGGAGGCGCGATCCATCTCCGCATCGTGCAGGTCTTGAAATGATCATGAGCAGTTCTAGCGGAGCAATGTGTCTTCAGGGTCGGTACCGATCGCCTTGCAGGCCGCAACTTGCGGTTTGGCGCAGGGCAACCCCGCCCTAGTATGGAGGTTCCCAGTGCCTCTTTTCATCGTGCACCATCAGCATTCGCCCCAAACCTGCCCCGCACGCGATCCGGCCAAGGGCGCGATGCTGCTGAACCATTTGAGCCGGCCTAGCGCCGCTCGCCATGGCGTGGTCATCAAGGGCGAAGCCGTCGTTCGCGGTTCCCATTCACTGTTCTTCATTGCCGAAGCGGCGGATGAGACCGTCCTCCAAGCGTTCTTGACGCCGTTCCTTCAAGCCGGCGAGGTCGAAGTGATGGCGGCGTCGACCTGCGCCGGGGTCGTGGCGAGCGGCGGCTGCGATGCACGCCCGGCCGACGTTTCCGCCGCGGTGCTCGACCCGGCGGACGCTTGCCAGGACGCCGTTGAGGCGGGGCTCCTAATTCATAGCGTCTATCCGCTGAACGGCGAGACGTCGGTGCAGGACCTCGCGGGCGGGGCAGTCGTGCCCAATGGTCGGTTCTACTTGCGCAATCACTTCGATATTCCGAACCTCGATGGCGAGAGCTATCGGCTCTCCGTCAACGGGCTGGTCGAAAGGTCTTTGAGTCTGAGCATGAGGGACCTTCACAATCTCTACGCTGAGAGCCTCGTGGTAACCCTCGAATGCGCTGGCAACGGCCGCAGCCTGTTCGATCCGGCCGTGCCCGGCGAAACCTGGGGCCTGGGCGCCGTCAGCACCGCCGAATGGACCGGCGTTCCCTTGAGCAAGGTGATCGAACGGGCAGGCCCGCGGTCCGGCGCGACGGAACTTACGTTCCGCGGTGCGGACGGCGGGCTCGTCGAGGGTCACGATGCGTCGATTCGTTTCGAGCGTGGCCTCAGCTTCGACCAGATTCGCGAAACGGACGCGCTTCTCGCCTACGAGATGAACGGCGAGCCGCTGTCGTCAACTCATGGCTATCCGCTGCGGCTGATCGTGCCCGGTTGGTATGCGGTGGCGTCCGTCAAGTGGCTGACCGAGATCGTCGTTACCGACAAGCCCTGCGAGACCCACTATCAAACGGAGAAGTACTGGTACCAGTGGGTGCGGAACGGGCGCGACGAGCGCGCGCCGGTGACGCTCATGAGTGTGCGGGCGCTGATCTCTTCGCCCGATCAGGGGGAGAGCCTACCGCGCGGCGAGACCGCAATCCGTGGCGTCGCGTGGTCTGGCGCCGGGAGCATATCCAGGGTCGATGTCAGCCTAAACGACGGCCCGTGGCGCGAGGCGCGGCTCGTCGGCGAACCGCGGCGCTCTGCCTGGCAATGGTGGGAGCTGATCACGCGACTTGAGCAGACGGGGCCGCTCGCCGTGCGGGCGCGCGCCACCGACATGGCCGGCCGGACTCAGCCTGAGCGCGCCGAGTGGAACCGTCTGGGCTACGGTAACAACTCGATCCACTCTGTAACCGCACAGGTGATCTGAAGCTCAGAGCGAGTGCTCGACGAGACGTCTGGTCAGCAAAATGTCGCCGCGGCGGATGCGGTCGGATGGCCAAGTGCATTTGCAGCGATCCTACAGCGCCGCGCTACTTCTGCGCCTGCCCCGCCGGCATCGGCTTGACTGGCGCGCCGGGGAAGATCTTCTGCAGATTTCCGGCGATCACCTGGTCGCCTTCCGAAACACCCGAGGCCAACCCAATGAGATCGCCGCTGGTCGGGCCGAGGGTGACGAGCCGCTGCTCGACCGTATCGTCCTTGCCGACGACATAGACATATTTGCCGAGCTGGCTCGATCCGAGCGCTGTCTCCGGCACCATCATCACGTTCGGTTCATCCCTGATCTTCAGGCGCACGCGGACATACTGGCCGGGAAGCAGGGTCAGATCGGCATTGTCGATCGTGGCGCGCGCTACCACCGTTCCGGTATTGCCCTCGACCGTGTTGTTTATGAAGCTGAGGTCGCCGCGGTAACGCGGTTCCTTGTCGCCGGGCAGAAGCACCTCTGCCTCCACTTTGCCCTTTGTCCGGGCCTTCCGGATGTCGGCGAGTTCGGTTTCGCTCGGGTTGAACGAGACATAGATCGGCGAAAGCTGCACAAGGTTGTTGAGCGGGGTTCCGGTCGTGCTGCTGACCAGTGTTCCCTCCGGCGCCAGGTTGCGCCCAAGCTGCCCGGCAAAGGGGGCGCGGATTTCGGTGTAGTCGAGGTTGATCTCAGCGGTGCGCACCGCCGCCCGCGACATGGCAAGTGCAGCCTCCGCCTGACGCACTGCGCTCTGACGCTGGTCGAAACTGTCCTTGTCCAGATATCCTGTCGTGGCAAGCTCGTTGCCGCGCGTGAGATTGGATCGGAGATAGGCGAGTGACGCTTCGTCCCTTTCGACCTGGGCCTTTGCCTGATCCAGTTCCGCCCGATAGTCGCGTGCGTCGATCCGATAGAGGAGATCGCCGCCCTGAACATCCGAACCGTCCGCAACCGCCTGTGACTCGATATAGCCGGTGATCTTGGCGCGAAGCGTCACGTTGCGGATCGCCTCGGTCCGTGCGGAATAGTCAAGATAGATGGGGATCGTTTTCTTGACGACAGCCGCGACGGGAACGGGCATGGCCTGTTGCGCTGGAGCCGGGGCGGCCCCGGCATCGCCGCCTTTGATCTCGAACCCGCCATTCCTGTAGTGGTAGGCCGCAGCGAGGGCGGCGATTATGACCACTGCGGCAAGGACCAGTCTCGAACCACGCATGTTAGGCTCCAATCCTTATTCCGCCGCCTCCGGCTCGTGGCTCTGGCCGACGGGCTTTGAGGAAAGTCCCTCCCGCCATTGTTCGATGACCGCGTAGAAGACCGGGACGAAAATGAGTGTGAGAACGGTCGCCGCGAGCATGCCGCCGAACACGGTGGTGCCGATCGACTGGCGGCTGGCAGCACCGGCGCCCTTGGCGTACATCAGCGGCAGCACGCCGAGGATGAAGGCAAAGGCTGTCATCAGAATCGGGCGCAAGCGCAGGCGCGCCGCTTCCGCTGCTGCTGCCACCACATCCAGCCCTTCCTCGCGCCGGCGGCGCGCGAACTCGACGATCAGGATGGCGTTCTTGGCGGCAAGTCCAACCAGCATCACGAAACCGATCTGCGAATAGACGTCGATCTGCATTCCGCGAAGCCACAGTGCCGACAGCGCGCCCAGAAGCGCGAGCGGTACCGAGAGCAGCACCATGAACGGCATCGACCAGCTTTCGTACTGGGCGGCCAGGATCAGGAAGCAGAAAACAAGCGCGAGCGCAAAGACGAGCGCGGCGATCGAACCTGCGCGGATCTCCTGATAGGTAATGCCGGTCCATTCGAATGTGTAGTCCCGCGGCAGCGTCGTACGGGCGACCCGCTCCATTGCCGCTGCCGCCTGGCTTGAACTGAAGCCGGGTGCTGCCGCGCCGTTGATCAGCGCAGAGGGATAGTTGTTGTAGTGGGTGATGGTCTCTGGTCCGACCGTCGACTTGAACGAGCCGAGCGTGTTGAGCGGCACCATTTCGCCCTGGCTGTTGCGCACATAGAACCGTGAAAGATCGGAGGCCGAGGCCCGCGCAGCCTGATCGGCCTGCAGCGTCACGCGGAAGGTGCGACCGAACAGGTTGAAGTCGTTGACATAGAGCGAGCCGAAATAGATCTGCAGCGTGCTGAAGATATCCGGCAGGTTGAGGCCGAGCAGTTTCGCCTTGTCACGGTCGAGATCGTAGTCGAATTGCGGGCTCGACGTGCTGAAGGTGGTGAAGAGCTGGTAGGGATTGATCTCCGGCTGTTTGCGCGCCTCGGCAATCAGCGCCTGGGTTGTGTCGCTGAGCGCCTGTGCACTGCGCCCGGCGAGATCTTCGACCTGAAACTCGAAGCCACCGGTCGCGCCGAGCCCCTGGATCGACGGGGGATCAAAGGCGAGCACAAGCGCGTCCGGGATCTGCAGCAATTGCGGCTGCACCGCCTCGCGCAGCGCCGAAGCGCCTTGTGCCGCGGGACGTTCATCCCATGGCTTCAGAACCGCGAATTGCACGGCGGAATTCGACTGGGCGGCGAAGGACAGGAAATTGAAGCCGACGACGGAGCCGACGAAATCGACACCTGACGTGCCGCGAAGGATCTCCTCGGATCGCCGCGCGACGGCCTGGGTGCGTTCGAGCGAGGCGCCGTCGGGAAGCTGGATGACGACGAAGAAGTAACCCTGGTCTTCGACCGGCAGGAAGGTCGACGGCGTGCGCTGCCACAGCGCGTAGGTCGAGCCGATGGCGATGAGGAAGAGCGCAAACAGCGCCCAGCGCCAGCGCACGAGCCCGGCTATGCTGCGTGCATAACCATCCGACAGTGCGTGAAAGCCGGTGTTGAACCAACGGAAGAGCGCAAAGCGCGGCTCGCCGCGATAACGCAGGAAGGCGGCGCTGAGCGCCGGGCTGAGGGTCAGCGAGTTGAAGGCGGAAAAGGCGACCGAGATCGCGACCGTCAGGGCGAACTGGTTGTAAAGGCTGCCGGCAACGCCCGGGATGAAGGCGACCGGAATGAAGACCGCAAGCAAAACTGCGGTGGTCGCGATGATCGGGCCTGTCACTTCCTGCATCGCCTTGCGCGTAGCGGCAAGTGGCGGCAGGCCGGCCTCAAGCTGACGTTCGACGTTCTCGACGACGACGATCGCGTCGTCGACCACGAGACCGATGGCGAGCACCATGCCGAGCAGGCTCAGCATGTTCAGCGAAAAGCCGAACAGATACATGACGACCAGCGTCGCGATCAGCGACACCGGGATGGCGATCGTCGGAATGATCGTGGTGCGCAGGTTCTGCAGGAAGATGAAGACGACGAAGACGACGAGGGCGAGCGCCTCGAGCAACGTAAACACCACATCCTCCATCGCCGCCGAGACGAAGCGGGTGGTGTCGTAAAACATGTGGTAGGCGATGCCTGCGGGGAAGCGCTGCGACAGTTCATCCATTTTGGCCTGGACGCGGCTTTGCAGGTCGAGCGCATTGGAACCGGGCGCCTGGAATACGGCGAGTACGACACTTTCCTTGCCGTTGAAGGTGACCGACGACGAATAGAGCAGTGCCCCGAGTTCGATGCGCGCCACATCGCGCAGCCGCGTCGTCGCCCCGGTCGTCTGGTCGGCCCGAAGCACGATATCGCCGAACTGCGCCGGATCGCTCAACCGACCGAGCGCGTTGATCTGCATCTCGAAGGGTGTCCCGGCTGGTGCCGGCGATTGCCCGATCTTGCCGCCTGCGACCTGGATGTTCTGTTCGGCGATGACGTTCTGCACGTCGACGGCGGTGATGCCGAGATTGGCCAGACGGTCGGGATCGAGCCAGACGCGCATCGAATAGCGACGCTCGCCGAAGAGCTGGACGTCGCCGACGCCAGGCAGGCGCTTCAATGGATCGAGGATCTGCAGGTAGGCGTAGTTGCTGACGGAGGCGAAATCGACCGAATTGTCAGGCGAATCCAGGCTCACCAGCACGGTGAAGTTCGGGATTTGCTTGGCAATGGTCACGCCGGTCTGGTTGACGAGCGCGGGAAGCGAGGATGCTGCCTGCGAAACTCGGTTCTGGACGTCGAGTGCGGCGACGTCGATCGGATAGCCCACTTCGAAGGAAATGATGATCCGCGACGAGCCGTCATTCGAACTCGTCGAGGTCATATAGAGCATGCCCGGCACGCCGTTGATCTGCTGTTCGAGCGGCGTCGTCACCGTATCGGCGACCACCTGGGCGCTGGCACCTGGATAGTTGGCTGCAACGACGATCTGCGGCGGCGTCACATCGGGAAACTGCGAGATCGGCAGCAGGAAATAGCAGATGCCGCCGGCAAGCGTCATGATGATCGCGATTGCCGATGCGAAGATCGGCCGGTGAATGAAGAAGTCGATCATGGCGGGATCGATCCTTGCAAGGCGCCATCGTGAAGGGTCCACGGGGCGTCATTTTGGTAAAGTGCCCCGCGATTGGAGCGTTCGGAGGGCAGAATGTTTGCGGCAGCGATGCAGGCGGCATTTCGGGAGATCCCGAAAACGGGCAGGCAGACGTCTGCCACGCGGACCTTGCGGTCAGCGGTGCGGTTCTTCGCCTTCGGCCCATCCAGCATGCGCATCGTAAGGCTCCAGCACGAGATCACGATGGGCCGGAGCGACCCAAATCTTGAACATGATCGAAACTTATAAGTCTGTGCGGTGTGCACTCTGGCTAAAAGACGCCCGACGACCGCGCCCACCGACATTACGCTAGAAATTTTTCTGCAGTTACCGCTGTGTCCCGGAAGCCCTCGCGACAAACGGCATTCCTCGATGCGCCGCTGGCGAAAATGTTACTGGTCGGTAACATCGTCGCATGTTATCTGTCGCCAACGGGTCGTCAAGGGGCAAGTTTTTCCATGCCGACGACGTCGGGCCGAATGCGATGACCACGGATTCCCGCAAGCAACCACGTCTTTCGCCGCGCGATCGCCTCGTCAAGGCGGCCCGCCAGCTGTTCCGCAGGCACGGCATTCGCGGGATCGGTGTCGACGCCATCGCCGATGCCGCCAGCAGCAACAAGATGACGCTCTATCGTCACTTCAATTCGAAGGACGAACTCATCGTCGAATGTCTTCAGCGCGCGGGAATGGAGATGGACGGCTTCTGGCGGGAGCTGGAGGACGCCCACCCCGGCGACGGGCTGGCGCAGCTCAGGGCCTGGGTCCGGCGGATCGCCGAGCACCTCGGCGACGACGATTGCCACTGCGAAATGATGAGCGCCGCCGTCCAGCTGACGGACGAGGACCATCCCGGCAGGTCGGTGATCCGGAAGTTCAAGGATGCGCAACGCGATCGCGTTGTGGAGCTTTGCCGCAAGGCCGGTGTCGCCAATGCGGAACTGCTCTGCGACACGTTGCTGTTGTTGATCGAGGGCGCGCGTGTCGCCCAGCAAAGCAGCGGGGTGCAGGGGCCGAGTGCCCGCTTTGCGGAAATCGCCGACGCGGCGATCTTGTCGCTTTCCGGGAGCGGTGCCGTCTGCAGATAGCGGCGCGTTGCCTACCGCTCCGCAGGCTATTCGGGATGGTAGCTGTCGATCACGAAGACGTGCTCGTTGTCGATGCGCGCAGCTCCGGCGATGTGAGGGTGGTCGCTCCGAGCCAGCCTGTACGCGGATAGGTGATCAGCCAGCAGACATGCGGCAAGGCGAACTGCCGCGGCAAAGAGCGCCGGCCTGTCTTCCGCATGTGAAGAGTGACGCAGTCATAACTTCCCGAACGCCACGCCTCTCCAACCCCAGCCGGTCCGATGAGCGGCTTCAATTAGGGGCGTCTTTATTTCGGTGGTATTGAAGCGATATTCGTAAACCTTGCCGTAGGACAAATCTTCCTTGAAGGCGAAGGCCATGTCGAAGCTTTTTTCCCACTTTCGACCGCGAAACGCATTAGCGCTCAAAGTAAGCGTGGGCACGCCAGCGCGCCATTCGACGGACCATTCCTGATCGACGGCGCGAACTTCGCAAACGGCAGCATCGAATTTCATCAGCACCTTGAACACCCTTTGCAGCCCAGCTTTGGCAAATAGTTCGTACCAGCGGGCATCAGCGATCTTCCATTCGGCGACGAGATCGACGCCTTCCGGCTTGCCGTCACGAATGATGAACGGCGCAGTCTTTCTATTGATGGCGAGAAGATCATTGCGAAGCGCTGTCGTGGATTGGCGGTCCACCCCATTCGGCGCCGGTTTATATCCTGTCAGCCAGTCGAACAATTTCACGGGAGGTTCCTCAATCAGGGCACTGTGGACAATCTCTACAGTGAGACACATTTGCCAGGCCCGCTAGGAGAACAGATAAGAACAACGTGTACGGCTTTTGCACACCCCACTAACGAGAAGGCATGATGCAGGGATTTCGATCTGTCGGCGGCTTGCAACGTTTCATCTCGGTCTTCTCGGCAGTCCGAAATCTCTTCGTCTAACCGCACCAGAAACACTCAGCCCCAGCCACCCACATTCATCGGATCCGCACAAAAATGGCGCGCAGTGGAAAGCCGTGTCCGGCGCAACTATCTGAGTTCATAGACAAACGCTTTGTCGGGCGTTGATGAAACAACGTGACAGTGCCGGTGAACGTGCTCCGGCAGGGTTACCGCGTGAGTTTGCAGCAACGACACTTCTGCTTGAATGGCGCAAAATCGCCCGCACGCTGGTCAGGCAGGGCAGATGAGGTGGCCGAGGGCGCGGGACCGAGCGGGCACGACGTGACCACGCCCAAAAGCGGTCTTTCATCCGGTCTCGCTGGCGAAAAACATCTGTGAATGTGGGAAAATGCGCGCATATTAGCCCAACGATAACGACATCGTGCGCCGCAGGAGCGTTCACCGCTGTGGATCGAAAGCTTGCAGCCATCCTTTCAGCCGATGTTGCCGGCTTCAGCCGCCTCACGGCGCTGGACGAGGAGGGTACGGTTCGCGCACTCGATCTATGCCGCGGTCGGATTGACGAAATGGTTAGCGAGCATGGTGGCCGTATCTTCGGTAGCGCAGGCGACGGCCTTGTCGCCGAGTTCCCAAGCGCTGTTCAGGCCGTCCGGTGCTCAGTAGAAATCCAGCGCCGTCTCTTCAGTCTCTCCGAAGCCCTCCCACCCGATCGCCGCTTGGAATTCCGCATCGGCGTCAATCTGGGTGACGTCGTTGTGTCGGGAGACGATCTGCTCGGCGACGGCGTCAATATCGCGGCACGCGTGCAGGAGATCGCCGCTCCGTCAGGCATCTGCATTTCCGCATCGGTGCGCGAACATCTTGACGGCAAGGTGCCGTTCGCGCTGACCAGCCTCGGCGAGCGGAGCTTGAAGAATATCCCCCGGCCAATCTTCGTCTTCCGGGTCGATTGGCAGCAAGATATGCCTGTCGGAGGCAGCATAGCGTCCGCGCCATTACTTGTGGCCCGCCGTGACAAGGACCAGCCGTCAATCGTCGTCATGCCCTTCGACAACCTCAGCGGCCAGGGCGACGAATACTTCGTAGACGGCGTTGTAGAGGAGATCACCGCCGCGCTCTCGCGCGTTCGGGATTTCTTTGTAATCGCGCGACAGTCCGCATTCACCTACAAGGGACGCTTCGTCGACGTGCGTGAAGTCGGCAGGGAACTCGGCGTCAATTATGTGGTCGAAGGCACCGTTCGCCGGGGCGGCGACCGGCTGCGCATTTCCGTGCAACTGGTCGATGCGGAGACAAGGACCCAGTTCTGGTCCGATCGTTACGAGGGCGCGATTGAAGATATTTTCGAGTTCCAGGATCGGATCGCGGCGCAGGTGGCAGGCGCCATTCATCCGGTCATCCGCAATGCAGAGATCGAGCTGGCCAAGCGCAAGCCGCCGACCAGCCTGCGGGCCTATGATCTCGTTATGCGCGCCTACCCGTACCTTTGGGGCCGCCGCAAGGATACCAACAACCAGGCGATCGAACTGCTTCAGCAAGCGATCGCCGTCGATCGGAGCTATGGTCGCGCGCATGCACTTTTGGCGTGGTGCCACGCCTCAAACGCCTCCTACCTATGGACAGAACAACCGAAACCTGATCTGGAAAAGGCGCGCGCAGCGGTCGAAGCTGCAGGCTCGATCGGCGATGATCCAACCGCGCTGACTGCCGCCGGCGCGGCAATGAGCATCTGCGGCGACCAGCAGCGCGCCACCATCCTTATCGAAAAGGCGCTTGCGCTTGATCCAAACAATGCCTGGGCATGGGCGCGCCTGGGCTGGATCGCGATCTACAAGGGCGAAGCCACTCGCGCGCCGGAACGCTTCCAGCGTGGGATGACCCTGAGCCCAAGAGATCCGCTCACATTCAACATGAGATTAGGGATGGCCTTTTCTTTGGCCATGGAAGGTTCTCTATCCCAGGCCATCGCGATAGCCCAGGAGGTCATCAACAGCTATCCTGACGTGACCTGGTCCTATCGCCATCTCGCCGCCTGGTCGGCGATGAGCGGAGACCTGGAGACCGCCCGATGGGCCGCGCAGAAGCTATTGGCGGCCGAGCCAGGCTTTACAATCGAGTGGTATCGAGCGCTGCCCTGGTTTCAAAACATACCGCATTGGGAAGAGAAGATGGCCGAGGGTTTGCGGCAAGCAGGTTTGCCCGAACGCTGATCGCCGATCGAGGACATGCGCGGTCCGTTCTCGGCGGTGGATTTGCTCTTTTGGCGGAGCCGGCCAATGTCTTGGAAAGGGCGAGAGCGGCTAAGGTCTGGTTCTGGCGCGTTTGAGGCGATGAGCGCATCAGCCGCTCAGCATGACTGCTGCATCTATCCTTAAATCCTATTCGATTTAAGATGCAGCAATTCAAAGTGCTGCAGCGAGCTTTGCATTCAGTTCTAGTTTCGCGCGTCGACAGGCGTGTGCAGTGAAGCCCCCATCTTTTCGGCCGCTGCCCGCAGACGCTTGTCTCTGGTCCATAAGGCCGCACGCTGATCAAGGAGAACCGAGGCCAGCAAATGGGCCTCAGTGTAGCCAATGCCCATGCTGAAAATGTCGTGGCGATCGATCATCGTCATGACTTCGTCGTGTGTTGCGACGAACGCTTCGCGCTGAGCGGCCAGGAAAGGTATCACGCTCCCGCGATCCCGAAGCCTGCCAAGCGCCAGTTCGCCAATCACAGCCGGATGGCAGAGTAGGCCATCGTCCTCAATAATCCTACGCAGCTCTATATCGACATGGCGGAAATGATCAATCCAGATAGAAGTGTCTGCAAGTATCACTTGGCCGCTGTGCTCCGGCGGCGTGGGGCTGCCTCCGCATCGGGCATAGTTCCTCCGAGCGCGATGAGGCGTTTTCCCGACTCCACACGAACAAACGTCTCCAACGCTTGGCGGACTAAAGCGGCGATTTCTTTTGTACCGGTGAGGGATCTGGCTCTTTCCATGAGAGCGTCGTCGAGGTCGATAGTCGATCGCATTATCTGGTTTCCTAATTCTGGCATTATAAATAGCACCATTTGGTGCTGAATCTACGCCTGGTTCCCACTCTGATACGCCCGGCGCAGGCCATCAACTTAGCTCACGTGCGCACGAGACCCACGGCCGCCAACGCGCAGCAGCTTGCACGCATTTCTGGGTTCCACCCACCTTCGTCGCTGAGGAAGTATGTAGCCTACGGCGTTCACGGGCGGTGTGCGGTGTCGGAAACCCTGAATTCAGCTTCGACATCTCTCGCACTTGGCACTGGCAGTCCGACCCGTCGAAGCGCTGCGATGATGCGCATGCTGTCCTTCTGCGGCAGGTTTCTCTTCCTGTTCTCGGCCACGATGTTGGGCAGATAGTCGGGGCGCATGTTCATGAACACCTCGCCCTCACGCTTTGCGTCTGCCAACAGTCCGGCCTCAGAGTAGATGACCGCCGCAACGCCATGGAAGAGCGGAAATTTCTTCAGGTCGGCCTTGCGGATCAGCCGCACAGCCTTCTCATGATCCTGGAGCATGCAGGCGATCAGAGCGCGCGTCCCGAAGTAATATCCGGCTCCGCCTGGATTGAGCTTGATCGCACGATCCAGCAGTTCCGCACCACGCTCCCATTGCCCCGAGAACGCGACGCGCGTTCCGAGCTCTCCGAGGAACTCCGTGTCGTTCGGGTTGGCGGCGAGCGCCTCCTCGCCGACCTCGAACGCCTCCTTCGGCTCGTTATTGAAGAAGAGGGCCGTCATGAGCGCCTGCAGGGCGCGCGTGTTGTCAGGTTCGAGTGAGACCGCCCGCCGCGCCGAACCGAGCGCGCGCTCCATCGCGGGAACCTTGTCACTCTGCGGGTTGAACTGGAATCTGCCCTCGTCGAGTTGGACAATCGAGAGCATCGACCAAGCTGTGGCGTAGGCCGGGAAACGCGCCAAGGCGCTCTCTAGGCAGTCGCGCGCAGCCAGGTGTTCTTCCGGGGCCAGCTTCTCGCGGTAGGCGTAGAAACGCAGCATACAGTCATGGACGCCCACATCGTCCGGCGGCGGGTTCGCCGCCAATGATTTCGCGATGATGCCGTAAGGCTGGGCTATGGCCGTAGCCACTTTGCTGGCGACATCGGACTGGATGGCGAAGAGTTCGTGGGTGTCCAGATCCTCGTCGTAGTCCTGCGACCACAGGATCGATCCGTTGGAGGTTTCGACCAGGCGCACTGTCACGCGAACCTTGTCCCCCGCAACGCGGACCCCACCTGCGAGAAGGTAGTGCGCGCCCAGTCCATCGCGAACCTTCGATGTCTCGATATCGGGAGGCAGTGACTTCGATGTCTCGCGGCCGAAGACCATAATCTCCTTGAAGCGGGGGAGGGCGGTGAGAAGCTCCTCGGTCAGCCCGACGGCATAGCGTGCAGCCTGCGGGCCATCGCCCAGGTCCGCGAAGGGTGCGATCACGAGTGTCGGCTCGTCCGGAATCTGCCCGACGGAACGACTGGAGGCTGCCCCCGTCAGACCGCCTGCGTAATAGCCAAGTCCGGCGCAAACGAATGCTACAAACACGGCCAGCACGGGCCAACCGAGATGCCGCCATGTGAAGGCCCGGCGTCCGCCGCCGTCTTCGCTCAGTTCATCGTCGGCCGCCTCTGCCGGCGCCGGCGCGTCATTCCATGTAAAGGTTGGCACGTAGCCACCCTTGGGGATGTCAATGCGGATCGGATCGTGTTGGCCTGCAGTAAGATAGTAGCGTTCGATGACCCGGCGCAAACGTCCGGCCTCGATCCGCACGATGGGATCGTCCTGAGAGAAGTCCGCGCTGCGGTTGAACACCTCGATGGCAACCGAATACGCCTTGAGACGGTGCGCCCGGCCTGCAAGCGCTTCCTCGGTAACATACTTCAGGAAGGCAGCGCCGCGTCCACCACTAGGAAATTCGCGGCTGGACATAATCCGCACAAGTTGCGCCCTGACCTCCTCATGGGTCGGGTAGGGGCGCTCTGCCCGATCAACCGGCGACGACACCGAGGTCTGCATGCATTCTCCTCACCGGTCACAGAACGCGAGCAGTTTTTGCTTGTATTGGAATCCCTTATGCAACCTACCTCCCGAAGGGCATCTCGTCCACACTTGAAAGAGGTTTCGCAGCCGTAAAGTGTGGCGCTGTCGAGACAGAACCACCGGGAGAAATATAGGGTGGTGAACAGTGTACGATATTGCACATCCTCTCGCTCCGCAGCCAACCACAGCACGGCGAGCTTCGGCCGGAGTCGGCATGGTGCGGTCGCCATCATCGGTAGGGCCGCAGCCGTGGCGGTGTTCTGAACGTGCTTAACGAGCTTCATGAGTTCCGTCCTGGTTGAGGGCGTAGGCGAAACTTCGCCTGGCCGACTCCTGACAGGGCGCATCACGCGACATCGTCGCGATTTCCTCGGCATGTTGCTGTAGGTTACGGTGTGGCGGCGGCGGCCGGGGAGGGCACTCCGACGCGGATTGCCTTCGAGAAGTCGGGCGACAATCCGTCCGCCCGCGCCCGCTCATCGATTTTGGAAATCTCTCGCAACTGGGCAAGCGGCATCGACGTGTCGATGGCTCCCCGGTCATAGGCGTAGTCGGGAAGATAACCGTTGACGATCAGCCGCCAGTCGAACGGGACCTTGTCTCCGGCGACTCGCATCAGCTTGGCGACGGTCGTCGTGCAGTTCGTCGTGATCGAATTGTAGAACTGCGGAGTCCGGGCGAGAGCGTTGGCCTCGGCCACGTATTCGAGTAGCAGATTTCGTGCCTGCTCTGGACTGGCCCTCAGCCGATAGACTTGGACGTCCTCGCCACGCACGTTGGAGCGGACGCCGACAACGTCGCGTTCGTCCGCGGCAAGGATCACCAGAGGGTCGTTCTTGAAGAGATCGGCAAGAGGAGAAAACGCGCCACCGACCTTGTGGCGTACCTCGATCGACCAGGCGAGTTGCTCTCCGTCTTCGAAGCCGAAGCTGAAGATGACATGTGCGATCTTCGGCCCCGCCCAGTATGACATGAACAGGTCGACGGTCTTCACTTTGCTCACATCGTAGGTCCGTGTCGTCCAGCGCTCCGTGAAGTCGGAATTGCTTCGCCACCCGAAGTCCCGGACATCAGTCAAGGTCAGCGAATTTCCGTCAATGCTACCCGTGACCTGCCGGGCGACATCCGGTGCCCATGCTGCGTTCGCTTCCGGCTTGATCGAGCTCCACCAGAAGAGAACAAGGGCGAAGACGCCAGCGAACGAAAGGATGGCCCTCACGCGCAGCCGGCTGGCAAGCGCCGCTACAGTGAAGAGACCGAAGACGAGGAAGACGCCAGCGCCAATTGCCCGTCCGGCATCAGGCAGGGAAAGGCGAAACCAGAGGGCCAGGGAACCCCAGGCTGTCAAAGCCGCCACGATCAGCGCGATCGCGAAGATGAGGATGATCGCCATCAAACGAGGCATGTTGTTCCTTTTTTGTAGCCGCTGCTGTGCCGCGTTGATGCGGAGATCGCGCGTTCAACGGGCGGCAGGGAATGGCACGACCTTGTCAAGATCCAGCATGGTGTGGATTTCCTTGCCAAGGCCATCTATGAGTTCAAGCGCCTCGGCGTACCGCTCGTCTCGCTCCGGAGCCGTGGACGACTCCCAGTCCCGCACGAGTTGGTCCGCGATGGAAAAATCGTTGCACAGTTCTCGAAAGCTTTCATTGCGGGAGGCAAGCGCGTCGATCTCGCGCGCCTGCCCGGGAAATCTGCGCTTGGCGAACGCCGTATCGTATTCCATTGCATCGCCCCCGGACAGGCGACGTGAGGGGTTCCCTCACATCCGCGCAGTCGTCATGAAGATGGCACAGAATCCGGACGACGCCATGTAGGTTACCGTAACATACGGCGAGTTTCTTGCGGTTGGCAGCGGATGTGTGGTCCAAATCGGACATCGGCCCTTGGTGGGCCCAGCCATGCGAGGACGTTGCCGTGAAACCCATCCTGATCTCCGTCACAGCGCTACTAATGTCGACCGGACTGGCGAGCGCAGCCGACCCGATCGTCGGAAACTGGAAGACGACGCTCGGCGACACCGCCGCGATCGAGCCGTGCGGCGGCGGCTTCTGCATTACGCTGAAGAGCGGCAAACATGCAGGCGAGAAGATCGGCACGTTTGAAGGAGATAGCGGCAGCTATTCTGGCAAGATCACCGATCCTGACGCGAAGAAGACCTACAACGGAACCATCAGCGTCTCTGGCGACACGGTCACCCTCAAGGGCTGCGTGATGAAGATAGTCTGCGAGTCGCAGAAATGGTCACGCCTTTAGTCCGCGGGACCAGATGATACGGTAACATACCGGCGTTTCTGTCGGGACCTGCGGTTCTCGCACCGGGATTAAATTCCGGTGATCGGCCGGGCAAGTGGATCGGGCACAGCGGCTTGACAGGGCCTCGAAAGGGATATCTCGCGCTACAGCGCCGCGCGCCCTATTAGACGCGAAAAGGTCGCTGTCGCACTTTGACTTGCTGCATGCAGCTCTCGCAGCGGCAGCTCCTTCGGCTGCGGCCGACATCTCGGGGCCGGGACCGACCGTCATTGACAACGTCTGGAATAGGTCACGTTAGACGGGGCCGGCGGGCATGGCGACATCGGCGTGCGCGGCCTCCGCGTCAGGCGCGGTTGAGATCTCGCCTCTGGACGTGGTCGAGGATCAGGACGGTGCGATTGCGGGATCCTTTCAAGCGGTCGGTCGAATTTAATCTGATGCTGAGCGTAGCGCCGCAAGTCCGGCGGGTCCAAGAACGTCTTCACTGCGTGTGGAGCGGCGAAAGTTGTCGAAGTAGAGCGACCATTCGCCTTGGGCTGCCGAGCGGTACGGGCCGAACTTGAAATACTGCCGAGAGCCAAGCCCATGTTCTTCATGCCCGATATGGCCTCGGACCGTCACGATCCAGCGGTCGTTGGCGAAGAGTTCGATATGCCCTGTTCCATCCGGTCCCGGCTGGGTCATCACTGCAAAGTCAATCCATCCACTATGCGGCGTCGGCAGCTCATTACCCCGGTGGATGACGGTGATGCGATCCGTGTAGGCGGTGAACAGGCGCCCGTCCTGTGGCTTCCAGCCAGGGTCGGTGGCAACCAGCGCACGCATCTGCCGCTTTTCCGGCCGCAGAAAAACCGGCGTGAGGGCCGATGCGTCGGTCGACAAAGAAGAGCGCCGACAGATCACCGGAAAAGTGGTCTCAACGGTCGCAAACAGTCGGCCGCGAACGAGACGAAGCGCCAGGAACGGACTGAAGTCACCCCTCGCCTCCGGACCGATCTCGCGCTTCCATTGGGCGATCACATGGCGGTGGTCCCCTTGCGGGATGGGATCGGCAAACCTGACGGAAAAGCCGTACCAGACCGCCTTCTCATAAGGTACGCGCAGTGTCGTGCGTTCCCACACCTCCGCCCGCTCGCTTCGATCGTCTTCGCCCTCCCAGAGCGGTCGGACGCTTAGCTTCAACGCGCCGGCACTACGAAAGGTGACGTCGCGCTGAAATTCGACTGAGCCTGCACGTTGCTCGACATTGTCGCGGTAATAGAGCCCACCCATAGGCGAGAAGTTGTCGCCTTCGAAGCCGTCAACAAGGTTGGCTTCCCAGGACAACGGCGTCGCGGCGTCGCCATTCCCGTCAGGTGCGT
Source organism: Ensifer sp. Root127 (assembly GCF_001425225.1). Lineage (NCBI taxonomy): Bacteria > Pseudomonadati > Pseudomonadota > Alphaproteobacteria > Hyphomicrobiales > Rhizobiaceae > Ensifer > Ensifer sp. Root127. The sequence goes on from NZ_LMDX01000023.1 coordinate 66,567, forward strand.
TGCCAGCGGTATCCAATTCGACCTCCTCCATACCATCCATACTCGCAAGGCATTTCGTGCTTAAAGCTCCGTTCCTATCTTGCGACAGTCCATTGCGAGCCTCCGGTCAGCGATGTGGTCGTTGCACCGGGTTAGGTAGCAGCCGTTGTTTGACTTCAATCGACCGGCCCCACCGCAGACGTCACACGTGTGGTAGGATCGCTCCGCAATCTCGCGGTAGATCACACCAAGCGCGGCGGCTACTTCTGCCGACGGCCGATAGCCATTCGTCGGACTGAGATAGCAACGGAGACCACCCCATTTTTCCTCTATTTGCCGAATGTAGAGCTTGGAAAGCAGCCCGTGTTTGGCGAGGAAGACTTCGACACGCCGTACATACTCTTCGATTAATTCGTTCCAGCCCGTGTTCGCCGTTAGGAAAAGGGACCAAGCCTCCTCGCTCGTGCTTGGATCGAAGAGGCCGGCATAAGTTTGGCGAAGGTACACGAGGAACTCCGCATGTGTCATGCAGCGGCTCCTTTCGTATGAACCCGGGTTGGGAGGGACGGTCAGCTGCTGAGACATCCCGACAACCTCACCTAGCATAATATTCATGACGATCCCTCCAAAAAGATCCAATTTTGTCACGAAATGAAACTAACTCAGTCGATGTTGCCCACGAGGTGACGGCCGCCACAAGTTTGGTCGTAAACGCCCACAGCATCGCCACGCGATGGCGCGGCGATGCTGGTTCTGACGCAACCGGCAGGGACAGCGAGACCCCTGACTACAGGATGAAAAACCAATCACTCATGTTACTTCACGAGACCGAGGTTCACGAGCTGAACGCGTCGATTGTCGGCAGCCTTCGGGTTCGCCGGATCTACTGGCCATTCCTCGCCGACGCCGATCGCGAACAGACGGTCCGGCGCGACAGCGAATGTCGTCGATAGGGCCTCCGTAATCGCATTCGCCCGCTTCTGGCTGAGATCCAGATTGTGCTTGGCATCGCCCGTTGAGCTCGTGTGTCCGACGACAAGGAATTTGTAGCGCCGCAGGTTCGGATGATGCAGGGCGTCGGCGATCAGGCCGACGGTACGATAGGATTTCGGTTCGATGGCGACGGAATCGTTCTCGAAGTCGATCTCGACGATGAGCTGCGACAGCTGCGAAAGTTTCTGCCAGTTAGGAAGCGCGGCGACGCCCTTGCCTGCACTCGCAGCCGCTTCTTCCACAAGCAACGCGATGTCTACGGCGGGAGCGGCTCCCGCCAGAGCGTGCGCACGACCTGCGGGCCGCTCAGGTCCTGCGAGAATGGGTGGCCGGGTGCCAGCAGCAGTCCGGCGGCAAACATCGTTGCAAGTCGAAAGCTCTTCATGATTCTGTGTCCCTTCAACATTGTTCACCGCCATCCGGCATCGGTGATAGCCTGGCCGCACTGGCCTTCCTTCACGCGTGTCGCCTTGTTCAGGCAGGCAAGAATGTTGCCCTCGCCTTTCACGTCGCCGCAGTACTGAGCGACGTAATGCTTGCAGATCGTCGTGAACGACTGCTGGGCGGCAAGGCGCTGCTCGATCGAGGCAGTGACGCCCACCAGTGTCGCCGTGCAGGTGGGCGAGACCTTCGCGGCATGCTCCACCAAGCAGTTCTGGATGCGGCCGTTTCCGAGGTTCAGGCCCTTGCAGAACTTCTTGATGTCGGATCCGCAGTCGCTGGCGAGCGTGCTCACCGCATCGGCGAAGCTGATGGTGTCGGCACGGGCCGCGCCCGTCAGCGCGAGGAACGCGACCAGCGCCCCTCCTAACAGTCTGGTTCTCATCGACATGCTACCCCCATAGTGAACGGTTGATCGCCGGAGAAACTCCCCGCACACATCTGTTGCGCTATCGGGGGCGCGAGGGGAAGTATGTTACGGTTACATTGATCGTAGGATACGGCTTCAACGAGCCGCAACCGAGCTCCGGCTAGAACGTCACGGCCAGTTCGCGTGAATGTCCACGAACCATTTGTCGTTGATGCTACCATGCATGGCAACGAGACGACCGGCTCGACCGAGCGCGCCAACCGCTACGGTCGAACGCCCGGGAACAACGCTGAAATGCGCACGAAATCGAATTGCGTAGGCTGCTGAAGACTTGGTCGCCGGAGCGCCACCGGAACGCAAATGGTTCGTGACACTTGGCGCGGCTTTCAAAGCGGTCTCGGGTGGTCGTTGAGCAGTGCGCAGACGGAACTGAGTTCGCCCGTGACGTCATCAACGTCATTCGCCGCAGCTCCGGATCCGGAGCTGGTCGCTGGACGGCCCATCGACATACCCGGTCGCGACATGCCCGCGATCTTAATTTTGCTGCAATGCAACACAAACATTAGCGCTTACTGTTTGGCCGGGACTGTGGGGTCAAGAACAAGGTTTTGTCACCAAAACCTTGTCGCCATTTAAGGATATCAGATGTTCGACACACCCAAATCCAAATCGAACGACCTGGAAACCATAGCCCGCAGCGGCGGGGCGTTCCGCCGCATGGCTGCACGCGTACCAACCTATCTAACGGACGTGCGGGAGAATCCCGCCTGGCTGCCGATGTTCCTGCTGGCGCGGACAATGCCGTTCCGCAAGGCCCACTGGCTGACCGCCAAACCCGTGCGCTCCACTGACGACGCTACGCCTTCGATGTTCGGCAACCTTCAGGCGGAGGCAATCGCGACCGAACTCAGGCGAACCGGCATCTTTGCCGGTCTGACGCTGCCTGCGCCGATCCGCGAGGAAATCGCCCGGTTCGGCCGCGAAACGCCGTGTTTTGGCAACTTCGAGCGCAAGGTGGAGTTTCTCGCCGATGAGCACGCGGACGCCGAGCGGCGTTTTGGCCGCACGATACTGAGCGGCCATCATTTCGAGCGGGTTCTGCAGTGCGATGCCGCTTTGGCCGTGCAGCGGGACCCATTGCTCCTCAACGTCGCAAGGCACTATCTCGGCGGCCAAGCCACACTCATCACGACGCGAACTTGGTGGAGCTTTCCGACGAAGTCTGCTTCAGAGGCCGATCTCAGCCGCGCCTCGTTCAAGTTCCATTTCGATCTCGACGATTGGCGGATGTTGAAGTTCTTCTTCTACCTCACCGACGTCGATGCGGACGCCGGGCCGCATGTTTATGTGCGGGGCAGCCACAACCGCCGACGTGTCAAGCATCAACTGACGCTACTTGTCGGGCATCCGGCAGATGAGGTGCTGGGCTTCTACGGTGAGGACAGTGCCATTACCATGATCGGAAACGCGGGTACGGGTTTTGTGGAGGATCCTTTTGGCTTTCATATGGGAACATTGGCAAAACAGTCGCCGCGCCTGATGATGGAAGTTGGATTCGGCGTGTCAAAGCCGTCAAACCGCCGCTATCATGGTGAACCCGTCGTGCGGTGAACGAAGACGCCAGATTGGTTACGGTTGGCGCACTCCTGCCGGACCTTCGTCTCGTTCTGGCTCCTAAGAGAAACGACTGTCCAAGCTAGATTGGGAAGCTGTCAGGCAACCTCGAGGTGAGAGCCTATCGCCCCATGCGAGATCGCGGGCGCCTGCTTTTGCACGTGGGATGCGTTAAGTCGGCGCGCCACTATGTCGTGGTTGAGCCACTGGACGGGACCGGAGGGATCCGAGGTTTCGCCAAAAATCAGCTGCCCGGTCGCCTCCACCACGAGGGCACTCAGGTGGTCGCTGATCATCGCCTTGCCGTCCCGATGCATCTGCGTGATCTCGTTGGACGTGCCGATGGTCAGATCGGATTGTGCCTGGCTGTTTGCCATGGGCCACGCCGAGAAATCATAGAACGGACGCATGACCTCGTTGGCCTGCATATCGGTAATTTTCTGGATGACATCCGTCATCGTGAAGCCGTCTGCCAGAAGCCGCTCACATGCCTGCCACTGTTCTTCGGCCCATTGACCGCCGTTTTCCTTCTTCAAGGCGAGCAGCAGCGGTATCAGGGGAAGCTCGATACCCGTGAAGACGTCGGAGGAATTGGTCCGGATTTCAGGGCAGTTATAAACGGTTGCCTTGATACCCGCCGCCCAGGCTTCCTGCGCGATGCCTTCGAGCCGCATCTTGGCGTAGCCTTGGGTGTAGTTGGTGTAAGTCTGCCAGCGATAGCTGCCGTCGATCAGGACCGCCGTTCCATGGTAGCCGTAGGCCGTGTACCGGACCTGACCGCCCGATGCCTCCACACGTGCGCGGATCGCCGAACTGGACTCGATGAGGTGCCGAAAGGTGATCGCGGAGACTTCGTCGAAATTCTGCAGGATGAGCTTGCCCATATCGCTATCAAGCAGGGCTTGCGATGACATGTGGCGGGGACCACGCCCCTTGTAGACCCGATTGGCAACGACCAGGAATACCTTCGCCTTCGGGATGCCTCCGGCCATCGTATGGGCGAAAATGACATTGCGGCCGTCGGCAATCATTCCGTCGAGAACGGCCATGACCTGTGAAAGCGAATTCGTGAAGCGCGAAGTGGCAATGTCCCGGCACTGCTGGATGTAGTCCCAGTCGAGCCTGTCCTGTTCCCAACTCTCCAGTGTCATATTGGCCAGGAGATCAGTCGGAGTGGGACCACCTGCCGGAGCGTCGAGATCGAAGCCGGCCATAAGGGGGATGTTGATGATCCTGCCGCCCAGTCGCTCTTCGGCGGCAGAGAGTTCCTCGGCGTCCAGAGGTCGCAGTGCGTTGTTCTCGTCGCGGCGCCCGACCGTGATTCCCACGATCTGCATGCCTGCCTGTCGGGCTTGGTCGAGCAAGCCAGTTGCGTATCCGCGGCCGAACAGTTCGCCGAAAAGGACGAAAACATCACCTTTGCGAAAGACGTTGTTCTCGGCAAGGCGATTCAATGCGATCGGGTTTTCCATACTGTCAGCTCTTTGGTCCGTTCGTCGTCGAGCGGTGAGTCGGACGACCTTCAATCGTTACATGACCGGACTGATCCGTAATGGGAAGTCATATTAAGTGACCGTTCATTTCAAAACGTGATGTGCCGCCGGGGATCGCTGGGCGCAGTGGGTCGACATTCAAGGAGATCCGGCGACGATCTTGGGGCTGAGGTTGCCTCTTGTCGCCATGTCGGTGGCCGACATAACGGTTTCATTTCAGGCGGCGTCATCCATTTGCTTTTGCCTGCTCAGTCCAGCCTCGCGCACGATGTCGGCGATCCGAGCGAACTGCGTCGACAGTGGATTGGTCTTTCGCCAGACCATCCCGATCGTCCGGGTGGGGCGGTGGCCGGCAAGCCGTGACACGCAGACCGATGAGGACCGCGTTTCGGTCTCTATGGCCATCTCGGGAATAAGCGTCACGCCTATGCCCGCGCCCACCATCTGCACGAGTGTCGAAAGCGAACTCCCCTCCATCACATCGCGCGTCGACGCAGTCGTGATGTTGCAGACGGACAGGGCCTGATCCCGGAAGCAATGTCCCTCCTCCAGCAGGAGTAGGCGCATCTCGTGAAGTCTCTCCGAAGACGGCACCGGCTTGCCCGCATCCTCCAGGGGCCGTACCAGCACGAATTCCTCGTCAAAGAGCGGGATTTCCTCCAGGGCAGGCTCCGAAATCGGCAGCGCGACGATGGCGATATCCAGTTTCGCCTCCGCCAAGTCCTCGATCAGTCTTTGTGTGATCGCCTCACGCGGCCGCGGATCGAGTCCTGGATACAGTCGTGTCAGCGACTTTATTATGGTTGGCAGCAGATAAGGCGCTACCGTTGGAATGATGCCGAGGCGAAGGCGGCCGGCGAGCGGCCCGTGGGCCGCCCGTCCGAGATCTGCCAGTTCGTCGACAGCGCGCAGGATCGCGCGGGTACGGCCAACGAACTCCTCGCCGAGACCCGTCAGCCGTATGCGGCGCCCGCCTCTTTCCACGAGCGGCGCGCCAAGCAGTTCCTCCAGTTCCCTTATCTGCACGGATAGCGCGGGCTGCGAGATGGCGCAGCTCTCTGCGGCGCGGCCGAAATGGCCGATCCGGGCAAGGGCGTCAAAATAGCGGAGATGTTTCATCGTCAGGCCATTCATAACCTCAGCATATCGCTGCCTTTAGAATATACAATTGGAATTTATGAGGTGGGCTTGTTACTCATTGGCCACTCGGAAGGCACTTGCCGGTGGCGCTGACCCAAGAGGTATGCCCGCGAAGCCCTTCCAGTGTCCGTAGATTGAAGAAAACCCGTTGGAGGACCAAATGGATACGAAGACAACCACGGCCGGCAAGTGTCCGGTCATGCACGGCGGCGCCACGGCTCTCGGCAACTCCGTCATGGAATGGTGGCCCAACGCACTCAACCTCGACATCCTGCACCAGCACGACAGCAAGACCAATCCGCTGGGCAAGGGGTTTAACTATCGCGAAGAGCTCAAGAAGCTGGACGTGGAAGCGCTGAAGGCGGACCTGCGCGCCCTGATGACGGACAGCCAGGAATGGTGGCCGGCTGACTGGGGTAGCTATGTCGGCATGATGGCGCGCGTCACGTGGCACGCGGCCGGCTCCTACCGCGCCGCCGACGGCCGCGGCGGTGCCAACACCGGCAACCAGCGCTTCGCCCCGCTCAATTCCTGGCCGGACAATGTCAACACCGACAAGGGTCGCCGCCTGCTTTGGCCGATCAAGAAGAAATACGGCAACAAGATTTCCTGGGCCGACCTGATCGCGCTTGCCGGCACCATCGCCTACGACGTTGCCGGCCTGAAGACCTTCGGCTTCGCCTTCGGTCGCGAGGACATCTGGGCGCCGGAAAAGGACGTCTACTGGGGTGACGAGAAGCAGTGGCTCGCCCCGAGCGACGGCCGCTACGGCGACGTCTCCAAGCCAGAGACGCTGGAAAACCCGCTTGCTGCCGTGCAGATGGGCCTCATCTACGTCAACCCGGAAGGCGTGAACGGCAAATCCGATCCGCTGGCGACCGCCGCACAGATGCGCGAGACCTTCGCGCGCATGGGCATGGACGATGAGGAAACCGTGGCACTCACCGCCGGCGGTCACACCATCGGCAAGTCCCACGGCAACGGGAACCCTGGTGACCTCAGCCCCGATCCGGAAGCCGCAGGCCCTGAATTCCAGGGCCTCGGATGGATGAACACCAAGGGTCGCGGCATCGGCCGCAACACGGTCGTCTCGGGCATCGAGGGCGCCTGGACCGCCCAGCCGACGAAGTGGGACAACGGCTTCTTCGAGATGCTGTTCAACCATGAATGGACGCTGACGCACAGCCCTGCGGGCGCCTCTCAATGGGCGCCCATCACCATCGCAGAGGAAGACAAGCCAGTCGACGTCGAGGATCCCTCGATCCGCACCATTCCGATGATGACCGATGCGGATATGGCGCTGAAGGTGGACCCGATCTACCGCGGAATCTCGCTTCGCTTCAGGAACGACTTCACGGCCTTTTCGGATGCCTTCGCCCGCGCCTGGTTCAAGCTGACGCACCGCGACATGGGTCCGAAGTCCCGCTATCTCGGCCCTGATGTGCCGGCCGAAGACCTCGTCTGGCAGGATCCGATCCCGGTCGGCCGCAAGGACTACGATATCGGGGGCGTCAAGGCGAAGATCGCGGCATCAGGTCTTTCCATCGCGGATCTGGTTGCCACGGCCTGGGACAGCGCCCGCACCTTCCGCGGTTCGGATTTCCGTGGCGGCGCAAACGGTGCCCGCATCCGCCTTGCCCCGCAGAAGGACTGGGAGGGCAATGAGCCCGCACGTCTGTCCCGTGTTCTTTCCGTTCTCGAACCGATTGCCGCGGCATCGGGTGCCAGCCTTGCCGACGTGATCGTGCTCGCCGGCAACTACGGCGTCGAGCAGGCGGCAAGGGCCGCAGGCTTCGACATCGAAGTGCCCTTCGCCGCAGGGCGTGGCGATGCGACCGCCGAGCAGACGGACGCCGACGGCTTCGCTCCTCTCGAGCCGCTCGCCGATGGCTTCCGCAACTGGCAGAAGAAGGACTATGTGGTGAGCCCGGAAGAGTTGCTGCTCGATCGCGCCCAGCTCATGGGCCTGACCGCGCCCGAGATGACAGCGCTCGTCGGTGGTCTGCGCGTCATCGGCACGAACCATGCAGGCACAGCGCACGGCGTCTTCACGAGCCACGTCGGCGCGTTGACGACAGACTTCTTCGCCACGCTGACAGACATGGGCTATTCCTGGGTTCCGACCGGCAACAACCTGTACGAAATCCGCGACCGCAAGACCGGCGCGACCAAATACACGGCGACCCGCGTCGACCTTGTCTTCGGGTCGAACTCCGTACTTCGCGCCTATGCGGAGGTCTATGCCCAGGATGACAACAGGGAGAAGTTCGTCAAGGACTTCGTTGCGGCCTGGACCAAGGTCATGAATGCGGATCGTTTCGATCTGGCTCCATGATCCCTGGGATCACCCAGTCAACGCCTTCCCCCGTCAAACGGGGGAGGCCCTCGGATCCGCCGTCCCTGGACATCCGCATTCATGCTCGAACGCTAGGAACGGCTTGCCGGTTTCTTCGCAGGCTTCTCGGATTTGGCACTCCGGCCTGACGGCATCTTTCCAGCCGCTTCCCGCGCGTGGGCTTCCGGGCCGGCGACGATCGTGCCAGGTTTGGAACTATCCCGGCGATCGTTTTCTTTCGATTTGTGCGCTTCAGCTTCTTTTTCCATTGTTTCCCTTCCTCCGTTGCAAGACGCAACCTTAACGGCGCCGCCGACGTCTGGTTCCGTGCTATCGCAAAAACGCGGATATTCCTCGTTCGATGCAATTCAAGAGGTCTGCCACGGCTGCCACTGCGAGGGGCAGGGCGTTATAGCGAAACTGGATATCGAGACCATTCGCATCTTGCGAAATTGCAGGACTGCGGAAATCGCCAAACGCCTCGGATCTGGGCGGTGAGCGTCCACCGCGTGCAGGCCGGTGCTTAGTCTGACGGCAACCCGTCCGGGAACCGATCCGGCACGAGGTTCAGCTGGATGCCGTGTTCGAGCCATGCTTTGGCGCCGGCGAGCACAAAAGAGAAACCCTCGGTAGCGTCCACCGCCATCTGCGCGACCTCCTTGGCGGCGCCCCGGAATCCTTTATTGGTAACCTTGGCGAAAATGGTGCTGTCGGGCCCCTCGGTGAAGTTCCATTCGATAGGCGTCGGATAGCCGTAACCAGACCACTCGACTAGGATGCGCTGGTTGGGCTCGACCGCCTTGACGTCAGCGTCGACAGAGAAATTGTACCACCTCCAAGTCCATGTGATGCGCCTGCCCCGCTCTAGCCGGCCGCTTCCTTCCGAAAGCCAGAAGCGCGAGGTTATCGAAGGATCGACGAAGGCCTCGAACGCCTCGGCGACTGGCCGGCGGATCAGCATTTCGGCGTTGGCGATGAGCTCATCCTGCAGTTTCATTGCTGTTCTCCGGGCCAGACTCGGTGTGAGCGGCTGTTCGAACAACCCGTCCTGGCAGAAACGGCGGCCATCCTGTTCAGGAAAGGCGCGTGCTTCTGGCCCGCTCCAACCCCAAAAATCAGCGGCTCAAGGCGCCAAGCTAATCTGTTGATACCATTTTGACTTAACTTGCGATTGGCCGACGCGATGGCGTGTCGCCTGTCGCATGAGCGAGGACACGACACTGCGCCAAGCAAGGCTTCAAAACCTCTTGTTTCGCAGGAGCTGCCAGCCACGTGGCGGTTATTGGGAAGCTCCATGAACTTCGGTTCCTTGGTCCCGAGACGTCCTTTTGTTGGAGCGCTGGGCGTCTTTTGTTCCTGGGGCCCGCAGCAACACAGCACCAAAAATGGCCGACGAGACCGAACCGAGCAACACACCAAGTTTCAACTCGTTTTGAAGCGCAATCGCATCAGGGAATGCGAGCAGTCCAACGAACAGAGACATCGTGAATCCGATCCCGCAGAGCATCGCTACCCCATAGACCTGTTTCCAGCTCGCGCCGCTAGGCAGTCGCGCCCAGCCCAGACGGATGACAGCAGCTGACGCCAGAAAAACGCCGAGCTGTTTTCCCGCAAACAAGCCAAGCGCGATGCCAAGCGGAACGGGTTCGGCGAGTGATGAAACCGTCATTCCGTCGAAGGACACCCCGGCGTTTGCGAAACCGAAGAGAGGAACGATCAGGAAGGTGACCCACGGAGCCAACCCATGCTCGGCTTTGTGAAGCGGTGACGACATGTCGTCGGGCTTTGCAGAATTTGAACGCAATGGGATAGTCAAGGCAAGGATTACACCAGCCAGCGTTGCGTGAACACCGGATTGCAGAACAAGGAACCAGAGGACCGCACCCAGAGCGATATAGGGAAACAGGTGCTTCACGTTTGTCCTGTTCAATGCCACGAGTGCGACGGTGACCGCCGCTGCGCCAGCCAGCGCTAGGCCGCTCAACGAGCTTGTATAGAACAAGGCGATGATCACAACGGCTCCAAGATCATCGATAATGGCGAGTGCTGTGAGAAAGACCCGGAGAGATATTGGCACCCGCGGACCAAGAAGCGACAGCACCCCAAGGGCGAACGCGATATCCGTCGCAGCAGGGATTGCCCATCCGTTCGGATGTCCGCCCTCACCTAGGTTGAAGGCAAGATAAATCAATGCCGGACCGACCATGCCGCCGACTGCAGCACTTCCGGGGAGGACGCGGCGCGACCATGTCGATAGTTGTCCGTCAAGTACCTCCCGTTTGATCTCAAGACCGACCATCAGAAAGAAAAACGCCATCAGTCCGTCGTTGATCCAGTGCAGGACAGACAAACCGCCCACGTAGAGGTGCAGTGCCTGTTCATAGGACGAGCCGAACGGCGAATTGGCGACGACCAGCGCAGCTGCAGCGGCGAGCATTAGGATGATGCCGCCGGAGGCGTGGTTGTCGAGAAAGGCACGGAGGGGTGACGCGGGGCGCTTGGCCGCGAGCGCTGAATTAATCATGGATTAAGCAATTCTCAGTTTGAAGGACGGATGTCCTTCACCTGATCACGTTCTATCGATCGAAGGAAATCGATAGCTGTGTTGCCTCTTATAGAGCAAATCTATAAGAGAGGGTATGCCCAGTATCCAACAGCTTCGTTATCTGGTTGCCATTGCCGACACTCTCAACTTTAGTCGGGCTGCCGAGATATGCCATGTCACTCAACCCACCTTGAGCATGCAGCTTCGAGAGCTTGAACTTCGACTCGATGCACATCTGGTCGAGCGTACACGCTCACGCGTCGGCCTTACGCCAACAGGCGAGGAGGTGGTGTGCCGGGCCAGAGAGGTGCTGGCCAAACTCGGGGATATCCGTGAAGTCGCCAGACACGACCAGACTTACGGCCTCCAGGGCACATTACAGATGGGCGTTGTTCAAACTGTTGGAGCCTACATTCTGTCTGTTGCCATGCCGTCAATCAAACAGGATTACCCAGGCCTGCGGATTGTGGTGCGGGAGGACCGCCTTGAGAACCTGCCGAAAAAACTATCTGACGGTGCACATGACGTGCTGCTTCTTCCATGCGGCGTCGATGATTCCGAGTTTTGTTCCGTTCGACTGATTCGAGAACCCCTTCACCTCGTGCTTCCATCCGATCATCCCCTTGCGCAGCAGGAAACGATCGAGCCGGGACAGCTTGCGGGAGAAACTATCCTTTCGATGGAGCACGGCCATAGAATCCACGACCAGATCGCGGCGCTTTGTAGCGATGTGGGCGCGATACATGCGAAAGACTATGCTGGGAACACGCTGGACACGCTGCGCTTGATGGTTGCATGCGGAATGGGGTTGACCCTGCTACCGGCGCTTTATGTTAGGTCCGATGTCATGCGGGAGACGCTGGTGACAGCGCGACCGCTATCGTCTAGGGCACCCTCACGCGACATTCATATGGTTTGGCGCAACTCATCTCCACGACAGGCCAGCTACAACGCGCTAGCGGAATTGATAGCAAAGTGCGTGGCTCCTTGGGCCGTGTCAACGCAGTGAGTTCTGTTCGATCCCAAACTTGGTTCGGATTATCGTCGTGACATCATCTGCAACCGCAATTGGCGGCACTCCTGCCAGACCTTCGTCTGCTTCTGGCCCGAAGAGAAGCCAGCTCCCAAGCCGGTGGGAAGCTGTCGGGGCATCTCGAGGAGAGAGCCTTCCGCCCTTTGCGAGATCAACGGCGCGGGAGACTCTTTTTTGGCGGTAGGCGCCACGATATCGAGGTTGTGCCACTGGATGGGACCGGAGGGATCTGAGGATTCGCCAAAAGTGAGCTGCTCGGTCGCCTCCACCACGAGAACACTTAGGAGGTTCGCTTATCATCACCGCCGATTGTCAGATCGGTCTGCTCTTGGACGCATGACCTAGTTGGCCTGTAGATCGGTAATTTCTGGAGCACATCCGTGTCATCGTGAAGCCGTCGGCCAGAAGCCGCTCGCCACTGGTGTCCTCTGCCCATCGGCACCGATCTCATTCTTCAAGGCAGAGGATTCTCGTCATCTAAACCGGACATCAGGTTAATGCCGAAGCCATTGGAGGAGGGGCGCCGATCCCAAAATCGAGGTCGCTGGATCTCGGGACGGTTCCAAGGGGGACATGATTTGAGTTTGCCCGCGGCTCTATTGTTGTGGCCATTAGTTGCCGCCCTTAAGGCCCTTGGTAGTAGGTCGCATCGTCCTGCAGAAGCTCTGGCTTTGGCAGCACCGCGGTCTGCTTCTTTGTCCCCGGCAGGACCTCGAACCAATTGTCAAATTCGACCATGGTCGACGCGAGCTGGCTAAGAACCTGCGGATTGCCGTCCATCTTTGCCTTCCCGGCAGAGACCTTATCCGACAGCTTCGCCGTGCCGATCATTACATCCTCGAGTTCACCGCGATCGATGGTGATCGTCAGATCGGCATCGTCGGCCTGATAGCCGGCAATGGTTGTCAAAGTGGCATTGTTCATCTCGACAACGAACGTCTCGCCATTGTCTGGCGTCAACAGATTGATCTTGAAGTTCATTCCCTCGGCCTTGCGGCTGTCCATCTGGATACCGAGGTAGTTGAGGAATTGCTCCGTACCGGTGCCGCGCACGAAGTCGGGACTACCTGCCTTGGCCGCCTTCACGGCAATGACGCCGTCTCGCAGTTCTTTCGCGCCAGCCAAGAAGCTATGCCGGAGACTGGGACTCTCGAATTGATAGCCCATTTGCTCGTAGGTGTCGGCGAGCAGATCCTTTGCGTCCTGATTGTTCGGCTCAGCATAGACGAGCTTGTTGAGGATTTCGGTCGCAAGCCGATATTCGCCCTTAGCGTTTAGATCATGACCCTTGGCCATCACCTTGGAAGCGCCGCCCATCATCTCGATGTAGAGTGGTGCGGAATCCTCTGGCGACAACGGAACCAGCGTCGCCGGGTTCAGGTCCCAGAAGCCGAGATAGCGCTGGATGACGGCTCGGCTATTATGCTGGTAGGAGCCGTGATAGCCGCGGGCGTACCACTGCTCCTGCAGGCTCTTCGGCGGTTCGTAGACATTGTGAATCTGGTTTATGGTTACGCCCGTGTTCGCCAGATGCAGGACCTGATTGTTCAGGTTGGCATACATGTCGCGCTCACCGCGCATCACTTCGGTGATCCGTTCTCTCCCCCAACGTGGCCAGCTATGGGATGCAAACATTACATCGGCCTTGCTGCCGAACTCGTAGAGCGCGACGTTGATGTATTGCGACCAAGCCAACGCGTCCCGCACGGGGGCGCCTCGCAATGTCAGGATGTTGTGAAGGCTGCCGACGATGTTCTCGGCAGCCCAGAAGGCCTTGAGGTCCGGAAACCAGGTATTCATCTCCGCCGGCGCTTCGGTCCCCGGCGTGTTTTGGAAAACCATCCTAACCCCGTCGATGGTGAGTTCCTGAATGGGTTTGTCGATGGTGATGGTCGGGGGCAGAATACCGACGTCTCCGCTGGCGACAGCCTTGCCGATTGAGGCGTCGACATGGCCAAAGGGGCTCGGCGGGATGAGGTCGCCATAGGTGTACGTCTTGCGGCGGGTCATGACGTTTCCCGCGTAGAGGTTTTCGGCGATTGCCTCGTTCATAAATCCTTTCGGAGCAATGATCTGGACCTTGCCGGCTGCGAGCGCGGCATCCTCGACGACGCCACGAATACCGCCGAAGTGGTCGCCGTGGGAATGCGAAATGATCACGGCGACGACGGGTCTTTCGCCAAGTTTTTCATTGACGAATTTCAGGGCGGCACGCGCCGTTTCCTTGACCGTCAGGGGATCGATTATGATCCAACCAGTATCGCCCTTTATGAACGATATGTTGGCGAGATCGAAGCCGCGCACCTGATAGATGCCCGGAATGACCTCGAACAGGCCGTATTCCATGTTGAGCAAAGCTTGACGCTGCAGCGACGGGTGAATGCTGTCGAAGTCCTTTCCCTTCAACAGGAACTCCCAGTTGTCCATGTTCCAGGCTACGTCGCCCTTGTCGTTGATGATCTTGCGAAACGATGGAGCAGCAATGAAACCGCGTTCAGCTTCCGCGAAGTCTCGTTTGTCGGCAAAAGGTAGAAGCTGCCGTTGGCGTTGTTGCGCCTCGATCGTGAATTGAGACGGCATCTTTCCCTTCGAACTAAAATGTTGTTGATCCTGTGCAATCGACGCGCCTGCGAGTGACCCGGCAACAATTGCACCAAATGCCCAAAGTCTAAGTAGTCTGCTCACGGCCTTCTCCCTTCGACAGATTGAAGCGCGCGTTAGGCGCCGCCATCAGGACTACGAGCAGGTCGTTAAGCTCCAAGCCGTTCTCGAGCGGCGCCTGCGGGTTTTGGCATAGACCGAATGCGCGGCGAGCTAGTTGTTCGAACCGAGCGAGTTGCTCAGCACGCGCACCCGAACATTGCGCTCGTGCAGCGCCTTGACGATCGAGCAAACCCTCCTTCAACTCGGCGCCCCGTCCACGAAAGAAAGCGGTAACGTCGTCGGTCGCGAGCAGCTCCTGTTGGCAGGCTCCGCGCAGATTGAAGAGATCGGGTCGCTTGATCGGAGCGACGGGCTCTTGCACGTCACTCCGCCTTGTCTTGACAGATTTCGAACCACTTTCAGTGAACAACTTTTAGCAGGGCGGATAGGGGTAATATCCACACTGGTTGTAGTTGTTGTAGTAAGGGTTGGCATAGCCGTAGCCGTAGCGGTAGGGCGCGGTGGCGGCTGCGCCAATGGCGGCCCCCGTTGCAAGCCCGGCGCCGGCATACCAAGCGCCATGATAATCTGGAGCGTGCCAATAGTTGGCGTGGACATCGTTCACATGAACGTCGGCCCCCATTCGATCGCCGCCGGCGAAACCTCCGTGGAAGCCCCCGCCGCCAAAGCCGCCACCACCAAAGTCACGGCCACCACCGCCAAAGCCACCACCACCGCCAAAGCCACCGCCGCCAAAGCCGCCGCGGTCGATGAACAGTGCTGCAGGGCCGGTTCCGCCCGAAAGACTTCCTTCAAGGACCGCCACTTCGAACGTCAGGTTCCCACCCGAGAGCTTTGGCTTCATAATCGTCACTACAGCATCTTCGACCTTCGACCCGTTCCCGCCAAGGACCGAAATCGTGGCATTGGGCGGATCTGTGGAAAAACTGCCCTTACCTTCGTCCCATTGCATGACGAACTGCTCGGTCGAGAGGTGACCGGCCGCACGAACTGGCCGATCGGCGAAGACGATTGAATTCATCGAAACGCCCGTCATTGTGAGTGTGGTTCCCTCCAATTTCGCGCCCGCAGAGTTGAGGACGAAAAGCGACGGAACAGGCCCTGTCGCTTTTACCTGGCCGATCGTTTTGGCAAGCGGAACGTGCGGTGGTGTATTGGCGTCCTGCGCCAAAACCGAGCCGGGGATGAGAAATTGGCTCGTGGCAAGGAATACGGAAAGAAAGACAGCAGTTCTGGGTTTCATAACGACCTCCTGCGTTTCAGGGCAAATTGAAATGCGTATGAGCTGGCGAAGCTGTTCGGTCAGTCCGCGAACACTCGTCTCCAGTCGTTTTTCATGCTGATGACGATCCAGCCGTCCTTGATGGCTTCGTCGTAAAGTTCCTGCGTGAAAGTGCCGACCTTGGTCTCAGGCAAACCATTTGCCGGGCCATAGGCATATTCTCGTTTTGCGTCGTCATGCAGCACGAGAACGGAAAGCCGGGGGCCGTCCCCCGCTTCGGTATATTCGAGCATCTCCTTGTCGCCCGTTGAATTGCCGAAAGCGATGATCGGTTGTTTCCCAATCATCAGATGGATTCCCTCCGGTTTTCCGGCATTGTTGTCATTGAGGAGAAGCTTGGGATCCTTGGTCAGGAAGGGCTTTCCGTCCTTTCCATATCCATAGGTCGTTCCTCCGGCTGTACCCACCACCTGTTCAGGAGGGATCCCGTATGTGCTCTCGGAGTAGACACGCACGAAGTCCTGGCCGCCGCCTGTGACGATGTAGGTCTTAAAGCCATTGTCGCGCAGATAACCAAGAACCTCCTTCATGGGCTGGTAGGTGAGTTCGGTAAAGGGGCGCTTCCATCGCGGATCCTTTGCCGATGCGATCCACTTGCTGACCTCGGCCTCGAACTGGTCCACCGTCATGCCGGTAAGCGTGGCAGCAAGGATCTTTTCGAGATCCGCCATGGGGAGCTTGGCGATCGCTTCCCTGTCGCCGGTCAGCACGGTCTTGAAAGGCTCGATGTCCTTCAACTCCGGTTTTTCCTTCACCAGAGCCGGAACCCGCTCCAGGCAGTATATCACCTGGCTGTACATCGGGTGTTCGACCCAAAGCGTACCATCCTGATCGAAGGTTGCGATCCTTTCTTCGGGCGGCACGAAAGTGGGCTTTGTATTGTCGGTGGTCGCCTGCACGAACTCGACGATTGCCTGCTTGGCCACGTTGTCGTTCCAAGAGGGCAGGGGATCGGATTGAGCTTGGGCCGCAGTGGCCGCGAAGAGCGCATACAGCCAGAGATAAATTACAGTCAGGTGACCCGAACGCATGTCGAACCCTCCATCCGGGATAAAACAAGAATGCGGACGCCCCGAAGAGCGTCCGTTGTGATGTCGCTATCCGACAGCGTTTCAGTCGTGACCTGTCTTCATTTCCTTAACTTGCTGCATGACCTGCTCAAGATTATAACTTGCAGGGTCCTGCAGCGGCGGAAAGTTGATGTAGGTCTCGAGATGCTTCAGCCACAGCTGCTGCCCGATGGGCAGGATGTTCCAGTCATAGACATAGGCCGTCGAAGGCGAGGCGATCGCGCCCCCCATGCCGAAGAGTGTCTTGATCTGCTGACCGACCGAAGTTTCGAACGGATCACGCTTGATGTTGACGACCTGTGTCCAGGAATAGGGCTGCACGCCGGAAATGAAGCCCGCAGGGTCATCGGACACCATCGCGAAATACATCTTCCAGTTTTTGAAGCGGACCGCCGACGGCTCTTTGCCGGAATAGTACAAGAAAGAGTCGCGTGCGGATGGTGCCTTACCTTCCAGGAAGTCGCGCTGATCGATCCCGTCGAGAGTGGTTTTGACAACTTTCGGATACTTGCCCGCTTCGATCTCCTTCTTGAGCCCATCACCTTTCGGGCCGCCAGCAATGTTCACCAATGTCGGCAGCCAATCGAGTGATGCGAAGATCTCGTTCTTGACCGTTCCCGGTTCGATATGGCCCGGCCAGCGCACGACCAGCGGAGCGCGCATGCCACCTTCCCAGGTGCTGAGCTTTCCGCCCTTGAACGGAGTGGTGCCGCCGTCGGGAAAGGTAATCGTCTCGGCACCGTTGTCGGTGGTAAAGACGACGATGGTGTTGTCGAGTTCTCCCATCTCCTCGAGCTTCTTCAGCACGTAGCCGATGTTGTCGTCCATTTGCTTCATACCAGCTTCGTTGACGCCCCAGTCCTTGCCGCCCGGCTCGCCAACCATGTTCAGGTACTTGTCCGGCAGCACGGTGGTGATGTGCATGCGTGCCGGATTGTACCAGACGAAGAAGGGCTTCTTGGTTTTCTCAGGGTCGTTCCTGTCGAGGAAGTCGATGACCTTGCCGGAGATTTCTTCGTCAATCGTCTTGGAGCGCTCCAGTGTCAACGGCCCTTCGTCCTTGCAAGATTGATTCTCAGGGGTTCCGTCGGAGGATGCGCACGCTAGCATGGGACGCGGTGGTGTCAGGCACGTTGTTGTCTTCGGATCGACCGCCGCAGGATTCTCGGTCAGCCCGGGGATTGGCGTATTCCTGCAAGGAGGTGCGATCCCCTGCTCTGTCGGCGTCTTGTTGATGTCGGGGAAGCTCACGCCCTGCATTGCGTCGAGGTGATAGAGATAGCCCCAGAACTCCTGAAAACCATGGGCAGTCGGCAGGGACTCAGTGGTATCCCCGAGATGGTTCTTGCCGAACTCGCCTGTCGAATAGCCGAGATCGTTCAGGAACCGGGCAAGGTGAGGCGTGCCTGCCCGCAGGTAGGACGGGCTTCCGGGAATTTCCGGCAGGACCATGCCGACGCGCACCGGCTGCATGCCGGTGATGAAGGCGGTACGACCAGCCGTGCAGCTTTGCTCGGCATAATAGGTCATAAATTTCGCACCCTCATTGCCGATGCGATCGATGTTGGGCGTTTCGCCGACCATCAGGCCCTGATGATAGATACTGGGTTGCATCCAGCCGATGTCGTCGCCCATGATAAACAGGATGTTGGGCTTGGTTTCCTGCGCCTGCACGATAGCGGTGCCGGCCCAAAGGCTACTCACTGCAGTTAATGCTGCTGCGATGCACGTCGTTCTTATGCGAGGCATTTCACGTCCCTCCCTCAGAGAACCTTGCAAGGTTCATTCACCAGATTTGATGCACAAGAAGAGTTGAATGCGAAGGCGTAGGTGCCGCCATTGCGACACAGTCGAAAGTGTGCAGCGCGACACTGCAAAGCTGCTCTCTAATTCTTAAAACGGCTCAGATCAAACGGGTCTAGTTTGGCCAGGTCTGCATAGCATCAGGTCGAACAGCCTCCACTTAAACATTGCTTGTGGATCCGCCGCCCGTAGCGCCAAAAGATATGCCCATGCATGCGCCGTGAAATCGCTTGGCACACACATGATCATGGTGCAGGAGGTGGGGTATTTCAAGACTTGCATTCTCATTGGAAGCACGCTGCAGTCGAAAAATCTGCACTTTCGATAACTAGACGTTAATGAGTAACACCAACGCCTTACTCAAACATGGGCCCGTGGGCTGCCTTCTTAATCTCCATCCCGCCCTCTCGATGCTGAAGTCCAGGGTTGCATGATGCCAAAAGCGGCACCTCGGCGGCCCATTTTAGAGCCAGCCGCAGAACCAGGGTTTTGCCGACGCTCCTTTGCGCTCGCAGTCTTGCGTGAACCCTTCAGCCGAAGGGGTCGTTGGATGAGCGCATGATCCATCCGGTTGCCAAAAAGCCATAATTGCTTCACCTAGATCGTGGAGTGACACTCGGCATCAAGAATTGGATCGATCAGAATGCGCATATCATACGTTTTCCTTGGTGCGTTTCTGGCAGTCGTACAGTCCGCATTTGCTGAAGTCGCCTCACCGCCTGTTTTGGAGCCGCTTAAGCAACAGGCACAAGCCGCTCAGTTGAGTGCAGAATTTCTCACGCGCTTCAGTTATAAGCCCGTTCCACTCGACGACGCCTTGTCGGCCAGGATCATGGATCGGTTCATCCAATCACTTGATCCAGACCATGCGCTCTTTCTGCAAGCGGACATCGACAGGTTCATGTCGGACCGCAACGAGATCGACGACGCCATCGAACGGAAAAACTTGGACATCCCATTTGCAATCTTCAACGTTTATGCAAAGCGCGTTGTCGACCGAATGAACTTTGCGCGCAACTTGCTTAAGCAGGACTTCGATTTCGGTGCGCAGGAGAACTTTTCCGTGCTGCGCGATAAAGCGCCGTGGCCGCAGTCGGAGGCCGAGAGCAATGAACTTTGGCGCAAACGCGTCAAAAGCGACTGGTTGCGGTTGAAACTGGGCGGCAAGACCGACGCGGCCATTCGCGAAACACTCGACAAGCGATATGCAAACGCTTTGCAGCGAGCTTACAAGTATAAAAGCGATGACGTTTTCCAGTCGTTCATGAACGCCTACACAACGTCGACCGACCCACACACGGACTACTTCGGCGCGACCGCTTCGGCCGATTTCAATATCGCAATGAAACTTTCACTCGTTGGTATCGGTGCGTCACTGCAGGAACGCGACGACTACACGACGATCCGTGAACTCGTGCCTGGCGGACCGGCTCAGTTGTCGGGTAAGCTCTCGGTCGGAGACCGCATTACTGGCGTGGGTCAAGGCAAGAATGGGGCGATAAAAGAAGTGGTTGGCACGCGCCTTGATGAGGTTGTGCAAATGATACGAGGGAAAAAGGGCACCGTCGTGCGCCTGGATATCCTGCCGGCGGATGCCGGAGCCGATGCCACCCATCGGATCATCAGCCTGGTGCGCGATAAAATCAGCCTCGAAAAGCAGGCTGCCCAGAAGGCCGTGCTGTCTGTGAAAGTGGGTGAAGCCACGCGTAAAATCGGGGTGATTACTCTGCCGGCATTCTACGAGGATTTTGAAGCCCGGCGCAAAGGAGACAAGGACTATAGAAGCGCGAGCCGCGATGTCCGAAAGCTTCTCGATGAACTGAAGCAGGAAAAAGTCGACAGCGTTCTCATTGATATGCGCAACAATGGCGGCGGTTCACTGAAGGAGGCGATTGATTTGACCGGCCTATTCATCGGCAGTGGCCCGGTCGTTCAGCAACGCGATAGCGACGGTAAGGTCGCGGTATCAAGCGCTGATTTTCCAGCGCCTGTCTGGACCGGCCCTGTGGGTGTCCTCATCAATCGCGGGTCGGCATCGGCTTCGGAGATTTTCGCAGCGGCAATCCAAGATTACGGTCGGGGCGTTATCGTTGGCGAACCCAGTTTCGGTAAGGGTACCGTTCAAACTGTCGTGAATCTTGACGAGGTGGTTCGCAACAGCAAACCCGAATTCGGTGACCTGAAAGTCACGATTGCGCAGTTTTTCCGGATCAACGGCGGCACGACGCAGTTGCACGGTGTGACGCCTGACATCAGCTTGCCGAGTTTTTCTGATCCGGCTCGCTTTGGCGAGACCAGTTATGACAATGCCCTGCCGTGGGCTCAGATCAAACCTGCGACCTATAAGCCCATCGGCACCATAACGGCGTTGTTGCCGACACTTCAACGCCGCCATGAAGCTCGGGTTGAGAGTAATCCGGATTTCCAACGCCTGTTAGAAGACATTGCGGACGTGGAAGCGCAGCGCAACAAAGGGGTTGTCTCCCTCAATGAAGCCGAACGTCGTAGGGAATTGACGGCTCGAGAAATTCGAATGAAGTCTCGGGCGCAAGCAGGCGATGGCGCAAATACTGGCGAAGATGATGGCCTGCGTGCAAACGAGCGTAGCCTGATTGCTGATATTGCCATTGAGAATGCCCGCAAGAACGCAAAAGACGTTTTGTTGGACGAGGCCGCGGCCATTCTTGCCGATGAGGCGGATTTGCAGGAAGGGGTGGTGAAGGCGGCCACAGGACAATCGGAAAACACGGAAGGAAAATAATCGTACCCGGCCGGCGCAACAGTATGCGCCGCTTGCGATCATGTCTCTGTTCTTCGCGGCGGCATGATTACAGGGGAAGTACGGCGTAGCACGCCATGGTCCAGTCGTAAGCGCGGCATGCTGAACTGGGGTTCAGATCCCTTCACATCAGGCATGACCGCGTTTGGCGGTCCGAAGAGTTTCTTCTAGACTCCGGCATTTCCGCGATCTACCTTGGGTGCTTCCTGAAATTGTATCAGGTTTCAGCCCCTTCGCATCGCCTACCGCAATGGAATTGCGGTTCGGGCCTGCGCTTCAGCCCCAATGCAACGTAATCTCACCGCGCAAGCGGGAGGAGTTTCCATGGCCAATGCCCAATGCGCCTGTGGCGCTCTTAAACTGATGCTTCGCGAACCGCCGCAATTGACTGCGCTGTGTCACTGTTTCGCTTGCC
Organism: Ensifer sp. Root127; assembly: GCF_001425225.1. Taxonomy (NCBI): domain Bacteria; kingdom Pseudomonadati; phylum Pseudomonadota; class Alphaproteobacteria; order Hyphomicrobiales; family Rhizobiaceae; genus Ensifer; species Ensifer sp. Root127. Next base: position 88,523 of record NZ_LMDX01000023.1, read on the forward strand.
AGCGAAGAACTGGTGCACCGTTCAGCGCTAATGCGTTCTACTCGATTAACTGTGTCGAAATATCTGGAACGTCTGCAGAATTCATTCGTACTGCCGAGAGCGGTCGCAAGGTCCGAATGCATTTTTGCCCAACTTGCGGCTCAACCGTCTATTGGAAGGCCGATGTCTCGCCGTTCTGGATCGGGGTGGCTGTAGGTTCATTTGCCGACCCGGCGTTCGCGCCACCTGCCATATCAGTATTCGAGCAATCGAAACATAAGTGGGTGAAGGTCGCCGACACGGTAGAGCCTTTCCAAGGTCTCCCAATCGGCCAACATTAGGATGAATCGGCAGGTGACCGCGTGGCCTAATCACTGGCCATAAGCTGGCAACATAGTGAGGATTCTGACCCGCCATGATGCAATTTCACGCAGGCAACTGCCCGAGCTGTCAGAACGGCCGGCTTTTTCTCTTTCGTGAGAGCGAAACCGGAGATGTCTACGCACACTGCGAGGAGTGCGAGCAGGGGTATCGATCGCCAGAAGAAGTCGAGGGCAAGAGTGGGTTTCTAACCCTACTCAACGATTCCGATGCCGAATGGGCGACCGAGGATGAAATCTCTCGAAGTGTCTGGGCGAACCATCAAATTTCGAGGCATAGCCTCACCAGTTACGAAGGCGCGTCCACTCAATGACCGCCGTCTCGCGCGATACTCGGCGTCGGTCGCGTGCTCACGGTAGTCTCGTCGGTATACCCTATTGAGCTGGCGCAGTCGTTGAAGGCTGGGTCGTCGAGGGCTGAGTCGTCGGCTCAGTCGTAGTCGCCGGCGGTGTCGCTGTTTCCGTTGTGGTCGTTTTGCCAGGGAGTAGGAAGACAACGGCAAGGATGATTACGACTACGGCGACAATGACGCCAATAACGGTGTTTCTGCTCATAACTGCTCCTCCTGAGCGTGTTTACCCGTACTTTATAAACTGGAGCAGCTGGGTTCGTTTTCAATTCTGAAGTCGGCGTATAGCAGCCCGGTAGCTCGTCTGCCTCTAACCAGAAGGGTCGCAGGTGCGAATGCTGCCATTTCAGCCGGCGGACGTCGTTGCCAATTTTTGCCATGCGGCTATGCTCGTCCCTATGAGTACAATGAACATTTCCCTGCCGGACTATCTGAAGAGCTTCGTAGATGAGCAAGTCGCTGGGCGGGGCTATGGGTCGAGCAGTGAGTATATCCGAGAATTGATCCGTCGAGATCAGGACCGGCTCACGTCACGCAGGCTGTTGCTTGACGGAGCCTCCTCTGCGCAGACTGAACCGCCCGACGCCGCTTATTTCACCGGGTTGCGCGATCGAGTTCGTGGTCGGCAGGGCAAGTGAAGAACAAACCGATTATTCCACGTGAATTGGCGCGCATGAAGTGACCGTAGATTATTACGCACGCGAGGCTGCGATTGATGTCGCGCTGGGCTTCATCGACAGGCCGGCTGCATCGACGTGTGGCGTGTGCTTCATGCCAAGCGCGATATCCCGCAGTGGATGCAGGGGTCGGATAGTCACTGACTGCGCGGAGATTTGCACGGCTGTACCCGCTGTGCCCCACCACCCTATGCACGACCCCTGGCCAAAGTCACTTGCGCTGGCGTCGGGGGACTGACGAAGCAGATAGCTGGGAAGACTTTAGGGACGTCATGCGCAACTTCGAAGATCCTGGTCGGTCGCTGGCCATCGCCCGTCACGGGATGGCGGCAACCTCACATCCGGCCTCAACCCTGACGGCCATCGAGATCCTGAAGGCGGGAGGGAACGCCATCGATGCGGCGGTGGCGGCCGTCGCGGTTCAGTCAGTAGTCGAGGCAGGTTCGACTGGTGTTGGTGGGGATTGTTTCGCAATGATCGCGGTGGAAGGATCCACCGACATTCGCGCGTATAACGGCTCGGGCCTGACGCCAGTAGCACTGAGCCGCGATGCGCTGCGTGCCGACGATGTGACAGCAATCGAGCGCTCTTCTCCTCATGCGGTCACGGTTCCTGGAGCGGTCGATGCCTGGTGCCGCCTCCTAAGCGACTTCGGCCGGATGTCGATGGCCGAGGTGCTTCAGCCTGCAATCGCGATGTCCCGCGACGGCTATGCGCTGACGCCCCGTGTCGCCGCCGACCTGGGCATGCAGCGCGATCTCCTGGCTGCCCACCCGACCACCCGTGCCACTTTCCTGGTCGCGGGAGAGGCGCCGGCGATGGGCAGCGTCCAGCGCCAGCCCTTGCTTGCGGATACACTCGACGCGATCGCACGCGGCGGCAGGGACGCCTTCTATCGCGGCGCCATCGCCGAGGACATGGTGGACTATCTGCGCGGCCTCGGCGGCTGTCACTCCCTGGACGATTTCGCCAGCGCTGCAGGAGACTACGTTACACCCATCTCCACGACCTATCGCGGCCGCACCATCTACGAATGCCCGCCGAACGGCCAAGGCGTCGTCGCCCTGCTGATCCTCAACATCCTCTCGCGTTTCTCGCTATCCAACGACCCGTTCGACCCCGATGATCTGCATCTCCTCCTCGAGGCAACACGGCTCGCCTACGCCGCGCGCGACGCGATGGTCGCCGATCCGTCTTTGTCGGATGGGGCCGTCGAGCGCATGCTGTCGAGCACACTTGCTGATCGCCTTGCCCAAAGCATCTCCCTCGATCGGGTCACCGAACCGCTGCCCTCGTTCGACACCGTCGAGCACAAGGATACCGTCTATGTTTGCGTGGTGGATCGCGACCGCAACGCGGTCAGCTTCATCAATTCGATATTCAGTTCCTATGGCAGTGGGCTGATGGCGCCACGCTCAGGCGTATTGTTCCACAACCGCGGTCAGAGCTTTTCGCTTGCGGCAGGTCACCCCAACGAAATCGCGGCTCGCAAGCGTCCGATGCATACGATCATCCCGGGAATGGTCGCCGAGGGCGGACGTGTCGTGATGCCGTTCGGTGTGATGGGCGGCCACTACCAGGCTATGGGCCATGCTCACCTGTTATCCCGGCTCTACGATTACGGTCTCGATCTTCAAACCGCCATTGACCTGCCGCGCCTCTTTCCGCTGCCCGCTACAGTGACGGTCGAAGCCGAGGACGCCATCCGCACGAGCATCGGCTCCGAACTGGAACGGCGTGGCTTCAAGGTTCAGCCGTCCCTTCGTGCCATCGGCGGAGCGCAGGCCATCCGGATTGACTGGGAGCGTGGCATTCTGATTGGAGGGTCGGACGCCCGTAAGGACGGGATGGCGTTGGGCTACTAACTTTGCCTCACAGGTAGAGTGATGAGATGGACGGCTCTCCCAAGTGTTTGACAGCCACCGTATGCTACAGCGACGGCGGGCACGAGGTGGTCGCTTCTGCAGCGAGTCCTCGGTCAAGCGGAGCGGTTGCTGGGCTACTCGTCCGGCTTCCGGCTGGTCACCATTGTTCCTTACTTCAATACCAAAGTGATGGTTGGACTCTTGCATGGGCTTACGATCAAAAGCTTCGTTGGCGGGAGAGCCCAGCTCGCAGATTAAAGAGGCGTCAAAGTTGCAAAGACACGCCGGTCTACCGGGTTGCTCGATCGGAGGCGTCTCTTGATGACACCGGACAGGCAATCGATAAAGGAAAGGGCTGCAGATCCTTGGGGACCATTTCGCCTCGAAATAATGCTGAGGTCCCGCGGTGAAAATCTCTCCTCGAGATCCAACAATACCGTGCGGTCGTAGAAAGGGGGTACAGCCGTCATGATGCTTGGAACCCAGGTGCACATATCTGCCTGCTCAACGAGTGTCTGAGAAAGCAACACCGAGTGTGCCAGTACAACGCGCTTTTCATCCAATGTCGCGCCGTGTCGCCAGAAAACCTCCTGCATCAGGCCATCACGACCGTCAGGGGCGTAGTTCAGCAGCCAGTCCTGATCCAGCAGTTCGTGAATGGACTTGCATCCCTCTTTCGCATGACCTCGACGAACCATGATGCCCGTCTCGTAGCGAACCAACGGTTCAATCAGAAATTCCTGAGCAGACATCGCTGGCGACGCCTGGCCTATGGCGAGATCCATGTAGCCGTCGCGAAGAAGTGGTTGCGTGATCATTACGAAACTGTCGAAGAATTCGAGCCTTACATTCGGCATGCGTCTTCTAAACTCGGTTACGACCTCCGGCAGCAGCGTCAGGGAAAGCCACGGCGTTACGGCAATGCAGAGCCGTCCCTCAATTTGGCCACGCCGAATGCTCATCTGGCTCTCCGCCTGCCTGAGCTGATTGAGAACGAGACGAGCGTGGGTCAGTAAAGCATAGCCGTGATCGGTAAACTTCAGGCCACTTGGCGAGCGAACGAGCAGCGGTAGCTGCTGTTCGGCTTCCATCTCCCTCAAGGCCCGCGTTACAGCGGGTTGCGATATCCCCAGAAGGCGCGCTGCGGCGCGGATGCTGCCGGTGTCGGCGCTGGCAACCAGTGCCTCGAGTTGATGCAGCTTCATCCGGTCTCCGGTGATAACGATTGGTTATCACCATAATAAACTTTTGTCTCCCGCTCAATGCGCGCATTCACTAGATTGCGAAGCACTGCCTCACAGGCAGAGGTCGGGAATTCTCAGGGGCGGAGTGGTGGATGAAGAACGCGATCGTGTTGCCAGGGATTTCCGATTTCCAATCTGAAGCGATCTCGATTCGCAGGCAGATTCACGCTCATCCGGAGTTGGGCTTTGAGGAGTTCGCGACGAGTGAGCTGGTCGCCAAGCTGCTCGCCGAATGGGGCTACGAAGTTGCGAGGATCGCAGGGACTGGCGTAGTCGCAACTTTGCGCAATGGTGAGGGGCGGTCGCTTGGCATTCGCGCCGATATGGATGCGCTCCCGATCGAGGAAGTGACGGGACTATCCTATAGCAGTACCGTTCCTGGAAAAATGCATGCCTGTGGTCACGATGGTCACACGGCGATGCTTCTCGCTGCAGCTAGGCATCTGGCGCAGTCGCGAGACTTCCACGGCGCTCTCCATCTAATCTTTCAGCCGGCCGAAGAGGGCCTTGGGGGAGCCGCGCGGCTGTTGGGCGAGGGGCTGTTCGAGCGGTTTCCCTGCGATGCTGTCTTTGCCATGCACAACGTCCCAGGCCAACCGGTCGGCACGTTCGGCTTTCGCAGCGGCGCGTTCATGGCTTCCGCCGATACGGTGACGATCCGTATCATTGGTCATGGCGGACATGGCGCTGTTCCACACAAGGCGGTGGATCCAGTCGTTGTCTGCTCGGCGGTCGTCATGGCGCTTCAAACAGTGGTCTCACGCAATGTCGATCCGCAGGACGCTGCGGTAATCACGGTTGGGTCAATTCACAGCGGAACCGCGTCGAATATCATTCCGGATGCGGCCGAGATGTCTGTAACGGTGCGCTCGCTGTCACCGGAAGTCCGCCGCGAAGTCGAGGCGCGGATCTGTGGCTTGGTGCATGCGCAGGCGGAGAGTTTTGGGGCGAGAGCCGTCATCAATTATGAGCGCTGTCATCCGGTGCTTATCAATCACCCGGTCGAGACGGAATTTGCCCAAGACGTCGCTCGGCAATGGCTCGGTCCAGAGGCATCAATCCTGAACGCGCACCCGATCATGGCCAGCGAAGATTTCGCTTTCATGCTGGAGCGCTGTCCTGGGTCCTACATCAATATCGGCAACGGCGAGGCGAGTCACCCGCTGCACAACCCGAGCTACGACTTCAACGATGAGGTATTGGCGATCGGGGCGACCTATTGGGTCAAGCTCGCCGAGCGGTTTCTCGCAACGCCCGCTCAGTCCGACATCACCCGACGCACAGCAGGCATCGCAGCACAGCGCCCATGTGCTGCGACCGAGTAATCGGTCCGGTTCGGGCGAAACCAACGAAAACCAAACTGGGGAAAATCATCGTGTTCAAGATCATAGCAGCATCTCTCATACTGCTTTCCGGCTCCGTCGCGGCACATGCCGCGGATCGCACTGGACAGACGATTAAACTGGGCATCGATCCGACTTACCCGCCGCTCGAGTTCAAGAAGCCGGACGGCAGCCTGACCGGTTTCGGGGTCGAGATCACCGAGGCCATCTGCGCCGAACTACGCGCCAAATGTATCTGGGTGGAGAGCAGCTGGGACGGCATCATTCCTTCGCTGCAAGCACGAAAATTCGACATCATCGCGTCGTCGATGACGATCACGGAGAAGCGCAAGGAGCAGATCGCCTTCTCTGACAAATACTCGAACGCGCCGTCGCGCCTGGTCGCAAGACGGGGTTCGGGTCTGGAGCCGACGCCGGAATCGTTGAAAGGCAAGCGGATTGGCGTCCAGCAGGGGTCCTCGCAGGAGACCTACGCTATGGCCGTATGGCGGCCCGCCGGTGTGGAAGTTGTCGCTTACCAGACGCAGGACCAGATCTATTCCGATCTCGGATCGGGACGTCTCGATGCATCTTTGCAGGCATCAATCCAGGCAAGTGACGGCTTCTTGAAGAAGCCTGAAGGGCAGGAATTCGAGTTTGCCGGTCAGGATATGAACGACCCGAAGTACTTCGGCATCGGCTCGGGTTTTGGGCTCCGCAAGGAAGACGCGGAACTGCGCGACGACGTCAACAAGGCGATCGCGGCAATCGTCGCTGACGGCACCTACAAGTCAATCAATGACAAATACTTCGACTTCGACGCCTACGGCGGACAATAAACGCGATAGCGATGTTCCTGCGTGGTCAACTCGCCCTGTGCAATCGTATCGGCTGCACAGGGGTAAATCCCGCGTTGCCGTGGCCATTCACGACGCGCTTACGAAAAGAACAGACATATGGCCCTCGACGGATATGGTCCCCTTGTATTGGCCGGGTTGCTGACGACGATTGAGCTCGCCGTCCTGTCGATCGCAGGCGCATTCTTTGTTGGCATCGTCGGGGCAAGTTGCAAGCTGTCGTCCAGACGCTCGCTACGCCTTGCCGCAACCGTTTATACGACGGTGATCCGCAGCGTACCCGATCTCGTCATGATGTTGCTTCTCTTCTACAGCCTTCAGATGTGGCTGAACGGAGTTACCGATCGCCTCGGTCTGCATCAGATTGATATCGATCCGTTTGCCGCCGGTGCGATCACACTCTCGTTCATCTATGGTGCTTACTTCACGGAAACATTCCGAGGCGCATTCCAGGCCGTCCCGCGCGGACAACTCGAGGCGGCGGCGGCATATGGCATGACGCCGTGGAAAACGTTCTGCAGGATCTTGTTTCCGCAGATGATGCGCCATGCCCTTCCAGGCATCGGCAACAATTGGCAGGTCATGATCAAGGCGACCGCACTGGTTTCGCTCATCGGCCTCAACGACTTGATTAAGGTTACGCAGGACGCGGGCAAGGCGTCTTCCAGCTTCTTTTTCTTTAGCATTCTGAGCGCGGCCATCTTCCTTGGGCTCGCAACGGCGACAAATGTCGTCGTGTTCATGCTCGAGCGATATTTCTCAACCGGCGTCAGGAGGGTAGGCGCATGATTGAGATCCTGCAGGAGTACTGGAAGGCCTATCTGTGGACCGATGGCTACCGGATTACCGGCGTCGCCATGACCTTGTGGCTCCTTGTTGCCTCCATCGTCCTTGGATTCGTTCTGGCGATACCGCTTTCGGTGGCACGAGCATCGGCCAATCCTTACATCCGGGTTCCGGTCTGGCTCTACACCTATGTGTTTCGAGGCACGCCCCTCTATGTGCAGTTGTTGATCCTCTACGCCGGTTTCTACAGTTTCAGCTTCGTACGGTCGGTGCCTCTTCTCGACAGCTTTTTCCGTGAGGGGATCAACTGTGCGATCCTGGCATTTGCGCTTTGCACCTGTGCTTACACGACCGAGATCTTTGCCGGCGCCATCCGCGCCGTGCCTCATGGTGAGATAGAGGCGGCCCGGGCATATGGCATGTCGGCATTTACGGTTTACCGGCGGATCGTCCTTCCGTCAGCGCTCAGGCGCGCACTGCCAGCCTACAGCAACGAAGTGATTCTTGTCCTGCACGCGACTTCGATCGCGTTCACTGCGACCGTGCCTGATATTCTCAAGGTTGCGCGCGACGTGAATTCGGCGACCTATGCCTCATTCGAAGCCTTCGGTATCGCCGCCGTTCTCTATGCATCGATCGCATTCGCTCTCGTTTGGCTGTTTCGGCAGCTTGAAGGCAGGCTTTTGGCATTTGCGAAGCCTCACACGGGCCTGAGTGGCGTAGGGCAGACACGGGTGTGAGCACCGTGCTGGAACAATTGGGACAGTCTCACGAAAATAACGAAGGGTCGGAGTTGGTCCGCCCTCACAAGGGAGGGTGCTTATAGTGAACGGTCAGGAGGAGTTGGAGGGGAAATCGATCGCGGTGGCGGTCGGGAACCTGCACAAAAGGTTTGGCGCCCTGGAGGTTCTCAAAGGCGTCAATTTGAACGCATTGGAGGGCGAGGTGGTTTCGATGATCGGGGCCTCCGGATCCGGCAAGAGTACGTTGCTGCGCTGTATCAACCTACTTGAACTTCCCTCGCAGGGAACAATCGAGGTCGCCGGCGAAAAGCTTAAACTTCAAGCCAATCGCGACGGAAATCTCCACCCTGTCGATCACCAGCAGCTTCGACGCATCCGGACGCGCCTGTCCATGGTATTCCAGGGGTTCAATCTTTGGCAGCATATGACGGTTCTGCAGAATGTCGTGGAAGCGCCGATCCACGTGCTCGGCATTTCGCGAGCGGATGCGCGAGAGAAGGCGGAACACCTGCTCAACAAGGTCGGCCTTTACGAAAAGCGACACCAGTATCCGGCCTATCTCTCCGGAGGGCAGCAGCAGCGGATCGCCATCGCCCGTGCCCTATGCATGGATCCCCGTGTCATGCTTTTCGACGAACCCACGTCGGCGCTCGATCCTGAGCTCGTCGGAGAAGTCCTGAAAGTCATCCGGGACCTTGCGGAGGAGGGACGAACGATGCTTCTTGTGACCCATGAAATGAAGTTCGCCAGAGACGTTTCGAACCATGTTATGTTCCTTCACAACGGAATCGTTGAAGAACAGGGGCCACCTGAACGGGTGTTTCTGCACGCTGAGAGCGAGCGTTGCCGCCAGTTCCTGTCGCGCTCGCACTGACATCTAGGGAGGGCTGCTAGACAATTGGAAACCAAGCAGCTTTCTTACTTTGTTCTCGCTTGCCAGTATAGAAACCATGCAGAGGCGGCCGCAGACGCAGGCATGTCGTCTTCGGCGCTTAGCGAAAACATCAGCCAGCTCGAGCAGGACCTCGGGATCAAGCTTTTTCAACGGGGCCCCTTGGGCCATTACCCGACTGAGGCTGCGCGATGGCTGTATCAACGAGTCGAGCCGATTTTGCAAAGGATCGAAGCGGCCGAAGACGGCACATACGCCGCTATCCCTGTGCCAGCACCCCGCTTGGAGGTTTCGACCCCTCTCCAGTTCACGCTGGGGCGTTTGTCGAGAGCTATAAGCCTTTCCGTCAGATATCTGCGAAAGGAGCACCCGCAGGTCATTCCACGCGTCCGTTTTGATGTGCCGATTGAGGAGGACCAATCCGATCTGCCCGCTCACGTGGCTATCCGCTACGGTGACGATAAGACCCCTTACGAAGATGCATTGCTTTATCGCGATGATTGGATCGCTGTCACCAACCATGAACGGGCCGGCGAGCCGGGTCGCAGCCTGGACTTTGATGCACTCCGGCGGTTGCTGATCCTGGTGCCGCCGCTTTTGCCGGCGCAGCGCAGACTGGTTCGCGCCTATTGCGCGGCCCATGATCTTCCCGAGCCGATCGCCACTGCCGAGGATGTTGGAACTTTTCCTTATCTCTCCCGCGAGACGCGCGCTTGGGCTATGCTTGCACCACGCAGCCTTGTCGCTGTGGGCGCTTCGCGCCTGCAGCTCGATTATGCGGTTTTACCGGTCGAACTCAGCAGCCCTGTCGTGGCGCATGTCACAGGAACCGCGCAACCGGCAAGAACATTCGTCGACCATCTTCAGCGCGTTCTGTCTTCGCCGCCGAGACCTGTGGTCTACGACCCGCGTATCACGTTGCGGCAGATGCGCTACTTCCTGGCATTGATGGACCAGCTCAACGTTACAGCCGCCGCTCGCAAACTTCACGTCGTTCAGCCGGCATTATCCAGCCAGTTGCGCAAGCTCGAGGCGACGCTGGGTGTCAATCTTTTTGAGCGTCAGCGGACGGGCCTGAAGCCGCTGGCAGATGCCCACGGCTTAGCGGGGCTTTTCAGAGATGGGGTTGAAGCATGCGACCAACTCGTTGTGCAGGCCAACAGGATCGCGCCCGGCGACGCTCAGAAAATAACCATTGGTGTCGTTCCTCTTGCGACGCATATCGGCCCGCTTTCGGAGGCACTTGCCGCGGCAATCAGCGAATGGACCGGCCAGCATGCGGCGATCAAGCTACAGCTGGTCGAGGCACCGGCCACAGCACTTCATCGTTGGGTGGAGGCTGGCGAGATCAGTTTCGCCATCGTTGAAACGCAGGTGTCACGATCGTCACAGCTCGATCTGCGTAATCAGGATCGGATGGTGGTGGTCACCAAATCAGTCGATGCCATTCTTCCGCCTGGCGATGTCGAATTGGCAAAGTGCACGACGCTACCGCTGATATTACCAAGTCCTGTGTTTGGTCTTCGCCAACTGCTGGACCAGGCCGCAGAGAGCGAGGGCCTGGCTTTCGCGCCTGATATGGAGATCAATTCCATTGCCATGATCCTTGCGCTCGTCCGTCGGATGCGGCTTGCGACTATCCTTCCTGAGACGGCCATCCAGAATGTAGCGCATGCCGAGATGTTTCAGCTCAACCCGATCGGTAGTCCGAGCATCTATCGGCGGTTGTCGATCGTCTTCTCGACGGACCGAAGCCTGACCAATGCGGAACGCGCGCTCGTGGAGCTTCTCAAAATGCGCTTGGCCGATGCAAGCCGACAGGAGTTTCACGCGTCGCTTGAACCGGGTTAGAACGACTAGGTCATAGCGCGAAAACCTCACACTCCATCATTCCTTCCAGCGCTTGACGACGCCGACGTCCAGATCGAAGAGGTCCAGCGCGCGCCCGACGGTGTGGTCGATTATGTCTTCCACGCTCTCAGGGCGGGAATAGAACGCTGGCACGGGCGGCATGACGATCGCACCCATCTCGGTCACCGACACCATATTGCGGCAATGGCCCAGATGAAGAGGTGTTTCACGAAACATGAGGACGAGCCTCCTTCTCTCCTTCAACATCACATCCGCGGCTCTCGAAACGAGGGTGCCACATGCTCCCGATGCGATTTCACCCAATGTCTTGGCCGAGCAGGGCGCAATGAACATGCCTTGGGTGCGGAAGGAGCCGCTTGATATGGCGGCCGCGACGTCGTCGTTGGAATAGACATGATCGGCGCGGTCCCGGATGCCCTTCACCTTGATGTCGGTCTCGTAAGCGAGGGCCACCATTGCTGATTTAGACATGACGAGGTGTGTCTCGCAGTTCAGCTCGCGCAACACCTCGAGCAACCGGATTCCGTAGATATGGCCAGAGGCGCCCGTGATCGCCACCACGAAACGCTTCCTGGGCTGAGGCATGACAAACTTGCGGCTCGCGCTGGTCGCGTCTGGGACAAGGTTCTCAGTAGTCATCAAGCTGCCTCCTCACACTTTCGTAGATATCCGAAGGCGGCTTGACGAATTCCGATCGTCCACCCGGTTCGCCGTCGCCGGGGCGCGTCGTGGCGACCATTCCGATCTTCGTGACAACGAGGTCTTCGTGGACGGGATCGCACCGGTCGGCCTTGACCCCGGGCAGAACGATCAGGTCCTCGTGGCCGCGGAAACGTGCAGCGAGCGACCATTCGACCTGCTGCCAGTCTTCCGGATCGACGTCGTCTTCGACGGCGATCACGAGCTTCAGAAGATTGACGCACCCCATCGCAAGCAGGATAGCGCGCTTGCCTTCGCCGAGCCTCGGGCGCTGCATCGTAATCACTGCATGCAACCGGCCCATGCCGCCGTCGGTGATCACAACGCGTTTCACGGCCGGAATGGCACGTTGCAGATCACGTGTGAGCGTTGCCCCAATCGAGACGGCTCCCATTAGGCAGTGTTCTGCTGCATAACCAGGCAGGATCGCCTGATAGATCGCCGACTTGCGATGGGTGATACAGGTGACGTCCACTCCAATTCCGGGTCCGTAATAAACATAGAAGCCTGGGAATTCGGAAACCGCCCCCTCATCGATCAGGTCATCGGGCCGCAAGCGCCCTTCAATAACGATCTCGGCGTGCGCTGGAACTTCGACGTCAACCGTGCGGCATCGCACGAGCTCGATCGGCTCGCCCAGTAGCGCACCGGCAGTGTCGAATTCGTCATCACCGAGGTCGAGGTATAGCTGTGAGCCAAGAAGCACGGCCGCGTGGTTGCCGATGGCGATTGCAATATCGAGGTCGCGTCCGAGGTGCTTGGCCTTCTCCGCCAGTTGGGCCAAATGGTGGTTCTTGGCGATACCGGCCATCGTGCGTTGACCACCCTCGAGACGGAGTCGAGCAATCGAGACGTTGCGGCGGCCGGTCTCCGGATCTTTCGCGATGATGACGCCTGCTGTGATGTACGGGCCACCTTCCTTCTCGAACCAGTGTGGGACTGGCAACAAGGCGCCCACATCGAAGGGCGGCTTATGGGTCACTTCCTGCACCGGGGCACGATCAACCAGAAGCGGTTTGATCGGCGCGCGCAGCGCAGACAGGCAGAACGCATCGAGTTCGGCGGCATCTGTACCCAGGGCGAGGGCATACCTCTGCCTGTTGTTGTAGAGATTGCCGACGACCGGCATGGTGTGGCCGCGTACGTCCTCGAAAAGCTGTGCAGGACCGCGGTCGCGCAAGCTCAGGACGGATGCAATTTCAAAGCGGCTATCAACCTCGCGTACTACGCGGTGCAGCTCTCCTCGCTGTTCAAGTGTTGCGAGAAAGCTACGCATACTTTGATCAGGTCTAGACAATAGCTTCTCCCGAACCCTGCTCTGGTTCTGTGACGAGGTCGAATTTTAGGATGGCGTCGTGGATAACGGCGGCGCCTGCTGCAAGACTATCGCGCTCGGCCCACTCTTCGGGCGCGTGGCTGCGACCCTCGCGGCATGGAACGAAGACCATGGCGCTCGGTGCGATCCTCGTGAGGAAGGCCGTGTCGTGTCCGGCTCCTGAGGCCATGGTCCGGCTCGACAAACCAAGGGAGATTGCACTCTCTTGGAGCATCGACCGAAGCGTGTCGTCGCATTGAGCCGGGTCGCTATCGGAGAGGACCTTCCAGACCGGCCGACCGATCCCCAATTGGTGTGCGATCGCACGGGTGCGTTGGTCCAATGCGGCTGTGAAGTGTTGCGTGAGCGAATGGTCTTCGGCACGGATATCTACGACGATCCTTGATGCGCCGGGCACAACATTGGCGGCGTTGGGTTGTTGTTCGACGATGCCGCAGGTGGCCACGAAATGTCCTTGTCCGGTCAATGCGTCCTTGGAAGCTCTGTCGGCCACGAAAGACACTGTCATCGCCGCGGCAAGCCCGGCATCGCGCCTCATGGTCATGGGTGTGGTGCCGGCGTGGTCAGCACGGCCCTCGAAAGCGATCTCAACCCGGGCGATTCCGACGATAGCGCTGACCATGCCAAGGTCTATGCGGCTCTCCTCGAGCACTGCACCTTGCTCTATGTGCAACTCGAAGCAGGCAACGACATCGCCGCGGACCGCATCGGTCAAGCGCTTGGGATCACCTCCGACACGCGCGATCGCTTCGCCAAGGCGTTCTCCGGTGGGATCCGTAAAGTCGAGCTGATCGCCGGTCAGCATTCCGGTCATTGCGCGACTGCCCACGCAAGAAAGTCCGAACTCGGACGGCTCTTCGGCGAGGAAGTCCACTACCTCGACGGCATGACGAAGTTTTCGGCCGGCTTGGTGCAGCGACCGCGCAATCTCAAGTGCAGCAATAACGCCGGCGACGCCGTCGAAGCGACCGCCAGATGGGACGGTGTCTGAATGCGAGCCGATTATGATCGTTCCGGCAGTCGTATCAGAGCCCTCCAGCCTTCCGATCAGGTTTCCCCCCGCATCGATGCGAACTGTCATTCCCGCTTCCTTGAAGCGCCGCGCGAGCCATTCACGCCCCTCGATGAACAATTTCGAAAACGAGCGTCTCGTGTAAGGTCTTTCGGGCTCGGTGATCGTCGCGAGGTCCACGAGATCGCTCCACAGACGCTCGGCGTCGAGGGGCATATTCCTTCCCAATCTTATCGCGGCGCTCATATCAAGATCTCCCGCGAGGGCGTGATGAACTTGCCTGCTCCGGGGTGAGCCAGGACCTGCGTGCCATCGAAAACCATGTGGCCCCGCTGGAAGGTCGCAACCGGGCGGTGCTGGATCTCGAGCCCTTGGTACGGGCTCCAGCCAACAACGTTATGACCGCTTGCAGCCGGATCATAGCGTCTGGGGTCTTTGGCCATGACGACGATATCGGCATCGCGACCCGGCTCGAGCGCTCCCTTCCGGTGTCCTATTCGAAACAGTCGCGCGGGATTTGCTGCGAGCAGCCGGGCGGCCCATGTCGGGCTCAACCCGCGAAGCAAGAGCCCATCGAGAAGCAGCGAGTAGAGAACTTCAAGGCTCGGTGCACCGGATGCATTCTTGAGCATGTCGGGGTCGCTTTTGCGATCCTCCGACCAACTGACGTGATCGGTCGAGACGACAGTCACGCCGCCAGCGGCAAGGTGCCGCCAGATCGCCTTGAGCTCGCTGCGCGGTCTGATCGGAGGGTTGACCTTGGCCTTGCCGCCAAGGCGCGACACGTCGTTTTCCTCATCGAGCACGAGATAGTGGATACAGGCCTCTATCGTCGCATCGAACCCGTTTGTCCGATGGTTTGAACACAGCTCATAGCCACGACCGATCGAGCAGTGCACGATATGCGCCGAGCAACCCGTTGCAGCGCCGATCTCGTATGCCTCAGCCGTGGCCAGTGCTTCGGCGATCGCTGGCCTTGCCATGCCATGCGCGCGATAGTCGCTGATGCCCAAGGCTTGGACGTCGGCGTCAGCAGCGCGCACCATTTCATCGTTCTCGTTGTGAACGCCTGCAGCCAGCCCGTGGCGTGCAATTTCGGCGAAGCACGCATGCAATGTCTGCGGAGGTATGCGCGGAAAGCGCTCTGGGTGTGTTCCGAATGTTGAGAACTTGAAAGCAGCTGCTCCGGCGCCGACCATCTGGGCAATATGCTTTGGCCCGTCATTGGGATGGACGGTGCCGTAGAGCGCAAAGTCCACGCGCGCCTGTTGCCCGGCTTCCAATGCCTTTTGGGCAAGCCGCTCGGCGTTGCAGATGAGATTGCCGTCGTCATACGGCATATCGACGATTGTGGTTACGCCACCGGCGGCGGCTGCGCGTGTCGACCAGATGAAATCCTCCTGACCGGCCTGCGAGCGCGAATGCACCTGTGAATCGATGGCGCCGGGAAGAATATAGGCATCTTCGAAGTCGTGCCGCTCCTTGCTCGACGCTGGGGGAATACCCTCGCCAATGCGTTCGATGATGCCGTCGCGCACAGCGACATAGCCGTTCTCCCGGACACGATTGGCGTCCACCACGCGGCCAGTTAGGATCAAGTCAAAATCACTCATAGCGTCTCCTCAATGCCATGAGCATGCGCAGGCAGGTGGTCTCTGGATAATTGCTTTGTCCGAAGTCGGCTATCGCCGGACCCGAATTCGCCGAGGCGCCGAGGCGATCTGACGAGGATGTTTGCTATTTGAGAGCGCGGTGGCCCCGCAGGTCGCAAATCTGTTGGGCAGTTCGCCGTCCGCTATGGCTCACTTCGCCATTCCTGTTTGGACGGAAGCCTTGCATCCCAGCAGGGTTGCGATTGCAAGGCGCATTCGGCACGGGCACTTGGGGAGTGGTACAAGCCGCCGCTGCCGCCATCACCATAAGCAAAATAAGAGGGAGCATTGTCATGAGCAGCATCACATCTGGGGTGGAGGCCTCAGATCGCAAACAGGTCATCGCTGGACGCCGGGCTGTTGTCGCGGCATCGGTCGGAAACGCGCTTGAATGGTACGACTTCATCATCTACGCGTTGTTCGCCGTCTATATAGCCCAGAACTTCTTTCCTGGGGGCGACCAGACGACGGAACTCGTCAAGGCATTTATCGCGTTTGGTTTGGGCTTTATCATCCGTCCGCTGGGCGCAGTTCTGATTGGCGTCTACGCGGACCGCGCAGGGCGGAAAGCGGCCCTGACGCTGACGATCATGATCATGGCGCTTGGCACTCTCGTTATCGCCGCCGCGCCCACCTATGCCGCCATCGGGATTGGTGCGCCACTCCTCCTGTTGGTCGGCCGGATGCTTCAAGGTTTTTCCGCGGGCGGCGAACTCGGCGGTGCAGCCGCCTTTCTCGTTGAACATGCCCCTGAGGGAAAGAAGGGCAAGTACGCATCATGGCTGCAGGGAAGCATGGCAATCTCCAATATTCTCGCCGCACTTGTCGCCTTCTCGGTGACCGCTCTGCTCACGCAGCAGCAGATCGGTGAATGGGGATGGCGCCTGCCGTTTCTTGTCGGACTTCTCATCGCGCCGGTGGGTATCTGGATGCGCCGCACGCTCGATGAGACGCCGCATTTCCGCGAGGAGATTGCTCGTCAGAACAAATCCGGTGTGACCGAACGACTGCCGCTAAAGGCGGCGTTCGTGGAGTTCTGGCGGGAACTGCTCAAAGGCACGGGAATGTGTGTGCTGTGGGGTGTGTCGACCTACACGCTTGTCATCTTCATGCCGATCTATATTCAGCGCAGCTTCGGCATGAGCGGCTCGGACACCTTCCTTGCTTCCCTTATCGGCAATGTATTCATGTTGATCAGTTGCGTCGTGGCGGGAAGCTTGTCGGACGTTGTTGGACGCAAGAAGATGCTGGTCGTGGCAGCAATCATCCTTGCGACGGCGGTCCATCCGTTGCTTTGGCTCCTGCACATGTCGTCGACGCTTCCCACGCTGATCTTTGTGCAAACCGCGTTCTGCATCATGGTCGGCCTCTATGTCGGCGTGGCACCGTCGGCCCTTTCCGAGATCTTCCCGACACGCGTTCGGTCGACCGGAATGTCTCTTGCCTACAACACCGCTACGACAAGCTTTGGCGGTTTCGCACCCGCCATCCTCACATGGCTCTCCCAAGGAGGAGGAATCTATGCGCCAGCCTGGTATATGACCGCAGCGGCGGCATGCGCGTTGTTGGCCATCGCCACGTTGAAGAGGCCAGTCGGGTAAACATGCCGGCCGCAACGCCGAGCGGCTGGGAGCCTTCGCCGCCGTAGCGCAAGGCGCTGATAGCGCTTCTCTCTCTACGGCGACGCAGGCAATGATTGGCTGGGGGGAGGAGATGGCAACGACGATATGGAAGTCGGTATTAGCAACGATGCCTTCGCAGGCGGTGAGGGGAGCGCCGCCGCGGGTTAAGTCCCGGACTCATCGTGTCGTCGGTTCCATTTGTAGGGTTCGGTTTGCGGCCATTCCACCGGTGAGTCTTCCCAGAGTTCCTGGCGACCATACGATCAGAGCGTTCAATCGCGCATCACCCGGCCGTTGCGGAAATATCGGAACGCAGGCAGCGAATATAGGCGCAGAACATGTCGGACATGGCATTCGCGTATGCTGCGATTTCCGCGTCGGTCTTCGGCTCGGCTGAGAACTCCTTCCCGACCGTGGTCATGGTCGTCATGACGAGGTCGCCGGCCGTGGCCCGGACCGCCGCGGAGGCATCCGGAAGAAGCTCGGACATGAACGCTTCGATGACCGTGTCATCCGCCGCCCGCGCGTCCTGCGCTTCCGGCGCATCCCGGTAAAGCGGGGCGGCATCGCTAAGTGCCACCCGAACGGCAGCTTCCTCGCATTCCGAACGGATGAAGGCCTGCACGAGGCTACGGAGCCGCTCGAGCGGCGGACGGGACCGGTCCGTCAGGATGTCGCCCAGGAGATCTGATGTCTGCCGCCACTCGTCGCTCTGCAGTCGGAACAGGATAGCCGCCTTGTTGGGGAAATACTGGTAGAGAGATCCGACGCTGACACCTGCCCGTTCGGCCACCCGCGCGGTCGTAAAACGCTGCGCACCCTCCTGCGCCAAAACCTGAACAGCCGCCTGAAGAATGGCGGCGACAAGCTCGTTCGAACGCGACTGTTTGGGCTGTTTTCGTGTGGAAATACGGGGACTTGCGCGATCAGTCATCGGGACCTTTTGCAATGCGATTAGCAAACGCGACGAATTATTCGTATTTTTAATTCGAAAGCAAGTCATCGCAGCGAACCAAGGATTTTCCGATGAACACTCTCAAGGACATACGCCTTGCATCTCTTCTCGACCGTCTCTTCGACGAAGCGGATGCCGCCACCAGCCCGGGTTTGGCAGAACTCTCCCACGCGGAGCGCGACCGCCTCATGCACAGCAAGACGGAGTATCTCGACTTCTACAGCCGCATGAAGGATCTTTGGCTTCCCGTGTCCCGCCAGACCGGCGAACTGCTCTACATGCTGGCCCGAAGCAGCGGCGCAAGGACGATCGTCGAGTTCGGCACGTCGTTCGGCCTCTCGACTCTCTACCTTGCAGCAGCGCTCCGGGACAATGGCGGGGGCCAGCTGATCACCAGCGAGTTCGAGCCGTCGAAGATTGCAAGGGCACGACAAAACCTGGCTGACGCGGGCCTCATCGACCTCGTCGAAATCCGCGAGGGCGATGCGCTGACGACGCTGAGTATGGATCTTCCCGAAAGCATAGATCTGCTCCTGCTCGATGGCGCGAAGCCGCTCTACCCGGAAGTCCTTTCACTGGTCGAGAGCCGTCTGCGGCCCGGTGCACTGGTCGTTGCCGACGATGCGGATCATTGCCCGGACTATCTCGATCGCGTCCGCGCGACTTCGGGCGGCTATCTGTCAACACCGTTCGCCGACGACATCGAGTTGTCGATGCGCGCGGCCTGAGCCTGCCAACGTTCAACTGCCACCAAACCAATCCGAACATACAACGAAAGGACCGTCCCAATGGGACGGCCCCCTCAATGGAGAATTGTCATGCATGTATTCGTAACGGGCGCGACCGGCTGGGTCGGCTCCGCCGTCGTCGAGGACCTGATCCGCTCAGGACATAAGGTCAGTGGCCTTGTCCGTTCGGCGGGGAAGGCATCAGCCCTTGCAGCCATCGGTGCGAAGGTTGTCGAAGGTTCGCTGGACGACCTCGACATCCTGCGGGCTGCCGCTTCAGCCGCCGACGCCGTAATTCACACCGCCTTCAACCACGACTTCTCGAGGTTCCTGGAGAACGCGGCACAGGACGAACGGGCGATCCAGGCACTGGGAGGCGCACTCAAAGGGTCGGACCGCCCATTGCTCGTTACCTCCGGCCTCTTGGGTCTGCCACGCGGCGCAACCGAAGCAGACCTTCCCAATCCGGCGTCGCCGCGCAAGTCGGAAGCTGCCGCAAGGGCGGTGGCGGAACAGGGCGTGCGCGCAGCGACGGTGCGTCTTGCGCCATCCGTTCATGGGGTGGGCGACCATGGTTTCATCCCGATCGTCGCTGGCCTCGCGCGAGAAAAAGGCGTGTCCGCCTATGTTGATGACGGCTTGAACTGCTGGTCCGGGGTTCACCGTCTGGATGCGGCGCAGGTCTACCGCATGGCCCTTGAAGCCGGCGTGACGGAGAGCGTCTACCATGCGGTTGCCGTCGAAGCGGTTCCGTTCAGGGAAATCGCCGAAGTGATCGGGCGCCAACTCGGCCTGCCGGTCGAACCGCGGCCGCGAGAGCACTTCGGCTGGTTTGCCAACTTTGCAGCGGCGAACATGGCGGCGTCAAGCGCCAGGACCCGCTCGCTCCTCGGCTGGCAGCCGAGTGGTCCGGGCCTGATCGCCGATCTCGATCGACCCGCCTACTTCCCGCGCTGATCGTGAGACGAGTTCTCACTGCCGCGCTGATGCCGAGCCCCAGGCGTTACACTGAAACTGCACGCCAAACACTCGCCTCACGTTTTGCGGTCTATCTCAATGCGCGCGCAGGAAGCGAAATAGATCCTGTGTGAAGTCATGCGGGTTCTGCAAATGGGAAAAGTGGCTGACTTCCGGCTGTATTAGCAGACCGGCACCGGGAATGTTTTCGGCGATGAACAGCGTATCGGTACGCCTGACAATTTCGTCGTGGTCGCCGGCTGCAACCCAGATAGGGTGTTCAAGGTTGCGAAGGTCACTTTTCGTTATGTTTGGTTGCGAGCCCCACATTTTTTCCATTTGCTCAAGGAAGTCGTCGTATTCGACGGGTGTGGAAGACAGCTTTTCATACTCATCGCGCGTCCGCTGAGAATAGTTCTCAAACATCCTGCTATCGGATAGATCGTAGATCCCGGATGGGTCACTGTTAGCCGCAAATGCGAATAGGCGGCTAACTCGGCCAGGATTAGCGATCACTAGCTTGAGGCCGATGATTGCGCCGTCGCTCCAGCCTATGACCGCAGCCGTGGACACCGTTAAATCATCCATCAATGCGATGACGTCGGAGGCCATGCGGTCGTAGCTGAAGGGGTCCGCATTTCGAGTGCTGCGTCCGTGGCCGCGGCTGTCCATAACGATGACCTGATAGGCTTGGCGAGTTCCGGAACCTGATGGCCCCAGTAATTGGAATTGGCGAGACCGCCATGGAGCATAATCACGGGCTCACCGGAACCGTAGACAGCATACCAGATCTTGATGCCGTCGACCGCGACATACCCTTCGCGGGTCGTCGCGGGCAATTCGGGAGTTGCGGGAAGAGTTCGCCACCTTGGTTCTGCCATAGTAGCCTCCATCAACCCTTAGTTTGCGGCCTTCGAAGATCGCGGCAATCGTTGTCCGTGTAAGTTGCAATATACGTGATCTTCTCGCGGTTGCCAGTCACCCGGTTGGGTGACTGGGGCGTTGGCTGCCACAGACGGTTCTGAGCCATGCGGCTGTTTGCGCGTACGACAAGTTTACGCGTGAAGGTGACGAGGAAAACTTTGGGCGGTTTTCAGCCTGAGGTGACGTATTTTCTCCAGCCATGCTCGCTGCGAAAACCCAAAATATCACGCGCCTTCCAGTTCGACAGCAACGTCTCGAACTCGCCGAGTTCCCGCTTGAGCGGTACGCCTGGATAGAAACGGTCGATGAGTTCGCGGGTAGGCAGATCGGAAGAGGTGTCGTCGTTTGCGGCATTGAAGATCTGGAATCCAAGCCCGTCCTTCTCAATCGCGCGAAGCGTGATCTGACCGAGGTCGCGCGCATCGATGTAGCTCCACGCGATGCGTTTTCGAAAGCCCGGATTTGCGAACCATCCAGGAAACAGTTTGTACTCGCTCGGCTCAATGACGTTGCCGATGCGCAGGGCATAGATGTCGAAGCCGCTGCGCAGGGCAAAGGCGCGTGCCGTCTGCTCATTGATAACTTTCGACAAGGCATAGCTGTCCATGGGGTCGACGTCGTACTCCTCGTCGAGCGGAAAGTAGCGCGGACTGCGGGGCTCGTTGGCAAAGACGAGGCCGTAGGTCGTCTCGCTGGATGCTATGATGACCTTGCGAATACCGAGTTTCACAGCAGCTTCGATGACGTTGTAGGTGCCGAGCGCGTTCACGCGGAAAAGTTCGTTGTCAGGAGCGATCATGATGCGCGGGATGGCGGCAAAATGCACGACGGCGTCGATCGGCTGTGGCCTCAAGGATGGGTCGAACTCGTGCAGTCCGGTGTAACTCGACAAGGCGTTGAAGACTTGCCCGCTATCGGTGATGTCCGTGATGAGCGTCCTGACCTTCGGATTGTCGAGAGGCCGGGTATCGAGATTGAGGACCTGGTGACCCTGCTCGATGAGATATTGCACGACATGGCGACCGGCTTTGCCGCTGCCGCCGGTGAAGATGATCCTCTTTGCCATTCTGCTCTCCACAATGTGACGCGGATAAGGTCTCGCTCGCCAATGCGACGCCACGGATCAATTCGTTCCGATGCTGGCGAAGCATGTCGCTCGCGTCAATGGGGATGCCTGCCACCGCCTGCGCTGGCAAGGGTTCGGTCGGCGATTGTCCGGGCGCCCGCGAACGGGGCCCGGACGAGATCGTCACTTCTGGATGCACGTGTCGACTGTATCCTTGGTGCACTCATCAAGACCGGTGAACACCGGATCTTCCACCGGCTTACCGGCGATCAGATCCATCATGACAGACGGTGCCTTGTAGCCCATCTCGAACGGACGCTGCCCGACGAGTGCCGTCACCAGCCCTTCACGCGCAATGGCAACTTCGTCGCCGATGGTATCGGCAGCGCCGATGACGAATTCGTTGCTGGCAATCTTGTCTGCGATCGGCTTGAACAGGTCGCGATAGGGCTGCGGTGCGCCGAATAGTGGCCAGCCACCCATGATACCAAAGGCATCAAGGTCCGGATTGGCGGCGAGAATATCCGTCATGGCCTGCACGCCTTTTGCCCCGTCGTCATTGGTGAAGACTGGGCAGCCTGCGACTTCCGTCCAGCCTCCCTCACCCTTCAGTTCCGTCAGTCCCTCCTTACCGGTCAGGGTGTCGCGCATGCCCTGGGCTCGGCGCAAAATGTTGTCCGCCCCCGGATTGCCCTCGATCGTGCAGATCTTGCCGCCATCCGGCTTGGCCTTCTTGATGTACTCGCCAATCCGGGCACCCATCAGGTAGTTGTCGGTACCGAGATAAGTCTTGCGCAGGGCCGAGTCCTCTTTGGCTAGATCCGCGTCGAGCGTCATGACGGGGATCGTCGGGTTCGCGGTCTTTAGCGTTTGAGCGATCAGTTTGGCATTAGACGGCGAAATGGCGATTGCTGCCGTGTCGGCTTTGCCGAGCATGTCCTGAACGATCTGTGCTTCGCCGGCTTCGTCGGATGTCGAGGCTGGTCCAGTGTAGAAGCACTCATACTCGGAATCCGGGTTTTCCTTGTTCCATTTCTGGCAACCCTGATTGATCGCTTCGAAGAAGGGGTTATCGAGCCCCTTCACGACGATGACGAGCTGCTTCTTGGCTAGAGCCTGGCCGGCACAGAGCGCCAGGACAGCGACGGCGGCCAGCAATACTGTCTTTCTCATTCTATCCTCCCATTGAACAAGCGGACGTTGTTTGTCCGCGGCACAAATCAACCCGGATAAAAGACGACACGAGGATCGTTCGACTGACGCTCGTATTGCCAGGCCGAGTCGATAAGCTTTTCGAGATCGTAGTCAGGGCGCCAATCCAGAAGGTATTTGGCCTTGCTGTTATCCATCCAGTTCGAGTGGAAGCCGCTGGGGACGTCGACCGAGCCGAGGCCGCGCGTACGTGCAAGGTAGCTTGCCACCTCGCCATAGTCGACTGGACGGTCCATGGAGACGTTGAACAACTGCCGTGCGGCGCGGGGATTGTCGATCGCTGCCAGGATCGCCGAGACCAGGTCGCTGACGTGTACGAAATTGCGTTTGAGCGGCCGGCCATCTGCGTCGCGAAGGAGCGGCACGGTTCCGGCCTCGGCGTATCGCCTTGCTTCTGCGGGCGCAAAGAAGGTCTTCCAGTCGGGCCCGCCAAACACATCGTCGCCGAACGACAACGTCTGTTTGAAGTCGTCCTTCTCCATGATCCACGGCGCGCGAAGGCAGCAACCGTTCGTGCCGTATTGAATTGCGTACTGATCGAGCATCACTTCCTCGATGACCTTCGATAGCGCGTAGCAACCGGGATAAGCGCGGTGCGGCGTCTTCTCAGTCACGGGACCATCGTGGCGATAAAAGAAATGGCCGACCGACGCGTCCCCACCGACGAGGATAAACTGGCGTGCGGAAGGGCTGACCCGGAAGGCCTCGAGTAGCCAGAACAATCCTTTAACCGTGATGTCCATGACCGCGTCTGGCGTTTCCTTGCAGGTGGCGAGGTGCACCACATGGGTGACGCTCTTCATTGCCGCATCTGCGACGTCGCGGTCGGCGATCGTCCCGCGGACCATGTCGATTCGATCGCACGGCTCGAGCAGGCGATTGTGGCAGAGCGCACGGATCTGCGCCTGCGAAAAACGCGGTTGGTCAAGCAGCCCCGCGATGAGGCTCCGCCCGACCTTGCCCGTTGCACCGGTGACAAGGATAAGCATTTTTGTCTCCCACTGATGGCTAATATACAGGGCAACGTGTATTTGTCATACAAAACAGTTTCTAGGCATAGGACGTCATTGACGCCTTCATAAGGATTTGCGTAAATAAAGATGTAGACCGCTGGGTGAAGACTGAGGAACGATCGCGCCCGTTGGCGTGCCGGCGTGCTTCGGGAGGCGAGACGACTGGTGGCGACACTCGAGATCACCAACATTTCCAAGCATTTCGGCGCCATTCAGGCGGTCAACGACGTTTCGCTCTCGCTGGAAGCAGGCCAGGTGGTCGGCCTCATGGGGGATAACGGCGCCGGTAAGTCGACGCTGGTCAAAATGATTGCCGGCAACCATCGCCCGAGCCAGGGAACGATACGGCTCGACGGCAACGAAATCGTGCTGCATCGGCCGATAGAGGCAAGGCAGCACGGCATCGAGATCGTTCATCAGGACCTGGCGCTGTGCAATAATCTCTCGGCGGCGGCAAATGTGTTCCTTGGACGCGAACTCAGGCGCGGCTTTGGCCCACTGCGGGTCCTTGACTACAAGGCAATGTACCGTCGCGCGGGAGAGATCTTTAGCGAGCTTCGATCCGAAACTCGCCCCCGCGATCTCGTCAGGCAAATGTCCGGAGGGCAGCGGCAAGCGGTCGCGATCGCGCGAACGATGATCTCCGAGGCAAAGATCGTCCTTATGGACGAGCCGACGGCGGCCATTTCGGTGCGCCAGGTCGCCGAGGTGCTGCATCTGATCCGTGGTTTGCGCGATCGCGGCATCGCGGTCGTGCTCATCAGCCATCGTATGCCGGATGTTTTTGATGTCGCAGATCGCGTCATCGTCATGCGGCGCGGCCGAAAGGTCGCCGACAAGCCAATTCTGCAGACGTCGCCTGAAGAAGTGACAGGATTGATTACGGGCGCCATCGAAAGAGGATGAGCGCTGCAGGTGCCGCATCGGAGGAATGCGTAAGAAAATGGCAACAATGCTCGACCAGACGATCGCTCACAAACAACGCACGTTGGGCGCTGCGATCCTCGCCAACCAGACGTTCTGGGTGTTCGTCGCTGTCGTTCTGGCATGCATCTTCCTTTCCTTCGCAACGGATTCGTTTGCCACAGCGAAGAACCTCTACAACATCACCCGCAACGCCACCTTCGTCGCTATCATTGCCCTCGGCATGACGCTGGTTATCATCACCGGCGGGATCGACTTGTCGGTTGGGTCGGTGCTTTGCCTATGCAGCATGGTCTTGGCGGTCGTCATGCATTCCGGCTACAGCATCGAGGTCGGGATTGTCGCCTCGGTGGCAACGGCGCTTTTCATCGGCGCGTTCAACGGTGTGCTCATCGCCTATGTCGGATTTCCTCCTTTTGTGGTGACACTCGGCATGCTTTCGATCGCACGAAGCCTGGCGATGGTAGCGTCAAACAACACGGTTGTTTTCCAGTTCGGACCGGACCACGACAAACTGCTCGCTCTTGGCGGGGGGGCCTGGCTGTTCGGCATCGCCAACCCGGTGATCTACATGATTGTGCTGACGCTGCTGACGGGTTTCGTTCTGCGATGGACGAGGCTGGGCCGCTATATCTACGCCATCGGCGGCAACGAGCACGCCGCGACTGCTACCGGTATACCTGTGCGTCCGATCAAGGTCGGTGTGTATATGATTTCTGCCCTCGCCGCCGGTGTCGCCGGCATCATCCAGACTGGCTGGCTCGGAGCGGTAACAACGAATATCGGCGCTGGCATGGAACTTCAGGTCATCGCAGCGGCGGTGATTGGTGGCGCCAACCTGGCCGGCGGCGTTGGCACGGCCTTAGGCGCACTGGTCGGTGCGGCGCTCATCGAGGTAATCCGCAATAGCCTCGGGCTGCTCGGCATCAACGCGTTCTGGCAGGGAACGTTCATTGGCGGCGCGACCATCCTGGCGGTGCTTTTCGACCGCATCCGCAATTTCCGGCAGACCGAGTAGCTGCGAGATTTCGTCGCGCAAACCGCTCGATGAATTGTTCTGCGAGTTGGAATCTACGCCGGCGCGGCCGAGATGGAACGAGATGAAAAGGATTGCGGCGAGTGCACAGGTGGCTCGCCCAATGGGCTAACGCACCATGCGCGGGCTTACACCTGCCAACATCTTGATGATGTCGTCCTCTAGCTTCTGACAGAGATCCTCATACTCCTCCCTCACCGTGGGATCTAGCATCAGTTGCTCCCGTAACTCATCACGCTTCATGGCGGCGACGCCGTAAGCTTCGAGCAGATCGTTGATCGCAAGGAAGTTGGCATCGGAAATCTGTTTCCGGTGTCGTGGCAGCCGCATCATCATTCGGGTTCGCCCGACCTTCTCGAAATTCATCATCCGCTCCTCGGTCTGTCGGCTGAGAGATTGTCCACCACCAAAATGAAAGTAGCAAGATGACTTTGAGCCGACGCATCAACGGGGCGCGTGTCTCTAGCGGATCGAGAACTAGTCATGAAATCCCATTCGCAAACTCCCACCTGATCAAAACGCGCGGAGTGTGACATGTTCAAGCAACCACATGCCGGTCTATCTCAAAGCAGCACAATTATGCGTCGGATTTCTCATGGCGCTACTCTCAGAGTTTGGGATCCCTCCGGGGAGGAAAGCCTTGGGGAAGGGACTACCGGGCTTTGCCGCGCTTCTCTCGTTCTAAGCTGTCGCGAAGCGCTGACATGATATCGACGACGTTGTCTTTCGCCGGTGTAATCCTGCGCTTGGCCTTCGGCTTCAACGTCTTCTTCTTCTCGGCGATCAGTTCGAGCATGCGATCCTGAATGGGGTCGGTGATCGGCACCCACTTCTTTGTCTGCTGCTTGATCAACTGCTTCATTAGCGGAGCAAGGCCGCCCTCGGGCTTTGCCTTGATGTTCGAGAAATACTCTTCCTCAGGTCTCACCTCGTCACCATAGCGCAACGTCCATAGAACGATGCCTTCGCCGCGGGGCTCAAGCATCACCGCACGCTCTCTCTGGCCGAAGACGAGACGGGAAATTCCAACGACGTTCTCTGAGCGCATGGCGTCGCGGATCACGGCGAACGCATCTTCACCAACCTTGTCGTTCGGCACGAGGTAGTGCGGTTTTTCGAGCCAGATCCATTCGATGGAATCCCGTGGCGTGAACATGTCGATCTCAATCGTCCGGACGCTCTCCAGCGCCACCGCATCGAGCTCTTCCTCCTCGAGCATGATGTAATCGCCTTCGCCACGCTCATAGCCTTTCACCTGGTCCTCTGTATTGACTTCCTTGCCGGTCACGCTGTCGACGTAGAGTGAAGCCACGCGGTTGCCGGTGGCGCGGTTCATGGTGTGAAAGCGGATCTTCTCGGTGTCGCTGGTGGCCGGCGACAGGGCGACGGGGCAGGTGACCAGTGAAAGCTTGAGGTAACCTTTCCAGTATGGTTTGACGGCGGCCATGGCTTAGCCCGCCTTTTTTCGAGCTGCCGGCCGGGACGCCGGGACGGCTCGCGCAGCTGCCGCAGCGGTGCGAGCCTTGGACGCCCGGGCAGAGCCGAAGCCAGCACTCATGCGAAGCGCTTCCATGAGGTTCGTCGAAGGCTCGACCTTCGGCTGTTTCTTCACCTTGACCGCGCGGCCTTCCATCTTCGCCTTCACGAGCTCGGCAAGCGCCGCGTCGTATCGGTCGTCGAAGGTTCGCGGATCGAACAGGCCGGCCTTGGTCTTGATGATGTGCTTAGCCAGATCCAGCATTTCGCCTTCGATCTTGAGCTTGGGAATGTCGGCGAAGGCTTCCTTGGCGGAGCGAACCTGATAGTCGAAATTGAGGGTGGTAGCGATCAGCCCGTCACCGTGGGCGCGAATGAGAACTGTCCGGAGCCGGCGGAAAAGCACAGCTTGGGCAAGGGCGCCGACCTTGGACTCACGCATTGCATCCCGGATCAGGACGAAGGTCTCTTCGCCCAGCCGATCGGGGAGCAGGTAATAGGGTTTGTCGAAATAGAGATCATTGATTTCGCCGAACGGCACATAGGATTGTATGCGCAAGGTCTTGTCGCTTGGAGGAACCGCCGCGGCCAACTCATCGGGTTCAAACAGCACGTAGCGGCCGTCATCGACCTCATAGCCTTTGATCTGATCCTCGCGTTCAACTACCTTCCACGTGTCGATATCGACATATTCCCGCTTCACGCGATTGCCGGTTTTTCGGTTCAAGGTGTTGAAGCTCACGCGCTCGGAGGTCGACGCAGCGCTGTGAAGCGCCACGGGGCAACTAATCTCGGCAAACTTCAAAAAGCCCTTCCAAAGAGCACGTCCGGCCATATCGATTTCTCCCGGTAGCCCGGATTCAACGGAGGCAGATTACGTTTGTTCCGGCTAAGACGCGAATCAATTGTGGCGTTTAGTGGGCTGTCGATAGTAGGATGAACCTATCCACGAGTATTGCGTTTGGGAGTCTGTTGCACAGTCCAGGAGTGAGGGAGGCGGTGCTATGAACACGAAGCTCCATATCGACGGGTCATTTGAGGCTATGCACCGGGCCCTCGACGAAGCCAATCGCGCCTTTGAAAGTGGCGGCGCCGATCGACATCGCGACGCTCTGCAGCGCCTCGGCCGCGCGGTGATGAACTCCCTTGCCGAGATCATCGAGACCGACGGCGGAACGGACGGCTACCTCTACGACGCCGACGGCATCGCCCATGATATCGAGGCTTGTTATCACAAGCTGGTCGAGGAAGAGGAAGCGGCCGAGCCGCACCAGGCGCCGCAGCAAGCCAGCCATGGAACGCTCAACGTTCGTCAACAGGGAGTAGGGCGATGATCACCGGCACAGATCTGCTGCAGATTTCACTTGCGCGTGTGAACATGGACCGGTCCGACCTCGAGGCGGCCGGCGTGATCGATCCCGGACAAGCGGGCGACAAGGCCTGGTCAAACTTCGGACGGGACATGGACACCTTCATATTGAAGCTGCCGGAATGGCGCCGTGCAGCGCTCGCCGCTGTGATCAGAGCGAGAGCGGGCAGCACCAGTGAGGTGTCCCATTAACGCGCTCAGATCTATGTTTTCGAGCCCAATGTGACGTATAGCTACGAGAAACGCCTCCGAGTACCTGCTCTCCGTTCACGCACGCATGCCAGACTATCTCAGACCCCTGCTTTATCTGCTTGTTCTCTTTTTTACGCATCACCGCTGCAGCGGCGGGACCTTTTTTCATCGATTGCCGCTCGAGCAGCGCTTGATGGAACTCGCCAATTGGCGCCGATCCCGCATCGAATTCCGGCGCCGTTTTGTGGATTTTTACGGCTCGCTCGGTGTCTTTGGCCTGTATCCAGATCATTTACGGGCGCTGCCACCATTCAAATATCAATAGCGTCTGGAATCTCGCTTTTCTGGCTCCGGCAGAACGCTGCAAAGTCCTTGAGGAATTTCTCCGCCCCGGAACGATTAGCCGAAGTCATGAGGCTTTCCCTGATTGCGTCCGGCGCCTGCTTGATCACCGGAAATCGAAAGAAAATACTCTCGGAGAAATTCGAGCTTACGGTCGAAAGTACCGTTCGCAGCGCCGCCAGCATGTCCTCGCCTCGGTGCGAAGCATGGGCGAGGGCTATTGGTTTTCCGATCACCGCCTCACCGGAGACAAGCCAGTCGATCGCGTTTTTGAGGCCACCGGGAATGCTGCGAACATATTCGGGGCTCGAAATGATCAGCCCATCACTCGCGGAAATTTTTTCGATGAACCGGATGACGCTTTCTGGGGTATTCGGGCCCTCAAGGTCAGGAGAAAAGACCGGCAACTCACCGATCCGGTCAAAGACATCGATTGCGACATCGGCCGGTGCCAAGGCTTGGAAAGCCCTTAACAAGGCCGTGTTGGTGGATAGCTGACGTGTGCTGCCCGAAATCGCCAATATCTTCATGCTCAAAAGATAATGGAATATCCTTATCCGGCAAGCGGTCCACACCAGCGAGTTGAGCCCGAGTCGATAGGTGAGGAAGTAGTTCAATTCGACTCAAGAACTGAGATTCAATCGTCTACTGAGTCCAGGCCGACGACTTCGCTTTGATCAGTCTTTGGTCGTGGCGGCGCGCGTGCCACGAGTTCATGCGGTTGACGCATCGATCCTATCCCTCCGGCAGCAAGGCTGACGGTCCTTTTTCCGGCTCGGATGCAGGCGGGTCTGCCCCGCATAAGCGCAAGGCCGGCCATCGCAAAATTTGATGTTACATGCCCAACCGGACGAGCTTGTTTGCGTGGTCAGGGGAAGCCCCGGCTAGCGCTGTCTACTTGAACAGGACCACCCATCCGGCATGAACGCCACTCTGTCGGGTTCATGCCGGTCACGCGCCGGAATTCACGATTGAAATTGGATTTCGTCAGAAAGCCTACGTCGTAGACGATCGTGGTGACGGCGATATCGGCTTTTTCGAGGAGCCGGCAGGCCTCCGCGATCCGGAAATCGTTGACATACTGCGAGAGGTTCTTGCCGCAAACGATGTTGACGGCCTTCGACAGGTGACGGGCGGGAATGCCTGCCCTGCGCGCCAGCCGGCTAAGGTTGAGCTCATGGTCGCGATAGAGCCCTTGCGTCTGCATCAGTTGCGCCAGGCGCGCAACAATATGGGTGTCGTCGTCGGATGCCGGCGCCGGCTGCACGGCTTCGGGCTCGCGCGGGATCGGAGCTCGGGATGCGATCGCAGCCCCGGCCCCGAGCAAAAGCACGAGGGGGATCGTCGCAACGGTGACGATCGTGGCGGCATACGAACCGTCGAACACGCGCAGGTCCAATGCGATCAAGCTGTCCGCGATGACCGCAAGCAACAGCGTCGCAGCCATGATCTGCAGCGACCGATGAACGAGAGGGGCATCGTCGAAACGCGCAAGGTCGAGCGCGTCCGAGCCCCCCGATGCGAGACGTCCAAGGGCGACCGCATAACAAGCGAAGATGGCGATGAGGGTCAGATCGAGCCATTGTGGTGAGGCGACGGCAAGGAGTGTCACCAGCAGCGACGGCAAAATGTGCGGCCAGAAGCGATAGGCGGATCTGTTGCCCGGCTCGGCGACGAAGGTTGCAAAACAGACCCAGGCCATGGGGCCGACGGCAGAGGCAAGAATGGCCTGGGCCGGCAAGACACGTTCGATCCCATAGCCCCAGCGCACGCCGATGACCGTCGCAAGAACGCAAAGCAACAGGACCAATATCCGGAAATGGCGGCTGGCAGCCTGCTCACGAAGGCTCATCTGTACCAAAAGAATGAGCAGAAGCAGCGCCGCGACGAACGGCAACGGAACGAAGAGCATCGAGTCGGTCCTGTTTTGCGGCCACTATTGACCAGATCGTGATCGGAGACGACCTCGAACATGATCTGGGTCTCTATTGCGCAACCGTCATGTCAATGTCCTCGGCGTCATTTCAATCGGGCCAACCCCATGATCTTGTTCAGACCGTTTTTCGTGCTTCTTTTTCAGGTTACACTTCTCATATCCTCGGCCGCCTGTGCGAGCGTCGGCTTCCAGGAGGTTGAAGTTTCTGATCCTCTCGATCGGCCTATCCATACAGCGATCTGGTATCCATCGAACGAAGCGCCTCGGTTGCAGGCACTCGGCGATTATACCCAGACCGTTGCCGCCGACGGTCCCGTCGTTGGCAAGCGACTACCCCTGGTGGTCCTCTCGCACGGCACGGGTGGCAGCGCCTACGGCCATCACGATACGGCCTTCGCGCTGGCCGAAGCCGGGTTTGTCGTTGTCGCCCTTTCGCATTCCGGCGACAACTATGCCGACATGCGCCACTACGCCACCCGCAGACAGCTGACCGAGCGGCCGCGGCATATATCGCTGATCATCGACTACATGCTGCAGACCTGGCCGCAGCGTGCTGCAATCCATCCGGATCGTGTCGGCATTTTTGGGTTCTCCATTGGCGGCTTCACGTCGCTCGTCGCCCTGGGTGGCAAGCCTGAGCTTTCCGGTCTGATCGACCAATGTGTGGCGTTTCCGCAAAGATGGGTCTGCCGCGAGTTCGGCGGGGCAGACAGTATCGCCCGGAGCTTCGGCGCTGCGCCGCTGGACATCGTTCGCGATGAACGGCTGAAGGCGGCCTTCGTCGCCGCCCCGGCGATGCCGGCCCTGTTCCTGCCAGACGGTCTGCGCGAAGTCCAAAAGCCGGTGGCACTCTGGGCGGCGGAGCTGGATCACATCGTGCCAGTGGAGCCGGACTTCGCAATCGTGAAGAGCGGGTTGCCGGTCATGCCAGTATCTCATATCGAGCCTGGCGCCGGACATTACTCATTCCTCGCGCCTTGCACAAAGAGCCAGCTGGCGGCGTTGCACGAAATCTGCACCGATACACCCGGCTTCGATCGGGCAGAATTTCATGCGCGCCTGAACGCAGCCGTCGTCGCCTTCTTCCGCCGAAATCTCTAGCTCGGGCCGCGTCTACGCGCCGGATGCAGTCATTCAAAGTGCTACAGCGACCTTTGCGCGTCTAAGTAAGACGCGCGGCGCTGTAGTCCCTCCAGGTGAATTTTGTGGACAGGCGCCAACGGCGGCATCATCCAGCCTCGCGATAATTGGCGACAATGGTCGGCAACGACAATGGCTCATGCGGGTGTGCTCGTTACCTGGGGCAAGATTCGCCGCCATTCGTTTTGGAACGGCAGCCCGAACAGATTAATCAGCGCCTCCTCGGTTGCCACTGCATCCAGCCAACGACGATCGACCTGTCCATTACGATGGCGGATCGTCAGCCTGTTCCCGAGCAGTACGTTTCGTGCTTCCGGCGTCGTCAAGGCCACAAGCAGTTGCTGGCGGAAATGGGAGTGTGGATGGGTCGAGGCGCCGGCGTTTGCGATATCGTATTCCTCGTCGGCGCAGATTCTCGTCGAAACCTCGTAGACCGGTGACCACTTTGCGGCGAGCAGGACCTTGAGCAAAAAGCCTTCCGGTGTAGCGGTCAAACGAAACATCTCATGCGTCGTCGGTTGTGGCGCCGCGACGTCAAAGCGCAAGGGAAGTGTTGGAACGCAGCTGCCGAAGCCGACGTCGACGAGATAGGCTACTCCATCAACAACGACGCGCAGCGCCATATGCGACCAGGCCGGCGGCGGAGCGGTTCTTTCCCGCATCCACAGGACGCGGGCAATTAGCGGCTCTGCCACGTAGCCGAGCGATAACAGGACCCTTTGAAACAGTCCGTTGTGCTCGAAGCAGTATCCGCCGCGCCGGCGCGCGATCAGTTTGACATCGACGGTTGCGGGCGACAGATCGATCCCGTGTCCCAGAAGGACGTCGATGGCTTCGAACGGAATCGTTGCGACATGGTGCGCGATAATCGCCCGAAGGTTCGCAAGATCCGGTGAGCGCGGCCCGCCGTAGCCAATGCGCGCGAAGTATTGGTCGAGGTCGACGGGAACAGCAGATCTCGGCATGTCAAAGGCTCCGGTATAGGGCATCGCGTAGGTCGGTCGTAAAGCGGCCGATCATGCCTTCGAACGCGGTGTTGGTGAGCGCAACGATGGAAAGGCGTCGATCCGGATCGATGAACCATTTGTGCCCATAGGCGCCGTCCCATTGCAGCGTCCCCGGACTTTGCGGACTTCCGGCGTCTTCAGGAGAGGCAAGGATCGCGCCTCCAAAGCCGAACTCCCAGCCCGGTCCCGCGGCTGTGCCTGCAGTCTTCGCCTGCATTTCAAACATTGAACGGGCGGTCTCGCGTTTCAATATGGGCGTACCACCCGTTCTGAGACATTCGAGAAGGCGCAGGATATCGCCGGCCGTGCCGGCGCCGCTTGAAGGAAAAGCTTGGGTGTTGAAAATCCGCACGGGGGAGAACCTGACCGGATTGCCGAAGAACGGAATGGCATCGTCATCCGCCAATCGCCGTGGTCGAGGCGTCGCGTTACCGTAATGCGTGACAAGCCGGCTGCGATCGACAACCGAAAATGCCGTATCCTCCATCTGCAGCGGACCGGTCACCAGCGTCGCCACCGCGTCTGAAAGCGCACGTTCCGTCGCACGCTCGATGACGGCACCGAGAACGTCGAGGCTCATCGAGTAGCCCCAGCCCTCTCCGGGCGGATAGGCGAGCGGGACGGCGTTCAATTTCCGAATGAGGTCGGAAAGATCGTCATTGTTGTTGTCGAGCCCGGTGCTGATGGCGAGCCTCTGATAGGGGCCGTCACCTCGTTCCATGAAGGCGTAGCTGAGCCCGGCGCTGTGCGTCAGCAGATGGCGCAGGGTAATGCGCGGCAGGCTTCCGTCCGGCAGGCGCGGCGAGAAGTCGGGCAACCATGTCGATACCGCATCGTCGAGATGCATCACGCCTTTGTCGATCAATGCCAGGGCGGCCGCTGTTACGATCGGCTTTGTGACGGATGAGAGCAGGAAGATGCTCTCGAGTTGCATCCGGCGCCCCGCCTCTCGATCGGCAAAGCCGGCAGCGCGCTGGTAGGTGAGGCTGCCGTCGATGGAAACCAGGACGACGGTGCCGACGATCCGCTCTTGCGCCAAAGCGTCGTCGATCGCCTTATCAACCGCGGCCCGCAATCGCGGCAGCGGCGTTCGTTTCAGTTCGGTTGACGTCAGTCCGCTCATCGATTTTCTCCCGTCAGCGCCCCGGTCTTTGCCGACAGGGCCTCGCATCGATGGGAACGGCTCGGTGTGGACGAGTCGATTGCCTGCCTGCGTATGGGAGGCATACGCCGCTACAGGAGGACGTGGTCGCAAGCGTAGGCTACACAACCACCGCAGTTTCAGCGTGGAGGTCGGTCGATGAATGCACTTGAACAGAGATATTCCGGAAAGGTCGCGCTGGTCGCCGGCGCGAGTAAGGGCATAGGCGCGGCCACCGCCAGGGCATTTGCGAATGAAGGCGCGTCCGTTGTGCTGCTTGCCCGCTCGAAACAGGCGATCGATGAAGTTGCGCTTTCGATCCGCGAGCGGGGCGGGGAGGCGTTGGCGATCCAGGCGGATGTCGGTGACGAGCGCGCGATGAAACGCGCCCTGGACAGCGCCCTTGAGCGGTATGGACGACTGGACGCTGCCTTTAACAATGCGACCGACGGCGGTATGCCGGCGCCCCTTGCCGATCTCGATATCGAGGCCTTCGATCGCAGCATGCGAACCAATATTCGTGGCACCTTCATTGGTATGCGCCACCAGATCGCAGCCATGTTACACAACGGCGGTGGCGCGATCGCCAACATGGCCTCCGTTGCCGGGGTGAATGGGACATCAGGTCTTTCGGCCTATGTCGCGGGAAAGGCCGGCATTATCGGCCTTACGAAGGCTGCGGCGCTCGACTACGCCGATCAGGGGATCCGCATAAACGTCGTCGCCCCAGGGCCGATCCTGACCCATCATCTCGAAGCCGCAGGCGCACAGGTACAGCAGCAAGCCGCTCTTTCGACGCCGATGCGCCGTCTTGGCACGGTCGAGGAGGTTGCGGCGGCAGTGCTCTGGCTTTGTTCCGAACAGGCAAGTTACATCACCGGCGCGGTGCTTCCCATCGACGGGGGAATGACGGCAGGCACCAAGCTGTCTATGAATTATCGCCGGGATCAGCCCACCTCGGCTGGCGGTGGATTGACGGATCTTGCGGTGCCGGCTTCGGGTCCGTCGTAGGGTGCAGGCGCAAATTTGGGATGGAGATAGCCGTATGGACTGGGAAGAACTGCGTCTTGTTCAGGTGCTCGCACGCCACGGCTCCCTAAGTGCGGCGGCCCGCAGCCTTGGCACCACGCAGCCGACGCTCAGTCGTCGCCTTGACGCCTTCGAGACAAAATGCGGCCATAAGCTCTTCGAAAGGCATTCGAACGGGCTGATGCCGACTGTCGCATGCCAGTCCATCCTGTCGATTCTCGAGCAGATGGAGGCGAGTGCCCTGGCAGTAGAGCGCCGCTTTGCGGCGCAGGAGGAAGGGCTGCAGGGAACAGTTACCGTGACTACCCTCGACTGGCTGGGCGACTATGTCATCGCGCCCATTCTGGCGAAGTTCGCCGCCGACCATCCGGGCATCACCATCAATCTCATCAACGATAGCAGGCGCTTCAACCTGTCCCGGCGAGACGCTGATATCGCCTTCCGGTTTGGCGGCTTCGACCAGAAGGACATCGTTGAATGGAAGGTGGCGGAAGTTCGGTACGGGTTGTTCGCATCGCGCGACTACATCGGGCGTTTCGGAAAGCCGGCAACCGGGGATAGCACGGCGCATTCCATCGTCGAACTCGCCGAGGCGCCCGTACGCGTATCGCTTTCCACGTGGCTGAAGGAGATCCTTCCGGACGCAAGGGTGATCCTGCGGACAAATTCGATACGCTCACAACTGAGTGCGGTGGAAGCGGGTGTAGCGGTTGCCACGCTTCCTTTCTTTCTGGCCGCCGATCGACTGGGATTGCTTGCCGTGGATACAGGGAACTCTCCACCGACATTGCCACTCGTGATCGGCGTTCATAGCGACATGCGCCGCATACCTCGTATCCGAAAACTCATTGACTTTGCTGTCTCCGAGTTCGTCGGCCTTCGATCACGGCTCAGTCCTGCAAGGCCATAGCGATGGACAGCGGCGGGGCGACAGCGACAGTGGAGCAAATGAATACATGGCCTCGCCTCTCGTTTGCGAGAGGTTCATCGGCTTAAGCTACACTTGGCGCTGACGAATACCGGGGTCGAATTCAAATTTGATTTTGGAGGGTTGTGATGGCGGTCGATTTCCAAGGCAGCTACATTGATAGAGCGGCCCTCGTCATTATGCACTATCAAGTCGACGTGTTCGCAATCCTTTTCGGGGAGCAACCATCGCCGTTGTTGGGGCAGTGTAACGCACTGATCCGGCGCTGGCGCGCCACTGGTCGACCGTTGCTATTTCCCAACTTTTCGCTAGGCGAAGGGTATGAACACGCACCGCCGGCGGATAACCGCCAAATCTCACCGTATCTACCGACCGGACGATTTCGTACTGGTCTGCCCGTCGAAGGTCTTGCGGTCGAACGGGGTGACCTTTTCTATGCCTGTCCGCGAGCCAGCGTCTTCTATGGCACATCGCTTGCCGCCGACCTCCGGACGCGCGGCGTAAGCACGCTTGTAATGGCTGGGATAAGCACCACCGGCGTTGTTCTTTCAAGCATCGCCTGGGCCAGTGATGCGGACTACGATGTGCGCCTAGTCAAGGACTGCTGCTATGACCCGGATCAGGAGGCGCACGAAGCTCTGTTTCGTTCCGGGTTCGGCGGGCGCGTACAAGTCGTGTGACGCGGTATGCGGGTCAGTGACAGTCTAGCGGAATGGGCGCACGAACCGAAGCGCCCGCGGCGTTATCGCACCAACAGCGCGTCCACGTGATAGGGATCGGATCAATCGGACAACATCAGGGCGGGCGGTAACAACGTGCCGCATAAACAGGCCGGAGACATGGCTGCACCCGACCCGCAAAGCTCAAACAGTAGCCATTCGGTGAGGGCCGCTATGATCTCGCCTGATCGAATGCCCACGTTCAGCGGATCGGCGGATTTGGGTGGGAAGCAGCTTGTCCGCCGCTCTGGACGGGAACGGACAAGCCGCCATTAAGGGTCGCTATTTAAGGGGTAGGAAGAGCTCTGCCATCGCCGCATGTTCAGGTGCTTCCGGAAAGAAGGTGAGGCGCTGGCAATACAGGGGGAAATCCCTCGCTTCCTCGCCACTGGCCGGCAGCCAATCGCGGTAGAGGTAAAGCGCGGCAGGCTCCAGATCATCAGTATTGCCGACGACTTTCAACACGGCGCAACGGCCGCCGGGGATTATGCCCGCTTCAATCTGCTCTCCGTTCGTCTTGATCGGCTGATCAGTGCTGACACAAAGGTCCAGCCGATACTCGTCCGCCGACGTCACGCGCGGATCGGAATGGAAGATGTTGAAAGTCAGATTGGTCTTCGGGTTCAGGCCAGTGGCTTTGCGCCATGCTATAAAGCGCTTGATCGTGTCGCCGATCCTTACCGGATCACCTTGATGTTTCATGATTGCGACAGAGGTCGGAGACACCTCGCGGATTTCGACGTCATTGGCTGCAAATGTCCTTTGCATGAGCTTGCTCCTTGCTTGGTTGAGAGGCCCGAGGGCGGCAAGCCATGGTTCCCAATCGGGAGATTTCCTGAACTGCGAAGGCGACTGGGTGAACCGTTGCCGAAATGCGCGAGCAAAGGCGTCAGGAGCTTCGTAGCCGGCATCCATCGCTATCTCGGTCACGCTGTCTGCGTCCCTGTAGGCCAGCCTGTAGGATGCTCGCTTCATGCGGACGAGTTGGATATAGCGATGCACGGACAGCCCAAAGGCCGCCGCGAACTGCCGATGGAAATGATACTTGGAGAAGGCGGCCACGCGGCTCAACTCATCCAGGTCCAGATTGCAGTCAAGATGCTGATCGATGTGATCTAGGACCCGTTGCATCCGTGCATGGTAGTTTCGAAGCGTAGTCGTCATCTTCCTGTCCTTACCGTGGCACGACCAAATAACCCCACACAAGTGCTGTGCGCTCGACCGATCTTGCGGATTATCAGGCTCGGCTGCTCGGTAACAACGTTGGCCTATGAGGTAGCCATCCGCCTGAGCGGTCAGCGCCGTCGGCGTCCCGGAGGTTAATGCTCCAACCTGCTGATTGGCATGTCAGCGATGTGAGCAAGCACATCGGCCAGCCAAGCCTGCGGATCGATGTCGTTGAACTTGGCAGTCATGATCAAGGTGGCCATGAAGGGCCCGCAATCGGGACGGCAAAGAGCCGCGACTTTCGGCCAAGCCGCGCAATGCCCGCTCGGCGGCGCGACCCCTATGATTTTGATCATCAATGCGGCCCTTTTTCCCGTACTCCGATCAACCTGATGGGCCGTTCGGTTGTTTCATGCTTTTGGACAGTGGACTCGCTGTTCAGATAGGGTGCGAAGATGGCTGGCCGATGCTATTGTTAGTAAGCAGCGCCTTGATTCGCTCGGCGTCAGCGCCTGTGAGATGGATAAGTAGTGAAGGCAGCCAATTTCGGGAACAAACCCGGGCCTAATTTCGTTGAAATTGAAGTGGTCGTAGCAGAAGCGTAGGACTTCGGGCGACCGCAGGAGGCTTCCATGAGAGCCAATGACGGCGATGTTTTCGACCTCTTTTCGCAGACTTACGCAAGCGGAGTGCAAGAGAAGTTAAGTCTGCAGGAATATCTCCTCGCCTGTCGCGACGACAGGAGCATGTATGCCACGGCGCCGGAGCGCATGGTGGCTGCCATCGGCGAGCCGCAGTTGATAGACACGAGCGCGGATGAGCGCCTCGGCCGTATCTTCGCCAACCGCACCATCAAGATCTACCCCTCCTTTGCGGACTTCTATGGAATGGAGGATACGATCGAGCGGATCGTCGGATATTTCCGATATGCCGCGCAGGGGCTCGAGGAACGCAAGCAGATCCTTTACCTCTTGGGGCCGGTGGGTGGCGGCAAGTCGTCGCTTGCCGAACGTCTCAAGAAGCTGATGGAGCAGCAGCCCATCTACACGCTGGCCATCGACGGTAAGATAAGTCCCGTCTTTGAGTCGCCCCTCGGCCTATTCGACCGTGATCGCATGGGGGATCTGCTCGAAGACAAATACGGAATTGCCAAGAGGCGGCTCACCGACTTGGTATCGCCTTGGGCAACCAAGCGGCTGGACGAAATCGGCGGCGACATTTCGAAGTTCAGCGTCGTCAAACTCACGCCCTCGCGGCTGCGCCAGATCGCCATCGCCAAGACGGAACCGGGCGACGAGAACAACCAGGATATTTCCGCGCTCGTAGGCAAGGTCGATATCCGCCAGCTCGAGAATTTCAGCCAGGCCGATCCCGACGCCTATTCCTATAGCGGCGGGCTCAACAGGACTACGCAAGGGCTGCTCGAATTCGTCGAAATGTTCAAGGCGCCGATCAAGGTTCTGCATCCGCTGCTCACCGCTACGCAGGAAGGAAGCTACAACGGCACGGAGAACTTCGGCGCCTTCCCCTACCAGGGTGTCGTGCTTGCCCATTCCAACGAATCCGAATGGCTGCAATTCAAGCACAACAAGAACAACGAGGCCTTTCTCGACCGGATTCTGGTCGTCAAGGTTCCCTATTGCCTGCGCGTCACGGAGGAACGGCTGATCTATGAAAAGCTGCTTCGTGAGAGCGAGTTGTCCGAGAGCCCATGTGCGCCCGAGGTGCTGGAGAACCTTAGCCGATTCACAGTGGCGACGCGCCTCGCTCTACACGAGAACTCGCCGTCCTACACGAAGATGCGGGTCTATGACGGCGAAAACCTGAAGGATACCGATCCCAAGGCGAAGTCCCTGCAGGAATATCGCGATGCCGCGGGCGTCGATGAGGGCATGACCGGCGTCAGTACCCGCTTTGCCTTCAAGGTGCTGTCGGAGACCTTCAACTACGACACCAAGGAAGTGGCGGCCGATCCGGTTCATCTGATGTATATCCTGGAACAGGCCATCCGGCGGGAGCAGTTTCCCAAGGAGACCGAAGCGAACTATCTCGATTTCATCCGCTCGGAGCTCGCCGCTCGTTATGCCGAGTTCATCGGTCACGAAATCCAGAAGGCTTATCTCGAATCCTATAGCGAATATGGTCAGAACCTGTTCGACCGCTATATCTCTTATGCGGATGCCTGGCTCGAAGATCAGGACTTCAAGGATCCTGATACGGGTCAGATCCTAAATCGCAACGTTCTCGACGGCGAGCTGTCGCAGATCGAAAAGCCTGCAGGGATCGCAAACCCCAAGGATTTCCGCAACGAAGTCGTAAAGTTTACCCTGCGCGCCCGCGCCAGAAACAACGGGCGCAACCCCGCTTGGACAAGCTACGAAAAGCTCCGGGAAGTGATCGAGAAGCGCATGTTCGGCCAGGTCGAGGACCTTTTGCCGGTCATCAGCTTCGGCTCGAAGAAGGACAGCGTGACCGAGAAGCAGCACGCTGAATTCGTGGAACGCATGACCGAACGCGGCTACACCGAGCGTCAGGTGCGGCGGCTCGTCGACTGGTATATGCGCGTCAACAAGGCCGGTTGACGATGCGTAAGCGGGGGATGGGCACATGCCGAATTTCATCGATCGCCGGCTGAACCCCAAGGACAGGAGTCTCGGCAACAGGCAGCGCTTTTTAAAGCGGGTCCATGAGGAATTGAAGCGCACGATAAGGGATCAGGTAAAGTCGGACAGGATCATCGATGTGGACGCCGCCCACGGCGTTCCGATCCCGAAGCGTGGTGCGGACGAGCCCAGCTTCCAGCATTCGCGCGGCAGCGGCGAGCGGCACTATGTCCTGCCCGGAAACGAGACCTTCTCGCCCGGAGACCGACTTAGGAAGCCGGAATCAGGCGGCGGTGGAGGGGTCGGCGGCCCCGGACGGGGCGAAAACACGGACGACTTTCTTTTCGTGCTGTCGCGCGAGGAAGTGCTCGATCTTTTCTTCGAAGATCTGGAGCTTCCGGACATGGTGAAGCTGAACCTGCGCGAAACCGTCAGCTACAAGTCCCATCGCGTCGGTTTCTCGACGGTGGGCACGCCCAGCAATATCAATGTCGGGCGAACGATGCGCAACAGCTTCGGGCGGCGCATGGCCCTGCGTCGCCCGAGCGAGAGGGAGTTGCAGGCGCTTGCCGACGAGATCGCGGCACTGGAACGGGAGGAGCAACCGCCCCCGCAGCAGCGCCACAGGCTCTGGCATCTGCGCGAAGAACTGGAAGTGCTCGAACGGCGGCGGCGGCGTATCGCCTATGTCGATCCCGTCGACGTGCGGTTCAACCGTTTCGAACGTCAGCCTTTGCCGAATGCCAGTGCGGTGATGTTCTGTCTGATGGACGTCTCCGCCTCGATGGGGGAGCGCGAGAAGGATCTTGCCAAGCGCTTCTTCGTTCTCTTGCATCTGTTTCTCAAGCGTCGTTACGAGCGGATC
Organism: Ensifer sp. Root127; assembly: GCF_001425225.1. Taxonomy (NCBI): domain Bacteria; kingdom Pseudomonadati; phylum Pseudomonadota; class Alphaproteobacteria; order Hyphomicrobiales; family Rhizobiaceae; genus Ensifer; species Ensifer sp. Root127. Next base: position 130,540 of record NZ_LMDX01000023.1, read on the forward strand.
GACATCGTATTCATCCGCCACACGGATGAGGCGCGGGAAGTTGACGAGGAGACGTTCTTTTTCAGCAAGCAGAGCGGCGGCACGGTCGTTTCGACGGCGCTTGAGGAAATGCTCCGGGTCATCGAGGAGCGCTATCCCTCCAATCTCTGGAATATATATGCGGCCCAAGCCTCCGACGGCGACAATGCCAACGGCGACTCGGAGCGGTGCGCCGAACTTCTGCGGGAATCGCTCATGCGTCTGTGCCAGTATTACGCCTATGTCGAGATCATAGACGAGCGCGAAAGCGGAATATTCGGGTCGACGGACAACGGCACCTCACTCTGGCGCGCCTACCGCACGGTCGACAGCGCGGTACCCAATTTCCAGATGACGCGCGTTGCAATGCCCGCCGACATCTACCCCGTCTTCCGCAAACTCTTTGCCCGGCATCAACCTGTTCAACTGCGCAGGTGAGGGGACGATCGAATGGCAAGACGGCCAGCCTCCACTCTGCTGTTCGACGGTTCGGAATGGAACTTCGCGACGCTTTCGCGGGCCTATGAGGCGATCGAGGCGATTGCGATCGGCGAGATGGGACTGGACGTCTATCCGAACCAGATCGAGATCATCTCCTCTGAACAGATGCTCGACGCCTATTCGTCCGTCGGCATGCCGCTGATGTATCAGCACTGGTCGTTTGGCAAGCGCTTCGTTTTTGAAAGTCAACTCTATCAAAAAGGCTATCGCGGGTTGGCCTATGAACTCGTGATCAACTCCAATCCCTGCATCACCTATCTCATGGAAGAAAACACGATGCCGATGCAGGCGCTGGTCACCGCGCATGCGGCCTTCGGCCACAATCACTTCTTCAAGAACAACTATCTGTTCCGCCAGTGGACGGATGCCGGCGCGATCCTCGGCTACATGGACTTCGCCAAGAAGTACATCGCCAAATGCGAGGAGCGGCACGGTCTCAGTGCGGTGGAGGAGATACTCGATTCGGCGCATGCCCTGATGGATCACGGCGTATTCCACTATCGCCGCCCCCCCCGGCTCTCATCGGAAAAGGAGACGGCGCGGGCCCGGGAGCGGCTGGAATATGAAGAGCAGACCTATAGCGATTTATGGCGGACGCTGCCGACGGCAAGCGGAACATCCGGCATCGAGGAGGCGGAGCGCGAGGCTTCGGAACGGAAGAAGGCGCTTAACCTTCCCGAGGAGAATCTGCTCTACTTCCTCGAGAAGCACAGCCTGATCCTTGAGCCCTGGCAGCGGGAAATCTTGCGGATTGTTCGCGTTATCGCGCAATACTTCTATCCGCAAAGTCAGACCAAAGTGATGAACGAAGGATGCGCGACCTTCGTCCACTATTCCATTATCAATAGACTGTTCGACCAGGGCAGGGTCAGTGAAGGCGCAATGTTGGAGTTGCTGGCAAGCCACGCCAATGTGGTGTTTCAGCCTGGCTTCGACGATTCCCGCTTCTCGGGTATCAACCCTTACGCGCTGGGCTTTGCTATGATGCAGGATATCGAACGCATCTGCACCATGCCGACGCAAGAGGATCGGGACTGGTTTCCCACCATATCTGGCAACGGTGACCCATTGGGCACGCTGATCGGCGCCTGGGAGAACCACCGCGACGAGTCCTTCATTCTGCAATATCTGAGCCCGGCGCTGATCCGCAAATTCCGCCTGTTTCGTCTCTCTGACCGCGCGACTAACAAATTTTGTGAGGTCACTTCCATCCATAACGAGCAGGGGTACGCTGCCGTGCGTGCCGGGCTCGCTCGGAACTATGACCCGGTGGCCAATAGACCGGACATACAGGTGGTCGATGTCGATCTGCTGGGAGATCGGCAGCTTCGACTGAAGCACGTCATCAAGAACGGCATTCTGCTGGAGGAAAGCAATCGGGACGCGACACTCGCGCATATAAGCCGGCTTTGGGGATATGAAGTGAGCCTGGCAGGGATCGATGCGTCGACGAGTAAGGTCCTGTTTGAGTGCTCCTCCACAGGAGCGTGACAGCAAGCGAGCGGCGCCAGCGCGGGCCCTTTCACTCGACCGGCCAGTGCTTGTTGTTGAAGCTGAAGTGACTGATTACGCCCAAGAAACCTAAGAAGGGCGATGCTGAAGAACAGGCTGTCCGCCATCCCAGCCGTCAAGAAGTGGCGCCGGAGCTTGAGGGTCACAAAAATCCGCCTCGAGATACAAGTGAGCGCCGACGCCGAACGGCGATCCGCGCGTTGGAAATGACTCGCGTTCTCCCCAGCTTGAGCGTTAACTGTGTTGTTCTGGAGGAGGAGGCATTCATGGCCATGTATCTCACCCGCTTCAGCTACACGCCCGACACGTGGGCGCGCATGATCGAAAACCCTGAGGATCGCCGCGAGGCGGCACGCACCTACATTGAATCCGTCGGCGGAAAGCTCCATGGGTTCTGGTACGCCTTCGGCGAGCATGATGGTTGGAATCTGTGGGAGGCGCCTGACAACGTATCGATGGCGGCTGTCGCGCTGGCGATCGGTGCAGGCGGCGCGGTCAGCTCTATGGAGACCACTGTCCTCCTCAGCGTCGAAGATACGCTGGAAGCTTTGGAAAAGGCAAAGTCGATTCGGTATCGTCCACCGGCAGCGTAAGTGGCAGCCTACTAATTCCGATCCAATGTTGAAGATCGTGGTTCGTGTATCTTCGTTCCCGGCGCTAACTCTTGTCCGCCGGAGGCAAGAAGAGTACTCGATGGGTCGAGAGCAGACATACCTGAGCCCGCTCGAGGCGCACAGTGGGTGACGGTCTCATTCTCTGGTTCTGAGGTCGGCTGAAGCAGCGCTATTCTCGGATTCGAAATTGCGATCTGCTATTCGTATGATGTTCCCCGGTCATCTCGAGCGATGCTCGCAAGAAGGGTCCGTCGTGCCTCCTTGAGATGTGCCATGCAGGTGAGCACGATAAACCGACGAAGTACGAGGGGCTCGGGCATCAGGAGTTTATCCTGGCCTACAAGTCCTTCGAGCCGATCGGGCCGGCTTGTCTGCCGACCTAGTTTCGCCCATGGTCTGGCAATTAAAAGCGTTTGTCCGAGCTAAATTAGCCCACCCTAATTCCCCGCGCCTATTAACACCGCCCGCCTATGCTATAATTATTTAGGGGAATTTTGCGTCCATACACGCGAAGCGGCAGGAGTGGCGAATGCTGCGCGAAAGTCGGGTCAACGGACTACGACAACCGACGAAAGCTTCGCGTCACAAGGCGCGCGCCTCCCTGTATGGTGGCGAGCGGCGGATCATCACCGCCCTCTGTTATGATCTTGTCGGGTCGACCAGGCTTCTTTCCCTGCTGGATATAGAGGATTACCAGGAACTGATCGCAGCGTTTCAGAATGCGGCGAAACAGGCGATAATCTCCCATTCCGGCGTCATGCAACTTGAGGCCGGAGATGGAGGCGTAGCGCTCTTCCCTATCGAGGTCGGTGAGAAGGATGCGGCATCGCTCGCCATTCGCGCAGGCCTCGGGATCGTCGAAGGTTGCGCGCGCGTCGGCCGGGAAGCTGGGCGCGAAGACTTGCACGTTCGCGTCGGGATTGCCACATCCATCGCGCTGATCCAGGAGACGGACGAGGGGAAGGGGCAACCGGTTACGAGTGCGGCACTGGCCATAGCCACCCGTCTGGAAGAGATCGCCGCACCAGACAGCGTTTTTGTTTCTGAGGACACGCGCAACCTGGCCGGCAGGTCGCATGCCTTCGTGTTCGAAGGCGTCAAGACGCTCAAGGGCTTTACCGTGCCGGAGAAGGTTTGGCGTGCACTTGGGCACAAGATCGAGGTCGACAGGTTCTACGCGTTCGGAAGCCTTGGCGGCCCGTTCATTGGTCGCGAAAGCGAGCTGAGCATGATCGCCGCCTGTTGGGAAAGGATTCCCGCCGAGGGGGGCGAAGTACTCCTGATCGAGGGAGACGCGGGCATCGGAAAGTCGCGCCTTTTGCGCGAAATCCGCAAGAAGACTCGCGACCGGCGATCAGGGCTGTTCTTCTTCCAGTGCCTGCCCGGAGGGTATCGCTCGACGCTGCATCCCCTGTTGAACAGCTTTATGGGCGTCATGTCAGGACAGGACGGTCAGGGGGGTCTGACGGCTTCCGCTGTGGCAGCGCTTTTCGAACGCAACGGCATACGCGACGCAGAAACGATTGAAACGTTCGCATACTTGCTGGGCGCGCTGGGACGAAATCAACGGCTTGCCGACAACGGTCCCAAAGCCATCCGGGAAAAGGCTCTGCGCGCAGTGTTTCGCGCACTCGAGGCGTTGTGCGCGAATGGGCCGGTCGTCCTGGCCATCGAAGACATTCATTGGATCGATCCGACCTCCCAGGATCTGCTGGCGGAGGCCGCGCGAGTTGCGCGCCAACTTCCGATTCTCCTGGTGGTGACCTCACGTCTCGGTTTTGCGGCGGATTGGCTGGATGCAGCCAACCCCACCCGTCTGACGCTGCTCCCCCTTGATCGTGACGAAACACGACTGGCCATCGAAGCAAGGTGGCCGGAGCACAGGCAGGCTATGCTTCCTGAACTCTATGACATCACCGAGAGGATATCCGGCGGCGTACCGCTCTTCATCGAGGAAATCTGCCAATGGGTCTCGCAGAACGTTGCGACGGATACGATGAGCCTATCGGAAAACGTTGGACCCACCCATGTATCCGCATTCGAGGGAATACTCGATGCACGCGTCAAGCACCTGGGCCCGGCCAGAGATGTGGCGCGAGCGGGCGCAATTGCCGGCACATGGTTTACCCTATCGCTGCTTCGAGCGCTGCTGCCGGGTTTTGGCAAGAAGTCTTTGGCCAAGGCCGCTGATACCCTGTGCGACACGGGGTTCCTGATGAGGATCAGGGCGCCGGGACATACGACCTATGGTTTCAGGCACGTTTTGATTCAGGAAACGATCTACAACGCGCTGCTGCGACGGCAGCGGCAGGCACTGCATCGCCGGCTGTTCGGCGCTGTCAGCCAAAATCGCCAAATGGCGCCCTGGATCGACACCGGAACATTGGCCGAGCATGCGGAGCGGGCCGGGTTCATGGAAAGCGCAATCGATCTGTATATTTCGGCGGGCAAGGAAAGTTCGAGCCGGTCGGCGATGGTGGAGGCGCGCAACTATCTGGAGCACGGTTTGGCACTTTGCGACCAAGTGAGCCAAGGACATCCGGTCGAACCCCTGCAGCTATCGGCGCTGACGTCGCTCGGTCCGATTCTGACCGGCCTTCTGGGACTGAACGCGCCGCCGGCTCGCAAGCTTTATGAAGATGGGGTGGTCATCGCCCGCCGACAGCCGATGGAAGATCAATCCAAGTGGTTTCCGATCTATTGGGGCTGGTGGCTCACTGGATCGGATTTTCGCGTCATGCGCGATCGCGCACGGCAGGTGCAGGCCATGCTGGCGGAAGCCGAAGACCCGGAAATACAGCTCCAGGTCAACCACTGCATCTGGGCGATCGATTTTAATCTCGGCCATCATCGGGAAACCCAGGATGCGGTCAAGGCGGGCCTTGCCCTTTACGATGAGCAGTCGGCGAAAACCAGCCGAATGTTGTTTGGCGGCCATGACGCCAAGGTTTGCGGTCTCGGGCAACTCGCACTTTCGCTGTGGCTGACGGGACAATCGAAAGCATCGAACGCGGCTCTGACGAAGATGGTCGCTTTCGTTGATCGGATATCCCATGTGCCGAGCAAGGCGCATTCACTTGATACGGAAGCGGTGTCCGCCTTTTACCGGGACGACTATGGGCGTCTCATCGAAATTTCCGAAAGAATGGCGAACTTCGCGAAGACCCATGAGATGCAGTCGCTGTCTGGTCTGTCGCTGCTCTTCGGTGGGTGGGCTCGCGCTCATGGCGAGAGCCTCACGAGCGGGCACACGATGTTTCGCGAGGGGCTGTCGCTCTTGCAAAACCTTGGCGCCGTCGCAGATCTGCCGATTTATCTCTACATGCACGCCACTCTGCTCGGGCTTGCGGACAAATATGAGTCGGCGATCGAGGTCACGAATGACGCGATCGAAAAGGCCAGGGAAACCGGTCATGCCTATTGGCTTGCCGAGCTTTACCGACGACGCGCTGTCCTTCATGCGCGGGGCAACACCACCACGGAACCAATTGTCGCCGACCTGCGCTCGGCGGTGGAAATTGCCGAGAGCCAGGGAGCAACGGCGCTTCTGAGGCGGGCGAGGCATTCAATCCAGGAGCTTGGCGTTGTCGTTGAGCTTTGAACCGACAGGCCGGAACACGGATCCGTCAAACCCCAGAGGGATGCTCGCAACCTTTCGCGGCCGTATCATTGCCGACCTCGGCAAACCCCTGTCGCAGCTCGCAGGTCCCGAAGTGGACGATCGATGCCTGCGTGCAATTCTGCCGCTCTGTCGGCGCGCGCGCATAACCCGCCTCGGTGATCTGACCGGGCTTGACCGGATCGGGCTGCCGGTGGTGCAGACCGTTCGACCCGCCGCCCTGTCTGAAGTCACTTCGCTCGGGCGAGGTCTTGCCACGGCAAGCGCGGCAGTGGGGGCGATCATGGAATCGCTGGAGCGCTTCTACGCTGAAGCCATCCCGCCGGAGCGGGTGTTTCTCGCCACGGCCGATGAGCTCAAGATCGTCGGGGGCCTGTTTGAAAATCTTCTGGTGCCTGGCCGCCGGGGGACCTGGCGGGAAACGACGATACCGTGGATCACCGGCATCGATGTGGCGACAGGTCGGACGCAGCCGGTTCCGCTGGAACTTGTTCACACCTGCTACACGGATCCGCCGCCCGCCCATGATGGCTTGTTCACGCGTACGACCACGGGTCTTGCCTGTCACATGACCGTCGTCGGCGCGTTTCTGCATGGACTGTTCGAATGCATCGAACGCGACGCCGTCGCGCGCGCTTTCGCCACCCACGGCTTCTTTGATCGAATGCGAATTTCGCCGTTCGGGCTGGGTGACAGCGTTGATCACATACTGTCTGTCGCCGGCAAGCACGATATATCCATTGGTCTTTGGCTCGCCCCTTCGCCGGCAAAAGTTCCAGTCGTCTGGTGCCAGTCGATCGAGACGGGCCGGGGCGAGCCCATCCTTGCTCTTCCGACGGAGGGTTATGCGGCGGGGCCGAGCGTCGAGGCGGCGGCGTCAAGCGCAATGCTCGAAGCCGTGTCAGCACGCGCAGGGGCGATATCGGGTGCACGCGATGATCAAACCCGGGAGCATTATAGACGAAGCACCGATGCTGTCGTTGAGAAGGCCCGCCAGCTCATTCTTGGTGGCGCATTCGGGACGCCACACCCGGCAATCGAAGCGCCCGCAATCTGCGATCTCGGATCGCTTGTCGACGGGGTCACATCTGCCGGGCTGGGACCCATATTAGCAGTGCCCGTCGGAGCGGACGCTGAAACGGGAGTTCAGTGCATAAGGGCCATCCTTCCCGGAGCCCTTCCTTTTTCGATTTTACGGTGAGTGTTCACATGGTCGATGCGAGCGAGGAAAGTCCGATCCTGGTGTTTCTTGGTCCGACTCTTCGGTTGGCCGAGGCGGAGCCAGTTCTCGACGCCATCTACCTGCAGCCCGTCGCGCAAGGCGACATTCTGCTCGCCGCCCACGCATTCCGCCCGCGTGCGATGGTCCTGATCGACGGGCAATTCGAAGACAGGCCGGCTGTCCGACACAAGGAAATCCTCTGGGCGATGGCACAGGGGATCGTCGTGATCGGCGCTGCGAGCATGGGCGCACTCAGAGCGGCGGAACTCAACGAATTCGGGATGATCGGCGTGGGCCTGATCTACAGGTGGTATCGGCGCTGGCGGCTCGCTCCCGATGATGCCGTCGCCGTTCATTCGGGGCCGCCGGAGCTTGGCTTCCTTCCTTTGACGGACTCATTGGTAGATCTGCAGCGGACGTTCGCCAGCTTGATGCGCGGGAATTTCATAACGGCTTCCGAGCGCGGTTTGCTGACAACAATCGCGCGGGACATGAACTTTCGAGAGCGTCAGTTGGAAGCGATCTTGCGCGCTGCGGGGTGTCGGGCGGAGAAGCTCAAAGAGCTGCGGAATGAGATGGTGAGACAAAAAAGACTGGACGCGCTGCTTGCGCTGCAAAGCGCGCGAGCCATCGCGACGAAACGAAATGCGGCCCGTGCAAGCACCTCGTGGGTTGCGACGAATACCTTTGTTCGGGACCTTGAGGCGGGCGGCATTGACTCAAAATTAGTAAACACTTATAAATTGAATCCTTAATTGCCGGATTTTCAATCGAGGGGGGCAATTGTGCGATGCGTCTGCTTCGGGACGATGCCCTCGACTCTGCAAACGCGCGTCTCGGCACGCGTTTCTGGATTTATCCCCAGCCGCCCTTCATTCCAGGATACGAACAGCCCGATCGTGTGTGGCTGTCGATCCCGCGCGACGAAATCGGCGAGGGCCCCAGCGACCTTTTCATGTATGTCGCTGATCCACTCTATGACAAGCGGCCCTACGGACTAGCGGGTTTGCCACCATTCGATGGGGCAAGGCGTGCGCCGGTGAGGCCAGGCCCCGATCGTCACTTCGACAACATCGATCCGACCTCCCGGCCATTTCTCGCCATCCACGCCTACGCCTGCGTACGTTTCGTTCTCGACATCTGGCAGAGTTATCTCGGGCGGCCGATCCACTGGTTCTTCAATCAAAGTTTTCCGAGGCTTGAGATTATTCCTTTTGCCGATTGGGACAATGCGCAGGCGGGCTATGGCTTTCTGGAACTCGGCTGGTCCGATGTCGACGGCATACTTCGACCCTATGCGTTGAATTTTGACACGATCGCGCACGAAGTCGGGCACCTCATAATGCTGTCGGAGACAGACGTGCCCACCGCGATATCGCCCGACGGCGACTTCTTTTCGTTCTCCGAAGCTTTTTCCGACTGTGTTTCGCTGATCTCGTTCCTCCATTTCGATTCTGCGATTGACCGGCTTCTGCGACGAACGAGAGGCAACCTGCTGCTCTACAACGAACTGAACCGCTTTGCGGAAACCAGCCCCGAGAGGCAGATCCGCCTGGCGACCAATTTCCGGCAAATGTCCGCAGTGACCCACGAAGTGCACGACCGCGCGCTGCCGTTCGTCGGCGCCATCTTCGATAGTATCGTTGCGATTTACCATCGGGACCTGGTTGCAAATGGCTGCGCCGACAGCCGGCTTCTGGATGTTGATATCCGGGAACTGGCGCGGGACGAATTCGATACGTTTCGTCAGGCGACGGCGGACGCATTCAGCATCAAGCCGCTGTATTTCAAGCTGGCACTGACCGCTGCACGCGACGCGGTGGGCGCGGCGCTTGCTACCGCATTGAGAACGCTTGATCCGAACACACTGCGCCTTGACCAAGCGGCAAACGCCGTCATTGCCGCGGCGGGTGGAGCGGCGGCCGAACTGCTGGAAGAGAATTTTGCGTGGCGTGAAATCATCGGTTCAAGATGAGCCATAGGAGGGAAAGATGAGTGGTTGTTATGTTAATCCTGTTGTTGGAAATGCAAAAGATCTAGAAGGTCTAAAAGATGTAATTGAATACGAGGCTTATCGTCCAGGAGATATTAGACTGTATGGGCGGCCGGCGAAATTTTATGATAAACAAAATAAAGATGAAAATATTAATGAAATGATATCTGAGATTGATGGTAAGATCAGAAGTATTGGAGACGACAGCATAATTGATGATATTGGAAGGTTAATTGATTATATTTTGAAGAGCTCCGGAGTTGTCGGCAATGGAGTAACAATAGCGGTATTTGATGGAAAGTCTTATAGTTTCCTTCCTGTTAGTTTGGGTGGTAAAGTGGATTATATAAAAAGCATCGGTGTGATTTATGGTTATGCGTATGAGGGGCATTGCTACAAGTTGCCAAAACCGCAGATCATGTGCCTATCTAAAAGACCGTCGAAAATCACCAAAGGCGATTGCGGCTGCGATTGTGGATTTGACTCGGCATTCGGTTACGCCGTTTGGTCGATCGATAAGCTCGATCGTGCCATATCTCTCGATGTTCGCGCCGGCGATCTCAAGACGCTGGTGCTGGACGAAAACATGCCGGGCAACCGCTCTCCGCTCGCCTATGCGCAGACGATGGCGTTGGCTCCACAACGGCAACGGGACTAATAATTGGCGACAGAGCCCCTACAAGGATGGAGATACGACTTTGTAGGTGAGCCGGATCGACGCCGCCGCAAGGCTCATTGGGTGCGACAAATTCAGCGTGATGGAATGCCTCGCGCAAAATAAGTTGCGCCCAATGGCAAGCCGTTGGTCAGGGAGCGTGATATTGGCATGGGTGCGGTTGGCATTGGCTGCTCCCACGATGGATCAACTCGATGCTGGTTCGTGCACACTGGCCGACGCCATGTTGGAGTCCTGGGACAACGATTTCGGCTCGACCGAATAGTCAGGGCGCAACGCCGGTAACATACCGTCAAGATCGAGCAGTCGCAGTGCCCCTTAGAAACAAATCCGCGCACATCCGCGCGCGCGCGGCAATCTCTTCGATGCGGGGCGCCGGTTTCTGACGCAGCATGGCGGCCCGCTGGGGTTCCATGACCATCATCCCGCGAAGCATCCCGCAAGCGGCATGCGGATCTGCAAGCGCAAGGGCGCCGCGATCGGCCTGCTTACGCAACCAATCCTCCATCAAGTTGTTGGTCTTGACGATCGCCTGCTCATAAAAGGAGGCTGCGATCTCCGGGAAGCGGTCGGACTCGCCGATGACAAGGCGCGTGATGGTGATGGTATCGTCGGAGAGCGTCAGCATGCCATAGGCCGTCAGCATCCGCTCGAGACCCTGCCGCAGGTCCGTCGTCGCAAGCGTGCCCACATCCAGCGCCAACAGGAAGCGGGCGATACGATCGGAAATCAGGTCCGAAAAGACGTCGGCCTTCGTCGGGAAAAGCCTGTAGAGCGTTTTGGTCGAGACGCCCGCCTCTTGCGCGATCGCCGCAATGCTGGCTGCTGCGTATCCGTTCTCGTGGAACTGCCTGTTTGCGGCCTCGATGATGATATTCCTGGTGTCCTCGTCGCACCGCACCTGGGGCCGGCCTCGCGATCTCTTCTCGATTTTGTGATTTTGGACCATCGTGAGTTTCCAAATTTCCGTTGACTTCGATTTTATAGCGCGTATTTTGGAAAATATCAAATTTCCAATTAACCAGAGGCCGTAGCCTTCGCGACCTGTTCCGGAGAATAACAATGCCTAGCAATAAGCTGCATGCCCTGAATAACAACGTCCCCTCCGCCGCTCATGCGGTTGCGGAAGCGGTGCCTGCAACGCTCGATGCCGGCAAGCCGCCACGCGTAGCAGAGCTGGCCGGGTCGGCCGAAGCAAGGACGGCCCGCAAACGCTCGGGCCGCTCTCTGCTCATCGGGGCAACTGCGCTCGCGTTGATTGCCGCCGCAGCCTATTTCGGCCATGACTATTGGACGGTTGGCCGCTTCCACGTGTCAACGGATGATGCCTATGTGAAGGCCGACTCCAGCACGATCGCTCCGAAGGTGTCCGGCCATATTATCGAAGTGCTTGTCAGCGACAACCAAACGGTCATCGCTGGTCAACCGCTTGCAAGAATCGACGATCGCGATTTCAGATCCGCGCTCGACCAGGCGAAGGCTGATGTCGCTGCCGCCGAGGCTACGCTTTCTGCCAAGGAAGCCGCCCTCGACATCCAGCAATCGACGATCGCCGCAGCACGCGCGACCGTCGACGTCGACAAGGCCAACGAGACCTTCGCGCAACAGAATGACAAGCGCTATTCGAATCTTGCGACCACAGGATATGGCCCGGTGCGGACCGCTGAGCAGGCAGCCTCGCAGATCGGGGTAGCCAGGGCCGCCGTCGCGCGCGACAGCGCCGTTCTCGACGCCGCGATCAAACAGGTTGATCTTTTGAACGCCGAGGTTGCCCAGGCAAAGGCCGCTCTTGCCCGTGGCCTGGCCCTTCAACGCCAGGCCGAACTCGATCTTTCCTATGCGACCATCCTCGCGCCTGTTGACGGCTCGGTGGGCAACCGCACGCTAAGGGTCGGCCAATATGTTCAGGCCGGCACGCAGCTGATGTCGATCGTGCCAATCACGGCGGTCTATGTGATCGCCAATTACAAGGAAACACAGTTGACCGACGTGCATGCCGGTCAAACTGTCGATCTCGAAGTCGATATGTTCCCCGGCCGCACCTATCATGGCCGTGTCGACAGCATCGCGCCGGCAAGTGGCCAGGAGTTCGCCCTGCTTCCGCCTGATAACGCCACGGGCAACTTCACAAAGGTCGTCCAACGGATCCCGGTCAAAATCATTCTTGACGGTAAAAGCGCCGCTACCGGCGATCTTCGCCCCGGCATGTCGGTGCAGCCGAGTATCGATACCAAAGCTGCCGCTCAGGGCAACCGGGTCTGATGGCAAAGGTGAGGAGATTGCAGCCATGTCCTCCGAAATTTCAACCACCACAGTCGGCTCGCAGCCGCGGGCCAGCACCAGGGATTGGATCGCCGTACTCGCCGGCATGATCGGCGCGTTCATGGCCATTCTCAACATCCAGATTACCAATGCCTCATTGCTCGATATCGAGGGCGGCATTGGTACCGGCATCGATAATGGCGCCTGGATCTCCACCTCCTACCTGATCGGCGAAATCGTCGTCATTCCCTTGACGGCCTATTTCAGCAGCGTCTTCTCGTTCCGCCGATACATTCTGGTAAACTCCGTTCTCTTCCCGTTGTTTTCGATTGCCTGTGCCTTTGCTCACGACCTTGGAACGATGATCCTTCTGCGCGGGTTGCAGGGCTTTGCCGGTGGCGTTCTGATCCCCATGGCGTTTACCATGGTGCTGACCAAGCTTCCGAAGACGCAGCAGCCGCTCGGCCTGGCATTCTTTGCTCTGTCGGTCACGTTTGCCCCGGCGATCGGCCCGACGATCGGCGGCTATCTGACCGAAAACTACGGTTGGCAGTCTATCTTTTTCATCAACGCCGTACCGAGCGCCCTCATGGTCGTTGCCCTTGCCCTGACGCTCGACAAGCAGCCGATGCAGCTCCACCTCCTGAAGGAAGGTGACTGGGCAGGCATCATTGCGATGACCGTCGGGCTCGCCGCTTTTCAGACCGTGCTTGAGGAAGGCAACAAGGAGGATTGGTTCTCCTCTCCATTCATCGTCAAGCTCAGCATTGTTGCCTTCGTCTTTCTTGCCGCTTTCATCTGGATTGAACTCACCGTGAAGAAACCACTGGTGAAGCTGCGTCTGCTGGCACAGCGCAATTTCGGGATCGGCGTTGCCGTCAATATGCTCGTCGGTGTCGCGCTTTTCGGTAGCGTTTATATTCTGCCGCAATATTTGGGCCAGGTTCAGCGATACAACGCCGAGCAGATCGGCAACGTCCTGGCTTGGACGGGTTTGCCGCAGTTGCTGCTCATCCCGCTCGTCCCTGTCCTGATGAAACGGTTCGACGTCCGTTACATCGGTTTCCTCGGCATCTCGATCTTTGCGATCAGCTGCTTCATGAACATTACCCTTTCGGCGGACAGTGCCGGCGATCAGTTCTGGATCCCCAACATCGTGCGTGCGATCGGACAGGCGCTGGTGCTGACGCCGATCACCGCCATCACCACGGCTGGTATTGTGCCGTCCGACGCAGCTGCGGCCTCGGGGCTGTCCAACATGTTGCGCAACCTCGGCGGCGCCATCGGCACGGCAACGCTCGGCACGATCCTGACGAAGCGTGAGCAGTTTCATTCGAACATTATCGGCCAGTCGGTGACCCTTGCCCGGGAGGAGGTCCGCGACCGTCTCTCCCAGACTGCCAGTTACTTCATGGCGCACGGCGTTTCCGACCCGGTTCTTGCCAGTCACAAGGCGATCGCGGCTCTGGGCCAAGTCGTTCGACGCCAGGCGCTCATTCTGGGTTTCAGCGACACCTTCGCTGTCATCGGGGTCGTGCTCGCAATCGCTGCGGTTGCTTTGTTGCTGACCCAAAAGCCGGGCGCTGGAGGCGGCGCCGGTGCTCATTGAGCCCCTCGCAAAAACCATCTTTCTGAAGATAGCGGTCATGTTGCCAGCGCCGAGCCCCAAGGGGCTTCGCGCTGCACAAGGGGGAAGGTACGCAACGGAGGGTTGATCGTGGTATGTTGCTCCAACGCGGAATTACACAGGGGAAATGATGCGTATTGCCACGACGATCGGGCTGTTGCTCGCCATGAGCGCGGCAAAGGCGGAGACGCTCTATTACGGCTCGCGTGCCGGCATGGAGGTGACGGTGGTGAAGAAGTCGAACATCGGGACGACTCACGCCAAAATATTCACGAAACACACGCGGGAGAATGCCACCGCCTTTTGCCGGGAGTACGTGCAGAAGGTAACGCCGAAGTGCATCGCGGACGAACTGAAGGTGGAGCTGCTGACGGAAATCTCGGCCAACTGCAAAACCGGCACGTTCATCACGCTCAATGGACAAGGCTACCAGTTCAAAGGGTCGAACCCGGACTATGATCCGACCGGGATGAGCACCGAATACCTACTGGTCGAGGCAGGCGGCGGGGAGCCGTTGGACGGCTCGAGCGCCTCCGGCTACGATGTAGCCTTGGACCAGTACAAGGCGTTGTGCCCGAACCGGGTGCAGTAATCCGGAAATCCGCCTGGCTGTGTGACAGCCAAAACCGGTGATCGCCGACATGGGCAGAATGAACGGACGATGGCGCTAGACCGCACTCTTCGCGGGGCACGACGCCGGGGCCGAAAGCTCAGCCACTATCGCCACGCTCATTGAGACCTGCAAGCTCAACGCCATCGATCCCTTGGCCTACTTGACCAGCACACTCACCGCCATCGTCAACGGGCCACAAGCAGCAACATCGGCGAACTCCTGTGGTGGAATGATCCGATCAAGGTGCGATCGGGATACCGCGTATGCTACGTCTGGCACCGCGTACTGGCATTCTTCCGCAGATAGTTGGTCAGCGCACGCTCGCGTGGCACTAAAAGCGGACCTCTAGACGTTCAACAGGGTCCTTGGTGAAATCGGAATATCGCATCCACCGAGGGACGACCTTAAACAAGACGGCACCATTCTCGACAAACTCTCTCTCAACTGGAACGCTTTCAAGATGCGCTTTCTGGTATTCCTGCATTTCGGAGGCGGAAACCTTCATGGCGTCGCCCTCATATTGAACCGTGATATTCTTGTCCCAGCCGACGACAAGTGCGACGCTTGCTCTATCTGACAGGTTCTCGAACTTGCGGGTCTGTTCGAGAACACGATTTCGAGGTTGTCACGCACCGAAAAGTCAATGGCCGCAGCTTCAGGCTTGCCGTCTGCATGAGATGTTGCGATCACCGCCAGGGTGTGCGCAAGAACTCCAAGATCATTTTCTTAGCTTGAGCGTTGTCCATGGCTGAAGTCCCCCGAGTAACGTAGAGGGTATCGAGAGGATGCGAATTCGAGGCATCCTCACATCTGAAGCCTGACATAGCGCCGGAGGGAGTCAAGGTGCGACATGGTCTCCCTCCTCAGCCTGGACAATCTCGATGGCCGTTTCCAAATCCTTCAGCGCGAGATCGAACTGACCGGGATCGGTCTTCGCGGATTTGCGCTCAAAGGCCGCCTGCGTGAAGGTGGCAGCGGAGTTCGCCAAATTCACCGGCTCGTGCGCTTCTTCGAAATCGATGCGTTACTAGAGCCGGCGCAATGGCCGGAATGCGGCGCGCAACTCGGCGCTGAAAAGCTCCGGTTCTTCCCAGGCTGCGAAGTGTCCACCCTTGTCCACTCGGTTGTAGTAGATCAGGTTATGGTACGCTCGTGCCACCCAGTCCTTCGGCGGCCTGTAAACCTCTCCCGGGAATATCGTCACGGCCGCCGGGATCGCAATAGGAGCCAACTTGCTGTTGCCGGCGCTGCTTTCCCAGTAAATCCGGCCGCTCGAGGTCGCGGTGTTCGTCAGCCAATAAAGCGTGATGTTGTCAAGGATCTCGTCGCGGCCCAACGCGCGTTCCGGTTCACCGCGTGTGAACACCCAGTCGGCGAGCTTGTCATAGAACCATGCTGCCAGTCCAACCGGCGAGTCGGCAAGGCCATACCCGACGGTTTGTGGACGCGTTCCCATGATTGCCGCATAGCCGAAGCCCTTGCTGAGGAACTCCCTGGCCTGGTCAAAAACTGCCCGTTCCTCGGCGGTCAAATTCGCCGGTGCAGGATCACCACTTCTCAACGCCCGTGCAACTTCCGGCGGGATGGTGGTCGAGCGCTCAATCCTGTTCACATGAATGCCGAGCAGACCCGCAGGAGCCTGGCGGCCCATCGCATCGGAAATGATGGCGCCCCAATCGCCGCCCTGTGACACGTAGTTTCCATATCCAAGGCGCTTCATCAGGATGTCCCAGGCGCGAGCGACGCGATCCGGGTTCCAGCCGGTACCTTTGGGCTTTTCCGAAAAGCCGAACCCTGGAATGGACGGAAGCACGACATGGAAGGCATCTTCCGCCGTCCCTCCATGCGCCGTCGGATCGGTCAGCGGGCCAATGACTTGCAACAATTCGAAAACGGAACCGGGCCAGCCGTGGGTCATGATGAGCGGCAATGCGTTCGCATGACGCGAGCGCACATGAATGAAGTGAATGTCGAGGCCGTCGATGTCAGTCAGAAACTGCGGCAAGGCATTAAGCTTCGCCTCTGCCTTGCGCCAATTGTAGTCCGTCTCCCAGTAGCGCACCAGCGCCTGAAGCTTCGCCAGTTGTACACCCTGGGAGCGGTCATCGACCGTTTCCGGGTCTGGCCAGCGTGTCGCGGCAAGGCGCTGTCTGAGATCGACGAGCTCTGCCGCCGGGACATCAACGCGGAAGGGGCGAACTTCGCCGGCCTCCAAAGGCGTCGTGGTGTTCGCTTGGGCGACGACGCTAGCAGGGCGAGACACCGCAAGGGCTGCCGCCACCGCTCCGTTTAAGAGCAGAGCCCGGCGCGACAGCGCAAAAGCGTTGGCGGTTTTCTCAGCGGTCATTTTCACACTTCCTTCTCTCTGCTTTCGAGGATCCATGTCGAAACGCTCACTTGACCGGGACGACAAGCGGGGTTCCTTTCTCGACGATGTAGGTCGCGAGCTCCGATGCCTTGCCGCTGCCGACATTCTTCGCGAGATGAGCCACCCCGGCCGGAATGAACAGGGCCTCTCCGGCATGAAGGGTAACCGGCGCTCTATCCTCGAGCTGGTATTCCAGCGAGCCTTCGAGGACATAGGCCACCTCTTCGCCCGGATGAGAGTGCTTGATGGAGATTGCGCCGGGCCCGAAGTCGACGCGTGCCTGAACGGTTTCGTGCGCGGGTATGCTGAGATCGTGCTGCACAAGGTCGGTGCGCTGAATTCCCGGTTGCTGTGCGTTGGCCGTGGGCAGCGCCAATCCACTTCCAACGATCAGCAGCGCACCCGCCATGACATGAGACATTTTCATCTGGTCTTCCTTTCCGCATTGTTCGAGCCTTCGTCATTGAGGCCAGCGGCACCATTTGAGAGCGTTCGTGTATTGACGATGTGTCCGCCCGACGGGCCGTTTGTAACGGCATGTATCGCCGCTCACGTCCCGGGTCCGTATCGCTCCAAAGGGCAGTTGTATGAGGATGTATCCGCCCGGCAGTTTGACACAGTTCGAAACACACCGGCTGCATTTGTGAAAAATGCGATACACAAGAAACGCGCAGATCTCCTCTGCGAGCTGAGAGTGGTGTCACCACCCTGGCCGCGCGCAACATAAGAGGAAGATCGTAATGAACGATATCACAGCTCAGCCCGACAAGCCCCGCGGGCTGCCGGGTCACTCGACCGTAGGCACCAATGACCTGGATGCTGCAGCGGCTTTCTATGACAAGCTGCTCGGCGTATTCGGTATCGGCCGCGTTCTGGTGCAGCCCGGAAGGGCTGTCTATTACGGGCACCAGGCGCTCGAATTCGGCGTGATCAGCCCCTTCAACGGCGCACCGGCAAACGTCGGCAATGGCGGGATGGTCGCCTTCGAAGCTCGGTCCCGTGCTCAGGTTCACGAGGTCCATGCGGTTGCTTTGGCGGCTGGCGGCTTTGACGAAGGCGCTCCCGGACCGAGAGGGGAAAACTCCGACGGCCCGTACTGCGCATATTTTCGCGACCCTGAGGGCAACAAGTTCCTAGTGTACAGGAAGGGGCCTGACGAGGCTTGATCGTCGGGCATCACCGTTGACCGGCCACCGGATTTTCAGCGCGATGATCCAGTGGCCGCGGCCCGACACTTGAACCCAAACAGTGTCACGCCCGGCGTATCCGACGCCCGGCATCCGTTCAGGCGCCGCTCAATTGGGAGGCATCTTTTTGTTGCAAGGTCGGACATATCAACAAGACGGCCGGCCTGACCAGAAAAGGTCGCGCACACTCGCGCCCCCCCCCGCACACGCAAGGCCACTGCTATGCGGATGGGCAATGAGTGGAGACCATGATCCGAAATTGCATTAATGGGGTGCGACGTCGCACGGTAGAGAGCTTGATGCGTTTTACGGAAGCTCGATCTCGCCATTTACCACGTGGTTGAGGTCTGTGCCTTCCGCCGTCAGCGTCATGCGAACCTTCAGCGTCTTTTCGCCGATCTGCCCTTCGCGCACCGTCTCCTCGATCTTGCGCTGCGAGGTGATGCCGACTTCCTTCAAGAACTTGCGGATCGATATGTTGAAGGCGTCTTCGCTCATTGCGGAACTCCTCTGTGTCCGGAAGGGATTGTAAGGGAAGGTGAACGGTCAAGGAAGCAGGATCGTGAGGCGCGCGGTGTGGACGACTCAGGCCAGTTCCAGGATGCCGCTATCGGCCGACAGATCGTCGAGCGCAATGACGGCGATGCATCCGTCGAACGTTCCGACAGCCAGCAAGGCGTCTGAAGCATCCATCGCATAGATGACCGTCGCAACCCCGTTGACGGCGGCACGCGCCTTCGCCACGACTGTGCCGGCTGCCGCGTCGAGCACGAGGATCGTGCCGTCGAGCAGCGCCGCAACAACCAGTCCGATTGGTCTAACATGAACCACGGCGCTGGCGGCGGCAGCGGTGGCGTGACGCCAGATCTCACGGCCCGGTCGCTCGATCGCCTTTCGGTAGATGAAGCCATGATGGCCGTGACGCGGATCTGGGTGATAGTGCCGGCCGGCCACGACGATACCACGACCGGCGTCGTCCTCGACGTAGCAGCCGATGCATTCCATGGCATGACTGGCGTGGCTGCCGTCGGCAGGCAGGAGCGGCCACAAGTCCTCGACGGTGCCGTCCGGTCGGACGCGGCAGAGACGTTTCTTCTTGTGTGAGGTCGGTGGCGTGCCTTGCAGCAAGTAGAGATCTGGCGCGCCATCGATGCCGATATGATGATTGAAACAGTCATAGTGGCCGAGGTCGGCAAACCGGGCCTGTCCGGTGCCGATATCGATCAGGACATCGGCTTGACCAACGCCCGCCGGATGCCTGTCGCGCCGCCCCAGAACCCGACCGTCGCGGGAGGAGACAAAGGAATAGACGCCCTCGAACGTACCAAATTCCGCAAGCCGCCCATCACGGAGCACCTGCAGTCGCGAGCGCGGTGCTTCGCCAAGCGCTGAGGCAGGCGGTCCGATCTGAACAATCGGCGGCGACGATCGCAGGATGCGCGCGCCATACCCCTCACCGGAGAAGCAGACGACGCTGCCGTTCTCCAGGTCATGAATTTCGAGCAGGCAGTGGTCATGGACGGCGGCGAGCCGGCCGCTGTCCAGCC
Source organism: Ensifer sp. Root127 (assembly GCF_001425225.1). Taxonomy (NCBI): domain Bacteria; kingdom Pseudomonadati; phylum Pseudomonadota; class Alphaproteobacteria; order Hyphomicrobiales; family Rhizobiaceae; genus Ensifer; species Ensifer sp. Root127. The sequence goes on from NZ_LMDX01000023.1 coordinate 150,299, forward strand.
AAGCGACGTCCCAGATTGCGCCTCGCTGCACCAGTCGATCGGTGCCGAACCAATCGGCCAGCTGCCGTTCCATCGCCGATTGCCGATCTTGATCGGACATCTGCCTGTCGATCATCTGACGCGCGATCCATGTCCCCGGATCGATCTCGACAGCGATACTGCCGATTGCCCCCTCGTAAGCAACGTTCACCGGGTAGAGCCGGTCGAACGGATCTTCCTCACTTTCTTCGCTGCCCCACTCCTCGTCCCAGGGCCTGACCAGCAGATCGAGCCGATCGCCAGCGACATTGAAGCTGCAGCGCTCAATCTCGGGCAGACTCCCGGCCAGCGGCCAAGACCGATCAGATGACCAGTTCCAAGCGACCAGCTCGCGTTCAAAAAACCAGCCGCCATCGTAGCTGCCTGCCGCAATCGCGATGACCGGTTCGTGCGGATGAAAGCTGATGTCGTTGATGGGGAGCCGCAGCATATCGAAGGCCGCAAAGGGCCGCCGCTCGCCGCGATGGTAGAGGGCCAGCCGATGGCGCAACCTTTGCCCGGTATAGGCGGCACGCCCTGGCGGATTTGTAAGCAGCGGAAACAAGCTCGCGACGGCCAAGATATGGCTATCCGGGCTAACGAACACACCCGTTATTTTGCCGTTTCCGGGGAGCGTTGGAGAAAAAACAATCAAGCAATCGGCCCTCGTCGCTTTCAAAGCCTTGCCGGATAATTTGATATCTACGCCGCATGATCAACCGGCAAGAAGCTCGCAAACTACTAATGTCCGTAGCGTGACATGGCGGGTGTCGACGGTTTGAATTCTTTCGAGAGCAATCAAGTTTGAGGCCCGCTCATGTTATATTCATTCATGAACGTTGCGCCGGGTCCGGAAGAATGCCCTTGAGGATCGTCTCGGTAATCGTCGTCGCTGCCGTGTCATAATCCTCTGCCTTCAAACGCGCCTTCTTCAGTCCGTCGGCTGCGATGGGCTCGAAATCCGCGTAGAATTGGGTTGATGCCCAAAGCATGATGAACAGGTGGCGCGGATCGACCGGAAGCATCTTTCCTGCCGCAATCCATCCCTCGACGACTGCCACGTGCGCATCCGTGACCTGGCGCATGTGGTCGCGATCCTTCTTCTTCAGAAACCGGGCGCCCTGGATGATCTCGCTGGCAAAGAGCCGGGATTCCGCAGTGTTCTTACGCGTGTAATCGAGCTTGGCCTTGATGTAGAGGCGGAAGGCGTCAGCTGGCTCGCGCTCGGGCGAGATGTATTTCAGCGCGTCGTCCCAGCTGGCGATTAGGTGTGTAACGATGGCCTTGTAGATCTCCTCCTTGGAGGAGAAGTAGTAATAGACGTTGGCCTTGGGCAGGCCCGAGGCCTCGGCGATCTCGGCGATGCGTGTGCCGTCGAAGCCCTTACGCGCGAATATCTCGATCCCGGCCTTGATGATGAGGCGCATATTGCGTGCGCGGATACGCTCCTCCGGATCTCGTGCTGCCCTTGCCATGCGATCTCGCCTCCATCTCGCCGCCGCTCCTTACCAGACAATCATGCGTGGCGGCGAGACCGTTTCCGCAATTTCCGAGTTTTCCGGCAAAATGCAAGCGCATCGCCCTTTGCAAAAAAAAGTTGACGATCTGGTCAAAAAAACCTGACGACATAGTCATTTTTTGCGTTCATGAAAGTTGACACTTTGGTCAGCTTTTGTCTAGTCTCTCGTTCAGCAGGTTGGAGGGGCGGTGTGATGTCGGGACGACTGAGGGAGGCGATGGCGGAAACGCTGGCCGGCTGGGAGGCCGATCTGCCTGATGTCTGGCAGGATGCGCTCGGACCCATCGGCGATGATTTCGATCGGGTCGATGCCGGTCTCGATTTCGAATCCTGGGAGCCGATTTTTCCCGCGCGTCGCGGCAAGACCTTTCCCGGGCAGCCGAAGGGTGCGCATGCTCTTGCGGCCTTCGATGGGATCGCTCCCGACGGCGTGCGCTGCATGATCCTCGGTCAGGATCCCTATCCGGAGCCAGGTTTCGCAACGGGCCGAGCCTTCGAGGCCGGCAATCTTGCCGCGTGGGTCGAGCTGGACAAGATGTTCTCGAAGAGCATCCGCGCCTATATGCAGCTCATCGCGGCCGCGCGGCTCGGTGACGAGAGCCTTAGCGAAGACTTCGGTCGCTGGCCCGATGTGCGGCGCCTGTTGTGCGACCCTGCCGGCGCGTTCGAGGCGCCAGACGCAATCGCCGACCGCTGGGTGGGCGAGGGCGTGCTGCTGCTCAACGCATCCCTGACGCTTTCCCGCTTTCGCGTCGATATCGATCCGCATCAGTCGCGCGGACATCTTCCGTTCTGGCGGCCCTTGATGCTGCGTGTGGTCGAAATGCTTCTGGCGCGGGGCGAGCCGATCGTCTTTCTCGGTTTCGGTGCGGCTGCGGCCGATATCTTCGCCCAAACCGGCATTCGCGAGGGCCGCACCGGCAATGTCGCCTGCATCGAGCGAGAGCATCCCGCTTTCGCCGACAAGGTGCTTGGCCGGGAGAATCCCTTCCTTCTCTGCAATCTCTATCTGGAGGCGATGGGCGGCCGTCCCATCGCATGGTGAACCATGGCGTCTACCCCGGAATATGACTTTATCATCGTTGGCGCGGGTTCGGCCGGTTGCGTTCTTGCGAACCGCCTGTCGAAGAACCCGGCCAACCACGTGCTTTTGATCGAGGCTGGTGGCAAGGACCGCAATCCGCTTTTTCGTTTACCGATGCTGATGGGCAAGCTCTTCCATTCGGGCATCTACAACTGGCACTATCACACGGAACCGGAGCCCTATCTCAACGGCCGCTCCCTCTATTGGCCGCGCGGCAAGGTTCTCGGCGGGACCTCGACCATCAACGGCATGATCTACGTGCGCGGCAATCGCCACGACTATGATCGCTGGGCGCAGCTCGGTTCACCCGGCTGGTCCTATGAAGACGTGCTGCCGGCTTTCCGGCGCTCTGAGACGCACATCGAGCGCGATGACGCGTTTCACAGCACGGACGGCGAACTCACCGTCTGCCGTGCCCGTGGCCACAATCCGCTGATGGACGTGTTCTGCGAGGCGGGCCTGCAGGCCGGCTATCCAGAGAATGACGACTTCAACGGCGCCACCCAGGAAGGGTTCGGCCGCTACGATTTCACCATTCGCAAGGGCAAGCGCTGGTCCACATCCTGGGCATTTCTGCGCCCGGCGCTCGGACGAAAGAACCTTACCGTGCTGACGGGCGCCGAAACGACGCGTGTCCTCATCGAGGGTGGCCGAGCATGCGGCGTCGGATATTTGAAGGATGGCAGGCCGGGCATCGCGCGTGCCGGGCGCGAAGTCATCCTGTCGGCAGGCGTGGTCAATTCGCCCAAGGCGCTGCTGCTTTCCGGCATCGGGCCGGCAGACGAACTGAGTGCGCTCGGCATCAAGCCGACGCTCGATCTTCCCGGTGTCGGCAAGAACCTCCAGGACCACGTCGACTGCGTCATGAGCTGGGAATGCCGCGAGCCGGTGACGCTGTTCGGCGACCTGCGCGCCGACAAGCTCATTCCCGCCGTCGCACAAGGAATGCTGTTTGGCGAGGGCGTTACGACGACGTTTCCCTACGAGGCGGGTGCCTTCATTCGCTCGAACGAGGGCCTCGTCTCGCCCGATATCCAGCTGCATTTCATGCCAGCGCTGGAAAAGACCGCCAACCTGCATTTCCCCAATCCCTTCGCCAAGAAGCGGGCGGTGGAGGCCGATCACGGCTTCACAATCCGCGTCGGACCCGTCAATCCGGCGAGCCGCGGCGAAATTACGCTGCGGTCGGCGAACCCGACCGACAAGCCGAAGATTCAGGCGAACTACCTCCAGTCCGATTTTGACATCCGCACGATGATTGACGGCATCCGGCTGACGCGCGACATCGTCGGCCAGAAGGCATTCGACCGCTTTCGCGGCAAGGAACTGGCGCCCGGGCCGGAAGCGCTCGACGATGCCGGGCTGACCCGCTGGCTGCGCGCAACGGCCATGACGACGTTCCATCCTGTTGGCACCGCCAAGATGGGCAACGATCCGATGGCGGTGGTGGATGCGCAGCTCAAGGTGCACGGCATCGGGGGTCTGCGTGTCGCCGACGCCTCGATCATGCCGATCATCTCGAGCGGCAACACCAACGCGCCCGCCATCATGATCGGCGAGAAATGCGCCGAATTGATCCTGAACAGCTAAGGGAGTGATCCGATGATCCTCGAACACCGCACCTATACGTTCAAACCAGGCACGGTCGACAAGTGGATGAAGAAATACGAGGCCGACGGCCTCCCGGTGCAGAAACGCCATCTCAACACGTTCGTCGGCCTCTACGTTTCGGAACTCGGTACGCTTCACACCACCGTTCTGATGTGGGCCTACGACAGCCTTGCGGATCGCGAGGCGCGCCGGTCGGCCATGTACGCCGATCCGGATTGGCAAAAATTCATCTCCGAGGTCTGGGCGCTCGATGCGATCCAGAAGCAGGAGGTGATGATCATGAACCCTGCATCCTATTCGCCGCCGCTTTGAGACGACCAGGCACTCGTCGGCATTGTCCGCGCGTGTCGGAATGCGCATGACACAAGACAATCAACAAAAGAGGGAACAATCATGACTGACAAGGCTTCACAACACATAATGCACCGTCGCACATTCCTGCAGGCGAGCGCGGGCGCCGCAGCGCTCGGTCTTGCCGCCAGCATCGTGCCCGAATTTGCCATGGCGTCCGGCGGGCTGGTCGCACTGGTCCACACGCAGGCCGCCGGCGACAACGGCCCGGTCGATCAGATGATCGCCAAGCTCAAGCAGCTGTCGGAAGAGAAGGGTTTTGAATACCGCGCCGTCTACGCGCAGGACCCCGCGACCTACGAGACCATCTACCGCACGCTCGGCGACGCAGGTGCTGCGATCATCATCTCCACCTTCAACGAAGTGGCCGAGCCCTTCAAGGCGCTGGCGCCGTCCTATCCCGGTACCAAATGGATCCAGCTGTTCGCCGACCCCTTCGAGCCGGCGATCCCGAACGTAGTCACGGTGTCTTACGACTACTATCTCGGCTGCTATCTCTCTGGCGTCTTTGCGGCCAAGATGACAACGACGGGCAAGACAGGCTTCATCGGAGGTGTTTCGATCCCGCCGCTCAACGCCGATTTCAACGCGTTCAAAGCCGGCGTCCACTCGATCAAGCCGGACGCCAGCGTCATCGCCGCTTTTGCCGGCTCGTTCCAGGATCCTGCAAAGGGCCAGGAAATCGCTACCCAGATGTACAATGACGGCATCGACTACATTCAGACGGACGCGGCGGCCACCGACGGCGGCATTATCGCCGCAGCCAACGAAAAGGAAGGCCGCATGGTGAGCTGCCTTGCTCCGGGACAGTACGCACTCGGTCCGAAGTCGCTTATCTCCATCGTCGGCCTCGATTTCGGCGTCTCGCTCTACAACGAGGCAACGAAGGCCGTCGGTCCTGAATGGAAGGGCGGCACGCACGAGCATACGGGCCTTGGCACCGGCGTCATCGACTTCATTCCCTCGCCGGTCTTCGCGGAACAGGGGTCGGCTGAGCTGAATGCCAGGGCGAAGGAAGCGCTTGTCGAGGTCGAAAAGGCGCGTGCCGGTATTCTTGATGGCTCCATCAAGGTTCCATTCAACACCACACTCTGAGCCTCCGGCGCCGGCCGCAGGGTCGGCACCGGAGCCTTGACGAAAAACCGGCATCGGCCTTTGCCTTCGGGGAGGGCCGCCGGACGCTCGCGGATCGTCTTCCTTCCTGTTGACGGTCCGTGAGCCTTCGCTCTCGATGGGAACCTTTTGATGTCCAACCTTCCGAAGCCTGCGCTGGAGTGCCGGGATGTCACCGTGAAATTCGGAGACGTGACTGCACTGTCGGACGTTGCCGTTTCGTTTGTTCCCGGCCAGATCCACGCGGTCGTGGGCCAGAACGGCGCCGGCAAGACAACTTTCGCCCGCGTCGCTGCGGGACTTGTTCAGCCGACCGCCGGCGCGGTCGACGTGATGGGCCAGGAAATCCGCACCGGCCAGGTCAGCCAGAGCCGGGCTGCGGGCGTTGAGCTGGTTCATCAGAGCTTTGCCCTGCCGCCGTCCTTTACCGTTGCCGAGACCATGGAGTTCGGCGCCACTGGCAAAGGCGGAATCTACAGCCGCAAGGGGCTCGAGGAAAAATGGCGGACGCATCTCGCCGACCTCGATGTCCAAGTTGATCTGAACAGGCGGATCCGCGATCTGCCGATCGAGACCCAGCAGGGCATCGAGATCGCAAGGGCGCTTGTCATGGATGCGCGCGTGCTCATTCTCGATGAGCCGACCGCCGTGCTCTCACCTTCCGGCATAGACATGCTGTTTGCTCGCGTCCGTCGTCTCAAGGAGCGCGGCGTTACCGTCATCCTCATCCTGCACAAGATCCGTGAGGTGCTCGGCGTCGCCGACACGGTAACGGTGTTGCGCGGCGGCCGAAAGGTCGAGGGACCGCTTCCGATCGCCGAGGTTTCGGCCGAGAGGCTCGCCAACCTGATCGTCGGTGATGCGATTGCCAAGACGCTCGACCGGCATGAGCGTGACGCGCTGGTCGGGTCGAAATCGCCCGCAGGCGAGGGCGCAGGTCATCCGGAGAACGCTAGAGGTCCGAGCGTGCTGTCCATGAAGACCGTCTCGACACGGCCGGACAGTGAGGGCATCGCGCTCGATGGCATCGATCTGGACATTCGCCCAGGCGAAATCGTCGGCATAGCCGGCGTGGAGGGTAACGGACAGAAGACACTGGTGCGAGCGATTTCCGCCCTTGCCGATCTTGCCGGCGGATCGATCGTGCTTGCAGGCCATGACGTGACCGGCAAACCGCTCGCCGCCCGTCGCGCGATTGGTCTTAGGATCATTCCCTTCGAGCGCAACGTCGAAGGCCTCAGCCTCACGAGTTCGCTCTGGCAGAACTGGAGCGCAAGGGAGTTGCTGCAGGGAAGCCTGCTCAAGGTGATCCGCCCCTCTGCGGTGCGCGAAGCCTGCGACCGGTCGCTTAGGGAATGGAGTGTCCACTACCACAATTCAGCGCAGAAGGCGGGGTCCTTGTCGGGTGGCAATGCCCAGAAGGTGATCCTTGCGCGCGAGGTCGATCGCGATGCCAGGCTGATCATCGCGGCTCAGCCGACGCGTGGTCTCGACATCGGTGCCACCGCCTTCGTGTGGCAGGCGCTCCGGCAGGCGCGCGATCGCGGTGCCGCCATCCTTTTGATTTCATCTGATCTCGACGAGCTGTTCGACATCTCCGACCGTGTGGTGGTGATGCTGTCGGGGCGTGTGAACGGCGAATTCCGCGCGCCCTTCGACATCGCGTCGGTGGGCGCAGCCATGACCGATGCGGCTGCGAGGGTAAGCGCATGAAAGACAGTTCCATCACGGTTGCCCGCAGCCTGATCTTCGTGGCCTTCGCGCTCATCCTGTGCTCTCTGGTGTTCCAGTTTGCCGGCTACAACGCGGGGCCCATGCTCTGGGCGGTAGTCGATGGCGCCTTCCTGCGCAGCGGTGCGATCGAACAGAGCCTCAGATGGGCGCTGCCACTGTTCGTCACGGCCGTAGGCGTCGGGATTTCCTTCCGGGCGGGTTTCTTCAACATCGGCGCCCAGGGCCAGTTCTATGTCGGGGCGATCTGCGCCGCGTTCGCCGCCGAGGCGTTCAAGGGCGGGCCGGCTTTCCTCGTTATCCCGACGCTCATCATCGCCGGCATGCTGGGCGGCGCCCTCTGGGCGCTCTGGCCGGGGCTCCTGAGATTACGGTCTGGTACTGACGAGGTGATCACCACGCTGATGGGCAACTTCATGGCCGGCCTGCTTCTGGTCTATGTCACTTCGGGACCACTCAAGGATCCTTCGGGGTCCGGTCAGCAGGCATCAAGTCGCCCGCTCGACGCGGCCTACCGCATCTCGGACTCGCTCGGCCTGTCCCCAACCATCATCGCCATCGCGGCAGGCGTCGGCATTTTGATGTGGCTCCTGGTCAACCGCACGGCCTTCGGGGTTCTTGCGAGCCTCGCCGGCCGCAACGGCACGATGGTGGAGTGGCAGGGCGCGCGGCTGTGGAAACTGGGTCTTTCGAGCTTCATCATCTCGGGCGCACTGGCGGGTCTCGCCGGAACCATCGAGTTCATGGGGCCGAACGGCCGCATCGCATCCGGGTTCCTGCCTGCCCACGGCTTCACGGCGATCCTGATCGCGCTTGTCGCCAATCTCTCCGTGGTCGGCACTGCGGCGGCGGCGGTGTTCTTCGGCGGCCTTGCCTCGGCGGCGCTTTATCTGCCGATCATGGCCGGGCTGCCGGCCGCCGCGATCGACATCATCAATGCGGCGATCGCGCTGTTCATCACGGCAAGGTCGAAGTTCGTCGACAAGGTGCTGCGTCTCGGAGGGCGCCCATCATGAACGAGATCATCATCGCCATCCTGCGTTCCGGTACGCCGCTGATCTATGTCACCCTCGCCGGCGTCATTGCGCAGCGGGCAGGGGTGTGGAACCTCGGTCTCGAGGGCCTGATGATCATCGGTGCCTGCGCCACGATCGTCGGCATCATCCTGACCAATTCCATCCTCGCTGCCATGCTCATCGCCATCCTCATCTGCGTGCTCGCCTCCGTCCTCCTCTGGTTCGTCATCGACAGGCTCAAGGCCAATCCGATCATCGCCGGCCTCGGCCTGACGGGCCTTGGCGTCGGTGGCACGGCGCTCGCCGTTCAGTCGATCTTCGGAAGCCAGGCGAGCGTGACCGCACCGTTCGGCATTCCGAAGCTCGGGCCCACCTTCGGAGCCTATGGCGTGCTGTCGATCGCGGTCGCCGCCATGCCGTTCGTGGTCTTCGGCATGTGGGTGCTGCTGCGTCGCACGCGCTTCGGTCTCCGGCTCGCCGCCTGTGGCGAGCATCCCTTCGCTGCCCGCAGCGTCGGGGCCAACCCCTCGCGCATGCGCCTCGTGGCGTTGGCGATTGGCGGGGCGCTATGCGCGATCGGTGGGGCCGAACTTGCCGCCGGCAGCCTGCAATTCTTCGCCCAGGGCATGACGGCGGGTCGCGGATTTATGGCGTTCGCCGCGGTCATCTTCGGCGCTTCCCATCCGGTGGGGGCCACCTTCGCTGCGCTCTTCTTCGCCGTCGTCGGCGCGCTCGGAATCCGGGCGCAGCTCATGTTCGGCGACAAGATCCCGCACGACCTCTTGCAGGCGTTGCCCTATCTCGCGACCGTCTTCGGCGTCTGGCTCTCCGGCAAGCTGCGGGGCGGTGCGAAGGCCGCCAGTTCCTTCGCCGAGCTTAGGGATCAATAGGGAGGCACCATGACGTTCGCGCAACGCCATCCGATCCAGGATGTCTGCATCCTGGTCACCGACCTCGAGGCGTCGATCCGCTTCTATACGCAGAAGCTCGGCTTCGAACTGAAGCACCGCGCACCCGGCTTTGCCGATTTCACCGGCGCCGGCCTGACGCTGGCGCTTTGGGAGCGGTCGCATATCGAGAAACATGCCGATGTACACGTGCCCAAGGGATCGGCATCGGCGGTGCTCGTGGCGGTACGGCTCGACAGTCCCGCGGATATCGATGTCCTTTATGTGGATCTCGCAAAAGACGGCGTGACCTTCATAAATCCTCCGGCCGACTACCCGTGGAACGCCCGGTGCCTCTATTTCCACGGGCCTGACGGCGAGACCTGGGAGCTTTACGCGTGGCTCGATGGCGGCGCTCCCGGCAAGGTGACGGCATGACACGCAAGCTTATCATCCTCACCGATCCTGGTCAGGACCAGGCGGCTGCCATCCTGATGATCCTCGGCCAGCGACGGGCCTTCGACGTTCTCGGGCTGGTCGCCACGGCCGGTAACATCAACCTCGATCACACGATCGCCAACTGCCTGAAGCTGATGGAACTGGCCGGCCGGCCGGATATTCCCGTCTTCGCCGGTTGCCCGCATCCGATCATCCGTCCGCTTGTTATGGCCGAACACGTGCATGGCCCGACCGGTCTTGACGGCCCGGATTTGCCACAGCCGAAGATCGGGCCGCAGGAAAAGCACGGCGTCGATTTCATTATTGATACCGTCCGCGCCCATCCCGGCGAGATCACGATATGCTCGCTGTCGCCGGTGACCAATCTCGCCATGGCCTTGCGCAAGGCGCCCGACATTGCTGGCAAGATCCACGAGGTCATCGCGATGCTCGGCGCCTATTTCGAGGTCGGCAACATCACGCCGACGGCGGAATTCAACTGCTATGTCGATCCCGAGGCCGCTGACATCGTGCTGAGGGCCGGCATCAGGACCACGCTCCTGCCGCTCGACGTGACGCACAGGATGCGCTCGACACCGAAGCGTCTGAGCGCCATGCGGGCACTTGGAAACCGTTGCAGCGTGGCGACCGCCGAAATGCTGGAGTTTTCCGAAACCTTCGACCTCGGGAAATACGGCTGGGAAGGTGCGCCTCTGCACGGGCCATGCGTGCCGGCCTTCATGCTGGCGCCGGAGATGTTTTCGGGGCGGCAGATCAACGTCTCCGTCGAACTTAACGGCACGCTGACATCTGGCATGACGGTCGCCGACTGGTGGCAGATCACCGACCGGCCGAAGAATGTCTTCTATGTCACGGACGGCGACCCCGTCGCCTATTATGATCTTCTCCTGAATTCACTGGAAAACCTGCCATGAGTGAAATCCTGATCCGCAACGCGACAATCGTGGCGATGGATGGCAGCCACGGCGCAGCGCCATTTGCCGGCGACGTCCTGATTGAGGGCGAGACCATCAAGGCCATCGGTGACGGCCTCTCGGCCGGCTCCGGCGCGCATATCATTGAGGGACGGGGCAAGCTGGTGATGCCCGGGCTTGTGAATGCCCACACCCATTCCAGCGAGACCTTCCTTCGGGGCCGCTACGAGGGCATGCCGCTCGAAATCTGGCTGCTCTATGCCTATCCGCTGCTCATGAACGACCCGATCGGCGAGCGGTTGCTTTATCTGCGCAGCCTGCTCCTGGCCATGGAATCGCTGCGCAACGGCGTCACCAGCTTCTGCGACGATTTCTTTGATCCGCCCCGGCACGATCTCGATCGGCTTGCGACGGTCTTTCGCGCCTATGACGATGCCGGCATTCGCGCCAATGTCTCGAGTGCCGTGATGAACGTCCACACACTCGATGCTCTGCCGTTTGCGCGCGAGGTGATGCCGCCCGAGTTGCAGGCCCTTCTCGATTTTGGCCCGCCGATAACTGCCGATGGCTACATGGATTATTGCAGGTCGGCCTTCGCCAGCCTGCACGGCAAATCGGGCCGGCTGCATTTCATGATCGCCCCCTCCGCGCCGCAGCGTTGTTCGCCGGATCTCATGGCGGCGTGCATGGATCTTGCGGTCGAAAAGCACGTTCCGTTCCACACGCATATTCTCGAAACCAAGACCCAAGCCGTGACCGGCCACATGCTGCATGGTAAATCCCTGATCGCCTACATGCACGATCTCGGTCTTTTAAAACGCAACACGACGATCGCGCATTCGGTCTGGGTGAGCGACGAGGACATGCGGCTGATGGGCGAGGCCGGAGTCTCGGTCGCCCACAATGCCGTCTCGAACCTGAAGCTCGGCGCCGGCATTGCGCCGATCCGCCGCCTGCTCGATGCCGGTGTGTCGATCGGCCTTGGTACCGACGGCGTCTCTTCGAACGATACAGCGCGCATTTTCGATGTCATGCGCGTCGCCGGCCTCGTCCACAGCGCCGCCGGGCCCGACTATGAGAGGTGGGTGGCAGCGGACGAGATTCTCGCCATGGCGACCATCGGCGGCGCGAGGACGGCCTTGCTGGAACAGGTGACCGGCTCGATCGAGATCGGCAAGGCGGCAGATCTCCTGATCCTTGATCTCAGCAGCTATCCCTTCACGCCCCTCAACGATGTCGCAAAGCATCTGGTTTACTCGGAAAACGGCTCCTCGATCGAGACCGTGATGGTCGCTGGCCGGATCGTGGTGCAGGATGGGCGTCTGACCACGATCGACGAACAATCCGTCTTCAATGAGATTGCCGAACTGGTGCCGGCTTACCTTGCCGAACATGCCGACCTCGAACGCCGCAACAAGATTTTCGAGCCGGTCATGGCGGAAATCCATCGCAGGGCGACCCAGATGGATATCGGTCTCAATCGTTATTAGGGAGACACTGCTGACGTGCGCCTCAAGTCTTGAGCAGTTTGCTTGTGCCGGATGATCTCGGGGGGCATCGCCGTTGACGAGAAGTCGCGTGTGATCGGCGCGGACGGCGTTGCCAAGGAAGGGCTTCTAGCCGTCGGGCAACTGACGGGTCGGTCGTTTCCGGGAACGGCCGTACTCGATATCCGTGTTCAAGCCAGAGACATAGTGCTTACGCTTGCGCGTCGGCTTTGACAAAGCGCGAAGCGAGCGGGGTGGGGGCAGCGGATTTTGTTCTTGTTGAAACGGTTCTTTCCACCCGGCACGTGGCGATGCTTGCCATCATTGCGTCGGGTCCGCCTTATCGGTTTGACGGACCCCGGAGTGTGAAGATGGTCGGATCAATTACCGATGTGCCGTCACCACGACCTCGATCTTGGTGTCGCCGCCGAGATCAGCAACGCCGACGGTTGCGCGTACCGGAAAGGTCTCCGGTGCCAGCCATTTCTTCCAGACTGCGTCCATCTCAGGCTTGAGGTTCATGTCGGTGATGAAGATCGTTGCCGACAGCAGCTTTGTCTTGTCCGACCCGGCTTGCGCCAGATAGCTCTCGATCTTCGCAAGGATCTCCTCAGTCTGTCCCGCCATGTCGAGGCTTTCGTCGTCGCAGGTCGTGCCACCGACGAACACAATGCCATTGTGCTCGACTACGCGATGCATGATCGGGGTGGGGAGGTGGCGTTTGGTCATGGGGCATTGCCTTTCTCTGTTTGTAACGTGCTCGGTTCGTCGGGGACGCGGCCGGTCACGGCGATCACCGCATCTCGGGTTTGGGGAAGGGCCGCGAGTTCGCTAAGGCGAAGCGGCTTGACCGGCGCGCGCAGGCGATAAGTGCCGATCTCGCTTGGGCTGACGCCTCGTTCCGCCGCCATCATCTCCGTGACGGTGGAGGCGCAGAGGCGCCCCTGACAGGGCCCCATGCCGCAACGCGTGAACGTCTTGAGCTGGTTTGGGCCTGGTGGGCCAAGGGCAATTGCCTGGCGCAGCGCACCGGCGCTCACCTCTTCACAGCGGCAGACAATGGTGGCTTCATCCTGCGGTGCTCGAAATTGCTGCGCCGGTCGATAAAGCACATCGAGAAAGTCTCTGCCGCGAAGATATGTCTCGCGCTCCGCTTCCAGCCGACCGGCCCTTTCACCTACGCTGCTGGGTGTGGTCAGACCGAGGTCGCATAGGGCGGCAAGTGCAGCGATCCGTCCACTGACCGCAGCATGCTGGGCGCCGCCGATGAAGGCGCCATCGCCGGCGACAAAAATCCCCGTCGTGGTCGTGCGTCCCTGGCGATCCGTCCGCGGCTGGAAGGCGCGCTGTCGATCGTTCCATTCGATTTCGCAACCTGCCGCACTTGCAAGGTTGATGTTCGGAATGACCCCCTGGTGCAGGAGCACGCAGTCGGCGGCAATCGTTTGGTGGCGACCGCCGGCGCGAAAGGCCACGCCTTGCGCTTTGTCTGTGCCGTTGATCGACAGCTGCGAGACGTTCGAGATAATCCGTGTGCGCCTGCGGACCTTGATGAGAAGAGCCAGTCCCTTTGCGACATAGGGTGAGCGCAGGAAGTCCGGCAGATGGCGCAGCGCCGGTAGCCGCTGTCGTTTGTCGGTGGTGTCGACGAGAGCGGTTATATCTGCGCCGGCATCAAGCAGTTGCGCCGCGAGCAGATAGAGAAGCGGGCCGCAACCGGCCAGAACGGTCCTGCCCTTCGGGATGCCCGCGATGGATTTGAGTGCAATCTGCGCCGCACCCGCGGTCATGACGCCAGGCAGCGTCCAGCCCGACACCGGCATCGGCCGCTCCATGGCGCCGGTTGCAAGGATGACCGCGCGCGCCTCAATCCTGCGGGTCGTCCCGCCGATCGACAGACCCACCACGGCATTATCGCAGGGCCTGGCTCCATCGGCAGGCACAAGATCCCAGACGGTGGTCGATGGTGCATAATCCACCGCCATGTCGTCCAGGAAGGCTGCGGCGATCGAACGGCCCTTCCAGTAATCCTCGCCGAGGAACGGCTGCCGCTCTGGCGTGTTGCGGGTGATTGCGCGATAGATCTGCCCGCCGAGGCAGCGATTTTCGTCAACGACGAGCACGCCAGCCCCGGCGGTCGAGGCTTCTATCGCGGCCGAGAGACCCCCGGGGCCGGCACCGACGACCACGAGGTCATACCGCGCGGCCAACTGCTCGGCATGGGTGACGGTATGTGCGTTCATTTGCACTCTCTTTCCGTCAAAGTGCGTGCACCCTGTTGGCTGGCAACGACCATGCCTTCACGCACTTCAATCAGGCAGCTTTGCCGGTTCTGCACGCCGTCGACTGTCACCAGGCACTCGAAGCAGACGCCCATCAGGCAATAGGGCGCGCGCGGGACGCCGCCGACGGCGCTCTTGCGGAAGACGTCGACGCCGGCTGCCAGGAGCGCGAGTGCCAGCGTGTCGCCGCGCTCGGCCCAATGCGTCTCGCCGTCGAAGGTGAAGGATAGTTTGTCGGTGATTTCACGCGTTCTTAGGAGCATCGAACCTCCGCGAATGAAAGGGAGACAGGGCGCTTGAGAGTGTCCCCGCCGCGATTTGCGGGGCCACGGCGAGTGCATGATTGGCGGCAAGCGTCACGCCGGAATGGCAGATGGCGATGAAGGCACCCGGATGGGTCAAAGACTGTTCGTAGATCGGCAAGCCGTCTTGGGTCTTGACGCGAAATCCGGTCCAGCTTCTGACGACGTTGGCGTCGGCTAGCGTCGGGAAAACACGGATCGCGCGGCTTGCCAGCACGGCGGTGATGTCCTGATTGGTGGTGACGGCAGAGCTCGTGCACTCTTCGCTGTCACCGATCATCACGCCACCTTCGTCGGCCTGGCGGATGGTCGTCGATGCAAAGCTGAAAAACGGCGCGCATTTCTCGGTCACCAGAATCTGGCCTTTGCTGCGCTTGAGCGGCGCGCGAAGGCCGACCATGGGTGCGAGGCGCTCATTGTCCACACCAGCGGCAAGGATGATGCGGCGCGCGCGCACGGCACCCCATTCGCCAGTCAGGCGAAAACCTCCCTCTATCGGTTCGATGTGGTCCACACGCCGATAGGCGCGATAGTCGACGCCACGATGTTTCATGGCCGCATGAAGGGTGCGAAAGAGCCGAAGCGAGTTCACATGGCCATCTCTCGGCGAATAGATCGCACCGACGACATCCCGGCCGATCAGGGGAAGGCGTGCACGAAGGGCTTGCGGCTCGAGTATTTCATAGGGGGCGGGTTCTCCGATGGATTGCGCGGCGATGGTTTCGAGCTCAATTCGCCAGTCTCTGAGTTCTTCAGCCGACAGCGCGAAGGAAAAGCCACCGCGCTGGCTCAAGGCCACGTCGATGCCGGTATCGGCGGCAAGCGTCTGCGCGAATTCGGGCCAGAGCTCGGCCGAAGTCTTCGACCAATGCGCATAATCCGGCGCGCCCAAACCTTTGCCCTGCACCCAGATCAGCGCAAAGTTGGCGCGCGATGCTCTAAGATCCAGGTCCTCACCGTCCAGTACCATGGTTTGGGTGCCGGACCGCGCAAGGCCCCAGGCCAATGCTGCGCCGACGAGGCCGCCGCCCACGACGGCCATCTCGCATTCGTCCAGAAGTGCCATGATGTATTCTCGATATTGTCAGCGAGTTGGGTGCGGCTAAGGCCGCCGCACCCGGTTCGGGTCCGTCAGAGCCGGGGGGTGATGTCGATCTTGAACCACTTCATCGACAGCTCCTTCACGGTCCCGTCAGCAAGCGCGCCCTCGATCGCTTGGTCGAATTGCATCTTCAGTGCGGTGTCTTCCTTGCGCAACCCGACGGCGATGAAGCCGAAGATGCCACCGGAAAAGAGGGGGCCGGATATCTTCGCACCTTGCATGTCCGGCTTTGCCAGCGACTCCGTAAGAACCGTCGCGTTGGCGAGCACGGCATCGACCCGGCCGTTCACCAGGTCGAAGTTGTGCTCTTCCGTCGACTTGTATTCCTTGATGTCGGCCGCATCCTTGAAATAGCTCTCCATGAATGCCGATGCCGTCGTCGACCCCTGTACGCCCACGGCCTTGCCGTCGAGCAGTTTAGCGATTTCGTCGATATGAGCCTTGGCCTCGTCCGCCTGGCTATCCAGCGAGTAGCTCTCGCCCGTGCCCGGCATTTCGGCAAGCGGGCTGTCGGCGGCGACGGCGAACGCGTTGATGCCCGCGGCATAGGGGGTTGAAAAGGCGATCACTTCCTCACGCTTGGGCGTGATGCTCATGCCGGCCATGATCGCGTCGTATTTCCTCGCCGTCAGCGACGGGATGATGCCGTCCCAATTCTGGGCGACGATCTCGCACTTCACCTTCATGCGCTCGCAAAGCACCTTGGCGAGATCAATCTCGAAGCCGTCGAGCGTGCCGTTGGGCCCGGAAAAGTTCCACGGTGCATAGGCGCCCTCGGTTGCGATCGTCAGCACCTTGTCCTGGGCCGCGGCAGTTCCGCCAAGCGCAACAAGGAGAGTTGTCAGGATCGTATGCACTTTCATCAGTTCACCTCTTATCTGTTTTCTGGTTGGTATTTCTGTCGACGGCAGATCCGCTCGGGCATTGCCGCCGCCTTTCCTGAAATGCTCTAGCCGGCGGCTCTTTCCTCCCGTGAAATGAACTGCCGGAACCGTTCGGAACGCGGGTTGGAAAAAACCTCAGATGGCGGGCCGTCTTCTTCGATGACGCCCTGATGGATAAAGACCGTGCGGGTCGACACGTCGCGGGCAAACGCCATCTCATGTGTGACGATCAGCATGGTGCGCCCCTCCGCCGCCAGGTCGCGCATGACCTTCAGCACTTCGCCGACCAGTTCGGGGTCGAGCGCTGATGTCGGCTCGTCGAACAGCATGACGCTCGGACGCATCGCCAATGCACGGGCAATGGCCGCGCGCTGCTGCTGGCCGCCGGAGAGGTGGGCGGGATAATGGTGGCGTTTGTCGGCAATGCCGACACGCTCAAGCAGGGCCTCCGCCTCCGCCAGACATTGCTTGCGGTCCCGCTTTTGCACGTGCACCGGGGCCTCGATCAGGTTTTCGAGAATGGTCAGATGGGACCAAAGGTTGAAGGACTGGAACACCATCGCGGCCTTGGCCCGCAAACGGTTGACCTGCTGGCTGTCGTGCGGGCGTGGCGTGGCGCCTTGTCTTTGATGGAGCCGGATGGTTTCACCATGGATCGCGACCGATCCGGCGTTGGGAACTTCGAGCATGTTGATGCAGCGAAGCAGGGTCGACTTTCCCGATCCCGACGATCCGAGAATGGAGATCACGTCACCCTCGTTGGCAGTGAGCGAGATGCCGTGCAGAACTTCCAGCGGGCCGTAGCGTTTACGGATTCCCGATAGTTCGACTGCCGGTACACTTCCATGGTCAGACATGACATTCCTTCCGTGTTTCGGAGGCGCAACCCATCGCGGACGGGGTCCGTCGCTCCGGCGTCGAGACGTACTCCAGGCCAGCGAACAGCCGTGCGACGATGAAGTTGATGGTGAGATAGATGGCGCCGGCGCAGATGAAGACCTCGACGGGGCGATAGCTTGCCGAGATGAGCTTGGCGGCGATGCCGGTGATCTCCATCAGCGTGATCGTCGAGGCGAGTGCCGTCGACTTCGTCATCAGGATGATTTCGTTGCTATAGGCGGGCAGCATCTGCCGCAGGGCGAGCGGAAGCACGATGCGCCGGAACAGCGTCGTGTTCGACATTCCGCAGGCGCGCGCCGCCTCCACCTGGCCGGCAGGAACCGAGATCAGGCCACCGCGGATGATTTCCGCGCTATAGGCTGCGGTGTTGAGCGCAAGCGCGATGACGGCGCACCAATAGGCCTCCCGCAAGAACGGCCACGCGAAGCTGTGCCGAAGCATCTCGAATTGGCTGAGGCCGTAATAGATGATGTAGATCTGCACGAGGAGTGGGGTTCCGCGGAAGATGAAGATGTAGATCTGGGCCGGGCCATCGAGCCACCATCTCCCGGATACCCGCATCAGTGCGAGGCCGAAGGCAAGGATGCCGCCGGCGATGATGGACGTTGCGGCGAGCTGAAGCGCCAGTGGGATGCCTGTCAGAAGCGCCAGGAAAGTGTCCGCGAGGAAAGGAAGGTCGAGCGCCATCACACAGCTTTCCTCACACCGCGCATTGCACGCTGTTCCGCGATACGGAACCCGCGGCCGGAGACAAAGGTGATCGTCAGATAGAGCGCTGCCGCCGTCAGGTAGAAGCTGAACGGCTGGCGGGTGGATCCGGCGCCGATCTGGGCCTGACGCATCAGTTCAACCAGCCCGATCACCGAAATCAGCGCGGATTCCTTCAGCACCAGCTGCCAGACATTGCCGATACCGGGTATCGCGAAACGGGCGGCCTGTGGCAGGATGATGCGACGAAAAAGCAGGAATGGCGGCATGCCATAGGCCCGGCCTGCCTCGATCTCGCCCTTGGAAAGGGCCAGAACCGCTCCTCGCAGCACTTGCGTCTGGTAGGCGCCGGAAACGACGCCAATCGCAAGTGTTCCGGTCAGAAAGGCCGGTGCGCCCACGAAACCCTGGGCGCCGAACATCGCCGCTACCGTTGAGATGACCGAGCTCGAACCGAAATAGAAGAGGTAGATGACGAGCAGGTCGGGAATGCCGCGAAGCACGGTCGTATAGGACGCAGCGACGAAACGCAGCGCGGCGAACCGCGAGAACGTCGCCGCCGCGCCGAGGCACCCCAGGATGCCGCCGGCAAGAAAGCCGCTGATTGCGACCGAGACCGTCATGCCGGTCGCGGCCAGCATATCGTATCCCCACCCTTCCGGGCTAAAGCCCATGAGCTGCAAGTAACCCACCAATTCAGCCTTTCGGTTCCCTGCGCATGTTTGCATGCGTCATCGTTTCGGCGCCCGATGGAGCGCCGGTTCTTGAGGTTTTCGATTGTGATGAGAAGGTGCCGCCGCCAGCCAGACCCTGTCTAAAGTCCTCAGCCAGCCAATGGAGTGCCCTCGCTTGACAACGAAATTTGCATGGGGGATCCATGACGTCAAATTCGAAAAGTCGGCATGAGAATAAGCAAATGTTATGGAGGCCGATGTGAATCTCAGGCAGGTCGAGGCTTTCAGGGCCGTCATGCTCACTGGCCAGATGACGACGGCGGCAGAGCTCATGTCGATCACTCAACCGGCTGTCAGCCGGTTGATCCGCGATCTTGAATACATAACGAAGCTTCGGCTCTTTGATCGCCGCGGCAATCAGATCAATCCCACTCAGGAAGCCGTCACGCTGTGGAAGGAAGTCGAACGGGCCTTCGTCGGGCTGAACCGGATCGCGGCCGTCGCCGAAGAGATAGCAAGGCAGTCGGCCGGGACCCTGCGCATTGCGGCGATGCCGGCGCTTGGCAATGGTTTCCTGCCGCGGTTCCTCGCGCGCTTCCTGCGCGACAAGCCGAGCCTTCACGCCTCGCTAAGCGGCCTTCCATCGTCGATGGTCATCGAAGCGGTTGCTGCGGGCCAGGCCGACATAGGCTATGCCGATGGCCCGCTCGATCGACCCGGCTTTACCATCGAGACCCGCCCCTTGCCCGGGGTCGTCGCCATTCCCGATGGTCATGCATTGTGTGCAAGGCAAGTGATCTGTCCGGACGATCTCAAGGGACAGCGAATGATCAGCCTTGAGCCCGGTACGATTTTCGCCATGCGTGTGGAAGTGGCACTTGCCGGAATTCCCAAGCTGTCGACGCTGGAAACGAAGCTGTCCCACACCGCCCTTGCGCTAGTGGCCGAGGGTGCCGGCATCGCGATCATCGATCCGACGTCGGCCAGCGAATTCGTCGGAAGAGGCGTGACCGTTCGCCCCTTTTCGATCTTTATCGATGCCGGCTTTCTGGCCATTCGTGCTTCAGCGCAGAGTAGATCGGGCATCGTCGATCGATTCGAAAAGGAGTTTTGGGATTATCACGATCAGCAAGTAAGCCCGCTGCTTATCCGTCAGGGATGAGGCCCGGCGCCGGTCGGCGCCTCAGCTGCTTTGCGGGCCAGAAGACGCCGTTCCAGGGCTTCAAGCTATCCGCTTCACGCATTCAGCCATTCGCACTGATACGCCAGGACAGGCTTTGCAAATCCCTTCAGGTGATGGCGCATGCCATGGGTGAAGACGGCCGCGTTGTCATATTCTCGGAATATGTTTTCAGATATCAGGATCTGGTCGCTTCGCGCGGCCGCGCAAAGCCTCGCTGCCAGCTGGACCGTGGTGCCAAAAAGGTCATTGCTGTCCTCGACAGGTTCGCCGCAGTCCAGCCCGATGCGAATGTGAATGGGCTCGCCATTGCCCGCGTTGTAGCGCTGAAACTCGCGTTGGATCTCCCTCGCACAATCGACTGCAAATGCCGTCGAGGGGAACGCAGCCATGATTCCGTCCCCGGTGTGCTTGACCTCGCGGCCGTCCGTTTGGCTCAGGCAACCACGAACGAGGGCGTCATGAGCTCGCACGAGTTCAGTTGCCATGCGATCGCCAAGCCGTGATGTCATTTCGGTTGATCCAACGATGTCGGTGAAAAGGATCGCCCGGTGACCGGCATCCATTTCCTTCGCGGACAGCCCCGCAGCCTCCGGGTCCTGTATTCGGCCCAGAAAAGCCTCGACAGCCGATAGCGCTACCTCCACGACTTCGCCGGCCACGAACCCGTGAGCCTCGCGGTGTACGCACTGCGCGGTTTCGGCGTCCGGTGCATCTATAAGACAGAAGGTCGTTCCTCGCCGGTGGTCGAACCAGTAGGTCAGGAACTTGACGCCATACTGATCCTGTATGCTGAGATCTTTAAGGTGCGCTTCGGCGACATCCGCAGCGGAGGCGCCCGCAAGATCGTGCCGGTCCATGAAGATAGGCATTCGCTCGCTCCCGAAGGGACCGTTGCCGTCATCAATCAGTTTACGACAGCCACGGACAATCGTCTATCTCGGCCAACGGGGCTGTCCTGCCGCCAGCCGTGGCGCAGAAAAGGGAGCCAGTCGTGGCGCAAAACATCAAGACCATCTCCGCCGATGATTTCGAGGCCGTCGCCGCCACGGTTCAACGCTACGTCGACGGTAGACGCACGCAGCACAATAGCACGTCAATCGCGTTGGAGGTGAAATCTATGCCGTTGGCGAATTGCCGGGGCAATGGCATTACGCCTCGTAGTTCGGTATCCTCATTCCCGCTATGGAGCGCCACCTAACCGTCATCCTCGCTGCCGATGTTGTCGGCTACAGCCGCCTAATGGAGGTTGATGAGGAACGGACTCACGCCGCTTTCTGCATCTGCCAGGCTGTTATCGCTGAGCTAGTCTCCAAACATCGCGGTCGGATATTCGCAGGGGCAGGCGACAGCGTGCTGGCGGAATTCGCCAGTGCGGTCGAGGCAGTGCGGGCTGCGGTCGATATTCAGAACGATCTGGCTGAGCGCTCTCTTGATCTTCCCGAGAACAACCAAATGAAGTTTCGCATCGGCATCAATCTCGGTGACGTCCTGTCCGATGGCGGCAATCTCTTCGGAGACGGTGTCAACATCGCCGTGCGTCTGGAGGGAGTGGCAGAACCAGGCGGAGTCTGCCTGTCCAGCAGTGTCTATGAACATGTCGAACGAAAGCTGCCTCTGCCATACGTGGATATTGGACCTCAAAGGCTAAAGAACATAGCCAGGCCCATACATGCTTTTCGCGTGTCCATACCACGGACATCCGAGAATGTGCTCTCGATTACCGCGATCCATACCTTCGCGACCAATTGGCTGGCACCGCGCCTCGGGGCGTTCCAGACCGCCCATCGCGATCTTGAATTGAGACTGGAAGTTATGAGCCGCGTGGTCGATTTTGCGCGCGAGCCGTTCGATGTCGGTATTCGCGCGGGTAACGGTCGCTGGCCAGGTCTGATATCCCATGAGCTAATGGCCGAGGAGTTCGCTCCATTCTGCAGCCCAGATTTCTTGGCAGGGGCTGGCAACATATCGGCACCTTCTGATCTCCTTACGCTGCCGTTGCTAAGAGATGATGACTGGTGGCGAGCTTGGTTCAAGGCGGCAGGATTTGCGGATTCCGAGCCAAAAATCTCCTCGGCGGTCTTTTTCAACACCCAGATAGTGGTCAGTCAGGCCGCGCTCGCCGGACAAGGTGTTGCACTGCTTACGCCAGCCTTCTTCGCGCCGGAGATCAAGGCCGGACGTTTGGTGCAGCTTTTCAATGTCATCGCCCGCAACGGAACCAGCCTTTGGCTTGTCTATCCGGAGGAACGGGAGAATTCCCGCAAGATTCGCGCGTTCAGGGAATGGCTCCTGGATGAAATCCAACGAGCCCGGTGACTGGAGCTTTAACGCTCGATGCTGTGCCAAACCACCCGCGTTCATCCTGCGTTCATGGCAGGTGCCGGAAAATGATCCGGTAAAGAACGATCGGATGATGTCATGAAAAGAATAGGTGCGGTGTTCGTCGCAGTTGCCACGGCCCTAACGACGGTACCGGCACAGGCTCTGCCTGTATCTCCTGTGTCAGTAGCGCAGCCGAACTCCCAAGCTGTGGAACTGATCCACCACAAGCCAGGTCACTATGGTGGCCCGCCGCATTCGCGCGGGTACAACGGGTACCGTTACAATTCGGGCCCCCGATACGGCTACTATAACGGCTATAACGGCTACCGTTACCGGCGGGACGGGTATCGTCGGCACAGTGACGGCTGGTGGTATCCTCTTGCTGCATTTGGAGCAGGCGTCGTTATTGGTGGTGCGATCGCGTCGCCGCCGCGCCGGGCCTATTCGAACGCGCCCTCAGCCCATGTCGAATGGTGCTATGACCGCTATCGTTCATACAGCGCCTACGACAACACCTTCCAGCCGTATTATGGGCCGCGCCAGGAGTGCGTGTCGCCATACTATTGAACAGCGCTGCCGTTGGGCGGCGGTCATCGGGTCCAAACCTCAATGACCGCCGACTATACGGTAGGGCGATCGCCTTTCACCATTTGTTCCTACTCAAGCGGGCTAATCACGGAGTAGGTGGACGCCCTCCGTCCTGTGGATGTTCGCGGCTCGTTCGCGCGCTTTAGTTGTCGCTTGAAAGTGGCCCACCTATTCTGATCCAGCACTATTGGTAATGGCGACCTTTGCCTTCCGCCGGAGAGGTGGATGAATCCGACAACAATTCGCGGCAATGCCTCACTCATATCGAGAAGGCGAAAGCCGATGCGGATGACCGCTGAGCCGTCGCACAGCATAAGCGCTTTACGACGAAAAGACTGGGCTTCCCGCGTAGTGCCCCAGCGCGGTATACTCCCCGGCTAGCGACAGCACGATTCCGCGGGGCTGTTTGCAAACAGAAAAGCCGGCTCCAATAGGGGCACTGCCTGATAGCGAGGCGCGGAACGGCCATCTGACCGGTCTACGGCGTGGAGCCCGGTAGGTCGCCAGCCTCATAAATT
Source organism: Ensifer sp. Root127 (assembly GCF_001425225.1). NCBI lineage: Bacteria > Pseudomonadati > Pseudomonadota > Alphaproteobacteria > Hyphomicrobiales > Rhizobiaceae > Ensifer > Ensifer sp. Root127. Next base: position 173,952 of record NZ_LMDX01000023.1, read on the forward strand.
GGAGGTCGCAGGTTCGAATCCTGTCGCCGCAACCAATCTTCAGCGCCAGAAAGCCCCGATCGTAGTCAGCAGTCGGGAGACCTGAAATTGATGTGAGAGGGCGGGCAGTTGCGCCAGAAGGCGGGTCCCAGAGCGCTGCGGTATCGGGCTTGGGGGCCTTCGCTCTGGGACCACTCGCGCTCACGGCGGCGGGGCGGGCCGTTGTTCCGTGGGCGCTTTGCCTGCCCGAGTATGCACGGGGAGTGAGATTCGGCAACGCACCTACGACCTTTGCCGGTGCGACTCGGACTAAGGTCCTACAATGCAGCGCGCCTTATTAGACGCGCACAGGTCGCTGTAGCACTTTGAATTACTGCGACGGGAATCAGCTTCGGCGTTGGATCTCACCTGAAGACGCGTCGAGCCGAACTGGGCCGATCTTGCTGTCGAGCTCAAGAAGCGAGGTGTCGCCCTGCTCGTCCTCTGGGAGGAGTGTCGTGGCTCGCATCCCGAGGGATCACGCCTAAGTCCATAAAACAATCATGCAAGGAGGGAAGCCAGTATTTGCACGACTTCCATTTATCTATCTCATTGATGGTCTGGAGGAAATCGAGATGGCGCCATCCCTGTCCAACGTCTAAACGCGCGGGTGAAATGAGCGGGATCGCTGTAACCTACCCTATAGGCGATCTCGGTCATGCTGTAGCCTCCTTCGCGGATCAGCCGGATAGCCTCGCTTCGCCGAGTCTCATCAAGCAGCTCCTCGAACTCGACGCCGCAGTATTTCAGGCGCCTCTGCAGGGTGCGGGCGGACATCCGAACTCTTGCTGCCACGGCCTTCAAGCTAAGTTCACGCTCGTAGGAGAGTCTGTCGCTGAGCAGTCGCGCCACCTCCACCGTCGAGATCAGGGCCGCCGTCGCCTTTGAGGGTCCGGTTTCCTGCGTTTTGAGAGGCAGATCGAGCAACTCCCGATCAATTTCGATCATGTCGTGCTCGCACCCCAATTCGATGTTCGGACCCCAGCACTCTTCGAGTGCCTCGGCCCCTCGTGTTTTTGTCGCGGTCAGTCGAACCCTTATTCCGGACGCTTCGCCCGCCAAAAGCGGCACTTTTCGCAGAACCGCGAGACTGCCGAAGATGAACTGCCTGGGATCGAATTCGCAACGGTCCGTGAAGCGAAAGACGATTCGCGCGGTTTTGCCCTCCACCAGGAAGCGTACATCCGAACCGCGGTGGATCGAAGACACATTGTCGGACGCGAGCGCGCAAGCGTGGGCCACATCCCTCGCTGCCAGAACGGATTGTCCCCACCCGCCGAACTCACGCAGGTCGGTCGACGAGCCGATATGCGCGCCAGCGAACGGGTCCCCCGCGACGGCCGCCAGCTCATTGCCCAAGCGAAAGCACTGCGCGCGCGCAAGCCAGCCATCGGCATTCTGGAACACGTTTGGCGAAATGCCGAGGCGTTTGCAGAACTCAATCGCCGAGACATCGTGCTTCGCCAGATAGGGCGCGATGGCCAAGAACGTCCTGATCCTGATCGAAGGTGCAGTATTCAACACTCACAACGCTAAATTGGCGTGAAAAGGCAAGACGTAAGAAGCGTTACTATAGCAGTATATTATTGATTTGGAATGCTTTCGGTCGGAAGGCGTTTTGGAAGCGAGACCCGAAACGGCCGTTGGTGGACGTGCCAAGTCGGAGGAGCGATGTCTGAGGATAGCGGATGAGAAAATTGAAACTGAAATGGCCTGATGCAACCTGGCGCCCGTATACGTTGATCATAGCGGCGGCCGCCTGTGCGGCGGCGTGGTCCGCTTCGGCCCAGGACGCGATAGAACCCGAAGCTGCCAAGATTCTCGCTGCGATGAGCGACAATCTCAAATCGATGCCGTCTCTTAGCGTCACCTATGACGCAGACCAGGAAATCGTCGACCTTGAGGGACAGAAGATCCAGTACAGCGCATCGGGTACTATTGCGCTCGATCGCACCAAGGGTTTTCTGTTGACGCGCCAAGGGCCATTCGCCGATGCGGAGGTGGTGTTCGACGGCAGCACGATCTCGCTCCACAGCAAAGGCATGAACGTCTACGCGCAGCTGCAAAGTTCGGGACCAAGTGTTGAAGAGGCAGCAGATGAACTTCGCGCCGCTACTGGACTCGATGCACCGGGAGCCGACCTGCTCGCAAGCGACCCCTATACCGTCCTTACCGACGGGGTTACCAAGGGTACTCACGTGGGGTCGGCATTCATTGGCGGGGTCGAGTGCGATCACCTCGCCTTCAGAACAGATATTGTCGACTGGCAGATCTGGGTCAGCAAGGGCAACAAACCGTTGCCGCTCAAATATGTCATCACGACCAAATGGGTAACCGGAGCGCCGGAATACTCGCTCCGGCTCAGCAACTGGAAGGCAGGCGCCATCGGCGGCGCTCAGTTTAAATTCACGCCGCCAGCGAACGCCAGGAAACTCGAACAGATACATGCAGACGTCACCGGCGATATATCGCTGGAGGTGGGAGAATGAAGATGCGCAAGATGTACGGAAAGATCCTTTGCGCCACAGTCGTCGGCCTCGCCCTGCTCGTCGGCGACCATCTTGTCCCGATGCCGTTCGGCTCGTTCGTATCGGAGGCCCAGGCGGTCGTTGGGCATCCCGCGACCCCGGGCAGCGTTGCCGGTGTTGCGCGCCGCACCACCCGCCGGGTAATCCGCCGCTCCACTGTCTACGTCGCCGCGCTGCCCACGGGCTGTGTCAGGACCAGCGTCAACGGCGTTGTGATCTGGCGCTGCGGCGGGGTTTATTACCAGCCCTATGGTGGGCGCTACGTCGTCGTCTACATCGACTGATGCCAGAGCTTGTTTGCACCACTTCGATTTAAATCTTCACCCTTTTTCCCACTTCGTGCGTCGCCCGCGATGTTCCGAGCAACAGTAGCGCCGACTGGGCACGGCCAGTTGCCTGCAAAGGGTGGAATATCCTTCTGCGCCTGCAGGCCGCTCGAGCCGTGGTTCGATAAGTCCTGGAAGCCAGGTGAAGTCGGGCTGGCCGAGTGAATACAGAATATTTTCGATGGACTGATCGCAACAAAGGTGTTTTCCGGTTGGTTCCGCCTGCCAAGCTGATCCGACTGATTCTGTCGGATCAGCATCAGTTCGGGGTTATTTACCGCCGTATTTGAGAACGGTCAGCGCGGTGGCTGCGACGGGGTTACATGTTCATCATTCGCTTCCTGTTACTGAGCCTGCTCATCTGCCTGTCGGTTGTTTCCCTGTCGTACGCGCAGGCGCAGGCGCCGGCAACGAGCACAGCAGAACCGCCAAAGGTGGCCGAGCTGCTGCGTCTTCTCGAAGACGCGGACGTGAAGACATGGCTGGCGCAAAGGCAAGCAGCAGTTCCCGAAAAAGGCGCGGCCGAGGTAGCGCGGGTCATCGACGACTTAGAGGCCCGCTCGCGTACCCGCCTCAACATCCTTTTGTCTGCCGTGCCGCGTGTAGGCAGCGAACTCTACCGCGCAGCCTCCTCGGTCCGGCAAGAGGCGCACGATAGTGGATTTGCCCCCGGGATACTGATGATCGCCATCATCGCGGGCATTGGCTTTGGCACGGAATGGTTCCTTCGTCGTTCAGTGCCAGCCGTGACCTTGCCCAATCAACTCCTGTCGCAGATGCAGACGGAGTTTGCGCCACTCTTGATTTTCACGGCGACGGTTGCCTTCGTCTTTCTCATCTTTCCTTGGCCGCCGCTCATGCGTGTGGTCGTGCTTTATTCGCTCGTCGCGACGGTCGCCTACCGAAGCGTGCTGGCGCTTTGCCGGCTGGCGATGACCGTTTCCGTGCCGATGGCTAAGGCATACCCCCGTGTCCGGCTGTTCGTCGCGGTGTTAGCAGCGGCGATGGCATTCTCGGCCATATGCGAGCGGCTCGCCGTTGCCGAGGACGTCTGTTCCTTGATTACCATTGGATTTTCGGGCCTGCTTCTTCTGATCGCGATCGAAGCTATCGGCCGCAACCGCTCCAGCGATGATGCACAGCTTTTGGGCCAACGCGTGCCTCGGACAACCGGCATTGCCGGCGCCGTAACGCTCTGGCTGCTCTGGTGCGGTGGTTTCCTGGCGCTATTTTGGCTCGGCATTATGTTTGTCGTTGTGCCCCGTGTCCTGTCAATCGCTGACAAGTTGACCCACGCGTTTGCGGCTTCACGCTGGAATGACGGTGATGCGGCAGATCCGAAGACAGTGCTGCTTGTACGAGGCGCGCGAGCGATCATCATCATCATCGCAGTGGATTGGATCGCATTCGTTTGGCGTCACAATTTCCAGCCCATTACCGGTCAGCTGGCGCTCGCCAAGACAATCATAACCGGCGCCTTCAACAGCGTCGTCATCTTGCTGGTCATCGACCTCGTTTGGCAGTTGGGGAATGCTTACATTGCCCGTCAGCTCGGCCGCGTTGGCGATGGAAGAGCACTCACACCGAATGAGATCGCCCGCCAAGGCCGGCTTCGCACCTTGCTGCCTGTATTCCGCAACGCGTTGGCCGCGGGGCTTCTTAGTGTGGCCGCGCTTACGGTTCTCTCGCAGATGGGGGTTCAGATAGGCCCGCTCATCGCCGGTGCGGGCGTGGTCGGCGTGGCCATCGGGTTCGGCTCACAGACGCTCGTCAAGGACATCGTCAGCGGTGTTTTTTATCTTTTAGACGATGCGTTCCGCGTCGGGGAGTATATTGAGGCGGGAAGTTACACAGGCACAGTCGAGTCCTTCAGTTTGCGATCGGTCCGGCTGCGGCACCATCGCGGACCGATATTCACGGTGCCCTTCGGTTCGCTTGGCGCCATCAAGAACTTGAGCCGTGACTGGTCGGTTGATAAGTTCCGCATCCGTGTCCCCTTCAAAACCGATCTTGACAAGGTCCGCAAGCTCATCAAGGCAATCGGCGGGGAATTGCAGGCCGATCCGGAGCTCGGCTCGTCATTCATCGAGCCACTCAAGCTCAAGGGCGTCGAGCAAATTGGCGAGTACGGCATCGAACTCGGCGTTGGCTTCACCTGTAAGCCTGGCGATCAAACCGCGATCCGCCGCAAGGCATATACGATGCTCATGCAGGTGTTTGGCGACAACGGGATCGATTTCGCTCAGCCTGTCGTCCAGGTGAGCGGAGATGACAAAGGTTCAGCTGCTGCGGCTCACGCCACGCGGCAACTTCAAGGCACCACTGCTCCACCGGGACCGAATGGGCCAGCTTCTTAAGAGCGTTTCCGGTTTAAACGGAGCGCCGGGAAACGCTCTATCTCTTTGTTTTTGCGCATTTACCGACGGAAAACCGCTTCGCGCTTTTCCTGGAAATGCACTAAGAGGAATTATGGACACACCGCCGATCGTCAACGACCTTGCCTCTGTCATACAAACATCCCTTGCGCCGGTGTTTTTGTTGGCTGGTACCGCAGGCTTTGTCAGTATCTACACCACTCGCCTCGGGAGAGTATCGGACCGGCTGAACGAGGTCGCGGAAAGGGGTAAGCAGGGCAAATTGTTTCGCATGCAGCTCGCGTATCTGCGGCGAAGGGCACTTGCTCTGGAAGTTGCGGTCGTGCTTGGGGTAATGGCCGGCATTTGCACGGGCGGCGCAATCCTAAATCTACTTGCTGGTGCACTTGCCATCGGACTGCGCCAAGAAAATCTCTTCTGGTTTTTTGGTGGTGCCATAGTCTCGCTCATCGGATCGCTTGTCGCATTCTTGTCTGAATTGCTGATCGCCGGACGGAACTTGTTGCGGCAAATACGAATGGACCAATTTCCCATGGAGCAAGACTGACCAGGCACTTCTCATCTTGGTCGCCGTTCGCGCTGCTGAACGGCAAACGGCCGTACCTTCAACGCGAGATATTCGAGCGAAACTCCCGTGGTCCGTTGCCGGTTGCCTTTCGGAAGGCCCGGGCGAAATTGGCTGGAGACGAATACCCCAACTCCGCCGACACGCGCGTGATCGAGCCGTTCGTGTGCCACAGCAGTTCAATGGCTCGCTGAACCCTTGCGGCGCCCGCCAGCCCGCGAAAATCGGTGCCGGCCCTGTTCAGCTCCCGTTGCAGGGTCCGGACGCTGGTGTCCAATGATTGAGCGGCACCATCGATCGACACGCTGCCGGTGAGAACTTGGACCCGGACCTGCTCCATGATGACTTCGAGCAGATCCCGTGGAGCGCCGCCTCGCCGGTCTCGCGCCACATCCTCGATGGTGACCATTGGCCAGGAAGCGGGCCGCGGAGCAGCGGAAAGATGATGGCGATCCGTGACGATGCTCGTCGCGGGTGCGTTGAAAAGAACCGGACACTGGAAGACGTCTTCAATAAGGCCTGTCTGGCGCGGTCTGTCGGTGTCAAGCTCGACGCGCAGCGGTCGCCAGTCAGGGGGCAGATAAGCCTTGAAGAGGCTGAGCAGGACACCCGCGGCGGCACAGACAATACTGGCATATCCTGAGTGGCCGGCCAAAGCGAACACATAGCTGTACCGTACCTCGTCGCCAACCACTGCGACTGACATCCTATCGACCGTACTATGATAACGAAGGCCAGCAATGCTGCGCTCGATGGCCTGCCCCAAGGTGTCAGCGCCAAACACGTAGTGTCCGAAGCTGCCATAGTTGGCGACGTTCATCATCGGCGTGATCAGAATTCCGAAGTTGGCCTCACCGGCGAGGCGCGCGGCCGCTTCGACGAAGCCGATTACCGCCGCGTGCGGGATGAAGCAGTTCTCTCCCTCGGTCAGTTCGAGATCGAAGCCGATGGCACGATTGGCCTGCAGCAGCGCCTTTTGCCCCATTTCGCGCCGTATGAAGGCCGGCATGCCAGACAGGATGCGATTGGAAATGACCGGGATTTCAGCCATGTATGCAACACTCCAGAAATAAGACAACCGTGGCGCAAAATGAGTGGTTTCGTATTGCGAATACTGTTTAGTGCCGTAAAACATGTGGGTCGCACAAGTAGTGACCCACATGTCTTGCGACCTTTAGGAGGGGTACGACTATGACAACCAGAAGGAACCTACTGCTGGCAGCCACAGCTGTCGCGGCGACGACAGTGCCGTTCATGCCGCGACTGGCGCAGGCAACCGACGAAGTCGCCGACTTCCTGTTCGTTCAAACCGCAAGTGCTATGAAATTCGACAAGGCGTCGAGCAAGCTGACGCTCGAAGGTGTTGGCGGCGCCACGTTGTTTTTCTCTGACCGCCCCGAGCGCATTGCCGGGAACATGGAGACGGCCGCTTTCGTGCCGTTCTGGAGCAAGGGCAAGGACAGCTTCCTTTCCGATCCGCCGAATGCCGACCTGTCGATCCTCGAAGGGGACAAGCTCAAGCAGGTCGTCGTCGTCCTGGAGAATCCGGAGCTGAACGACAATAACTTGACCTATACGGTCAAAGTGGTCGGTGGCGAAATGCCCGAGAAGGGCTCCGAGGTCTCTGTGTTCATCGACATCATCGGCATGCCGTTGACGCCGCTCTCCTATGCGGGCGTGGCCAGGCGCGGCTACCGGCGGGCATTTCTGTACTAGCACCTGCCGGTTGCGGCTGGGTGTGATCCCGACTGCAGCCCGCTTCAGCTCTCGCGAATACCTCACCAACAGCCAATGCAACCGGACGATTGCGTCCAAGGTTCCTGAGCTGCTCCACAGCCCGCGCCGTTTCGATAACTCATCGATAATCAAGGAGTACGGTAAATGTTGACGAAGAGAGATCTACTTCGATCCACCGCGGTGATTGCCGCTAGCGCCGCGATTGCGAGGCCAAGCCTCCTGATGGCGCAAAGCTACCCGGGCATTATCGAGGCAAAAGACATCGCCGAGGAAGGCTTCATCTACGGCCTGCCGCTGGTGATGATTTATGCGGTTATGCAAGAGTTCGCCGTTGACAAGAACTCGGGGCAGTTCAAGGCGCCCTTCAACGAAATCAACAACATGCACCATGTCGCCAGCCCGGCTGACACGGCAGTCATTACGCCGAACAGCGACACGCCTTACTCGTTCATCTGGCTGGATTTGCGCGCTGAGCCGATGGTCATCTCGGTGCCGGTGATCGAAAAGGACCGCTACTACTCGGTCCAATTGATCGATTGCAACACCTACAATTACGGCTACATCGGCACGCGCGCCACGGGGACCGAGCCGGGCGATTATCTGGTCGTTGGCCCAGACTGGAAGGGTGAAACGCCCTCGGGGATCAAGAAGGTCTTCCAATCGACGACGCCGTTCACGCTCGCGCTTATCCGCACGCAGCTCTTCAACCCCGACGACATGCCGAACGTCGAGAAGATTCAGGCCGGCTACAAGGCCCAGCCGCTATCTGGTTTTCTTAAAACTCCGGCCCCGCCAGCCGCGGCCACGATCGAGTTCCTTCCTGCCACCACCGCCGGGATCAAGGACAACTTCTTCCAATATCTCGACGCAGCCCTGCAGTTCGTCCCTGAGACGGCAAGGGACAAGGAGATTCGCGCGAAACTTGCGAGGATTGGCATCGGTCCCGGCAAGACCTTCGACTTCAAGGAACTATCGCTCGAACATAAAGCCGAAATCCTGGTGGCCATGAAGCAGGGAAATGACAAAGTCGACAAATGGCTGGCCAGCGGAAATAAGGACATCAACGGCTGGAACGTTGGCTCGTTCTTTGGCGACGAGGCCTTTTACAATGGCGATTGGGTGATGCGGGCAGGCGCCGCCAAGGGCGGTCTCTTGGGCAATGATGCCGTCGAAGCCATGTACCCCTATACCCGAACCGACGCGGCCGGTGCGCCGCTCGACAGCAGCAAGCACAACTACACGCTGACCTTCCCGGCCGGCCAGTTGCCACCAGTAAATGCGTTCTGGTCCGTTACCATGTACGACGGCAAGAGCCAGCTCCTGGTCAAGAATCCGATCAATCGCTACCTGATCAACTCTCCGATGTTGCCGGAGATGAAAAAGGACGCGGACGGCTCGCTGACGCTGTACCTCCAAAAGGACAGCCCCGGTGCGGACAAGGAATCCAATTGGCTTCCGGCGCCGGATGACAAAATCTACCTCGTGATGCGCCTGTACTGGCCGAAGACGGAAGCGCCTTCGATCTTGCCGGCGGGCGAAGGGACATGGCAGCCGCCCGGCATCACTGTGGCCGAATAGTTCTCCCCCCATTGTGCTGATGCTCGGCTGGCGCCTCTGCTTCTTGTGGTCCTCTGACCGAGGACAGTAGGCGGCAGCCGGCATTTGCATAGGCGGTGCGTTCTCGCTGGGCGTTTGCCATTGGGCTGCGCCAAGTATCTCTTCTACAGCGCCGCGTGTCTTATTAGACGCCCGCGCGTCGGGTCGAACGAGACCGACCTTCACGAAAACAGCAACGGGTTAAACAGCGATCTCCGTCTGGGTCTGAATCGCGGACGCAAATCGAGTTGGCCGCATCGGCGGCCGCTATTAGGGGCTAGCATGAAATTATACCTACTTCGCGCTCTGGCGGCGATCGGAACATGTCTCGTTAGTAATGGAGCAATGGCTGCGGACATCTATTCGCCGATGACGCCAGAGGCTCGGCAGACGACCACGGAGAGTGGCTGGACCTTTACTTTTGCGCCTTATTTCTGGGCAGCTGGTTTGTCGGGGGAACTCGGGCAATTCGGCTTGCCTGCCGTGGACGTCGACGCCAGTTTCAGCGACATCTTCGATCACCTCGATTTCGGCGCCATGGCGATGGGCGAGGCCCGTAATGGACCTTACAGCATCTTCGGCGATGTCATGTATACCAAGATTTCGGGGCAGGCCGGTACGCCAAGAGGCATCCTTGCCACAGACGCCGAGCTCAAATCCGAGACCTTCGCCGGAATGCTTGGTGCGGGGTATTCGGTTTTTGAGGACAGCAGCGCGCGGCTCGAAATCGTCGGCGGTCTGCGCGTCTGGTCCGTCGAAAGCGAGCTTTCGTTCAGCGGTGGCATTCTCGATGGGCGTTCCAGAAGCGATGGTGCAACGTGGGTGGACGGTTTAGCCGGCCTTCGCGGCACCTATACGCTCACTTCCGAAATCTATCTGACAGGGTGGGGGTTCATTGGAGCAGGTGGTGCCGATCTCGACTGGGACGTCGCTGCGACGATTGGCTACCGGTTTAACGACACGATTTCGGCAGTGGCCGGTTACCGCGCTTTGGGCGTCGACTACAGCGATGATGGGTTCGTGTTCGACACCGTTCAGCAGGGCCCCATCCTCGGCTTGGTCGTACGGTTTTAGGATGCTCATGTGACGTTCGCCACGTTCAGCGGACGTTTATAGACAACGAGCGGACCGATCGTGTCCGCTGACTGTGCCGTTACGCGAGCTGCGCCGCTGCCGTCTTGAGGCAAAGCAGCTCAGAAAACCTTCGAATCCAGGGGCCGAGGTCACAATATGAAGCCGCACTACAGAGTTATTTGTTTGACTGTCTCTTTGATGGCCACCGCCGGGTCAGCCGTTGCTCAAGAGTCCGGTGCTGAGCTCGCCAAGAAGCTCAGCAATCCGATTGCTTCGCTCATCAGCGTGCCCTTTCAGTTCAACTATGATCGCGGTTACGGCCCGGAGAATGGCAATCGTGAAGTCCTCAACATACAACCAGTCATCCCAATCTCGCTAAACGAAGACTGGAACATCATCTCGCGCACAATCCTGCCGGTGATCTCGCAAAATGACATAGCCGGGCAATCCGGCCACCAGTTCGGTCTCGGCGATATCACTCAGAGCCTTTTCGTTTCCCCCAAGCAACCTGGCCCAGGCGGGATCATCTGGAGCGCTGGGCCGGTCTTCCTGATCCCAACAGCGACCGATGAGCTACTTGGGAGTGGAAAATGGGGAGCTGGTCCTACGGCTGTCGCTTTGAAACAGGAAGGACCTTGGACATACGGGATACTGGCCAACCACATCTGGTCTTTCGCCGGCCAGAGTGACCGGGAGGATGTCAGTTCGACGTATCTGCAGCCTTTCGTTTCCTATACTACGCCCGATGCATGGACTTATTCGCTGAATACTGAAAGCACGTACGACTGGATCCAGGACGAGTGGTCGGTTCCGGTCAATTTTCAGGTGTCAAAGCTGGTGAAATTCGGTGAGCAGCCCGTGAGCTTCACAGCGGGTGCGCGGTACTGGGCACAGGCACCTGAAAATGGGCCGCAAGGATGGGGTTTCAGAGCGGCAGTAACGTTCTTGTTCCCAAAGTGACGATGAACGGCCGTTTTGGCTATGAACCTGTCCGGCGCCGGGAATACCAAAGCGATGTTCACTCAATGCAGTCGTCCATCTACAAGCTGGACGCGCCGGTCCATACGCGCAGCCATGTCTAGATCGTGCGTCACGGCGACCACCGTCTTGCCCTGCTTGCGCACCAGCGTCTCCAGGATGGTGAAGACTTGTTCGGAACTGTTGCTGTCGAGGCTGCCGGTCGGCTCGTCGGCGAGGATCAGTGGTGGATCGTTGGCGAGTGCCCTTGCCACCGCCACGCGCTGACGCTGGCCGCCCGAAAGCTGATCGGGACGCTTGTCGAGATGATCGGAAAGGCCCAGTGCCTCGAGCAGACCGCTTGCTCTTTGGCGCATCTCATCTCGGGCGAGGCGGCCAAGCTTGCGCATCGGGATCTCGACATTCTCGCGCGCAGTGAACTCCGGCAGCAGGAAGTGAAACTGGAAGACGAAGCCGATATTCTCAAGGCGCGTGGCGGCCCGCTCCTGTTCATCCATGAGATCGGTGTCCCGGCCGCGGATCATGAGCGTGCCGCTGGTCGGCCGATCGAGCAGGCCAAGCAGATAGAGAAGCGACGACTTGCCAGAGCCGGACGGGCCGGTGACCGCGACGAATTCCCGTTCGGCGATCGTCACTGACACCTCCTTGACCAGCGTGACCGGCACCGTTTCCTGGAGGATGCGCGTGAGATCCTTGGCCTCGATGAGTGAACTCATGTCGCCCCCCTGATGATGTCGACCGGATTTGCGCGGGCCGCGCGCCTTGCGGGCAGGTAGCCGGCTACGGCTGCCGAGCCGAGTGCGAAGGCGGCGGCGATGAGATAGTGAAGCATGCTCCAGGCGATCGGCAGCCGGGTCATTTCTTGCCCGGTTGCGGATATCTCGAAGCGCACCAGGGAAAGCGCATAAACCATCGCAAAGCCGAGCGCCCAGCCGAGCAGCGTGCCGGCCGTGGCGATGGCCACACCTTCGAGCACAAAGAGAATGCGCATGTCGGACTCGGTGAAACCCAACGACTTCATGATGGCGATGTCTCGCGCCTTTTCGTGCGTGATCGTAGAGATGATGTTGAAGATGCCGAAACCTGCAACCAACATGATCGCGGCGACGACGGTGTACATGATGACATTGCGAACGACGAGCGCTTCCAGGATCGACTCGTTCGCCTCCTGCCAGGCAATCGCCTTGTAGCCAAGCTCCGCTTCGACGCGGCGCGCCACCGCGGGCGCGGCGTTCGGGTCGTCGAGTTTGATATTGATCTGGTTGATCGCATTCGGCCGCGCGGAGAGGATTTGTGCGTTCTTCTGCAGCACGTAGGCTTCTCCTTCGTCACGCGCGGTGGTGCCCGTATGGAACAGCCCGACGATTTTGAAGCGGCGGCTAAGCCCTTCCGACGAGACCGCGGTAATCGTATCGCCGAGGCCGGCGCCCAGCCGTGAGGCCATGGTATCGCCGATGACCACGTTGTTGCCGCCGGCGGCGAGGGTCGCGAAGCTTCCCGCCTTGAAATCCTCGATGATCGGTGAGACGCGGGGCTCGGCTTGCGGGTCGATACCGAGGACTGCGGCGCCGACCTCCTGGCCGGAATAGCGAATGACCCCTTGCGCATTCAGCGTCGCTGCAATGCGCCCCGGGATCCAGGCGTTGAGCCAGGCGAGGGCTGCGGTTGGGTTGATGATGCCGCGGCGGTCGTCTCGCGGCCTGAGCCCGAAAATGGCGGCGGCATCGAACTGGTCCTCTGCCGGTTGCCGCCGGGCCGTGCGCTGCTCGTCGGTCACCTGCACATGCGGCATGGTGTCGACGAGCTGACGGACGAAATCATCCTGGCCGCCCTGCATCAGGGCCGCCATGGCAATGGAAAAGCCGACGCCAACGGCAACTCCCAGCATCGCGACGACCGTCTGCCGTCCCCGGCCGGAAATGTGGGTCAGCGCGATGTCGAGGATGAGGCGCATGGCGAACTCATTTCTCCGGCTCGGCCGCGGCCTTGACGCGAGCACCGTCGGCAAGGTCGGTCGGGAACGGCGAGACGATACGGGCGTCGTCTTCGAGACCCGACAGGATCTCGACGCCTTCGGCGCCACGTATGCCTGTCTTCAGGGCTTGTATCTTGATACGCCCGCCGTCGAGCAGGGCGACCTTTGTCCCTTCAAGAGCTACGGTTGGAATGATCAAAGCGTGATGCGATACCCGCACGATGACGTTGACGTCCGTCGACATGCCGATGCGCAGCGGCGTATCGTCGGGCAGGCGGAAGCGGACACGATAGGTCTTTGTCACCGGGTCGCCTTTTGGCGTGATGCTGTCGACGGTCGCCTCGAGCTTGCGATCCGGAAAAGCATCCGATCTCAATAGCGCCCGCTGCCCGACGTCGACGCGCGAAATGTCCTCTTCGTTGACGTCGGCCGTGATGATCAGCGGTTTCGGTTCCCCGACCCAAAAGAGCACCGTGCCGAGTCCGGCGACTTCGCCGATCTCGCCATCCTGCCGCAGCACCTGGCCGTCGCTCGGTGCTCGCAACACGTAGGTCGCAAGCCGCGCCTGCCGACCCGCCACCAAGGCTTCGAGCTGGCCCAGTTCGCTGCGCGCTTGGTCGACCTCCTGTTCGCTGATCGTGCGCTTTCCGGCCAGCGTGAGCTTACGCCGATATTCTTCCTGCGCCAGCGTCAGACGCGCCTGGAGTTCGCTGAGCGCTGCGCGCGCCTCCGTGTCGTCGAGGCGGGCGAGCACCTGTCCCTTGGCGACGCGTTCGCCTTCACAGTCGCATTGTTCGACGATCCGCTCGGCCACGGTCGGCGTGACCTTCGCCCAGGTGCGCGGCTCCACGACACCGTCCGCGTATACGATCTCTGCCGCATCGCCACGCTTGGGGGCAACAACGGATACGGGAACTGCACGAAACAAATACCAGGTGGCCACCGCGCCGATGCCGACGACGGTGGCAGCTGCGATGGCATAACGAGCTAGCCGCAAGAAACGCTCCTTGAAACCTTCCAATCGATGCAGTAAAAATAGACCGACGGTCGGTTTGTTTCAAGGGTGAACACCACCTTGCCTATCGTGGGCATCGTGGAACACATTGCAAACCGTGCTAAGGCGCAGTTCTCGGAGCACTTATGGCTAGAATAAAGAAATCGCCAGAGGTCCGATCGAAGGAGCTGATCGATTGCGCCGAACGGCTGTTCTTTCAGCATGGATACGAGAATACGACGGTCAACGACGTCATCCGTGAGGCCGATGTCTCGAAGGGTGCTTTCTATCACTACTTCGTTTCGAAGGAGGCGCTCCTCGAGGCGGTCGCGACCCGACTGGCGAAGAGGAATCTCGAGGAACTGCAGCCCCTCGCCGAAGACCCTTCGCTTGATGCCGTTGGACAGTTGAATGCGCTTTTCGCCGGCTCGCGGCGACTAAAGCTTGAAATGGCGCCGCAGCTGAAGAATACCTTCAACGCCCTGTTCAAGCCGGAAAACGTCGTGCTGTATCACCGCATCGACGAGGCTCTCCAGGCAGCCAGCCTGCCAATTATCACGGAGATACTGCGGCGCGGTCATGCGCAGGGAGCGCTGGACGCACCTGATCCGGAAACTGCCGCGATGATGCTTCTGCAATTGCGATTGAGCGTCGCCAAGATGATGCACAAGGCGTTGCAACTTTCGGAGGCCGGTGATCTCGACGGGGCAGCGGCGATGCTGGACAGCTGGATGCGAACCTATGGCACCGCGATCGAGCGTTTTTTGAAGCTTCCGGAAGGGGCGATCGAGGTAACGGAACCCGGCTTTGCGCGCACCTTCCTGCAAGCCTGATCCGTTGGCCCGGCGGTATGCCGGCAAGATTGACGGCGGCCGAAAAGATTTCTTGAATTGTTTGTCGAATTCCGGATCAGCCGTTCGTCTATGCAGCGAAGGCGCGTGTAACTGGCCCGATCAAACGGTGACCAACCGGAAGGAACGACGATCATGAACTTGATTACCATGACGAATGTCTCCCTCGATGGAGTCATGCAAGGGCTCGGATCGGCCGACGAGGACCGTCGCGGCGGCTTCGAGCGCGGCGGATGGATTGCGCCGCTCTTCGACGAAGAGGCGGGGGCCGCATTGGGCCAGATCTACGCGCGCGCCGACGCGTTTCTGTTCGGCCGGTGGACGTACGAGGTCTTTGCCGGCTCCTGGGGGGCGGTCAAAGAGATCCCGCGTGACAACCCCGTCGCACTCGCCTTGAACACGCGGCCCAAATACGTGGCATCGAATACGCTCAGGGTCCCGAAATGGACGAATACCACTGTCCTTTCGGGCGACGTCGCGACCGCGATCCGCGACCTGAAGGCCAAGCCGGGCGGCGAGTTGCAAGTGCATGGCGGCACCACGTTCATCCGCTGGCTGCTCGACAACGACCTGGTCGATGAGATCAACCTTTTCACCTACCCGCTGATCCTCGGCCAGGGTATGCGGCTCTTTCCCGAGACCGGCCCGGACAGGGCACTCGAACTGGTCGCATCGCGGTCCACCGCCGGCGGGGTGATCATCCAAGCCTACCGTCCCACCGGGCGTCCGCAGTATCGAACGGCCACGATGGACTCGACGGAAGCAAGGAAGTAGACATCTTCACCTTGCTGGGGTGCTGTCACGACGTCGTAGTCGAGGGTCGGCAGTTAGATGAGATCGACGCTCAGCGCCTCGAACATGTAGAACTCTTCGCCAAGGTCCGAGAGATCGCCGGCCAGGTTTCTCGCCGAGATGCCAATGCTGAACGCACCATGTTCAAGGATCGTTCCCAATGGTGTCTGATCGGCAGTCTTGCCAGTATTTCGATCTTCGAGCCGTCGCGGCGGTGGGCAGGCCGACGACATGACCAATCACCTCCCTGCGGCGATCTCCCTGCAGATCTCCTCGAGTTTCAGCTGGGCCATGACTAGACGCTCGTGCGCGATATCCTGTGTCTTGCAAACGGGCACGCGAGCCTCAACCATCGTGCCGATCAACTCCATTGGATGAGCGCCGAGCGCCTCGCACATGAGAATAAGCATCGGCACGGAGATATTGCTCCTGCCATTCTCATATTTCTGGACTTGGTGGAGCGTGACGCCAAGCGCGGCGGCAAGCCTATCCCGCGAGAACCGGTGATCAAGCCGCACGGCCCGTAGGCGTTCGCCAAGTTCTTCCGCAAGCGCAGCTGTTGTGTTGACGCGTGTTGGCATGACACTGCACCTCCAGCGACTAATGTCTGGATTGAGCGTGCTGTTGCGCACAATTCTCTGCAATCCGTCCGTTTGCGGTACAATCCTCAAACGATCGGCTGCTGTGTGCGACTTGCGGTGAGTTGCTCTAACTGGGCATTCGTCAATAGTGGTAGGGCGGAATGAGACCCGACGCTTCCAGTGCGTACAATCGGTGAGCGTAGTGCCTTTCCGGATCGGGTGAATCCGTCGGAGAGTAGCGCCTCAGAAACGTTTCGAAATACAGCTAGTAATTGAGGCAATCGGGTATCAGATCAGGCAAGGCTTTGTGATATCACCATCAGTGGCGTGGAGCGGGCAGCTCGTCCCGATCAAGTTTCTGTGTCGCAATCAGCACTTCGAGGCGATTGCGGACATTTAACTTTTGCATGAGCGCAGTCATATGATTCTTAACGGTTTTTTCGCCAATCTTCAATTCCACAGCGATCTGGCGGTTGGTGCATCCCCGCGTCAGCATTGCGATGATTTGGCCTTCCCTGAGGCTGAACTTGACGGGTGGCCCGGCTGCGGCACGGAGCGAAGCCATTCTGTGGTGTTCAATCAACTTGCAGGCGAGATCCCGGCTTATGAAAATCTCACCTCGCTGAACGGCCTTAACCGCATCGATGAGCTCCTGTGGACTGGTCCCCTTGACGACGTAGCCGCTGGCGCCGGCCTTGAGCGCATTGATTGCGATGTCAGATTTCGACATGGCGCTGAACGCCAGGAACCTCGTCCTGCAACCCCGTTTCATCAGGTCCAGGATAGTATTGAAGATGTTGCCAGGCATCATAATGTCGACGATGAAAACTTCCGGCGCTGTTTGTAGCCCGATCTCAAGTACTTCTTCGGCGGAAGACCCAGTCGCGACGACTACAAACTCCTCTTTGGATCTAAATAGATCTACAAGACCCGCGAGCATCAATGGATGATCATCGGCCAGAGCCAGTGCAATTGATCTCATATTTGATCTCCCACCCTCTGGCGGGAGATATACGCCTGCGCCCATTTCCTGTCCATGAGCTTATGTAGGTAAGTCTAAATCTGTAGTGCCTCAACGGTCTGGAACCGCCTGTCGGGCAAAGCCATCGCCTGAACCGTTTGACCTCCAGAGCAGCGGTGATGCTGCGCCCTGTGATTAAGACCTTGGTCCCGGGGTTAGGCGACCAACGTCATGCGCGCTTTAGGCACCAAAGTCTGAAAAATGACTGGACTTAGGCAACTGGCCAAGAGGCATCGGACCAGTTGATTATTAGCAAATTAGATAAAGCGAATGTTTCTGTCGACGATGTGCGGGCAACAACCCGCGCAGCAGGACGATCGACGTCATCAATAATATTTCACCGATCACGCCAAGCCGCATTTGCCGGCTTCAAGGGGAGAGTAGAAATGGTTGCCTATATTCGTTCTGACCTCGATTTCATCTTGAAGCAGATCAAAATCGCAGAGGATCACGCGCTCTTCGAGCAGTCGGGTGGTACTCAGGGCAAGTCGCTGTTCGGCCCGAACGGTTCGGTTCCAAGCTACAATGTTTCTTGGGGCCTGCGAACGGTTGACGGCACCTATAACAACCCGCTTCACCCGGAATGGGGTGCGGCCGACAATGAATTCCCAGAGCCTTTGGGTACCGATTTCCGCACGATCATGGTCGACCCCGACGGTCCCGGTCCGGCACCGATGGTCCCCGTCACCTACCAGCCGGGCATCGACAATGACGGCCCCGGAACAGCCGGCCCCGGTGACGTCTTCGACCCTTATGTGCGCACCATTTCCAACCTGCTCGTCGACCAGACGCTTGGCAATCCGTCGGCCATTTTGACCGGCCTGCAGAGGGCAGGCATCGTTCCCCCGGACCAGCAGATGGCCGTCACAGCAGCGATTTCGGCGGCCTATGCACCGCTGATCCCGCAGTTCAGAGCTGTCGCGACCGAAGAGCGCGAATATGCGGAAGCGGCGGCGGCGGCATCGGCCAGTCCCGGCAACGCAGCCTTGCAACAGGCGGCAGCCGATGCGCTTGCGGAACTGGACGCGGCACGCGCAGCACTTGATGCTGTCGACGATGCTCTGATGACACTTCTCACAGACAACGGCATCGAACTTGATGGCGCGAACGTCAAAATCACCAACCTGGCGCCGGACGAAGGCTTGTCGGCCTCATTCAATTCCTGGTTCACGCTCTTTGGCCAGTTCTTCGACCACGGGCTCGATCTTGTCGCCAAGGGCGGCAACGGCACCGTGTTCATACCGCTGATGCCCGACGACCCGCTTTATGTGCCAGGTGGCACGACCAACTTCATGGTGCTGACCCGCGCGACTTTGGCCGGGCCGGGCGCCGATGGTGTGATGGGGACCGCAGACGATACGGACCGTCCGGTCAACAACACGACCTCATTCGTCGACCAGAACCAGACCTATACCTCGCATCCCTCCCATCAGGTATTCCTGCGCCAATATGTGCTCAATGCGGACGGCGTTCCGGTTGCAACCGGACGGCTGATTGAAGGCGTCAATGGCGGGATGGCCACCTGGGCCGACGTCAAGGCCCAGGCAAGAACGATCCTCGGCATCGAATTGACCGACTTTCATGTCGGCAACCTGCCGCTGCTGGCGACCGACGCCTATGGCAACTTCATCCCCAACCCGACAACGGGCTTCCCGCAGGTTGTCATGGCCGGGCCACCGCAGTCACTTCAATCGGGCACGCCAACCGCTCCACTCAGTCTGTTTAATCTTGTCGCAGACGGTCCCGACGCCGATACGCTTCCCGATGTACAGCATCTGGCCGTGCGCACCGGTCACGCTTTCCTGGCCGACATCGCCCACAATGCGGTCCCCACGGGTCTTGCCGACGGCGATCTAGAAATCGGGCTCGGCAATCCGGACCAAACGCCGACCGATGGTCAGTATGACAACGAGTTGCTTGACGCCCACTTTATCGCCGGTGACGGCCGTGCAAACGAGAATATCGGCCTGACGGCCGTCCACCACGTCTTCCACTCCGAACACAATCGCCTGGTGCAGCACACCAAGGACGTGGTGTTGGCCGACGCCGCTGCCATGCTCACAAACGGTGCTTCGCAAGCGGAGGCCGTTGCATTTCTGAACGAATGGCTGGCTGTCGACGTCACGGAAGTACCGGCAAGCGCAACCGGGCTCATCTGGGACGGCGAACGCCTATTCCAGGCTGCCAAGTTCGGCACCGAAATGCAGTATCAGCATCTTGTTTTTGAAGAATTTGCACGCAAGATCCAGCCCAATATCAACGTGTTCCTGGTGCCGGACGGTTTCGACGTCACCATCGACCCGTCGATCGTGGCGGAGTTCGCTCACGTGGTCTATCGCTTCGGTCACTCGATGCTGACTGAGTCCATCGACCGCTTCGACGAAAGCTTCAATGCCGACCATATCGGCTTGATCGAGGGCTTTCTCAATCCGATCCAGTTCAAGAACAACGGTACGGCCGGCGTGGTTGATGCCGATGTCGCCGCCGGCGCCATTATCCGTGGCATGACCCGGCAGGTGGGCAACGAGATCGACGAGTTCGTCACCAGCGCACTTCGCAACAATCTCTTGGGGCTGCCGCTCGATCTGGCGACCATCAACCTGGCTCGCGGTCGTGACACGGGTGTGCCGACCTTGAATGAAGCGCGCGCTCAGTTCTATGCGGCGACCAACCAGGATGCCCTGCTCAAGCCCTATGAGAGCTGGGTCGACTTCGCTAGCCATCTCAAACACGAAGCCTCGATCATCAACTTCATCGCCGCCTACGGCACGCATCCGCTGATCACCGGCCAGACGACGATCGAAGGCAAGCGCGACGCCGCGATGACCCTGATCTTCAACCAGTCCTTCGGCGGACTGGCGGTACAGGCGAACGCCGAGGACTTTCTCAATGCCACCGGCGCCTTTGCCGGGGGATCGCTTGGTGGTCTCAACGATGTCGATCTATGGATCGGCGGCCTTGCCGAACAGATCATGCCCTTCGGCGGCATGCTCGGCTCGACCTTCAACTTCGTCTTCGAAACCCAGATGGAAAAACTGCAGAGCGGCGACCGCTTCTATTACCTGCAGCGTCTCGACGGCCTGCACCTCTTTGGCGAGATGGAGAACAACTCCTTCGCAGCCATGATCATGCGCAATACCGACGCGACGCATCTTCCTTCCGACGTTTTCTCGACACCCGGCCTCATTCTCGAGATCGATCGGACCAAGCAGTATAATCCCGGTCTCGGCGAGACGGCCGGTGCAGACGGCATCATGGATGACAATCCCGGGACCGGCGTCGACGAAAGTGCCGACAATCTGGGCAATGACCCTCTCGGCGGCGGTATTCTCACACCACTCGTCCAACGCAACAACCCGGCGACACCGGGCGCGGATACCAACTATCTCAAATATACCGGCGGCGACCACGTGGTCCTTGGCGGCACCGAGCAGAACGATATCCTGATCGCCGGGATCGGTGACGACACACTTTATGGCGACGGCGGCAACGACCGGCTGGAAGGTGGGTTCGGCAACGATATCATCAATGCCGGCGCAGGCGACGATATCATCGTCGACTCCGGCGGTGACGACAACATCAAGGCTGGTGCGGGCAATGACGTCGTCCATGCAGGACCCGGCCTCGACCTGGTCATGGGCAATGACGGCCAGGACTTCATCTTCCTCGGCACCGACATGGGATCGGAGGTCTTCGCCGGAACCGGCAACGACTTCATCTACGGCAACAAGAACGCCGAACGCATCCTCGGCAACGAGGGCAACGACTGGATCGAAACCGGTACATTTGACGGTGCGCCTGGCGATAACTTCGATGAAGTCTTTGCCCATGACGGCGTTGACGGACATGACGTGTTCCTCGGCGATGGCGGCTTTGACGAGTTCATCGGCGAAGGTGGCGACGACATCATGGTCGGCAGCGCCGGCCGCGGAAAAATGGTGGGCATGTCCGGCTTCGACTGGGCGACCTACAAGGACAACGCCCGTGGGGTAAATGCCGACCTGTCGATCCCGATCGTGTTCGACGAAGCTCCGGTGCTGCCGGAGAACGCTGCACTCGACGAATACGAATCCATGGAAGGTCTCTCCGGGACGAGGTTCAACGACGTGTTGGCCGGAACAGAAGACGTGGCGGCCGATAGGGCGCCTCTGACCCAAGGCGGGACCACAGGGTATCTCGGCAGCGTGCTCGACGCTGAAGGCATTGCGCTTGTCAATGGCCTGCAGGCGCTGCTTGGCGCCGGCGTCACCTCCTTTGACGGCGGAGACATCATCCTCGGCGGCGACGGCAGCGACCGTATCATCGGCAACGCCGGTGACGACATCATCGACGGCGACAAATGGCTGGACGTGCAGATCGGCGTCTATGCCGCCAACGATCCTGAACATACGGGCACGCCTGTACTGCACAACAGCATGACGACGCTCGCCGCCGCCATGTTCAACGGCACCATCAATCCGGGTCAGCTGGCAATCGTGCGGACAATCCGCGACAGCAACGACCAGGTGGATAGCGACGGGATTGCCGACATCGACACGGCCGTGTTCTCGGGTGCCCGTGCCGAATATGACATTACGTTCAACACAAACGGCACGGTTACAGTCGCCCATGTTGGCGGGTTGGCGACCGACGGCACCGACACGATCCGAAACGTCGAGCTTCTGGATTTCACCGACCAGGATATCTCGCTGCAGGCGCCGACGCTGGATCTGCACGGCCCCTCGACCACCACGACGACAGCGACGGTCGCGCAGGCCTATCGCGATACGTTCACCGCAGCAGCCTACACGAATAACAACGGCGCTTCGAACTGGGGAGGCCCATGGGTTGAAGGCAACGATACCGGTGGCGCCACAGGGGGTGATATCAGTGTCAGTCTCGCCGCTGGCAGACTGCAATTCATCGAAGGCATCGATGGCAATGAGACCCTTGCGCGTGCTGTCAATCTGACAGGCATTACCAGGGCGACCCTAAGCTTCAACTACGTCGCAGACGAACTGGATGGCGGCGAGAATGTCGTGGTCGAAGTTCGTAACACAACCAACGGCGCATGGACGGAGCTTGGCACCGTCGGCGGCAATCAAACGAACGTCTTTACGGCCCCAATCCCCCAAGGCTTGATCGGCGCGAATACTCAAATCCGCTTCAGAGCCGCAGGGACTTTCGACGGCGGTGAAAACCTCTACATCGACAACGTCAACATCCAGACCGAGGTCGATACGATCACGCCCGTGGCTGGCGCGCCTGGCAACAACTACCAGACGAGCTATACCGAAAATGCCCCTGCCGTTGCCATTGCGCTTGGCCCTGTCATTACCGACGATGGCACGACCCTGGCTTCTGCCCGGGTGGTTCTGACCAATGCCAGCGCCGGTGATGCCTTGACGGTGCAGGGCGGCCTGCCGGGAGGAATTTCCGCGGCGGTGGACACTTCGGTTGCGGGGCAGATTACCCTGACCCTCACCGGCCCCTCGTCGATTGCCAACTTCCGCACTGCAATCCAGCAGGTGCGTTACGCCAACACCTCGGAGAACCCGAGTGCGGTCGCCCGCGTCATCCAGGTCACCGTCAATGACGGGCTTTTGACCAGCGCTGTCGCGACCACGACCGTTAGCGTGAACGCAATCAACGATGCACCGTCCGTCAATACCGACACGGTCATCACCAACGTCGCGCAAGGGGTGAACTTCACGATCTCGCATGCAGCCCTTCTTGCCAACGATACCGACCCGGAAGGCAGCGCCCTTACGATCACCGCCGTCAGCAGCCCGGATGGCGTCACTACTCCGGTGATCGGGGCGGGCATCCTCACCCTGAATGACACAGGCGGAGCAGGCGGCTCGTTCGTCTACACCGCTACCGATGGCGGCCTGACGGATACGGCCCAGGTCAACATCAACCGCGTGACCGGAAACATCACCGGCGGCGGTGCTGCCGAAATCATCATCGGCAATACCGCGGGAACGACGATCACCGGCGGCGGCGGCAATGACAGCATCGATGCCGGCGACGGTGGAGACACGATCAATGGCGGCACCGGCAATGACATCATCGATGCAGGTACTGGCAACGACATCATCAACATGAGTTCCACCGAAGGGTTTGATCGTGTTGATGGCGACGCCGGCACCGACACATTCCAACTCACTGGCAATGGTGAGGCGGAAACGTTCCGTATCTATGCAAAGGCAGCTGCCATTGCCGCGGGGGTTCCTGTCACCGGTGCGGATGCCGAGATCATCATCACCCGTACAGTGGGGCTGAACACCACTGTTATAGCCGAACTCGACAACATCGAAGAAATCACGATCAACGCCTTCAATACGACCGCGAACAACGGCAACAACCCGAACCAGCCTGACGGCGGCGGCCCCATCGTTGGTGACACGATCCAGGTGTTCGGCGATTTCAATGCGCCGTTCACAAGCCTCAACTTCAGCACGATCACCATCGACGGCAATACCGGCGACGACACGGTCGACATAACCGGGCTCAGCTCCGAGCATCGGATCGTCTTCCGGTCCAACGGTGGCAACGACACGCTTGTCGGCCAACTGCGTCCGCAGGACGTGATCGAGCTCGGGGGCACGCTGACGGACTTCGTGACCACCGAGGCCAACGGCAACGTCACGGTCAGCAACGGCACGAACTCCGTCACGTTCAAGAAATACGACGGCGGCGGACCGCAGATCACCGGGACGGAGGACGATACCGGTGAAACGCCGAACATTCCCGCTCCGTCCGCAGGGTCGCCGATCGCCGGCACAGCCAGCGCAGACGTTCTGCTTGGTACGGCAAATGCCGAAACGATCGTTGCCCTTGCCGGCAATGACACCGTCATCGGTGGCGAGGGTGCAGACGTCATCAGAGGTGATGAGGGCAACGACTTCATCACGTCCGGTGGCGGCAACGACCTGGTCTTCGGCGGCGACGGCAACGACGACATTCTCGGCGGTGAGGGCAACGACATGCTCTACGGCGATGCCGGATCGGATCGTATCTTTGCCGATGCCGGCAATGACATGATCCAGACCGGTGCCGGCAGCGACTTCGTATCCGGGGGATCCGGCGACGATATCATTGTCGCCGCCAAGGATGATGGTGATGACATCTACTACGGCGATGCCGGCAACGACACTTTGGACATGTCGGCCATAACCGCCAGTCTGACCGTCGATATCGGCTCCGGGTTCATGAACCAGGGGAGCGTGTCCAGCAGTCAGACCGGGCAGGATACCCTGTGGGGGATCGAAAATGTCGTGACCGGCTCGGGCAATGACACGATTGTCGCCAATGCCTTCGTCAACGTCATCGAAGGCGGAGCCGGCAACGATACCTTCCGGTTCCAGTCCGAAGCCAATGCCGATGGCGATACGATCACCAGCTTCCAGGCCGGTGACAAGATCGACCTCAGCGGTACCGATGCCAACAACGGGGTGGCGGGAAATCAATCCTTCACCCTTGTCTCGGGATCCAGCCTGAGTGGCCCGGCACAACTCGCCGTGACCCATGAAACCCGGGCCGATGGCGATTACACCGTCGTCTCGGGTAGCGTTGACAGTGACGGAGCCGCAGAGTTCCGCCTGAACATCAAGGGGAACCACAACCTCACCGGTTCTGACTTCAACTTGTAACCAGCGTTTTCCGGCGCGCCGACCAAGGGCGCGCCGGCTTACTCCATCAAACGCGGATTGGTGAGTATCATGCGCACGAAGACCCCACTGACTGGCACGAAACGTAAGAACGCTGAGAAGCTTACGCAGAGATTTAAAGGAATATTCCTCTTCCTTTTCATCACCTCCGGAATAATCAACATTCTGGCGCTGACCGGCTCCTTCTACATGCTGCAGATCTACGACCGGGCTTTGACCAGCGGCAGCATCCCGACCCTGCTCGGGCTCTCGATCCTGGCGATCGGGCTCTATTTGTTCCAGGGGCTCTTCGACATCATCCGCTCACAGATACTGGTGCGCGTCGGCGCAAGGCTGGATGCAAAGATCGCCCCGCTGGCGCATGAAGTTGCGATCGACATGCCCCGTTTCGGCTTCTCCACGGCAGAGGCCCTCGAGCGCGGCCGCGACGTCGATACGGTCAGGGGATTTCTCGGCAGCCAGGGGCCGATCGCCTTTTTCGACCTTCCCTGGATGCCGCTCTACCTGATCTTCGTCTACATGCTGCATCCCTATCTCGGCGCCCTGACATTTGGCGGCGCCTTTGTTCTCACGATTCTCGCGATCCTGACCGAGGTGATGACGCGCAGATGGGCCGCCGCCACCCACAAGGCCGGTATTGAGCGAAATGCCATTGCCGATTCAAACACCCGCAATGCCGAGGTGTTGAAGGCCATGGGCTTTGCGCCGCGTGCGGTCAGCCGGTTCAATGTTGCCAACAAGGAGCATCTGGCGCTTCAAACCCGGACAAACGACATCAGCGGCACCTTTGGGGCGATCTCCCGGGTGCTTCGGATGGTGTTGCAGTCTGCGGTTCTGGGCCTGGGGGCGTGGCTGACGATCCAGGGGGAAATGTCTGCCGGCGCCATCATCGCTGCATCCGTTGCCTCGGCGCGCGCCCTTGCCCCGGTCGATCTTGCCGTCGGCAACTGGAAGAGTTTCGTCACGGCACGAACCGCCTTCGGTCGCCTCAAGGAAACGGTGGTCGCATTGACGAGTACCGTTGCACCGATGGACCTTCCTGCGCCCGCCAAGACCTTGAAGGTCGAAAAGCTCACGGTCGCAGCGCCCGGTTCCGGCCGTGTTCTTCTGAGCGACGTCAGTTTCGACATCGAAGCCGGCCAGGTGTTGGGCATTATCGGTCCAAGCGGCGGCGGCAAGACAACGCTGGCGCGCGCGCTGACCGGGATCTGGCCGCCCCTTCGCGGTGGCGTTCGGTTGGATGATGCGGAACTGACGCAATGGTCAGACAGCTGTCTCGGGCAGCACATCGGTTATCTCCCGCAGGACGTGGCGCTCCTGGACGCCACGGTTGAGGAGAACATTTCCCGGCTTGACCCTGACGTCGACCCAAGGGCAATCGTGGACGCGGCACAAACCACGGGTATTCACGAGATGATCGTGCGGTTGCCGGATGGTTATCGCACGGCACTCGGGCCCCAGGGCGCATCCCTGTCCGCGGGTCAGAGGCAGCGGATCGCGCTTGCACGGGCGTTGTACCGCAATCCGTTCATCGTCGTCATGGACGAGCCCAACTCCAATCTCGACGGAGAGGGCGAGTCCGCACTGACGCAGGCGATACAAGCCGTTCGCGCCCGCAATGGCATTGCCATTGTCATTGCCCATCGTCCGAGCGCGCTTACCGCCTGCGACCTGATCGCCGTGGTTCAAGGCGGCAAGCTGGTCGCGTTTGGGCCCAAGAACGAAATCCTGAAACCAGCCGCGATCGGGGACGCCGGTGGCCGACCCGCACTGCCCGCGCGCATGACGTCAAAGGTGTCGGAATGATCGAGGCGAAGGGAACAAAAACGGTCAAAGAGGAAGACCCGCACCAGCGCTACAGCCTGAAAAACGAGGAAGCGCCGTCAAGAGCGCCGGCTGTTATCGCGATGTTGTTGACGGGCTTTGCGCTTTATCTGAAGAGCGCCTTCAGCACGGCGTCGGAGCCGGCGGAGGAGCCTCCGCAAGCCAGGGAGCCGCAGGAGGATATCGCGCCCTTGCAGTTGGTGGCGGAGAACAAGCCGGAAGAAGTCAAGGAAGAGGAAGCGCCGGCCAAAAAGAAGGCTGGCGGCGCCATGCGAAACTACAATAGCCAGAACGAAGAAATGGATGCCGTCGACATTCGTTCGCCCTCATTCCGGCCGGATGATTTCTCGACCTCGATGTCTGAACGGTGGGAGCTGGAAAGCCCGTCGCCTGTCTTGAGGGCGTCGAACGACAATGTCGCGCCAGGCCCCTCTACTGCCGGCCCTCCCGTCAAAACTTTCCCGACGAAGGACGAGGAAGACGACAAGTCGGGTGGTGGTGATGACGATGACGATGATGACGACAACGAAGATAATGACCCCGTTAACCGCGCACCACGCGTGAACGGCTCAGTCACACTGAAAGATGTTTCCGGTTGTGCTGCGGTCGTCATCGGCCTTTCGGATCTATTGCGCGGTGCATCCGATCCGGACGGCAATGTGCTTTCCGTCAGGGATATCACGGTGACATCCGGCACTATTACGAGGACCGCAGAAGGTTGGCTTTACGATTGGACAGAGCTTGGTCCGGTAACGATTACCTACCAGATCACAGATGGCCAGCTTTCGATTACCCAGACTGCGTCTTTTTCCGTGGTCAACGCCCCGCCGATCGTCGGGACTGTGGGTGACGATCTGTTGCTCGGCACCAATTGCGGCGATGCCATCGACGGCAGGGCGGGTGATGACAGCATTGATGCCCGAGGTGGTGCCGACACGGTGAATGGTGGCGAAGGCAACGACAACATCGTCGCGGGCGGGGGCAACGACATCATTTTCGCAGGGATCGGAAACGATGTCGTCTTCGGCGGCACCGGCGACGATCAGATCCACGGCGGCAGCGGCAACGACCGTCTGTTTGGCGAGGAGGGGCGCGATATTCTGTCTGGGGATGAGGGAGACGACGCCCTGCATGGAGGCGCTGACGACGACCTGGCCTTCGGCGGCGACGGAAACGATTTGGTTGCCGGTGATGAGGGCAACGACGCCATCGACGGCGGCAGCGGTGACGATCGCCTGTCCGGCGGTAGCGGAAACGATACCCTGCTCGGGCAAGCGGGCAAGGACCATCTCTTCGGGGACGAAGGCGCGGACGTTCTGGTCGGGGGCGCCGACGAGGATATCGTCATGGGGGGTGCTGGTAACGACACGATTGCGGGCGAGGGGGATCTCGTATCGGACCAATATGACGGCGGCGACGGCTCCGACACACTCGACTATTCCAGCGTGTCACAATCGATCACCATCGACCTCAGCGAAGGCAAAGCCTCAGGTGAAGAGATTGGCGACGATACCATCTCGAATTTTGAGGTGGTCATGACCGGTCAGGGGGATGACAGCGTGACCGCCAGCCTTGAGGCCGAGACAATCGCCACCGGAGCCGGCGACGATACGGTTAAAGATGCAGGAGGGGATCTTCTCCCCGATCTTTACGATGGCGGAGATGGCACCGACACGCTCGATTATTCCAGCTTGTCACGGTCGATCGAGATCGACCTCAGCGAAGGCCAAGCCTCGGGCGCAGAAATCGGCGAGGACACCGTCGCGAATTTCGAGGTGGTCCTGACCGGTCAAGGCGATGACAGCGTCATCGGCAGCGATCACGCCGAGACGATCGTCACCGGAGCCGGCGACGACACGATTGAGGATGGGGCTGGTGCAGATATCGTTTCGGCTGGGGCGGGCAACGATACCGTCGTGGCTGCGGCCGACAATGCCGACGACAATTATAACGGCCAATCGGGTCTGGACACTCTCGATTATTCTGCAGCAGCGCATGGGGTTGTCATCGACCTTGCGACCGGCGTTGCGACCGGTGTCGATATCGGCACCGACATTGTCACAAGCTTTGAACAGATCGTGGGCAGCGCCCAGGCGGATGTCTTCCACGTCGGTCAAACGGCCCTAACCCTTGAGGGAGGCAGCGGCGATGACGTCTTCCGTTTCAATATGCCGGCCGGCTCATCGACCAGCGATGCCATCCATCACATCCTCGATTTCATGGTGGGGGACCGCATCGAGATGTCGAGGTATCAGATCTTCGAGGAGATCGTCGATAATCTCGAGGATCATTTCGAGGCCATCTATGGGGAGGATGTAGATGAAGATGCTCTCCCGATCAGGATGCGGCATGAGGGGACAGAGGAACACGGCAAAACGCTGATCGAATTCGATACCGACAATGACCAGGAATATGAGGTGGCTGTCACTTTGAGCGGTCATCACATGTTGGTGGTCGTCGAGGCCGCTCAAATATAATCTGGGGAGGGAAACAAAATGCTCAAATCACAACGAAATCCTCCAGCCATCGGCGACGATGAGGCAGACGCCGCGTTCCCGGTAACCTTCCGGGTTATCGTCGGTGCCATGCTTGGGGTTCTGCTTTTCGCCGGTGCCGGCGGATGGGCCGCCACGGCCCAGCTTACGGGCGCGATCGTTGCGGCGGGAATGGTCAAGGTCGATCAGAACCTGAAGGCGATCCAGCATCGTGACGGCGGCATCGTCAGCGAGATCCTGGTCAAGGAAGGCGACGCCGTTAGAAAAGGCGACATCATGCTACGGCTTGACGACGTGCAAACCCGAGCGGAACTGTCCATTGTCAAGAACCAGCTAGTTGAACTGGCTGCGCGAAAGACGAGGCTTGTCGCCGAGCGGGACAACCTGGCCGAATTGCAGTTTGGAGCAGAACTCAGTGAGGCAATGAGTGTGGTCCCGACGGTCTTCATGGGCGAGGCGCGGCTTTTCGACGGGAACCGCCAGAACCGGGAAAGCCAGAAGCAACAGCTGCAGTTGGGAATTTCCCAACTGGAAGAGGAGGTCAATGGCTTGAAGGTTCAGCTCTCGGCAAAGCAGGACGAACTGGCGCTGATCAAAACCGAGCACAAGAAGATCAAACGCCTCACCGACAAGAACCTGCTCGAGACCTCCCGCAAGTACATCATCGATCGCGAAATGGCGAAGATCACCGGCGAGTACGGCGAGATACAAGCCAACATCGCGCGGTCCAAGGCCCGAACAAGCGAAATCGAGCTTCAGATCATTGCCATCGACGAGGCGGCTCGAACCGAAGCACAGCGTGATCTAACGACCGTCGAACAGAAGATCTCGGAGTTGAGTGAACGAAAGGTGGCTGTCGAAGATCGGTTGCAACGCACTGATATACGCGCCCCTTTGTCGGGAACCGTGAACGAGCTTTTCGTCCACACGATCGGTGGGGTCATTACGCCGGCGGAAAAACTGGTCACCCTTGTCCCGACCGACGCTGCACTTAAGATCCAGGCCCGGCTTTCTCCCACCGATATCGATCAGGTGTTCTCCGGTCAGGTGGCGAAGCTTCGCTTTTCGGCATTCAATCAACGCACCACTCCCGAGCTCTCCGGACACGTCACCTATGTGTCGGCCGCTACGAGCAACGACCCAAGTTCCGGTGAGACATACTACTTGGCGGATATTGGGGTTGCCCAAGTGGAGTTGGCCAAGCTCGGTGACAATAAACTCTTGCCCGGTATGCCGGTGGAGGTCTTCGTTTCAACGGAGCAAAGAACAGCACTGTCGTTCTTATCGAAGCCGCTCACCGACCAATTCAGCCGGGCCTTTCGAGAACAGTGAACAATTTCCGATCTTTCGTACCGAGGCGTGACGTGCCTCGTGCGCGAACGGGTCATCCCAAGGCTGTTTCCGCGACATCCTTGGGATGACCGTCTGTCGCCGGACGGTCATGACTGAGCGAACGCATTCGTTTCGTACGCGCACGGATCATTCTCGACGCTTAAGAAACTCCAAAGTGGCCACTGCAACGTCGAAGTTTCCCCGCAGACAGGCAGGGCGAAGCCGTCAGTGCCTCTGGTAAAGCTGCTCTGCATCTTGGATCGTCATCCAGACTTGCTGTCGGAAGTTCGGGCAGCGTGCAACGTCCGACCGACAGAGTAGAGGCTTGCTGTAGATCGAAACTCCGCAGCCTCCCCCCAGCCGCCGACATCGATCAACCGCGTGAGGAACCAAACGCGCCCGAAAATGGTTTTGTCTCGCGAGGATGCGAGCCGTTCCAGGACGTGACAACACCGTGAAGATGGGCGCGTTATCCTTGTGTTGCCGTGAGCAACGAATTGGCAGGCGAGCCTGCACGCACCTTATTACACCCAAGGAAGTTGGTGCGGTGGCAGACGAGTACCGGGGACAGCGATGGCCAGCGACAAGCTCTCGACCTACAAACAGAAGCGCGATTTCAAAGTCACCAAGGAACCAAGCGGAGCGGGCAAGCTCAGCCCTTCCAATCGACGTCGCTTCGTCATTCAAAAACATGACGCCACCCAGCTGCACTACGATCTTCGTTTGGAGCTCGACGGTGTCTTCAAATCCTGGGCCGTGACCAAGGGGCCATCGCTCGATCCCCAAGACAAGCGCCTTGCGGTGGAGGTCGAGGATCACCCGCTCGACTATGGCGACTTCGAAGGCACCATTCCGAAAGGCCAGTATGGCGGGGGCACTGTCATGCTGTGGGATCGCGGTTATTGGGAGCCGGAAGGAAATCGGACGCCGGAAGAGGCGCTGGCCAAAGGTGATTTCAAGTTCACACTTGAGGGCAAACGGCTCCACGGCAGCTTCGTGCTCGTGCGCATGCGTCATGATCGCGATGGTGGAAAACGAACGAATTGGCTCCTGATCAAACATCGTGACGATTTTTCGGTCGATGAGAACGGAGCGGCTGTCCTTGAGGAAAACGACACCTCAGTCGCCTCCGGACGCTCGATGGACGCGATCGCGTCGGGCAAAGGCAGAAAGCCAAAGCCCTTCATGCTGGAGGGCGGCGCCATTGGGGCCGACGCGGTGTGGGACAGCAACCACGGTCTTGCCGCCGAGGAACGCCAGGCGGGAGCGGGGAGCCGAAAAAAGTCTGTGTCCGCCAGACGCCCGAAATCCAGAATGCCTGATTTCATCCCACCGCAGTTATGCGAAACACTGGACCGCCCTCCGAACGGCGGTGGCTGGATCCATGAGATCAAATTTGATGGCTATCGCATTCAGATGCGGGTCGAGAATGGGAAGGCGACTTTGAAAACCCGCAAAGGTCTCGACTGGGCAGCCAAATTTGCCGCCATCGCCAAGTCGGCAGCAGCTCTGCCTGATGCCATCATCGATGGTGAGATCTGTGCTCTTGACGAAAAAGGAGCACCCGATTTTGCCGCCCTTCAGGCAGCACTTTCCGAAGGCGAGACTGATGCCTTGGTCTACTTTGCATTCGATCTCCTGTTTACCGGCGATGAGGACCTGCGAGAGCTTGCGCTGACACAGCGGAAAGAACGGCTCGCAGCGATGCTGGAGGATGCGGGCGACGATCCGCATCTGCGCTTCGCCGAGCATTTTGAAACCGACGGTGACGCCGTGCTGCGATCGGCCCGCCGTCTTTCGCTTGAGGGCATCGTTTCCAAGAAAGCGGATGCGCCGTACCAGTCCGGCCGCTCCGACACGTGGGCGAAATCCAAATGCCGCGCAAGTCATGAAGTCGTCATCGGCGCCTATGCAAAGACCAACGGCAAATTCCGATCTCTCCTTGTTGGCGTCAATCGTGGCGAGCATTTCGTCTATGTCGGCCGGGTCGGGACAGGCTATGGCGCAAAGACCGTCGAAACGCTGTTGCCGAAGCTGCAAAAGCGCGAGGTCTCCAGGTCACCCTTTACGGGGATCGGGGCGCCAAAGAAGGATCGGAACATCGTTTGGCTCAAGCCGGATCTCGTTGCCGAGATCGAGTTCGCCGGCTGGACGACTGATGGCCAGGTGCGGCAGGCGGCATTCAAGGGCTTGAGGGAAGACAAACCGGCGGGCGAGGTGAAAGCGGAAAAACCGGCGTCACCTTCAAAGGCTGCCGTGTCCGATCCATCGACAGTAAAGCCAGTACCAAATCGTATCCGCAAGGGCGGGAAGGCCGAGGTCATGGGCGTGCTGATTTCCAGCCCGGAAAAACCTCTATGGCCGGATGGTGGCGATGGGAAGCCGGTGACCAAGGTTGAGCTTGCCCAATATTATGAGGCGGTCGGGTCCTGGCTGATCGATCATATCAAAGGGCGGCCCTGTTCGATCATTCGCACTCCCGACGGGATTGGCGGCGAGCAATTCTTCCAGCGACATGCCATGCCGGGAACATCGAACCTGCTCGAGCTGGTCACCGTATTCGGGGACAAGAAGCCCTACCTGCAGATCGACCGCGTCGAGGGGCTTGCGGCGATCGCCCAGATCGGTGGTGTCGAACTGCATCCCTGGAATTGCGAGCCCGGGAAACCGGAGGTGCCCGGCCGCCTGGTGTTCGATCTGGACCCGGGCCCCGAAGTCGAGTTTTCCACCGTCATTGACGCGGCGCGGGAAATTCGCGACCGGTTGGCAGAACTCGGGCTGGTAAGCTTCTGCAAGACGACGGGTGGCAAGGGACTGCACGTCGTAACGCCGCTTGCCGTGTCGCGACGGAAGAAATTGAGTTGGGAAGAGGCGAAGGCTTTTGCCCATGATATCTGTCAGCGGATGGCCCGCGACAATCCAGATCTTTACCTGATCAGGATGGCGAAGAACCAGCGCGAGGGCCGCATCTTCCTCGACTACTTGCGCAACGACAGGATGTCGACCGCTGTTGCGCCCCTGTCGCCGCGGGCGCGCCCCGGCGCCACGGTGTCGATGCCGCTCAACTGGACGCAGGTCAAAAAGGGTCTCGATCCCAAACGCTTCACGATCCGGACCGTGCCGCAGCTTCTGAGAGCGGGGACCGCTTGGCAGGATTATTGTGAAAGCCAGCGCTCGCTGGAGCAGGCGATCAAGCGCCTGAGCAAAACGAACAGGGCTGCGGCGTAGTCATCCGCCGAAAATGCGGATGCTTTTCACCTCGACATGGATCGTGGGCGATGGCTGTAGCGGACCGGAAGCCTCGGCAATGGTGCGCGGCTCATTTGCGGGGTCGGGTTTCGGCGGCCACAGATTTGCGCAGCGCATCCATGATGTTGATGACATTGCTCGGTTCCGACGCTGGCGATTTCGCTTTGCCTTTCTGGGGGTTTTTCAGCTGTTTCTTTCTCGTGTTGATGATGTCGAGCAGCCGATCCTGGACCGGGTCGACGACCATCTTCGGATTCCAGTCCTGGGTCTTCTTTTCGATCAATTGCTGGACGAGCGGCATCATGTCGGAATCCGCTTTCTCGTTGCCGATATCCTCAAAATAGGCTTTCTCGTCCCTGACCTCGTCCCCGTAGCGCAAAGTCCACAGGATGATGCCTTTACCACGCGGCTCCAGCAAGACGGCGCGTTCGCGACGCGAGATGACCAGTCGCGAAATGCCAACCACCCGCTTGGCCTCCATCGCTTCACGAATGACGGAAAAGGCTTCCTGACCGACAGGGTCGTTCGGGGAGAGATAGTACGGGGTATCGAACCAGATCCATTCGACGCTGTCGCGGGGTGCGAAGGTGGATATGTCGATGGTTTTGGTGCTGTCCAGCGCAACATTTTCGAGTTCGCCGTCCTCGAGCATAACGTACTCGTCTTCTGCGCGCTGATAGCCCTTGACCTGGTCGTCCTCCTTGACTTCCTGCCCGGTGACCGCATCGATGTAGTGGCTGATAACGCGGTTCTGTGTCGCGCGGTTGAGCGTATGAAAACGAACCTTTTCTTCGTCGGACGTTGCCGGCATCATCTGCACGGGGCAGGTGACCAGCGACAGCTTGAGATAACCTTTCCAGTAGGGCCGAACGGCCATGAAAGCGTCCTCCGACTAGCTGGCGCGCCGTTTTTGCGCGGTAGCGGGCTTGGATTTGGCAGTTGCAGATTTTGCAGCTGGCTTGCGAGCGGCGCCCTTGTTGACATTCGCTGCGGTGCGCTTTGCTTTTGTTTTCTTCGCACCCATGCCCGCACTTTCGCGCAGTGCCTGCAGCAGATCTCCAGGCTTCGAGGCAGTGGGCGCCTTCCTTTTGGGAAGCGAGCGTCCTTCGATTTTGGCTTTGACCAGTTCGGCCACCGCAGCCTCATATCGATCGTCGAAGCTGCTGGCGTCGAAGCTACCCTTCTTGGTTTCGATGATATGTTCGGCAAGATCGAGCATCTCGCCTTCGATCTTGAGGTCGGGGAGATCCTCGAAAGCCTTGTCGGCCGAACGGACCTCGTAATCAAAGTTGAGCGTGGAGGCGATCAGCCCCTTGCCATGCACTCGGATAAGGACGGTGCGCACCCGTCGGAACAGCACCGTTCGCGCAATCGCGGCGACCTTTTCCTGTTTCATCCCGTCGCGCAGCAGCACGAAGGCATCGGTGCCCAGCTTGTCGGGAGCGAGATAATAGGGCTTGTCGAAGTAGATTGTGTCGATCTGGGAGCAGGGGATGAAGGCCTCTATCTTCAGGGTCTTGTCGCTGTCGGGAACGGCTTCGGCCATTTCCTCGGGTTCCAGGGCGACGTACTGGCCATTCTCCATCTCATAGCCTTTGACCTGATCGTCACGCTCAACCGTATCTCCCGTCTCGCCATCGACGAATTCGCGTTTGACTCGGTTTCCCGTCTTGCGATTGAGAGTGTTGAAGGCGATGCGGTCAGAAGTTGATGCCGCCGTACAGAGCGCCACGGGACAGGTCACCTCGCCGAACTTGATGTAGCCTTTCCAATTCGCTCTTGGGGCAACCATGATACAAGTTCTCCTGACGCGGCCAAAGGAACTCAACCGCTCAGCCGGCGTTTCGTTCCCCACCGTTCTCAATCGAATGCATCTTTTGCGCCGCAGCCGCGTTTGTGGAGGGGAAAATCACAAGGGAGGTCTGCCATGAGAATGCGCGAGCCAATCGATACCGGCAGCGGTGAACGCCGTCGGCGGCGCGAGGAGGATCGCGAGTCCAAGATGGGCAACGAAGCTTCGTCGTCGCTGCCCATCGCATGCCGGCGGCGCAGATCATTCTGGTGAAACTCGCCACCTACAATGTCAACGGCATCAACGGTCGCCTCGACGTGCTGCTGCGGTGGCTCGAGGAGAGGCAGCCGGATGTCGTGTGCCTGCAGGAACTGAAAGCGCCCGACAGCAGGTTTCCTCATCGGGAAATCGAGAAAGCCGGCTATGGCGCGATCTGGCACGGACAGAAATCATGGAACGGGGTGGCCATCCTGGCTCGAGGACGCACCCCAATGGAGACGCGTCGCGGTTTGCCGGGCGATCCTGATGACAGTCACAGCCGCTACATCGAGGCGGCAATCGAGGGGATAATCGTCGGATGCCTTTATCTGCCGAATGGCAACCCCGCCCTTGGACCCAGGTTTGACTACAAGCTGCGTTGGTTTGACCGGCTGCAGCACTATGCGGCGCAACTGATAGAACTGGAGATCCCGGTTGTCTTGGCTGGCGACTTCAATGTCATGCCAACCGATCTGGATGTTTACAAACCGGAGCGGTGGCGCGACGACGCGCTCTTCAGGCCGGAGGTGAAAGCGGCTTATGCCGCACTTCTTGATCAGGGCTGGACGGATGCGGTGAGGCATCTCCATCCGAATGAGCGGATTTATACATTCTGGAAGTATTTCCGAAACGCATTTGCCCGAGACGCTGGGCTTCGCATCGATCATTTCCTGTTAAGCCCGGCGCTTGCTGGCGATCTCAAGCGGGCCAAGGTGGACAAGTCAGTGCGAGGTTGGGATCACACGAGTGACCACGCGCCGGTTTGGATCGAGCTACTTTAACCCGCAACGATCTGCTCTGCCGTAAACCTCTATTCTTTTATCGATCCGTCCTTCTATGGGCCGTCTCATTTCGGAGGAAACTCTCCGTTGCAGGTCAAATCCTATGCGTAGGCGATCAATATTGCCATGCCGATCGCGATCATGCTTATACCGAGCCAGTTCCTCACCAAACCAAGAAATCTAAGCCCTTGTCCTCTGGGCTCCAGGGTCGGCTTGGCATCTGAAATGGATCGGTGAGGATCGCTGAGAGGTCGACGCCTGAGCGCACCCCAAAACAAATCGAGTACACCGGCGATCACGAGGGCAGCACCGATCAGGATCGCGGTTATGGACATGGTTTTCTCCATTGTGCGCCAGGGTCGCGTGCGCAGCTGTGAGAACAGCCAATACGATCACCTGGTGCCTGTGAGCCTGACACCGGGACAGAGTAGCGCTGCACTTCAACGAACGAACTCTGCGCAACTCCCTTGGTTGATTGACCAACCGCAGGGAAAAGTAATGGTTCCGATCACAATTCCGTAAGCGGTTTGACAGACCAGCGATGACATCACCGAATTGCAGGGAAACTGTGTGGGATCGCAACAGTTCATCAGTGAAAGAGAACAGGCCCTCGGTCCTGCAGCGAATGAAAGCGGGGCGAAAATGTGGGAATTTCAAGACTTCGCCACATTTCTCCCATGCGAGAAAGTTACTGGAGGTTGTTTTGTGATTCGTATGCACTGCCTGCAATTTTGAAAAATCGAGGATTGATATGGTAAAAGTGACCAGAATTGCCACGACTGTCTGTGCTCTTGGTGCCCTCCTAGCAACAACTGGATTGGCTCAAACGGCCTTCGCCCAAACTCAGGCTGAAACCACTTCTGTCGCACCCTTAGCCACAGGCTTGACCGATGGCGGGGCCGCGGAAGCGCAGGTCGTCGAAGCTGTCCGCGCCGGGGACGTTTTAACAATCAAACTCCGCTTCAAGCCGCTCGCGACGAACCAGCTGGAACGAATATATGATTCGATTAGCCAGGACGCATATGAAAACAGCTTCTACGTTCTTGCTGGCAATAAGAAATACCTGCTGCTTACGGACAGCAGTGATAAGCCGCTGACAAATCCAAACCTCGTTATCAAAGCTAACAAGGATTCTCCGATCGCGGGTTCCTGGCATGGTAGGTTCCCTGCTCCGCCAAAGGACGTCACCGAGGTGTCACTGACGATCCCGGGCGTCGAGACACTCGACGCGATCAAACTTACCGACCGATAGCCATGGCTGGTGCAGCGAAATGTTCCCTCGCGATGGTCGTGATCATGATAGCGGCCAGCGGTTCTTATGCGCAGGTGTCACCTTACCATCGCGAAATACGTGATCTTAAGGCCACGGTTCTTGATTTGAAGGGGCTACCCTCCGATCTGAACAGCGCCGTGTTTGATCTGTCTGCGAAAGCCGATGGGCTTACCGCTCAGCACGGTGGTCTTTCCGTACGACAAGACGCAACGACCGTCAGGGTGTCCATGACGGGCGATGTGCTGTTCGATTTCGACAAGGCCGACATCCAATCGGCGGCCGAACCGACACTCATGGACATCGCGCGTCTCATCACATCCGTCCCCGCCGGCACGATCATCATCGAGGGTCATACCGATTCCAAAGGGTCGGCTCAGTACAATAACGAACTGTCCCTTCAGCGAGCTAGTGCCGTCATGCAATGGCTTGTGAAACATGGAGCAGATAAAGCGCGGCTATCGGTCGAAGGGCTAGGTGATAGCCGTCCGATCGAACCCAATACGAAAAACGGAGCGGACAATCCCCAAGGGCGCGCTCTCAACCGGCGCGTCGAGTTCGTTTTTCCAAAGCGGTAGAAAATGGGTCCTGCGGGCCGATGAATTGACGCACGCCGGCTACTTAGGGCCGACGTGCGACCGCTATGGCGTTTGGCGTTGGCCCGACCGGCCGACGCTATCTGTACGGTGACGTATGCGCCTGACCGAGCCCGAGGTCGCCCTTGTGGAGTGTTTGGCCCACAAGTAACCAGTGCACCATCAGGCGGTGTCTTCAACGACGAACAGATCGACGGACCGCCGAGGCACTACTACGCAAAGCCGCCGGCGGCAAACACAGCAAGCGCGCATCCATCCGGCATTCGGATAATCAACCGTTGTCTGTGAATTGCCGACACAACGGGAGGTATGGCGGTTCTTGACATGTATTCAGATACGGCTTTTAAGTTTGCTGGCGGCTCTGCAAAGCAGCAGAGTTGTGCGGAAACCCTACTGCATGGTTCCTTAAATCCTATCCGATTCAAGGATCAAAACATGCGGCATCAGCTCTTAGAGGTCCCAATGCGCCGAGTCCCTTCTCACGAAAATCACGTTGGAATTTCTGAGAAGTTGAGGATTCATGCGCACCTTAAATCTGGGCGTCCTGGCCCATGTGGATGCAGGCAAAACTAGCCTTACCGAACGACTGCTTTTTGACGCCAGTGTCATCGACAAGCTAGGCAGCGTCGACGCAGGCAATACACAGACAGATAGCCTCGCTCTGGAGCGGCAGCGTGGCATCACCATCCGAGCTGCCGTCGTTTCATTCACGATCGGCGACACGGTGGTGAACCTCATTGATACGCCCGGTCACCCCGACTTCATCGCCGAGATTGAGCGCGTGCTTGGGTTGCTGGACGCTGCAGTCGTCGTTGTTTCCGCAGTCGAAGGCGTGCAAGCGCAGACGCGAGTGCTGGTGCGGGCGTTGCAGCGTGTTGGGGTTCCCTTCCTATTCTTCATCAACAAGGTCGATCGTCTCGGTGCGCGCTACGACGAAGTGCTGCAAGCCATTGCCGGCCAACTACCGGTTCGACCCATCGCCATGTCGGCCGTCATTGATGCCGGTAGTAAACTCGCTCAGGTAAAGGCGTTCGATCCGGGAAGCGAGCCGCTTTTCACCGCGCTGTGCGAGACCCTGGCGGAAAACGATGACGAGCTGCTGCGCGATTATCTGCAAGCGCCGGATCGTCTTACCGACGAAAGACTTGACCGCTCGCTGCGGGATCAGGTTTCTCGCGGTCTGTTGCAGCCGGCATTTGCTGGCGCGGCGGTAACCGGCGTGGGCCTGCCAGCTCTGACATCGGCAATTGCGACCCTACTGCCCAGCCGCGACCTCGATCCTGATGCTGCTGTCACCGGCAGGAT
This sequence comes from Ensifer sp. Root127, assembly GCF_001425225.1. Lineage (NCBI taxonomy): Bacteria > Pseudomonadati > Pseudomonadota > Alphaproteobacteria > Hyphomicrobiales > Rhizobiaceae > Ensifer > Ensifer sp. Root127. The sequence continues at coordinate 213,918 of NZ_LMDX01000023.1, forward strand.
CTTCAAGATCGAGCGTGGATGGGGCGGTGAGAAGCTCTCCTATCTCTATCTCTCATCTGGCACGGTCCGCGTGCGGGAATATCTCGACCTGCCTCAGGGGTCGGCAAGGGTGACCGGAATCCAACTTTTCGACGCCGGCAAAATTCACAGCGCAACCAGCTTCAGGGCAGGCCAGATTGCTCGGGTCAGCGGCCTTGGCATCGCCCGCATCGGCGACGTGGTAGGCACCACCCGCCTCGCAGACGTCCCGCACCATTTTGCGCCTCCAACGTTGGAATCCCGGGCTAAAGCGCAGCGTCCCTCCGAGAGTGCGGCGCTTTGGCTGGCGCTAAACCAGTTGGCCGAACAGGACCCGCTGATTGACCTGCGCAAGAACGAGGACACGAACGACATCTTTGTGTCTCTCTATGGCGAAGTGCAGAAGGAGGTGATCCAATCGACTCTGCTGACGGATTTCGGTCTCGAAGTTGCGTTTGAGGATAGTACAGTCATCTGCGCCGAGAGGCTCGCCAGAACCGGCACGGGCCTTCAGATCATCTTCAAGGAGCCGAACCCATTCCTCGCGACCGTTGGCTTGCGCGTCGAACCTCGGCCGGAAGGGGCGGGCAACAGCTTCGCGCTGGAAGTGGATGTTGGCCAGATGCCGGCAAGCTACTACCGGGCAGTCGAGGAAACCGTGTTCGAGACGCTTAAACAGGGCATCTTCGGCTGGCAAGTCATTGATTGCCACGTTGCCATGACCGCTGCTCGGCACAGTTCCCCGTCGAGCACCGCTGCAGACTTTCGGCAGTTGACGCCGTGGGTCCTCGCAACTGCGTTATCAACGGCAAAAACCGTTGTCTGTGAGCCGATCGACCAATTTTACCTTGAAGCTCCCTCGGAAACTTTGGGTGGCTTGCTGACCCTGCTTGCCAAGTCGGGCGCTGTCACCAAGGAATCGATTGTGGCCGATGGCGTAGCGCGGCTGGAAGGGCATGTCGCCTCCGAGAGGGTTCAAGGCATTCAGCAGCAACTGCCGGGACTGACAAGCGGCATGGGGACCATGGAAACCTCCTTCCACCACTATGCCCCGGCAGCCGACCCGCAACGTTCGCGCAAGCGTTCCGGTGTCGATCCATTCAACGGCCGCGAATATCTACTCCGATTGTCGTGACCCGCAGCGAGCATCACGCCCGCCCCGACGATAAGACACTGCATTGCTATGCCTGCATAGGAGCTCAGATTGTCATCTGACGATATCCCTCACGATGAGATGAGGCTGACGATAGGAAGCTGCCGCACGGGCACGAGTCCTTCGGAGGTGTTTGCCGTGCGGTATGGCACCAGTCGACGATGGAAGGAGACTGGGCGAAATGGGTTGGGCGATGCAGCGGGTCCGATGGTTGCTGCAGGCCCTGCCATGAGCGATGGCGAAGATCCGATCATGAGGTATAATTGGGCCATGCCGACCTTGCCGTTAATCGCGAGTTTGAAAGAGTACCGCGCCGAGTGGCTTCGCTATGATCTGACGTCGGGTCTAGCGATTGCAGCGGTCGGGTTGCCGAGCGCCATCGCCTATCCGGCCATTGCCGGGTTGCCGCCGGAGGTGGGCCTTTATTCCAGCATATTGCCGCTTCTGGGCTACGCTCTCCTCGGATCTTCGCGACAACTCATCGTCGGCCCAGACGCCGGAACGGTTACGGTGCTGGCCGCCGTGCTATTGTCGCTCAATCTTCCGACCGCAGAAGATCGGCTCGTCGCGACCGCAGCAATCGCCGTCATCGTCGGTGGTCTGTGCTTTGCCGCCAATGCTTTACGGCTAGGCTTCATCGCAAACTTTCTATCGCGACCGATCCTCACGGGCTTCATGACCGGTATCTCCCTATCGATCCTGATAGGCCAGATCGGGCGCCTGACGGGCGTGAAGATCGAAAGCGAAGGCGTGCTTCGACCGATCATGGAACTGTTGGACAAGGCCGACCAGATTCATTGGCCGTCGCTCACCCTCGGCGTTGGCCTTTTCATCCTCCTGCGTTTGCTCAACGCCTGGCGACCCGGCATTCCTGGACCTCTGGTGGCCGTGGCGATTGCAACGGCCATGTCGGCCGCCTTCAATTTTTCCGCCGCGGGCATTCGTGTGGTCGGCGAGATCCCGTCGCGCCTGCCGACGCCGATGCTACCTATCACCACCGGGGTCTCGCTCGGCGATCTCTTCTTGGGCGCTGTTGCCGTGTTGATCGTCAGTTTCGGAGCGGGCATCGTGACGGCTCGCAGTTTCGGTGCGAAGAACAAATATCCGGTCGACGCCAACCGAGAACTGCTGGGCTTCGGCGCAGCAAACATCGCCTCCGGGTTGTTCGGGGGCTTTGCCGTCACGGCATCGGATTCGCGCACGGCTATAAATGATTCCATGGGCGGCAAGACTCAACTGGCCGGTATTATCTCGGCTATCGCCCTGGCGTTGACGGTGCTGTTTCTCACCGGCGCTCTGTCCTTGCTGCCGACCCCCGCGCTCGGCGCCATCCTGGCGTCTGCAGCCATCGGCCTTATCGATCTGCGCGCTCTACGAGAATTGTGGCGCATCAGCCCGATCGAATTCGTCTTCGCGCTCATCAGCATCGCCGGCGTGTTGACACTTGGGGTGCTGCATGGCGTGATTTTCGCTATCGGAGCGACGTTGCTCTACATCCTGATGAAGGGGCTGAAGCCGCGCGATGCGCTTCTTGGCCGCATTCCCGGACGCGAAGGCTTCTACAAGCTGCATCGCTACAAGGACGGAAGACCGATCCCTGGCGTTGCCATCTATCTTCTGCAAGGCAGTCTGCTGTTTTTCAATGCCGACCATGTGCGCGGCCGCGTGGAAGAGATCGTCAAGAACCTGCCTGCCGATACGCGATGGTTCATTTTTGATGCTGGCGCGGCAGCGCAGATCGACAGCACCGCAGCGGCGATGCTCGATGATCTGCGGGATTTCGTCGAGGGGCGCGGCTTGAAGTTCGGCATTGTCGAGCTCCATAGCGAACCTCGAGAAACCTTGCTGCGCTCGGGCGTCATCGACAAGATCGGCAACGGCATGATCTTCGACGACCTGGAGGACGCGATCGCCGCTTTCGAAGCTGGCAACGCCAAGACCGCAGCCTAGAAGGCTACGGCTCCTCGCCATTCAACGACATCGTTAATACCCCGGATTGACGCCGCCTGACCGGATCGCGGCGAAGCTTGGATCGGGGTAAGAACCCTGCCATTGAGCGTAGGTGGTATTGCCTCCTCCACTCGTTGCACAGCCCGAGATCGCCATAAGCGCCAGCATTGCGATAACCAGGGAGATATTAGGCAAAGTCGTCCTCCTCCACACTGAGGTTTCGAACAATACGTTAAGACTTATTTGTATGATGCGCAAATCAACATTTTCAGGGTGCATTCGTACCGTATTTGCAAATCTACACAACAGTTTTCAGGGAAGTTAACTGCGCTACGCAAATAATAGGCCAAATTTCATCGGAGAAGCCGCGAAATGTATTGCGGCGTTGCTCGAACGCCAAGAAGAAGTCGATCAATCGGGTGAGGTCGATTGTTGTGTCGCTCGCCCAGCAAGGCTCGCCATCACAAAACGACGCCGGAGCAAAAACAATCGGGGCGACCCGCCGCCCTGACAGATGGCGTGGCGGTGTCTTTGCGGTCCTTACTTCGGACGGACCAGCGAACGCTAGGCGGCAATCAAAAGCCAGTGAGTGGAAAAAACTGAACGCAATGAATTGAAAATGGACTATTCTGATCTCTGTGCTAGTTTATTCTACCGCAAGGCTCACATACCTGTCCTTTATCTTTGGCAGACAACTGTTCTGGTAATGACGGCGAAGGACGCCGACAGAAATCGCAGCTATATAAATGGGCACACGAGCTCATTGGCGTGTGTCTACTCTAGTGTTGAAACGCTCTATCAAGTTCGGATTCTGGGGTGCGCGCAACATTGCCTCGCCACAGCATCCGTTATGGGGACGACAGCTTCAAGTGCTCGATCGGGACCCGGTTCAGAAACGGGGGCGTTGATCCTGCGCCCGCAAGTGTTTTGAGCAAGAGGCCTTCCAGCCTCTTTTGGAGGAAGAAATGGCGATTGAGCGGGTGTTTACGTTTTTCCGCGCGACGGCGATCGTTTTGTCGATGCTTGTGCCCTCTGGAGTTGTGCTGGCCCAGCAGACCGCCACAGCGCCTTCCACGCCGGCGGAGGCGGCTCCAGAACCGCTGAGCGACGATGAGCTCGAGATCCTCGTTGCCCGGATCGCGCTTTATCCCGACGAGTTGGTCGCGCTCATCTCCGCTGCATCGCTCTATCCTTTGCAGGTGGTCGAGGCCGAACGTTTTCTTCAGGAGAGTTCAAAAAATCGCGATCTGAAGCCGAAGGAAAGCTGGGACGGCAGCATCGTTTCGCTGCTCAACTATCCCGAGATCGTCAAGATGATGAGCACCGACCTCGAGTGGACGCAAAGCTTCGGCGAGGCGATCGCCAACCAACAGAAAGATGTTCTCATAGCGATACAGCAGCTGCGTGACGAAGCCGTTGCTAAGGATATAATCAAGACCGACGACAAGATTAAAGTCGTCGAGGAGGGTGACAACGTCATCATCCAGTCGGCAAATCCCGAAACGATCTATGTGCCGCAGTATGCGCCGGAAATGCTCTACCAGCCCGATTATGCGCCGGTACCGATCGGCTATTATGACGACCCCTATCCTGCCTATTGGTACCCGGGCGCCGCCTTTTTCGCCGGAGCAGTCACCGGCGCGGCCTTCGCGGCCATCGTCGACTGGGATGACTGGGGCGTCTGGGGTGGCAATTGGGGCGGCGACATCGATGTCGATTGCAATAACTGTTTCAACAACATCGACTTCGACGGCAAGATGAAATGGAACGACGTCGACTGGAAGAATGTCGATCGCAGCAAGATCAACTTCGACCGCAATCAGTTGCAGAAGTTTGATCGCACCAACATCAAGAACAACATCAAGGCCAACGGCAACAACAACATTCGTAACCGCGCCGCCGAGATCAATCGCGACCGGCCGCAGGCGCGACCGGGCGGTGCAGGTGGCGGTCAGCTCAACGACGTGCGCAAGAGCACGCTCGATGGGCTGAAGGCGCAGCAGCGACCAGCGGCACGCCCAGGCGGCGGTCAGGCGGTAGCGAAGGCCAGGCCAGGCGGCTCGAAGCCCAGCGTGAACAGGCCCAAAGGCAACAAGCCCTCGCAGGTAAACCGACCCGCCGGCAAGAAGAAGATGGCCGCAAAGGCACAGAACCGGCCCAAGAAGCCGTCCGGCCTCGGCAACGTCAACTCGGGTCGTCGCGAGGTCGCCTCTTCGAAGCGTGGCGGACAGAGTATGGGCGGCGGTCATCGCGGCGGCGGGCGGCCTCAGATGAGAAGTGGCGGTGGAAGGCCATCGGGTGGCGGGGGCCGTGGCGGTGGCGGTGGCGGCCGTGGCGGTGGCAGGCGTTAACGGAGCGACAGGAGCACGATCATGAGCAAGCTTTCTCAGACTCTTCTTCTGGCATCGGCCATTTCCTTCTCCGTTGCTGCATTTCCGCTCGCTGTCGACGGGGCCCGTGCTCAGGCGGTACCAGACGCCGGCGACATCGAGAACTATGCCGCGGCGGAGGATCCGCCGCTGTTCGACGACCCGGCCAAGGCGGTGGAAATGTTCAAGTCGGCGCTCGCCGCCAACGACCTCGATGGTCTTGCAAAGCTTCTGGGCCTTGACGCCGCAAAGCTGAAAACGGGCGAAGGGACGATGGAAACCTTCGCGCTTATTCGCGAAGGTGTGGCACGCAATGTCGTGGTGCGCGACCTCGGCGAAAGCAAGATTCTCGAAATCGGTGATCGGCTCTGGCCGCTGCCGTTTCCGATCACAAAGGGTCGGGACGGCAAGTGGGCTTTCGACACCTATGTCGGGCTTGAGGAGATCGTGAACCGCCGCGTCGGGGAGAACGAACTTGAGGCGATAGAGACCGTGCGCGCCTATGTCGAAGCACAGAAGGATTATGCCTCGCAGGACCGCGACGCCGACGGCGTGCTCGAATATGCCCAGAAGCTGATCAGCAGCCCAGGCCAGACCGATGGATTGTACTGGCCGGCCGAGCAGGGCGATGGTGAGAGCCCGGTCGGCGACGAGATCAGCGAAGCAGCTCTGGAGAAGGCGAAGGCTGGAGAGGGTTATTTCGGCTATCGCTTCCGCATTCTGACGTCACAAGGCGATAATATTGCCGGCGGGAAATACGACTTCATCATCAATGACAATATGATCGGAGGCTTCGGGTTGATCGCCTGGCCGGTGAAATATGCTGAAACCGGTGTGAAGACTTTCGTCGTCAACCAACAGGGCATTGTCTATGAAGCGGATTTGGGTACGAGCACCGAAGCGATCGTGCCGTTTATCGACCGCTTCAATCCGGATGACAAGTGGAGTGTCGTCCTGGATTAGTTACCAGAAACGCGAGGATATTCTCCCGGTCTGTCGCATAGGCGGCCGTTTGATCGAAATCAACGTTGCTAACGGATGGTGGCCCTATAAGGTTACACCAGTGACACGATCGAGCGGTATGCTGCAATTTCTTCTAACTGCACGAAAACCTCGCCCTAGCGCGTGAGCCTCGCTGGGCATCGGTCACGACAGCAGGCAGTCGTTATTGGCAGCATCAAGAACTAGTCCCTTGAACCGTCTAACGGAGTGGGCGCGATGTCCAAGCTTTCCAGTCTTCCGGCCTCACCCATGTCTGGCAATGCATTGACGGAGTACTCCGTGGATGCATGGCAACGGTGGGTCCTGTTCCTTGATGTAATGCGCAGGCGCGGCGAGCAATATGAGGAACACGCTGCACGCAGCGCGCCCCATGTGCTGGACTATGAAGCCGAGCTCATCCTGGACGGCAGGACCCTGAAAGAGCCGGTCAACTACGCTCTCGTGCGCATCATACCTCCCGCCGACTGCGCGATCGATCCCGTCAAGAGGCCATTCATCGTTGTGGACCCACGGGCAGGACATGGACCAGGCATCGGTGGCTTCAAGGCCGACAGCGAAATCGGCGTGGCCATGAAGGCCGGTCATGCCTGTTATTTTGTCGGTTTCCTGCCGGAACCAATGCCCGGACAGACAATCGAGAAGGTCCTGCACGCGGAAGCGCAGTTCCTGGAGATCGTCATGTCCCGCCACCCGGAAGCGGATGGCAAACCCTGCGTCATCGGCAACTGTCAGGCGGGATGGGCTGTGATGATGCTGGCCGCGCTCAGGCCCGAGCTTTTCGGGCCTATCATTATCGCCGGCTCACCACTTGCCTATTGGGCAGGTGTCCGCGGGCAAAACCCGATGCGTTACTCGGGAGGACTTCTCGGTGGGAGTTGGCTGACAGCATTGGTCAGCGATCTTGGCGCGGGAAAATTCGACGGCGCCTGGCTTGTCCAGAATTTCGAGAACCAGAACCCAGCCAATACTCTGTGGACCAAGCAGTATAATCTCTACGCAAAGGTGGATACGGAAGCCGAACGCTATCTCGGCTTTGAGCGTTGGTGGGGCGGGCACGTCACTTTGACGGCGGATGAGATGCAGTTCATCGTCGATGACCTGTTCGTCGGCAACAAGCTTGCAGCAGGGGAGATCCGCACATCTGATGGCATGGCCATCGACCTTCGCACGATCCGTTCGCCGATCGTGGTCTTCTGCTCCAAGGGGGACAACATAACACCACCTCAGCAGGCCCTCGACTGGATTCTCGACATTTACGACAGCGTCGATGAAATTCGCGCGCTTGGCCAGACGATTGTCTATGTCGTCCACGAAAGCGTCGGCCATCTGGGGATTTTTGTCTCCGCCGGGGTTGCTCGTAAGGAGCATGATGAATTCGCGTCAAACATCGATCTGATCGATGTGCTGCCACCTGGCCTTTATGAAGCGGTTCTCGAGCCGAAAGCAGATGCGCTCGATCATCCGGAACTGGTCACCGGGGAGTGGATCATGCGTTGCGAGGCACGGACCCTCGACGATATTCGTGCTCTCGGCGGTAACGATCTTGACGATGAGAAGCGATTTGCGGCGGCGGCTCAGCTTTCGGAGGTCAATCTTGCACTTTACCGTGCGTTTGCCCAACCTTGGGTGCGCGCTGCCGTGACCCCTTCATCGGCAGAGACAATGCGACGACTTCACCCCCTCCGCCTGGGTTACGAGATTTTCGGCCCCTCCAATCCTTTTCTCGACTGGGTTCCCCAGGCAGCAGAGCGCGTTCGCGCCGACCGTCGCCCCACATGGACGGACAATCCCTTCAGCGCCCTCCAAGAGCAGGTTTCCGGCCAAATCGTCGAAGGGCTGGAGTCCTGGCGTAAAATGACGGAACGGCTGGCCGAGCAAACCTTCGGTGCGATCTATGGCTCGTCTGCGCTTCAGGCCGCCCTTGGCGTCGATCCAAAGTCAAATCTGCCACCACGTAAGGCGCCGAAGAGCAAGCTGATCAACGCGCTTGTCGAAGCTCGCACTGCGGCGTTGAAGGAAAGAATATCCGTTGGCGGTCTCCTGGAGGCTCTCGTTCGATCGCTGCTGTTCGTGGGGATGGCCCGTGGCGGGGCCGACGAACGCGGGTTTCAGGCCATTCGCGTGCTTCGGCGTGGCCATCGAGATGCTCGGCAACTGAACCTTTCGGAGTTCAAGGCGCTGGTTCGGGATCAATACTACATCCTGCTTGTCGATGAGGCGGCAGCGCTCGCAGCCATTCCAGCGATGCTGCCGAACGAGCTTGAACAGCGTCAGGCCGCCTTGCAGAGCCTGCGGGGCGTGCTCGAGGCCTCCGGCGCGTTGACGGAAGCTGCGGCGGAGCGCTTTGCCTACGTGACCGAGCTTTTCAGCCTGGATAAGGGGCGCGTGGGCGTCAAGCCGACGCCGATGGCTGTTAGACCTGCCGCGCGCAACCGCGGCGCCGTGCGATCAAGATTGTAGGAGATTATCAGTGGCTTTCTCTAGCGCGACAACTCTGGAGCCATCAAAATACGACCGCCTGATTGCGGCTGCACAAGAGGTTCCTCCCGCAATCACCATCGTAGCGCATCCCTGCGACGAGACCTCACTGCGTGGTGCCTTGGAAGCAGCCCAGCACCGGCTGATTGTTCCGGTTCTGATTGGGCCCGAGGCGAAGCTCCGCAAAGTCGCAGCCGAGGCCGAACTTGATCTCAAGGCATGCGAGATTATCGATGCGCCACACAGCCACGCCGCAGCGGCGAAAGCCGTGGCACTCATTCGCGAGGGGAAAGGCGAGCTCTTGATGAAGGGTAGCCTGCACACTGACGAATTGATGCGGGAAGTAACCGCTTCTGCCACCGGTCTTAGAACGGAACGCCGCATCAGCCATGTGTTCGTGATGGACGTTCCTGGTCACGCGGACACGCTGTTCATCACCGATGCGGCGATCAACATTTTTCCCGACCTCGATGTCAAGCGCGACATCGTGCAGAACGCGATCGACCTCTGGGTCACCATTGGCCTCGGCGAACCCCGCGTCGCGATCGTGTCAGCAGTCGAGACAGTGACGACCAAGATCCCTTCGACCCTTGATGCAGCGGCATTGTGCAAGATGGCAGAGCGCGGTCAGATCACCGGCGGCCTGCTCGACGGCCCGCTTGCGTTCGACAACGCGATAAGCCCGGAGGCCGCCCGTATCAAAGGGCTCAACTCGCCCGTAGCCGGCAGGGCGCAGATCATCGTCGTGCCAGATCTTGAAGCCGGCAACATGCTTGCCAAGAACCTGACGTTCCTGGCCCATGCGGACGCCGCGGGGATCGTGCTTGGTGCGCGCGTTCCCATTATTCTTACCTCGCGGGCAGACACAGTGCGCAGTCGCCTGGCATCATGCGCAGTTGCAACCCTTTATGCGACGGCCCGCCGTCGCTCTACACAAGTGGCGGCTTGAAGCGTGGACGCGATCCTTGTCGTCAACGCCGGCTCATCCAGCCTCAAGTTCCAGATTTTCGAGATCGTGGGCAAAGAGTTGGAGCGGCGCATCCGTGGTCAGATCGACGGGATCGGGGCGCGGCCCCGCTTGCGTGCGGCGACCGCTTCGGGCGAGGTCCTCGTCGATCGCAGTTACGAGCAGGCCGCGATGGGCGATCTGCCCGCTGCCATCGCTGAAGCAGGTGACTGGCTGCGGTCACTTGATGGTTTCGTCCTACGGGCGATTGGCCACCGCGTCGTCCATGGCGGACCCAACTATGCGCAACCGATCCTGCTCGATCACGACATCCTCGATAAGCTCGCCACGTTCCAAGAACTTGCGCCATTGCACCAGCCGAACAACCTCGCGCCGATCCGGCTTGCCATGGAGATTAATCCGCTGGTTCCGCAGGTCGCCTGTTTCGACACGGCTTTCCACCGCGGCCATGCTCCTCATACGGACTGCTACGCCTTGCCGATGGCTTTCTACGAGGAAGGTGTACGAAGATATGGCTTCCACGGGTTGTCTTACGAGTACATCGCAGACCGGATCGGCAACCTAGCGCCCGATGTCGGCCAAGGAAGGGTCGTGGTTGCTCATCTCGGCAGCGGCGCTTCCATGTGCGCAATGAAGGCAGGGCGCAGCGTCGAGACGACGATGGGCTTTACAGCACTTGATGGTGTGCCGATGGGCACCAGGCCAGGGCAGATGGATCCGGGCGTCGTGCTCTACTTGATCGATCAGAAAGGAATGACAACGGGAGAGGTTACAGATCTTCTTTACCGTGCGTCTGGTCTCAAAGGTCTTTCAGGCATCTCCGGCGATATGCGTGATCTTCTGGCTAGCGATGATCCGCGCGCCGCGTTCGCGATCGATCATTTCGTCCATCGTTGCGCGCTCAGCGTGGGCATGCTTGCCGCCGCCCTCGAAGGTCTCGACGCGTTCGTCTTCACGGGCGGGGTTGGTGAGAATTCGGCGCCAATTCGCGCGCGTATCAGTGAGCGCCTTTCTTGGCTCGGGGTTGAGCTTGATGACGCAGCAAACAACGCGGGTAAAACCCGTATATCGACGCAGACGAGCCGCGTAGCGCTCTATGTCTTGCCGACGGATGAGGAGTTGATGATCGCGCGCCACGTTCATGCGCTTATCACCAGGCCCTGACCACTACAGCGCCGCGCGTCTTATTAGACGCGCCAAGGTCGCTGTAGCACTTTGAGTGGCTGCATGTTTCCTTAGATCGAATACGATTTAAGGAAACATGCAGTACGCCCTGAAACCAGATCTCACAGGAGCAGCAATCAATGTCCAGCCCGGTCGTCAAAGCGGAGCTTCTCAAAGGGAAAAAGGGGCTGATTGTCGGTATCGCGAACGATCGTTCCATTGCATGGGGTTGCGCGCGGGCCTTTCGCGCCTTTGGTGCCGAGCTGGCCGTCACCTATCTGAACGATAAGGCCAAGCCCTATGTGGAGCCTCTCGCGCATGAGGTCGGGGCGTCGATCTTGATGCCGGTGGATCTGGCCATTCCCGGGCAAATCGAAGCTGTGTTCGATCGGATTGAAAGGACCTGGGGTGAGCTCGATTTCGTCGTCCACTCAATTGCCTTTTCGCCAAAGGACACGCTCGGTGGTCGGGTCGTCGACGTGCCGCGCGATGGTTTTCTCACGACCATGGATATCTCTTGCTGGTCTTTTATCCACATGGCTCGCCTCGCCGAACCGTTGATGAAAAACGGAGGCACACTGTTCACGATGACCTATTACGGTTCGCAGATGGTCGTCGAGAACTACAACATCATGGGTGTGGCGAAGGCGGCACTCGAAAGTGCTGTTCGATACCTTGCCGCAGAACTCGGGCCGAAGGGAATTCGCGTCCACGCGATTTCGCCGGGAGCGGTAGCGACGCGTGCTGCGTCGGGCATTCCGGAATTCGACGAACTACTGGAAAAGACCATCCGGAAGTCTCCAGCCCGCGAACTCGTCAGTATTGACGACGTAGGTGTCGCCACCGCCTTTCTTGCCCACGATGCCGCGCGCCTGATGACAGGGCAGGTGCTCTATGTCGATGGCGGCTATCACATCATTGATTGATCGAGCCGAGAGCAGGTGGGGTATGTACCGCGTGTTTGCTTCGGGTGCGCCTCCTTAACAAAGCGGTGCGGGTTGCCGGGGGATAGTTATTCCGGTTCCGGTCGTTATTGGCAGCTCAAGCTGAGCTTTCTTCGGCTCTGACGGCCAGCGCTTTCAGAACTTCGTCATGTTCGCACCGGGCGGGTTGGGTGACCGCACCAGAGTTGTCTTGTATTCCTCCACTGCCTTCAGCAATGGCCCAAGAACCCAGTTGTACATTTCGCCGATATTGTGCTCTTCCTGCGGGTCCGACTCGACGTTGAACACCTTTGGGTAACCATTCATCGGCGCGGCGCTGGATCCCACTCCCCCCATTGGCATCATGCCGCCAGGGCCGCTGCGGCCAGGCCCTACGTCGACGAAATACGCCCGGAATTGCTTCCAGTGAACGGAGACGAGATCAGACCCGACGAAGGTCAGCAGATGCTCTCTTCGTCCGGTGTCATTCTTGCCGAGCAGCAGGTCGCTTTGGTCGATTCCGTCGATTGGCCGATCGCTGGGGACCTTGCCGCCGGCAAGACGTGCGAAGGTCGGGAAGAAATCCATGATTGAGAACATCGCATAGGAGGAGCGCGGCTTGATCATTTGCGGCCAGCGGATCACGGCGGCGGTGCGGATCGCGCCCTCGCTGACATCGCCCAGCGCGCCACGATAGGGGCCCGTCGTTCCCATGTCGGGCATGTCAGCGCCGAACCGGCTCGCTCCAGGGCCGTCTGGCCCATTGTCGGATGCGAAAACGACAATCGTGTTTTCCTCAAGGCCAAGCGCTTTCAATGCATCGAGTACTGTGCCGACGATTGCATCGCCCTCCATCAGCGAGTCCCCGAACTGGCCGATGCGTGAAGCTCCCTCGAAACGCTTCGAAGGCAGATTGGGAAAGTGCGTGCGAGAGATCGGCAAATACAGGAAGAACGCCTTTCCTGCTGCCTTTTGGCGCGTCATGAAATCGATGCCGTGGTCCACCAGTTCCCAGTCGATCCCGCGACGCACTTCCTCCGTGTAGGGTTTGACCAGCGTTAGCGGCTCTCCACGTTTAGCTTCAACGATGTGCGGTCCATTTTCGAGCGAGATGTCGACGGACTTGGTCTGGAGACCTTGGCGGATCATGCCGAACGCGTCCCAGGTGTCGCTGGGCGGGATTCCATAAAATTCGTCGAAGCCCTGGTTCTGCGGCTGACTGTAGATTTGTCCGCCAAGGTGCCACTTGCCGAAGATCGCCGTGGCGTAGCCGGCGTCGCGTAGCATCTCTGCCATGGTAATCTCGTCGGCTGGCAGCGAGATAGATGTGCCAGCCACCGCCACCAACGAAAGCCCGGACCGTATGGAGTAGCGTCCTGTCATCAACGCGGCGCGCGATGGCGTACAAGACGGCTCGACTAGGAACTGCGTCAGCCGCAGCCCTTCCGCAGCAAGTTGGTCGATGCGCGGCGTCGGTGAGCCGCGCAGCTCCCCGCCGCCATAGGCGCCAATGTCGCCATAGCCGATGTTATCAGCCAGAATGAACAGGATGTTTGGCGTCGATTGCTGCGCAAATGCCGCTCCGACAAACAACGATTGAGCAATGAGAGACGCTCCGATCGCAAGTGCGTCGCGCGTCCACGGCCACAGTTTGAGCCAAGTCATGCTGCGTCTCTCCACTGTTTCCAAATCCGGGCAGGCGGACGCCGGGTGCTCCTGCTGCGGACGGGAACATCTTTCAATACCGCTGCGTCTGCTCGCCGCTCCAAAATGATCGCCCGCTGGCCTCCCGATCCGCTGTTTCGTTTGTGCGCCAAAAACAGAACCCTGCCTATTGTCCTTCGGGGAAGCGGGATCGCAATGCATTCAAAGCCCCAATGCCCTGTCGACAGCATTGATCAACAAGGCGGCGGGGAACGGCTTGCGTAGATACGCGATGCAGCCCGCCTTGACCGCCTCCACGTGAAGCGCCTCATCCTCAACGGCGGTGATGAAGATAACCGGGAGTTCGCTGCCCGATGCCTTTAAGCGGTGCCATAGTTCGATGCCTGAAATGCCACCCAAATGAATATCGAGGACGATACAGCCAAACTGACTTGCGTCGGCATGGCTTAAAAAGGCCTCGGCAGATGCAAATGCTTCGGTTGCAAAACCATTTGCGTTCAACAGTCGCACGACGCTCCGGCGCACGCTTGCGTCGTTCTCGACAACGGCCACTGTGCGTTGTGGGCTTTCCACTTGAGGCCTTTCTGGAGCCAAGAACAGGAGCAGCCCCGATCACGACGAACGTAGGACCAACATTGGAGGCTGGCTATTGACCTTTGGTGAAGCGCCGCGTTCCAAGTTATCGTGGGAGCGCATCCGAGGCTGGATCGAAAAGGCGCAATCTCTCGGCGATCGACACGGTCTCGGCCAGGGACCGGGCTTCAAGCTTTTCCATGACGTTGTGGCGGTGCGCCTTGACCGTCCGTTCGGATGTGCCGAGAGCATGAGCGATCTGCTTGTTGAGCTTGCCGCGGACGATGAAGCCGAAAACCTCGAACTCACGTGGTGTCAGGTGCGCAATGCGCGCCCTAAGGGCTTGGATACGATCCTGCTCGACACGCTGCGTCTCGCACCGGCGCAACGCCCGCTCGACGGCCTCCAGCAGTGCCCCCCTGGGCGCCGGCTTTTCCAAGAAATCCTCGGCGCCCGCTTTCATCGCCTGAACGCTGGCTTTGACGTTGCCACGTCCCGTGAGAAACACGACAGGCAGAAGCGGCGCTCGCTCAGTGACCCTGTTCTGTAGCTCCAGACCGCTCAGCCCAGGTAAATCAAGGTCAAGGAGGACACAGCCAGGTTCGTCATGCGGAAACTGCGCCAGAAACTGATCGCCTGATTCATAGAGAGACACGCGGTACCCGGATGCCGAAAGCAGCCGCCCGACTGCGGTGCGGAAGGATCGATCATCATCGACGATGTGAACGATTGGTTCCATGGTTCATCCAGTTTGCGCGAGAGGCAGTAAAACTCGGAAAACTGCTCCGCCTTCTGGGCGGTTGGCGGCCCAGATCGTGCCGCCGTAGGTTTCGACTATTGCGCGCACGATGGAAAGGCCAAGCCCCGTTCCGGAGGGCTTTGTAGTATAGAACGGCTCGAAAATGCTGGCGAGCTGTTCGTTTGGTATTCCACGACCGGTGTCCGAAATCGACAGCTCGACCTTGGAATCCTTCGTCAGTGTTGTCTCAAGCATAAGCCTCCGCTCGGTCGCGACCACGTCGAGCATTGCATCCATTGCATTGGTTGCCAGATTGAGAATGATCTGCTGGACGTGGACCCGGTCGGCTCGGACCGGCAGTTCCCGCCGGGCCCAATTGGAACTCACGACGACGCCCCTCTGCTCGGCTTCGCCGCGGAGAATCCTGATCGCACTTGTGATGACCTCATTGAGGTCGAACTCCTGCCAGTCGATCTCTCCTCGCTTCTTAAGTAGGCCTCGCATCCGCGAAATGACGTCATGGGCACGCTGATCGTCGTCTTGAATGTCTATGAGGATCTGCTTGATCAGCTCGAGATCGGGCCTCTCGGACATCAGAATTGCCTCCGCCGCCTCGGCGTTGCTGCGGATTGCACCCAGCGGCTGGTTAAGCTCGTGCGCGATTGAGGCTGAAAGCGCGCCGGCTGTTGCGGATTGATTGAGGTGAACCACTTCGAGCAGACGGAGGCGCGATTCGACCTCCGCCGCCTGGCGGCGACGGCGTTCGACAAGAAGTCCGGCAATGACTGTGCCTTGTAGAGCAACAATGGCAAGGGCGACGACGGTCGCGAACCAGTATTGTTCCCAGAAAGTGGGCTCTTTGAACATCTGGACCGTGCCTGCAGGAAGATCCTTTTCCGACAACCCCCAGCGTCGGAGCTGCCTCACGTCGGCGACATATGTTTGGGGCGACCGGAGACTGGAGATTGGCTTGCCAGCGATGGCATCGAGCGCAAGGTCGGCCGCCGTTTTGCCCAGTGACCCAAACGTGACCACGTTGCCTCCAACAATGCCATAGTCGATGTAGGTCGGGTACGGGCCGTAGATCGGCGCACTGGCAGTCTTCGATATTTGCTTGATCGCTTCGCGCGGAACGAAATTGCGCCCGGTAACGTCCTTGAAAATCGTCAGCGCCAGTACAATGCTGTCGGGAGGTAGCTCGGCGGCTCGCTTGGTGAACTCTTCGATCGTCAGGTCTTCCAAGTATGTCGTTTCAAACGTTCTTGAGAAAACCGCAAGATCGGCTCGCGCGGTAGCAAGCCATGAACGGTCGAATTCGGATGATCCTCCAACTATGAAGAGATGCCGCGCATCAGGCTGGAGACCGCGGGCCATCTCAGCGGTCTTTACGATGTCAAATTCGCTGAAAGCTCCGATCACGTCGCTGGGCAAGTCCATTGCTTCGGCAGCGGAACTGCTGAAGCCCGCGACGATTATCCTTGCATCGCCCGAGATTTCCTTGCGGTTGGCAGAGATGAACCGAGCCGACTCCTCGCCGAGCGCAATCACCACGTCAGGGCGGCGATCGCCGTACTTGGCCGTAAGATATTCAGCCATACGGCGCATGTGCTTCGGCTCAGGAAATCGCGAAAGGTCGAGAAATTCGGAGAAAAGATCGATCCGGCCTTTGGTTGCGTCGAGAAGCCGCGACCTGACGGCCTCCCCGGCTGCGGTGGTCGCCGCGATCCGCTCGTCATAAGGATAGAGCACCAGCACACGCGGCACACTGTCAACAACTGCCTGACCGGCCGTCGCCGCTGACGCAGTCGCCAGGAATGCACACAGGCCCGGAACCACACCCCTGATCAGCCAGTGCGATTGCCTGGTCCGGTTACCCAGAACGCCCATGACTTTCCCCCGACAGATAGGCGCAATCTACCAAGGCGAACTTGCTAATACAACCAGAGCTTTAGAATTCAAGCGCAAGCTAACGAAGTGCGGTTTTGCCCGATGGTACAATATCCCCGCCGCAAGACGTCCGATAGTTTCACCGTCGTGGGTGGCCTCGCGCTGGCCACAGGCATCCAGACGAGAGGCCCTCGATCGAGGGCGTTCAGGCTACAGCATTGCTTCAATTTGCTTCGTTTCGATACAGCAAGGACAGGCGGCGGATCCCCTTAAACGCATCAGAACTCGTGCGTTTGGTGAACCCGATCCGCCCAAGCCTTCGGAGGAGTAGTCAATATGAATTTTCGCTTCATGTGCTCTGTCGGAGCCTTGGCGGCTTCGACATTTCTCGTTGGGGCCGCATCCCAAGTGCAAGCCCAGTCGCCGTCAAAACCCAACATTCTCTTTATCGTTTCCGACGACACGGGCTATGGCGATCTGGGCCCCTATGGCGGCGGCCAAGGACGCGGCATGCCGACGCCGAACATCGACAAGCTGGCCGATGAAGGCATGACCTTCTTCTCCTTCTATGCCCAGCCGAGCTGCACGCCAGGCCGGGCTGCAATGCAGACCGGGCGCATTCCGAACCGGAGCGGCATGACGACCGTGGCTTTCCAGGGGCAGGGTGGTGGTCTGCCGGCAGCGGAGTGGACGCTGGCGTCAGTGCTGAAGCGCGGCGGCTATCATACGTACTTCACCGGAAAGTGGCATCTCGGCGAGGCGGACTATGCGCTTCCGATCGCCCAGGGCTATGACGAGATGAAATATGTCGGCCTTTACCATCTCAACGCCTATACCTATGCGGATCCGACCTGGTTCCCGGACATGGACCCGGCACTGCGGGCTATGTTCCAGAAGGTGACGAAAGGCGCGCTTTCGGGCAAGGCCGGCGGCGAGGCGAAGGAAGACTTCAAGATCAACGGCCAGTATGTCGATACTCCGGTGATCGACGGCAAGGAAGGCGTTGTCGGCATTCCGTTCTTCGACGGCTATGTCGAGAAAGCGGCCATCGAATTCCTCGATGAGGCTGCAAAGAAGCCGGATGAGCCGTTCTTCATCAATGTCAACTTCATGAAGGTGCATCAGCCGAACATGCCGGCACCGGAGTTCGAGCACAAATCGATGTCCAAGTCGAAATATGCCGACTCGGTCGTGGAGCTCGACACCCGTATCGGCCGGATCATGGACAAGCTGCGCGAAACCGGAATGGACCGGAACACGCTGGTGTTCTACACAACCGACAACGGCGCTTGGCAAGACGTCTATCCGGACGCGGGATACACTCCGTTTCGCGGCACCAAGGGCACATTGCGCGAGGGTGGAAATCGTGTTCCCGCAATCGCAGTTTGGCCGGGCAAGATCAAGCCCGATACCAGGAACCACGAACTCATCGGCGGTCTCGATCTCATGGCGACGTTCGCTTCGGTCGGCGGTGTCCCACTGCCCGAAAATGATCGTGAAGACAAGCCAATCATTTTCGACAGCTACGATATGACACCGGTCCTGACGGGTAGCGGCCCATCGCCACGCAAATCCTGGTTCTACTTCACGGAGAACGAACTTTCACCCGGCGCAATCCGCGTAAACAACTACAAGTTCGCGTTCAATCTTCGCGGCGACGATGGAGCCCAGACCGGCGGACTGGCCGTTGACTCAAACCTTGGATGGAAGGGCGCGGAGAAATACGTGGCCACCGTACCTCAGGTGTTTGACCTTTGGCAGGACCCTCAGGAACGCTACGATATCTTCATGAACAACTTCACTGAGCGGACTTGGATGGGCGTTGTCATGGGGGAAGAACTGAAGAAGATCATGGCGACATACGTGAAATATCCTCCACGCAAGCTGCAGAGCATGGGATATACGGGCCCGATTACGCTTTCAAACTATGAGCGTTTCCAATGGGTGCGGGACTCCTTGGCGAAGGAGGGTGTTAGTATTCCGATGCCAACCGGCAACTGACCTTGGCGCGGCGGCTCCGTTCGTTCGGGGGCCGCCGTTTCTTTAACGGTCTGAGATTGCACACAGTTAGTCGACGGAGGCTCTGATGATTGCAACATGTATTTTCTTTAAATTCACCCGCACCGTGCTGCTCGGCATGGCAGCCTGCCTGTTTGTCACGACATCCGTGCTCGCCCAGACAGATCCATTGCCCTCGTGGAACAACACCGGGGCCAAGGCGGCCATCGTTGCCTTTGTGGACAGGGTAACCGCGGAAGATACGCCTGGTTATGTGCCCGAGGTCGAACGCATCGCGGTCTTTGACAATGACGGCACACTGTGGACCGAGCAGCCGATGTACGTGCAACTCGCCTTCGCACTTGATCGTGTCAAGACGGAAGCTGCCACCCACCCGGAATGGAAGGACACGCAGCCGTTCAAGGCCGTGCTCGACAACGACATGAAAGCCCTTGCCGCAACGGGAGAAAAGGGACTTGTGGAGTTGGTCCTGGCGACCCATAGCGGGATGACAACGGAGGAATTCCAGAAGATCGCCTCCGACTGGATCGCCACGGCGCGCCAACCGAGGTTCAATAAACCCTATACCGAGCTGGTCTATCAGCCAATGCTCGAACTGCTCGCCTATCTGCGTGAAAACGGCTTCAAGACGTTCATCGTCTCCGGTGGAGGCGTGGAGTTCATTCGCCCCTGGGCCGAGCAGGTCTACGGGGTCCCACCTGAGCAAGTCATCGGGTCGACCATCAAAACGCAGTTCGAGATGCGTGAGGGCGTGTCGACCTTGTTTCGCCTGCCACAGATCGACTTTATCGATGACAAGGCCGGCAAGCCTGTTGCGATCAACCAGTTTATTGGCCGCCGGCCGATCGCCGCCTTCGGAAATTCTGACGGCGACCTCGAAATGCTCCAATGGACCACGTTGGGCGGCACGACCACTCGCTTCGGCCTGATCGTCCATCATACCGATGCGGAGCGCGAATACGCATATGACCGCGACAGCCCGTTCGGCCGCCTCGACAAGGCACTGGATGCCGCGGCCGACAACAATTGGACGGTGGTCGACATGAAGGCAGACTGGAAGCAGATCTTTCCCGCGAAATGAAGCCGAGCGTTTCGCACGCGGCATCGCCGATATTTCCAATGGGGAGGAGAAATCACAATGAGGATCAATCGCATCGCGGGTTTGATAGGCTGTGTCGTCTCCCCCTTCCTCCCTTCTACTAGCCGGAAGCCTATTCCAGTAAACAGAAGAGCAATTGGTCCCGAGAAACGTGCCAAGCATCGCTGACCAAGGCTACCTCGGTTCGTTCCTTTGCCGATGCTTCGGCTGCGCCGCTCCGTGCGTCCTGATCATTTTTGGAGTAGTGGGAGGCGTGAGATTGAAGATTGCATTCTGTCTAGCGGCTGTTTCTCGGACGGCACTGCTGACTTGCGGATTATCGGTGTTCGCCGCCGCCGCTACGGCGGAAATGGCTGTGCCGCCTGCCGCGGACCCGCAGATCGAAATTCACGATAGCTTCGTAGATGAGAAGGCGTGTGCTTCCTGCCACGCTGGTCAAGCCGCCGCATTCGCGAAATCCCACCATGCAAAGGCGATGGCTCTTGCCAACGAGAAGACGGTGCTCGCCGATTTCAACAATACCCAGTTCGAATGGAACAGCGTCAAGGCAGTTTTTTCCCGCCGGGATGGCCGCTTCTTCGTTAGCACCGAAGGGCCTGACGGCAAACCGGCGGACTTCGAGGTGAAGTACACGTTTGCCTACGAGCCTCTGCAGCAGTACCTGGTCGATATTGGGGGTGGCAAGCTGCAGGCTCTCGACATCGCCTGGGACACGCAAAAGCAAAAATGGTTCTGGCTCGGCGAAGGCTCCTCGGCGAAACCTGGCTCGACGTTTCACTGGACAGGCCCGTTCTATCGATGGAACCGCACCTGCATCGACTGTCATTCCACCGATCCCCAGACCAACTTCCAGCCGCAGACGGACGAGTATCAATCATCCTATGTCGCGACCAGCATCGGCTGCCAGTCCTGCCACGGCGGCGGTGCAAAACATGTCGAATGGGCGAGAGCCAAGGTCGGGAATGCTCAAACGGCAGCAATTGCGGGCCTCGGCCTGTCGAAGGTCGATGCGAACACTTGCTTCGCCTGCCACGCGCGGCGCGCCCGGCTTGTCGATGGCTATCAGCCGGGAGGCTCCTTTCTCGACAATTTTTCCCCGGCGTTGCTGCGTAGCGATCTCTACTTTCCGGACGGACAGATTCTGGATGAGGTCTTCGAATACGGATCGTTCCAGCAGAGCAAGATGGCAAGAGCAGGTGTGACGTGTTTCGACTGCCACCGTCCGCATGAGGGCAGCGTCAAGGCCGTTGGAAACGCGCTATGCACCCAATGCCACACCCAGGATGCGCCAAAGCGCTTTGCCAGCACCGATCCGGGCGGCGCTTTCGACACTCCAGCCCATACGCATCATCCGGAAGGCTCCGCTGGCGCGCTCTGCGCCAACTGCCATATGCCCGAGCGGACATACATGAAGGTCGATCGTCGGCGTGACCATTCTTTCGTGATTCCGCGCCCAGACCTTTCCGACATGTACGGAACGCCGAACGCCTGTACGTCGTGCCACGACGGTAGGTCGAACAAGTGGGCATCGGAGACCCTGGATACTTGGTTTGGTGCAGGCTGGCGCAAGCGCCCGACGATCGCACATGCGTTCGCCGCCGCGGCGAAAAACGACGCTGCCTCGATCGAGGCCTTGCGGGCATTCGTCGGGGACGAAAAACAAGCTGGAATAGTCACAGGAAGCGCCATTGCCGAGATGAGCAGGCTCGCTGGAGCTGACGTCGCCGCAGACGTGAAGGCGGCGGCGGAGAGCCCCGATCCGCTGGTGCGTCTGGGGGCAGCCGAGGCTGCTGCCAACCTGCCGCGGGAGTATCGGCTTGATGCCATCGGCGGACTTGTCAGCGACGACGTACGCGCAGTGCGGGTGGCTGCTGCCAGGGCACTAGGAAGCACGCAGTCGCTGGACTTGCTCGGTGATCGACGTCGTGATTTCGACCGTGCGGTGGCCGATTTGAAAACGTATGTTCAAGCGAACGCGCACGTTGCCGAGACACAAAGCAGTTATGGAACGTTTCTGCTTGAACAAGGACGTCCAGAGGAAGCGGAGAAGGCGCTCCGTCAGGCGATCCATCTCGATCCAACCCTTGCGGGCGCGCGCATCAACCTCGCCGAACTCTACCGCGCAACAGGGGAGGGCGAGAAATCCGAACAGACCTACGCTGAAGCCGTGGCAACCGATCCGGATCGAGCCGACCTTCGCTACGGGCATGGCTTGTCGCTTGTGCGTCAGAAGGCAATGGAGGAGGCGACAGAAGAACTGAACGCGGCCGTTCGCCTGGATCCCGTCAATTCCAGATACAGGACGACAGCGGCGATTGCCCTGGATTCAGTCGGGAGAACGGAGCAGGCGTTTGCGCTCTTCGATGCTGCTGCCTTAAGCGGAGCAACGGACGCCAGTCTGCTCGGCACGGCAATTCAGATCGGTCTCAAACTCCGCCGTTATGCCGATACGCTCCAATTTGCACAGGCCTTGGCCCGTCTGCAGCCGGACAATTTACAGATTGCAGAACTCATCAGGCAATTAAAGGATGCAGTTGAGCATGGTCGATAAACTCTGAGTTTGCATTCGTGGCGGTCGGATCGTGCGCTAGCCTTCTTACGACGTGACGGGATGCCGGCCAGGCTTGGATTGGTCGCGGATTGGCAGCTTGCTCTCTAAACCTGCCCGGTGGTGTGGGCTAGCGGCAGCTTGATGGCATGCGGTCCGATGTTCAGGCCAATCTGCAGGCTGTCGGCGATGCGCCTCGCTCGGTCGAGAAAGAAGGCAGCGGCCTCGCCCTTGCAATGTTTGCCGACAGTCCCTTCGAAAATTTCCAGCCAGTGATTGAAATGCTCGGGAACAAGATCGAGACCCTGGTGGGCGACATGGGGCTTCCCGCCATAGTGTCCCGTTTTCAGGGCTATCGACGACCAGAAGTCGACCAGCGTTGAAAGGTGCAGATCCCAATGTTCGCCAATGCGGGCGTTGAAGATCGGCCCGAGCATGGGATCGTGGCGGATGCGGCCGTAGAAGTCGTGAACGACCGCCCTTATCAGTTCTTCGGACATGCTGGCTGGAAGCAGTGTCGCACACATGGTCTTCACCGATGCTTTGTGGTTCACCATTCCCTACAGCGCCGCGCGTCTTATTAGGCGCGCAAAGGTCGTTGTAGCACTTTGAATGGCTGCATGTTTTATCCTTAAATCGAATAGGATTTAAGGAAACATGCAGTAGGCCACGAGGTCGGCGCTGTAAATCCGCGGCCATGCGGCATGGTGTCGTCCTGACATAGGCCGTTCGGGTGGTCGAACGATGATCGCTTGCGTCAGCGCAAAGAGGCTCCACCGCTTTGCGCCTACCAAGGACGTGGACGAGCTCGCGTGGAGAAACCGTCTTCACGGACTAGGCGGAGATGCAGGACATGATCGAGTTTGGGATGAGGGATGAGACATTGTGCGATTGCACGATCGAGGTCGCCGAGTGGTTCGCCTGCATGCCGGGGTATAATGCTGAGGCCGGGCAGTTACTCGATCTTCTGGCGCACCGCCTCGAGAGAATACGCGACCGCTCGGAACGGGCGAGAACCATGCCGGACGCGCGCCTGTCGACCTCGACGACACTCGTTTGAGGGTGGCCATTGAGATCATCGCTAGATGCTGTTTGCATACCAGAACGTCTCGACACGCCGTCAATGTCGGGCCCCGGCTTGAGATATTTGCGAATGGCGCTCTATCCTTCATGACGAAAACCTGGTCCTCAGAGAGATCCGTTCAATGCTGACATTGACCAATAGGCGGGTTATCCGCGTCGAACGCGACCCCGAGGGCGATTTTTCCGTGCCGGCGCCAACGATGTCATCGGCACTCCGCCTGCCCCCGGCGGAGTTGAAAAACCGCCTGAGCCGAGGCGAGGTCAAGAGCCAGGTCGAGGTCGGTCAGGGCGAGCACGTTGGAACGTTCAGGCTAACGCTGCGATGTGGCGGTCGCTGCTGGACTGCGACGGTGTCTGCGGACGGAACGGTCATCGACGAAGTCTTTTCGTTTGATCGCGAGCGCTTGGCGAACTGGCGCCGGCGTCACCTGGACGCAAGCCAGCGTCGCTGACAGGCGCCAGGTTTGTCTTGGCATCGGGTGCGTCGGCCTCGTTACGCGCCGAGACCAAAGCGCCTCCGAGTGCCTGCCTGGCTCAAAAGATCCGCGCCAAGATCGGTCCGGGTATCGATCAGGGCCTTTATCTCTTGCGGCTCCATGAGGCTGAAGGCTGTCGACAGCGCATCCGCTGTGACCGCGTCATCGGCGACAACGCTCACGCGCCGATAAGACTGCATCGTCAAGCCGGTGCGGGGATCGAGAATATGCGACAGCCGTCCCGCCTCATCAAAACTGAAGCCTGCAATGCCAGACGTCGCGACCGCCCTGTCGACGAGCGGTAAAACGATGTCTGAGGCAGCGTCCACGTCGCTTGCCGCCAGCCCAACCTGCCATGGGCTGCCATCTGCGCGGGCCCCGATCGTCCGGCTTTCCCCCATATGGACCAGGCTGCTCGCCACGCCGTTTTGACGAAGCAGATCGACGATGCGATCGGTAATGTAGCCCTGTGCTATGCCGTTCAGAGTCAGAGCCATGTCAGGCATTGCAAACGCGATCCGGTCGCCATTGAACCGGACACGGGTGAGGTCGACGTAAGCCAGTGCCTGTCGGATTGCGCGTGCCGACGGACCGCGCTGATCGGAGGACGGTTTGGCGAAATGATCGGCATAGAGCGTCCAGAGCGGTTGAACCGTCGGATCGAATGTGCCGCCGGTCATTTTGTGAAAGGACGCGCAGATTTCAAGAAGATGTACCAGTTCCGCCGGCGGGGCGACGAGCGCGCCCATCCTGTTCAAGACCGAAAGGGCTGAATCACTGCGGTAGAGGCTGAATATCGCCTCCAGACGGTCAATTTCGACCACGACTCTGTCCAGCAGTCGGCGTGCCACTGCTTCGTCTTCATGATTAAGGATCAGTGTTGCCGATGCCCCAAGCGCCTGGCCACTCCACGTGACCGGACGCAGGGCCGCTCTGGCTGCGCCGGGTAATGGCAGCAGAGGCAGGCCTATGGTCGCCCCGATGATAGCGATTGCACGCCGCCGCCCGATAATCCTAGTCATGACTAGCCTCCGTCGGTTCGGAAAATGATGTCAACGCAGGCGATGCCCCATCTGCTCCCAGCACATAGTCTTGCGGTATGTTGCCAAAGCCGACGATTTGGCCGCCATGCCTTTCGGTGAAGCTGAGCGCATCTTGCCTTGAGGAGAAGGGAACGGCCTCGGCTGCCCCCATGCCGCCACGCAATCTGCTGCCGACGACATAAAAGGCGCTTTTGGCGTCGATCCAGTTGTCCGCTCCGGGCTTCTCCCAGGTCGGCGCCTTGCCCATGTCAGACACGTAGATAGCGGCGATCTCCTTTGGTTCTTCTGGCAGCAAGGTGAAGGCGACTGTGTCGCGGGCCGACGAAAACCAGATCGGTTCGGGTATCTGCTTGAGGATGACCTGACCCTTGGGGCCGGGATGTTCGAGCACGTTCATGCCGCAATAGCGCCCCATGGCGTCGTCGGTCAGTGAATATGGAAGAGGCGGGCTGTCTGCTTCTTCGGCGGCACATCCAACCAGCACGAAGGCACTCATCGCCACGGCGACGAGGTTGCGCGTTTTCATAGCTCTCTCCTTGAGAATATCGCAGTGGCTACCGCAAGCGGCGCAAATGTCCATGACACCAGCGCCAGGATGAGCCCGGTCTTGCCGAGTGCCGATTGCTCGGCCACGCCACCCATCCCCGACAGCGACGCTGCGTCGCCCGAGCCCAGATTGAGCAGTCGATAGGCGTCGGTCGGATTGAGCAGCAGCAAGGTATCGAGCAGGCCCGCCGGCAGTGCCTGGCCTTGCCCTGCCACAAGCGCCCCGAGCAGGGCCATGTCATAGATCAGAACGAAAAACAGCCACACCGCGATTGCGATGCCGCCAGCAGTGCTGCGTTCGCTGGCAACGGTGCTTGCGAGGTAGCCGATCGCGATGAAGACCGCGCCCAACAGGACGGACGAGCCGATCATGGAGGCGAAAGCAAGCCAGCTTGAGCGCGCTATGTTGCCATCGACGACTGCAAGTGCAACGGCGGCAGCGCCATAGCCGCAAAGCGTTGCAAACAGCAGGATCGTCAGGTGACCTGTAAACTTCCCAATGAGAATCTGCCTGCGGCCGATGGGATAACTGAGCAACAACAACATCGTGCCACGCTCGGTTTCGCCGACGATCGCATCGTGCGAGAGCAGGAGCGCGATGAGCGGAACAAGAAAAATGGTCAGGCTCGAGAGGCTGACGACGACAATATCAAGCCGGCTGGCACCGACATTGCCTGTCGGCACACTACCGAGGAACGACAAGGTGAGCGCCAGAGCCGCCAGCAGAAGGGTCGTCGCCACGACCCAGCGGTTGCGCATGCCCTCCTGGATCTCCTTGCGCGCAATGATCATGATGTTGTTCATCGGCTATCCTTTTGACCCTGAAGGAAGTGTGCGTAGAGTTCGTCGAGGGTCGGCTCCAGGACGACGAGGTTTGCAATCCCCAATGCGGCGGCGCTCAAACGGTGCAGGACGGCGAGCTTGTCCTCCTGCCTGACCTCTATTTCGAGATCGCCGTCGTGGTGTTTGACGACCTGGCCCGCGATTTCCTCCTCAAGCGACTTTCCAGCCTTGGTGGTCACGCGAATGCGGGTTGGCAGCCTTGCAAGCTTGCGAAGATCATCGAGGGTGCCGTCTGCGATCTTGTTGCCACCGTTGACGATGATGACGCGATCGGCACGTCCCTCGAGTTCCGTCAGCGCGTGCGACGAAAGCAGGATCGTCGTTCCCTTGGCGCGCAAGGCCTCGATGAGTTCGTAAAAATTGTGCCTCAGCGCCGGGTCAAGCCCGCTCGTGGGTTCGTCGAGAAGCAGGACATGTGGGTCGCCAAGCAGAGCCTGGGCCAAGCCGAGACGCTGGCGCATCCCCTTCGAATAGGTTCGCACCGGCCGGTCAACTGCCGCCCTGGAAAGGCCGACGCGATCGAAAAGTTCGGTCGCAGTGGTCGTGTCAGCGCGCTTCAGGCGGGCATAAAAGGCAAGCGTTTCCCGACCGGTCAGGGCGAGGTGAAAGGACACGCTCTCAGGCAGATAGCCAAGTCTTGCGCGAACGCCGAAATCGCCTGAGGCCGGGTCTTCGCCAAGGACGCTGACCCGGCCCGTCGTCGGTCGGATAAGGCCGAGCATCAGTTTGATCAAGGTCGTCTTGCCGGCGCCGTTATGGCCGACAAGGGCGATCGTTTCACCGGCACCCAGCTCAAACGAGACGTCTCGAAGAGCCTCCGTCTTGCCATAGTTCTTGCCTGCATTGGTGACGCTCACCGTAGGTGTCATGGTTGCTGGTCCTCGTCGTCCGGGCGCATCATCAGGGGATGGCTGTCGATTACGCCGCCCGGCAACAGCGCCGGAAAGCGCGACTGGGCAAAGCGAATGACTTGAACGGCCGGGCTTGTGATCAGAACCTTGGCCTGCGGTGCGGTCCAAAGTACCCGGTCGATCAAGTCGTTCGGCCGGTAGGGATTGTCGCCGACCCCGTCACCATTGAGATCGAAGGCCGGATTGTCGCTCCAGTAATTGCCGCGGCCATTTTCGGACCAGTCGAGATACCGGGCGCCGACATATTTGACCTGGTTTCGATTGTTGATGAAGGCATTGTCGGACAGTGCATTGCCCTCCGAGCCCGCCGTGAAGTGAATGCCGATCGAGCAGCCCTCAAAGACATTGCCGCGGAAGCGGTTCTTGTTGGCGTTGTAGATGAAGACGCATTTTTCCGGCCCCAATCGGACGGCCGTCCCCTCGGCAAACGTGTCTTGCGCGGCCGGCAGCCCGTGTTCGGGTTTTTCCTTGGCGCCACCGTTCGCCATCCAACGGTCGGAATTCTGAAGCCGCCCGCGTACGACGTTTCCGGTGATCTTGGAGCTGTTGGCGTAGTTGAGGAGCAGGCCGTGATCGCGATCGCCGTCCGAGACATTTCCGATGATCTTCAGGCGGCTTGAAAACATGATGGCGTAGCCGACAGAATTGCCGGTGGAGATGTTGCCGCTGATCTCGCTGTCGTTGGTGTACATGTAGTGGATGGCAAAGCGCAGGTTCTCAAACCTGTTCCCGTTGAACACGTTGCGTTTGCTGGCGTTGGTCGCGATCCCATCGCGTCCGAAGCTGATAGTGTTGTCGATGACACGTGCCCCGGGAGCGTTCCAGACCGTGACGCCGTTGCCGGTTTCGCTGAAGCGCCTGTCCTTCGTCCCGACAATGCGATTGCCGCGCGCCAGGGATCGGGCGGCGCCATGCAGGTAGATGCCATAGAGATTGCCGATGATCTCGTTGTCTTCAACGGATGCACCTTTTGCCGTCGCGGCAACGAAAACACCGGAGTCCATGGTTTCAAGGTTGCTGCCCGAACCCTCGATCCGAAGCCCGCGCAGGATCGTGTCAGCGGCGTTGATGGTGACGACGCTGCCCTTGCCACTACCGAGAATGGTCGCGCCAGGCTCGCCGATCAGCGAGATCGCGCTGTCGATCGTAACTGGCCCCAGAAAGCGCGCCGGTGGCAATATGAGCGTGTCGCCGGGCGTTGCGGCTTCGATGACATCTTGCAGCCTGGCATCAGCGTCGACACGGATCGTCGCAGCGCAAGCGGTGCCGATGGCGGCGCAGAGCGCCGCCATCGAAACACCGAGCATGAGAGTGCGCGCGTGCATCAGGCCTTCTTCGGCTCGACGAGCATGCGGCCCTTCATTTCCATGTGCATCGCATGGCAGAACCAGGAGCAGTAATACCACCACACGCCGGGCTTATCGGCGCGGAATGTGACGGAGGCTGTCGCCTGGGGCGCCACTTCCATGTTGATGCCATAGTTGATGATCGAGAAGCCGTGCGTCAGATCCTCCACCTCATCGATGTTGGTGATGTAGACGGTCACTTCGTCGCCCTGCTTGACCGTGAAGCTTTCGAGGCCAAAGGCCGGTGCGGCCGAAGTCATGTAGACACGCACTTTGTCGCCATCCCGAATGACTTCGGAATCAATCAAAAGATCGATACCGTCCTTCTTTGCCTGAGCCACGGCATCGGCAAAGAAGACATCGTCCCGGCTCCAGACGCTCACCGGATTGATCTTGGAATTGTGGACGATCGTCGCGTCATGCGGCTCGGCGAAGGTCGGATTATCGTGCACCAGAACCATCTGGTCGCCCGAAATGTCGATCAGCTGATCGTTTTCCGGCTTCAACGGACCGACGTTCAAATAGCGGTCCTTGGAGAACTTATTCAGCGAGATCAGCCATTTGCCATCGGCGTCTTTTGTCTGTCCCATGGGCGTGTGGTTGTGTCCGGGCTGGTAGTGGACATCAAGCTTCTGGCGGATCGGGTCTACCTTTTCGCCGGCAAAGGCTCGTTTGGCGTCGTCGATGTTCCACTTGCAGATCTGGCTGTCGATGAACAGCGTGGTATAGGCATTGCCCTTGCCGTCATAGGCCGTGTGCAGCGGCCCGAGACCAAGCTCCGGCTCGGCAACAACGGTGTCCCTCGGCTTGATCTTGTCGGCGAAAAGGTCGTCGAATTTGCGCACATCCATGACCGTAACAGTGGGCGAGAGCTTGCCGTTGGCGACGATGTGAATACCGTCAGGCGCAGTGTTCATTCCATGCGGTCCGTTCGATACGGGGATGTAGCGCGTATAGGGTGAGCCGTGGCGACCATCGAGGACGGGGACGCCGCCCATCTCCTTGAATTCGCCCTTTGCGACGGCCTCCTCGATCCGCTTGAGGTCAAAGACAACCACCCAATCCTGGTCCTTGGCCATCATCTCCGCAAGATTGACGCCCTCTTCGGAATTGTAGCAGGTGGCGAAGGCATATTTGCCCTGGTAGTCGGCATCGACATTGTCGAGGTTGCCGTCGATCATGACCTGCCAGGCGACCTTCATGGTCTCGCCGTCCACGGCGGTGAATATGGCGTGATACTGCTTGTGATCGTCGAGAACCGAGCCGTCGTTCGGCACTGGTACACGGTCCTCACCGTTGCAGAAGACATAGCCCGTCTTGGGATATTTCTGTACGCGCAGACCGTGAACCGTATGCTGGTTCGGCAATTGGATGATCTTGTCGCAGCGCATCACGTCGAGGCGAATGCGGCAGACGCGGGTATTTGCCTTGTCGTTGGCAAACAGGTAGCGCCCGTCATAGGTTCCCTCCGTGAATGAGGGGTGCGGATGATGCAGGTCGCCATTGAGATAGATGCCGCCCTTGTCTTCCAGATATGCTTTCGTTTCGGGCAAAAGTCCTTCGGTGAGCACCTTGCGGCTTTCATTGGTCTGGCCCCAGCCGGTGGCGCTGTCGCGATTGAAGACCGGGATACGCATCAGCTCGCGCATGGATGGCAATCCGAGAATGCGCAGTTCGCCGCTGTGTCCGCCGGAGAAGAAGACATAGTATTCATCGAGCTCGCCTGGCTTTACCTCGAAGGGCAAGCCGCCTGTGCCTTGAGCGAATGCCGGTGATGCGGTTGTGCCGGACAGGGCAAGCGCCCCACCAACACCTGCCGCCCCGGCGACGGCCGCCGCGGCTGTCGTGCCGAGAAGCTGACGTCGATTGAGGCGCACTGCTTTGTCTTCTGTTGCCATTTCGATTTCTCCTTGTGTGGATTTCAGATGGGTGTGGCTGGCGGCGGCTCGTCGCGCACGATCGGTTTTCCCTTGTGCGTAACCGCCGTCCTGCTTGGCGCTTCGCCTCGCGATGTGGGGGTCGAAAGGGCCTGAAACTTTTCTCTCTTGAGCCGGACCTGGATCATGTGCGGACAGCGCGTATCGTCCTGGTAGAGTTCCTGGCAGTGCATGCAGTAGATGCACTCGTTGACATTGATCTGCCCTTCAGGGTGGATCGACTGAACCGGACATTCCTTGGCACAGCGCTGGCAGGGCGAGCCGCATTCGGGCCAACGCTTTAGCCATTCGAACATGCGGATGCGTCCTGGAATGGCGAGGGCTGCCCCCAGCGGGCAAAGGTAACGGCAGTAGAAGCGCTCGATAAAAAGACCGGCCGCCAACAGCGTCAGTGCAAAGACGACGAAGGGCCATTCACGGGCGAACTTAAGGACGATCGCGGTCTTGAAGGGCTCGACTTCGGCAAAGACTTCGGCGAGCGCCAGTGAATAGAAGGACAGACCGAAAAGGCCGAGAAAAACGATGTACTTGATCGGCCAGAGACGCTCGTGAAGGCCCCAAGGAACCTTGATCTGCGGTACCTTGAGCCACTTCGCGATGTCGTTGGTCAGTTCCTGAAGGGCGCCGAAGGGGCACAGCCAGCCGCAAAACGGACCACGCCCCCAAAATAGAAGTCCTGCCGCCACGGCGGCCCACAGCAAAAAGATGAGGGGTGCCGACAGGAAGAACTCCCAGCGGAAACCGGTGATCAAGGCGTTTGTGAACGTCAGGACATTGACCACTGAAAGCTGCGCATTGGCGTACCAGCCGAGCCAGACAAGTGCATAGACAAGGAAACTGCGGCGGATCCAGGCAAACAGAATGGGGCGTCGGACGAGCCAGTCCTGGAAGAAGAAGATCGCAGTCAGAAACACAAGTGCCGTTGCGGTGAGGGCGACCGAGACACGGTTCATCTGCCAGATGCTGACCCACAGTGGTTGGCCGTCTGCTTCCTCGCCAACAATTGGCGCTGTGCCGTCAGAAGGGCTGACCTCGAGCGGGTGCGTGTCGGCAACCAGATACTTCTGTGGCAGGGCATAGCCGAGGTTGAAAGGCAATGTCGCCTTGTCTCGCCCACCGGCGCTTCGCTGCACCAGAAGTTGTACCTCCCATGGTGCCGTGACATCGAAGGCGAAGTCGGGCGACACGACAAAAAGGGCGATCTCGCGAAGATGAGGCGCACCTTGCGCTGCAAGCGATGTCAGGCGCGTGTGGTCGCGGTCGCGAAACCGCATGCCCTGGCCGTCCTGGAGCAATTCAATCCGATCGAAGATGCCGCCGCGCACATAGCCCGAACCCTTGAAGGAGTAGGCTCCATCGCCCGCGACGAGCAATGCGCTCTGACCGGGTTTAAGGCGTTTGACAAGGCGACCGTAGCCTTCCTCACCGAGCAGGCTTTTGCCGATGGCCGGAACGCTCACGGGCGCTGTGTAAAGGTCGATGAAGCGGTCGTTGGGCGTTACCGTTTCCGGCCGTTCTGCCGCTGTCGTTTGATTGGCCTGGCGAAATGCATCCGACACTTCGCCGACCGTCATTCTAAGGCTGCGGATCGAGCCGTCGCCGAGCAGGCTCTGCCAGTCGGCCGTCTCGTTCATTGCCGGATCGAGCTTGCGGACGGGAGGCGCAGGCTCTTGGGCGACGCTCGCCTTGGTACCAAGGCGATTGCTGCGGATCAGGCGAACGGCCGAACGAACAACACTGTCGCCCATGACCAGAACGGTGACGGTCGCGCCGCTGACGATATCGACCTGTGGCGGTCGCTCCTGTCCCCTCGCAACGCGACCGAGGTCGCGGCCGATGATGGCGTTCAAGGCGGCGACGACCTTGCGTTCCGGAATGCCGATCAGGACGATCGGTTCCTTGTGATCGACAAGTTTGATCCCCTTGACGATGCCGTTTGGATCGATGCCGACGGCGATGTGAATGGGCTTGCCGGAGTAGCCTATAGCGCTGGTGAAATCCGAGTTGAGATAGGCATAGCCGAGCAGTTCGGTACCCCGAAACACCGGCGCGATCGGTGGTTCGCCGACAGTGGCGCCGAAGCGATCTGCACCCGCAAAGAGCTCGGCGGGCACTATCTTTGAAAGATAGTCATCGAGCCCGCCGGCGGCATAGGAGCCGTGTGCTCCAAGCAAAACAAGGAGCGTCGCGAGCATCATGCAGAGCAAGCGGAGACGGTGGCGGTTTTTGTTGTTGTTGCGCATTTCTTGTCGTTCCGTCCCGACAGACTGGCTGCTCGGTTTGGCGGGCATCCTTGTTTCCGGCGAATTGACCGGCAACCTACGCAAAGTCCGATCACCTTCTTTGCGCTGCAACAAACGGAGGTGCGTTTGTTCCTGTAAAACAGTCGCATAGCGCAAGCGAAGGAGCCGTCATGCCGACACTCAGGATCGATCCGCCGTTGGTCGCAACGCTTGGGGAACTTCTTGAACTTGCCGTCAGGCTTGAGCGCGAAGCCATCGACGGCTACGTCATGCTCGCAAAACGCATGCGCCGCGAAAATCGAGCCGATCTAGCGGATCTGTTCGAAGGGCTTGCAGCTGATGAGCGCGGACATCTCGATATGGTTTCCGCTTGGATTGAAGAGGCGAACCCACCTGTA
Organism: Ensifer sp. Root127; assembly: GCF_001425225.1. NCBI lineage: Bacteria > Pseudomonadati > Pseudomonadota > Alphaproteobacteria > Hyphomicrobiales > Rhizobiaceae > Ensifer > Ensifer sp. Root127. The sequence continues at coordinate 247,298 of NZ_LMDX01000023.1, forward strand.
GGTCCGGCACGGATTTTCGCCGCGACAGACAATGCAGGTATGTTTGACGATGGGGATGCGCTTATCGTGGCCCCGGAACTGCTCAACGCCTACAGGGCTTTTTCAGTCGCCGTGCGCAACGAGGAGCAGGCGTTCATGCTTTGGAGCTATGTGGCGGCGGATGCGGCTTCCACCGAAATCAGACAGGCAGCAGAACGCATGGCGCTGGAGGAACTCGGCCATGTCCGCATCCTGCGCAAAGCCAGGCGAACAGCGTTTCACGACCTGCGGAGCCATCGATTAATCGTTGCTGACGACCTGGCGGCGGTTGAAACGCAGCTTGCCGATTGGCTGGAAATGAACGCAGGCGATGCAAGGGCAGAGGGCACCGCGTCATGGTCGTCCCTTTCAACTGATGCCCGGCAAAGAGCCCGCCAGATGATCGATGTTCCCTTCGCCGCCCCCTTGGGTTTAGCGCCACTGCCTGAGGGGGGCACGATTTCGGCGATGGTGCTCTGCGAGTTCCTGCTTGAGCGTTATCTCGACCTGTCCGAGCGTGAGGGCGACGATGGTCTGCGGCAACGCGCGCAGACCTTTGCAGCAGCCACGATCGATTGTTTGCAGGCCCTCCGTGGCAGAGCGAAGAAGAATGCGGCAACGCTTGCGACCTCGCCACAATGAACTTGCGTTTCGACAAAGAACGATCGGCCGAACTACCGCAACGTCTCTCCTGACATAACCTTCCGGGCATTGAGGAGAGCACATTGACGGAATTGAACTTGAACTTGGACGCCACCGTCGGGACGATTGCATGCGAACTTCCGGGTGCAGCCGAACTCTTCAGACAGCTTGGAATCGGTTTTTGCTGCGATGGCGATGTCTCGCTTGGTGATGCGGCGGCCGATGCCGGAGTTGTGGCGAGCGACCTGCTTGACCGCCTTCGGGCACTCGAGCAAGCCGCAAGGCGCGATGCGCCGGACGGCACCAACGAGCTTATCGCTCATATTCTGGAGCGATATCACCAGACACACCGAAACGACCTCGAATGGCTGATCCCGCTTGCGCAGAAAGTGGAACACGTTCACGCCGCCCATAGCAGCGCGCCGATGGGCCTTGCGAAGGCGCTTGTCGACCTTCAAGACCAACTGATCCCCCACATGGCCCGCGAGGAACTCGCCCTCTTTCCGATGATGCGCCACGAGCCGGACCCCGATATCGAGCACTTGATAGGCAGAATGCGAGACGATCATGCGTGCGAAGGCCAAAGCCTAGCCACCATCGAGCATCTCACCCACGGGTTTGCACTTCCAGACGGCGCCTGCCGATCCTGGACGGCTCTTTACGTCGGTCTTCAAAAGTTTTCCGAGGACTTGGTCACGCATATGCATCTGGAAAACAAGGTTTTGTTTCCGCGCTTTTCCAGCGTTGAGGACGTAGCGTCTCCGTCATGACATCTTCCATCGGTGGACAGATGGTCGCGACCGATATCGGCGTGGCGCTGTTATCGTTGCGAATTCGTTGTCGCTCTGCCTCGCTCTACCGGGCGGGGCGGCAGTTCTGGTTGAGGTGTCGGGTGGACCGGTCCTAACGAACCGGAGACTTTGGTTTCCTCTGGCTCCCGTTGCATTAAATTCCAGGCAACTGGCAGGGCTCGGTGTATTGTTTCACAAGCTCGCCAAGTGCAATTCTCCGCGGTCGGGATGACTGTATCAAACGCGCAAAATGGATCTGCTGGAAACGGCAGCATGAGCGATCTTTGAAGCAGGGGTTGCCGGCATTGAGCGGCGTAAATTGCGAAAACAGCTGGTGATCGCAATACCTTTGGGTCGCTCGACCGATTACGTCTCGGTTTTCTTCCGCTTTCTTTGAGATATCTCTTCTACCGGCTACCGGACCGAACTCTCTCACAACTGCAACTGAACTCGGATCATTTGAGCCTCGTCTCAAATGGCCAACGTTCGTTGCGAACTTGCCGCCGGGGGCCAGTATTCTCGCCGCTGGCCGTACGGCATCGGGCGAACCTGTCCGTCATTTTTAATAATCTGTCATACAGATTTGACAAAGCTGTGATGATCTGTCTAAATATGTGTCATACAGAATGGTGCGGGGAGCCGGCCACTTTCGCATACCGGAGGAACAATGATCATCACCGACGTCGATGTGCGAGTCTTCCGCACGACCACGCGCCGCCATTCGGACAGTGCTGGCCACGCGCATCCAGGCCGGCCGCATCAGGTGGAGCAGGCAATTCTGACCATTCGCACGGAAGACGGCCATGAAGGGCACTCCTTCACCGCGCCGGAAATTGTTCGTCCGCACCTGATCGATAAGTTCGTGAAGAAGGTTCTTATCGGCAAGGACCATCGTGATCGAGAAAAGCTGTGGCAGGACCTCGCCCACTGGCAGCGGGGCTCAGCCGCGCAGCTCACCGATCGCACGCTTGCGGCTGTCGATTGTGCGCTGTGGGATCTTGCAGGCAGGACGCTCAACCAACCTGTATACAAGTTGATCGGCGCTTACCGCGACAAGGTACTGGCCTATGGCTCCATCATGTGCGGCGATGAACTGGACGGCGGCCTGGCGACGCCGGACGATTACGGCCGTTTTGGCGAAACGCTGGTCAAGCGCGGCTACAAGGGCATCAAACTACACACCTGGATGCCGCCGGTCAGTTGGGCGCCGGATGTTAAGATGGATATCAAGGCCTGTGCTGCCGTGCGCGAAGCGGTGGGTCCGGATATCCGTCTGATGATCGACGCCTTCCACTGGTATTCCCGTACGGATGCGCTCGAACTTGGGCGGGGCTTGGAAAAGCTCGGCTTCGACTGGATCGAGGAGCCGATGGACGAGCAGTCGCTGTCTTCCTACAAGTGGCTTGCCGACAATCTCGACATTCCTGTGGTCGGGCCGGAAAGTGCCGCGGGCAAGCATTGGCATCGCGCCGAGTGGATCAAGGCCGGTGCCTGCGACATACTTCGCACCGGCGTCAACGACGTCGGCGGCATAACCCCTGCGCTCAAGACCATGCATCTCGCTGAAGCTTTCGGCATGGAATGCGAGGTGCACGGCAACACTGCGATGAACCTGCATGTGGTCGCCGCCACCAAAAACTGCCGCTGGTACGAACGCGGCCTGCTGCACCCGTTCCTCGAATATGATGATGGCCACGATTATCTGAAGTCACTTTCCGACCCGATGGATGGGGACGGCTACGTCCACGTGCCTGATCGCCCCGGGCTCGGCGAGGATATCGATTTCGACTTCATCGACAACAACCGCGCGCGATGACAGTGAGGTGATTGGGCAATGAAGACAGTTCTCGCCTTTGGCGACAGCCTGACCTGGGGGGCGGACCCTGCAACTGGGCTGCGTCATCCGCCCGAGGGCCGCTGGCCCGAGGTTCTCGACCGGGAACTTGGTGACGCGGCGGCGATCATATCGGAAGGGCTCGGTGGCCGCACCACCTGCTATGACGATCATGCCGGGCCCGCTTGCCGCAATGGCGCCAAGGCGTTGGAAGTGGCGCTTGCCAGCCATATGCCGCTCGATCTCGTGATCATCATGCTTGGGACCAATGATATCAAGCCGGTGCACGGAGGTCGTGCGGAGGGTGCGGTTTCCGGCATGCGCCGCCTGGCGCAGATCGTGGACACATTTCCGTACAAGCCGAGTGGCGCGAAACCGAAGCTTCTGATCGTTGCGCCACCACCCTGTTCGCCCGGTCCAGATGGACACCCGGCGGCTGGCAGAAGCGTAGCAGAATCCGAGCGGCTTGCCCCGCTTTACCACAAACTCGCCTGCGAACTCGGGCACGCGTTCTTCGATGCCGGCGCGGTTGCCCGTGGATCACAGGTCGATGGTGTGCATCTGGAAGCCGCGGCGACCGCAGCCGTTGGCCGGGCGCTCGCCGCGCCCGTCGGCGCAATTCTTGGCTGATCCGTCCCAACACCTGCGGAGGAGCAGGCAGGCGGATCATGAAACTGGTAGGCCGAAATCCGCATGGACGGCCGCAAAAGGAGGAAGCATGAGACACTTTTTTGCAACGGCCGCCCTCGGCGTGCTGCTCACCACAGCCTCGCCGATTGGCGTGTTCGCCGAGACACCGGCCGACCAATTGGTCGTCGCCACGACCATGAGCAACATCCTGACGCTGGATCCCGCTGCCATTACCGGCCGCGAGACCGTACAGGTGCTCAACAACATCTATGACACTTTGGTCGTCCTTTCGCCGCAAGACCGTAGCGTTCAGCCTCGCCTCGCCGAACGCTGGGAGATCGCCGAGGATCGCAAGTCGATCCGCTTCCACCTGCGCGGCGATGCAAAATTTGCTTCGGGCAATCCTGTCACGGCCGGCGACGTCGCCTGGAGCCTGAAGCGGCTGCTTGCCCGCAACCTGGCGCAGTCATCTTTCCTCAAGTCGCGTGGCTTCACGCTTGAGAATGCCGACAAGGCGTTGGTCGCTGAAGACGACCACACCTTCGTGATTCATCTGCAGAAGCCCGACGACCCGAACCTGTTGCTGATGATCCTTGCGCAGAATGGCCCTGGCTCCATTCTGGACAGCAAGGTCGCGCTCGAGAACGAGAAGGACGGCGACCTCGGTGCTGGTTGGCTGACGCTGAATTCCGCTGGTTCAGGTCCCTTTACACTGACGCAGTGGAAGTCGAACGAATACATCATCCTCACACGCAACGATGACTATTGGGGTGAAAAGGCCGCGATGAAGCGCGTGTTGATGCGCCACTTGCCGGAATCCCAGTCGCAGCGGCTGCTGTTGGAAAAAGGCGACATAGACGTCGCCTATTCTCTGCAGGCACCGGACCTCAAATCGCTGGAGGCCGACAAGGCGATTGTCATCGAATCGACGCCGGGTTCAGGTTTCTACTACCTCAGCGTTTCGATGAAGGATGAGCGTTTTGCCAACAAGAAGGTCCGCGAGGCGCTGCGCTACCTCATCGACTATGAAGGCCTCGACAAGGCGGTCATGCCCTATTACGGCAAGCTGCATCAGCGTCCGTTGTCGTCCGGCGTGCTCGGCGCCCTTCCGGACGAGGGCTACAAGTTGGACGTGGAAAAGGCAAAGGCGTTGCTCGCCGAAGCCGGCTATCCGAACGGTTTCAGCACCACGCTGCGGGTCCTGTCCGAAGATCCGTTCATGAAGGCGGCGACGGCGATCCAGAACACGCTCGGCCAGGCCGGCATCCAGGCGGAGCTCATCAGCGGTTCGGGTGACCAGATTTACGGCGCAATGCGGGAGAGAAACTTCGAATTGCTGGTCGGCCGCGGCGGCGGCGGTCAGCAGCCGCATCCGGACAACAACCTGCGCTCCATCGCCTACAATCCTGACAATTCCGACGAGGCGAAGTTGACCAACTACCAGAGCTGGCGCACCAGCTTCTACGACGAGAAGCTGAACAAGCTGATCGAGGAAGCACTGGTCGAGCGCGATCCCGCCAAGCAGGCCAAGCTCTATGAAGGCGTGCAGGCCTACATGGATGAGGCGGTGATGTCGATCCAGCCCTTCTCCGAAGTTGTCGACACTGCGGCCTATCGCAGCGACGTCAAGGGTATGATCGTCAGTCCGTGGCTTTCACGTTTCGAGGGCGTGACCAAGGAGCGCTGATACCACCACCCGTCTCATTCTCCAAAACCAAAAGGCGCGTGCTGGCACGCGCCTTTCTCGCGTTTCAATGAGGTTTGGCCCCATAATGGCTCCAGAGGTGTGGCGTTGCTCGACGGACAAGCATCTCCCCCATGCAAGTGGTTTTCCCACGGGCCGGAGTGGCCCGATGGGGCGCCTTTTTACCTGTCGGGAGCCGCCCGACATCCATCGGCAAGCAATGACGCCAGGACACGCTTTTCCATCCGAGGCGATGTTCCAGACTCAGCAGTACTAAAAGGTAACCGATGTTCTGCAACCTTGCGGACGTCACGTCGAGCTTGACCTTTAGGTTGCAGGTGAGCCCCTTCGCCGGCATTGTCCTGTCTCAAGCCAAGGGGGGCTCATGCCAAAGGTCGTTGGAATAGGCGGTGTGTTCTTCAGGGCAGCGGACCCGGCTGGGCTGGCCGAATGGTATTGGTGTTGATGACCTGCACAAGTCCGTGTGGCAGCAAGAGGCAGGAATGACAATTTTTGGGCCCTTCTCTGAGAACACCGACTATTTGGGACGAAGAGAACAACAATGGATGATCAATTTCAGGGTAGATGATCTGGAAGGGCTCATTTCAAACCTCACGGCGAGCGGGATCGCGGTGGAAACGCGAGCCGAGTGGAACTCGGAAGTCGGTCGCTTTGCCCGGATCCACGATCCCGAGGGCAATCCGATCGAGCTCTGGGAACCAACGAAGGAGTGATGGCGAACAACCCGCCATTCCATGCTCGGTGAGTGTCCTGACGTTTGATTTTGACCAGGGCCTGCTGCCGTGACTGCTTGTGGCGCGTGGATGCCACGGAGCTTCACGCGCTGGCATCTCATCCCGTCGGCCTGTATTGCCCACGGCTTGCGCTAAGCCACGGGCCGTTGTGGGTTGTCATGTGAAGAATTGGGCTGCTGCCGATCGGCAGCGCTCTGGGCTTGCTTATGCCGCTTTCGCGTGACCGGGGAGCTGGCACGTCGAGGGCAATTTCAGACGGAGTGCCCGAGCTTCAATTAGTCGAGCTCAGTGCGCGCTTTCGTATTCGAGTGAGGCGCCGATGAGTTCTCGGGCATAGGGGTGGGTCGCTCCGTTTCCGGGGATCGCATCGCGTGGAAGCACCTCGGTGATCTCTCCGTGGAGCATGACAGCAAAACGATCGCACATGTGGTCGACCACCGCGAGATCGTGCGTGACCATGATGTAGGTGAAACCGCGTTCCTCGCGCAGGCGCTGCAGCAGGTTCAGGATTTCCGCCTGGACGGAGACATCGAGCGCCGACGTGGGTTCGTCCAGTAGCAACAAAGAGGGCTCCAGGATGAGCGCGCGGGCAATCGCCACCCGCTGCCGCTGGCCACCGGAGAGCTGGTGTGGAAAGCGGTCGAGGAAGGAAACGGGCAGGCCGACATCGGCAATGGCCTTGCGCATGCGATCCTCGCGATCGCCGAGCTTGTGAATGACGAGTGGCTCGCTGAGCACGGTGCGTACCGACTGGCGCGGATGCAGCGAGCCGTACGGATCCTGAAACACCATCTGCAGCGTGCGGCAGCGCTCGATAAGCGGCATCTCGCGCACAGGCTTGCCGCCGATGAGGATGTCGCCCGTCCAGATATCGGTCAGCATGGAGACGCAGCGCAACACGGTGGATTTGCCCGAGCCGCTTTCTCCGACGAGGCCGAAGCACTCGCCCGGGCTTACCGAGAAACTGACACTCGGCAAGACTTTGGTGGCGGTTGGTCCAGCGCCGAAGGTGATGGACACATCGCGGGTTTCGACGGAAACGGACATCAGGCTTTCTCCTCCAGCCATTCGGGTTGGCGGTCGAGCACGGCGAGAGGTGCACGCCCGCCACCGATCCTTGGTTGGGCTGCCAACAGGCCGCGGGTATAGGGGTGTTCGGCCCTGTCGAGGTCGCGGGCGGCGAGTGTTTCAACCACGCGACCGGCATACATGATGAGAACGCGGTCGCAGAAATTGCGCACAAGGTTCAGGTCGTGACTGATCATGATGAGGCCAATGCCTCGGTCGCGCACGAGGCCGTCGAGGATATTCAACACTTGAAGCCGGACGGTAACGTCGAGCGCGGAGGTGGGTTCGTCGGCGATGACAAGATCTGGGTCTGCCAAAAGCATCATCGCGATCATCACACGCTGACCCATGCCGCCGGATATTTCATGCGGGTATTGATCATAGACCCGCTTCGGGTCACGAATCTTGACGGCTTCCAGCATGGTGAGCGCCTTGTCACGGGCCTCTGCCTTCGAGCATCTGAAGTGGCGCAGATAGGTCTCTGCCACCTGGTCGCCAACACGCCGGATCGGGTTGAGCGAGAATTTGGGATCCTGGAGGATCATTGACATCCGCCGGCCACGAACCTTCAGCATCTCTTTTTCGGAGAGCGTCAGGAGGTCGAGGTTCCCAAAGCGCAACGTGTCGGCCGTGATTGTCGCGCCGGGCAGAAGACGCAAAAGAGCGCGTCCAACCGTGGACTTGCCTGAACCGGATTCTCCGACGATCCCCAACCGTTCCCGGCCAAGCGTGAAGGAAACCCCACGCACGGCCTCTGCCGGCGCGCCGCCATAGCGAATGCGGAGATTTTCGACCTCGAGTATGGATTTTTCCACGGGGCTACCTCCGATTTATCTGCTTGGGATCGAGCGCATCGCGCAATCCATCGCCGAGCAGGTTGAATGCGAGGCTGACAGACAGGATCGAGATGCCCGGGAAGGTGACGAGCCACCAACTGTCCAGCATGTACCGGCGGCCGGTTGCGATCATCGCGCCCCATTCGGGCAGCGGCGGCTGGGCGCCGAGGCCGAGGAAACCGAGGCCGGCAGCCGTGAGGATGACGGTCGCCATGTTGAGGGTCAGACGGATGAGGACCGAAGGCAAGCACATGGGCATGATCGACTTGAAGATGATGCGCGCCGGCGATGCCCCCTGAAGTCTTGCGGCAGAAATGTAATCTGCCTTGCGGAACGTCATTGCCTCGGCGCGGGCAAGCCGAGCGATCGGTGGCCAGGAGGTCAGCGCGATGGCGACAATTGCGTTGTTGAGGCTTGGGCCTAGCGCCGCGACGAAGGCGAGCGAGAGAATGAGGCTCGGAAACGACAGGAAAATGTCGGTGATGCGCATCATCACCGTATCGATCTTGCCACCGAGATAGCCGGCGGTCGTACCGATGATGAGGCCGATGGGGCCGACGACGATCGACACGAGGAAGATGATTGTCAGCGTGATGCGGGCACCCCAGACAAGGCGGCTGAAAATGTCGCGGCCAAGCTCGTCGGTACCGAAGACATGCCCGTTGCCCGGCGGCTGCAGCGTTTTGGCAAGATCCTGCACATAAGGGTCGTGGGTGGCGATCAAAGGTGCAAAGGCAGCTACCAGAATGAGCAGCACCAGGACGGCGAGGCCGAATGTCGAGGTCGGGCTTTTCAAAAGGAACAGCACGATGTTCTTCAATGCGTGCAACGGAGCCGGCAGGCGGAACGTAGGTTCGGTGCGGGTAGACATCAGCGTGTCCTTGGATCGAAGATGCGGTAGAGAACGTCGGACAGTAGATTGAGCCCGATGAAGATGACGCCGACGATCAATACGCAGGTCATGACGGCATTCATGTCGCCGGTGATGAGATTGTTGGTGAGATACTGACCAAAGCCCGGCCAGGCAAAGACGGTCTCGATAAGGACCGCTCCTTCGAGCAGTGAACCGTAGGCGAGCGCGATGATGGTGACGAGCTGCACCCGGATATTGACGAAGGCGTGCTGCCAGATCGTCTGATTGCGCGAAAGCCCCTTCACTCTCGCGGTCGTCACATATTCCTGCCCGAGTTGATCGAGCATGAAACTGCGGGTCATGCGGGTGATGTAGGCGGAGGAGGAATAGCCAAGTAGCGCCGCTGGCAGGATGATGTGGTTCACCGCGGACCAGAAGACGTCCATCTCGCCGGCGATCAGGCTGTCGATCAAGAGAAAGCCGGTACGCTCTTCGACGAGACCGATGTAGAACTGGTCCATCCGCCCGCTGCCGCCGACCAGCCCGAGATGGGCGTAAAAGACGATGAGCGCAATCATACCTGTCCAGAAGATCGGCATCGAATGGCCGAAAAGGCTGAAGACACGCACCACATGATCCGGCCAACGATCCTTGTTGACGGCGGCAAAGACGCCAAGCGGCACACCCAGGCCTGCTCCAATAAGGATTGCGAAAGTGGCCAGTTCGATCGTCGCCGGCATGACATGAAGGATGTCCTGTATGACCGGCTGACCGGTGCGAATAGAGGTACCGAAATTGCCGGTGAAGACATCGCCTAGGTAATATATGAACTGTTCCCAAAGAGGACGGTCCAGGCCGAGCGCGTTGTAGACCTGTTCATAGGTCTCGCGGGTCGCATCTTCTCCGACTATGGCCCGCACCGGATCAGCGGGCATGAGCCGGCCAATGAAAAAAGTCAGGAGAAGCAGGCCGAGAAGCGTGACCGCAATGGTCCCGATCTGCCCGGCCGCTCCGTAGAAGCGTATGCGACGTAAAGACATGAATCCTCCGTTTGTCATCCGCCGGAAGGTGAGGCGGTACAGGCTCCCGTCCTGTATGACAACTTAAGGAAATCTGTCACAGGTTATGGGTACTGTCAAGCTAATCTGCTCACAGGAAGTCGTCTCGGCGGGGTGTGAAGCAGTCAATAAGTTCGCCGGTCTCCAGGCATTGGCACCCATGCTCAGTGTTTGAGGGGATGACGAGACTATCGCCGGCCTTCAATTCATGGGCTTCGCCGTCACGGAAAAAGCGGAAACGGCCACGCGAGACGTAGGTGGATTGAACGTGCGGATGGCTATGTAGTCGGCCGCTAGCGCCGCTTTCGAAGCGGAAAGATACGACCATGATCTCCGGTGAGTGCGAAAGAACTTGCCGGGTAACGCCAGTATCGGTCGAGATCGCGGGATAGGTGGGAAGGGTCATGGATGCCTCGTTGATGATGTACGACATCTCCAACATACATGCATTGCAGGCTGTATGACAAGCTAAGACAGGTTGACCTCTTCGGGGGCCAGTGTGCGCGAGCGCAGCAATACCTTGTAGCGATCCAGGCTGCCGCGAAGATGGGCGCGCATGCGCTCGCGCGCAGTGTCGCTATTGCCTTCGATAATGGCATCCACGATCAGGCCGTGCTCTTCCTGAAGGTGAAGGTTATAGTCCTTCGGGCGCGAGCCGGGAGCGGAGCCTTGCAGTTCGCCTCGAGGAATGATGCCGGACCGGATGAGCTGCAGGAATTCGGGAAAGCGACGGTTCTGCGTAGCCTCCGCGATGGCGAGATGCAGTTCGAAATCGGCGTCACGGGTGGGGCTCCCGGTGGCGAGGCATTCGCCAACGTGGTGATGGGCCTCGAGGATCGCCTCGATCTGTGCAGCAGAACGGCGCGAGGCCGCAAGCCCGGCGGACTCCACCTCAAAGACTGTCCTAAGCTCCAAAAGCTCTATGACCGAGGAAATGCGCTCGGTGGTCAGGTCCTTGAATGGTTGTTTCTTGTCTTCGAGCGTCTGCAGCGCGAAGATGCCGGCGCCCTTGCGCGCTTCCACCAGGCCGTCGGCGCGAAGGATTGCAATTGCTTCGCGCACTACGGTGCGGCTCACGGAATATTCGCGTGTGAGCGCACTTTCGCTCGGAAGCCGGTCGCCGGGCTGGAAGACGCCTTCGGTCAGGTCGCGACGCAGATCGGCGCTGATCTTTGCCGCCAGCGACGTGCCTCTCGCGTGATTGTTTTGGGCTTCCATTGCTGCTTCACCTGCATTGAACCTGTCTGGCATGTTATCGGTTATCTGTCCGAATGCAAGGGCAGGCTGTCTAAACCTGTACCTCAGCGAAGCACTCGTAGCATGGCGCGGTACCGCGCCTGACTGTTCTTCAGGTGAGCGCGCATGGCTGAGCGGGCCTGTGTCTCGTCGCCATTTTGAATGGCGACGAGGATCGCTTCATGTTCGTCCACGAGCCGCTCGATATCGACCAAGGGCAGCGTCGTCTCCTCACCGTTCTCGGTCACCGCCCGGCGCGGAATAAGCGTCGGACCGAGCATCTGCAGGAATTCTGCGAAGCGCGGGTTGTTGGTGGCCTGAGCAATCGCGAGGTGGAAGGCAAAATCGGCCTCTGCGCTCGGTCGGCCTTCCGCGGAACTCGTGCGGAAAGCATCGAAGGCCTCGATGATCTTTTCCTCCTGCCCGGGCGAGCGGCGAAGCGCCGCAAGGGCTGCAGCATCTCCTTCTACGGCGGTGCGAAGTTCGAGCATCTCGATCAGCGAAGATACGCGCGCCAGATCGACATTTTGAAACGGACGGCGGGTGGCAAGCGTTGGAGCGAGAACAAAGACGCCCGCTCCTTGGCGTGGCTCCACCAGTCCGTCAGAACGTAGTGCTGCAATTGCCTCGCGCACGACCGTGCGGCTCACACCGAATTCCTGCGTCAGTTGGGCCTCGGAGGGCAGCCGATCACCCGGCTTGTGATGACCCTTGGACATGCGTGCGCGAAGCGCGTCTGCAACCTTGACCACCAGCGTCGTGGTTGGCAGCGGAGCCGGTTCGTGGGTGGTCACTTTCGTCATGCGTGCCGCCATTCGGTGAATAAGGCGGGAATCCGCCGTTGATTGTGGATACGCCATTGCCCCACAACGGCGCAATCCGTGCCTAGATCGATTTGAGGTCGTCCGGCTGCAGCTCCTCAGGCAGGTTCTGGTAGCAGACGGGCCTGAGGAACCTTCGGATGGAAAGGGTTCCAACGGACGTTGCGCCGAAGTTTGTGGATGCCGGATAGGGGCCGCCGTGGACCATGGCATCGCAGACTTCGACCCCGGTCGGGTAACCATTTGCCAGAACACGACCCGCCTTGCGCTCCAGGATCGCCAACAGGCTGCGTGCAACTTGAGTGTCGCCCGCATCAAGATGCAACGTGGCGGTAAGCTGGCCATTGAAGCTCTTTGCTACGGCAATCATCTCCTCGATAGTCTCGACCGTCACAATAAGGCCGAGCGGACCGAACACTTCTTCGGAAAGTAGATGGTTGGAGAGCCAGTCCTCGGCGGAAACGCGGAAGAGGAAGGGTGTGGCGTCGCGCTGGTCGCAGGTGGTGGTCAAGACCTCGCGCACACCGGCGCCGGCAGCGATGCGCATGCTTCCCTCGCGATAGGCTTTGGCCATGCCGTCAGTCAGCATCACCTGCGGACCGACCCCTGAGAGCGCGGAACGGGTCGCTTCGGCGAACGCGTCGGCCTGATCGGAAAGGATAATGGCGATGCCCGGATTGGTGCAGAATTGCCCGGCGCCGATCGTCAGCGAACTCGCCCACCCTTTTGCGATTTCCGCGCCGCGGGCTTTCAGCGCTTCCGGCAGGATGAACATCGGGTTCACCGAGCCCAGTTCGCCGAAGAAGGGAATGGGTTCGGGACGTGAGACGCAGAGATCGAAGAGCGCGCGACCGCCGGCAAGCGAACCGGTAAAGCCGACCGCTTTGACGAGCGGATGCGTGACGAGTGCGGTGCCGACATCGCGACGACCGCCTTGGATCAAAGAGAAGACGCCCGGGTGGAGGCCAAGTCTCCTGATGGCGGCATCGGCGGCTTCCGCCACAATCTCACTTGTGCCGGGATGGGCGGAGTGACCCTTGACGATGACCGGACACCCGGCGGCAAGCGCAGAGGCGGTGTCGCCGCCCATCGTCGAGAAGGCAAGCGGGAAGTTGGAAGCGCCGAACACGGCGACCGGGCCGATTGGGCGCTGCATCAAACGAATATCCGGTCGGGGCAGGGGGGTGCGGTTCGGCAGCGCCTCGTCATGGCGCCTGTCCAGATGTTCGCCCTTGCGGATGTGGGAAGCGAAGAGGCGCAGCTGACCCGTGGTGCGGCCGCGCTCGCCTTCGAGGCGGGCGGCGGGCAAGCCGGTTTCCGAGGCGCCGATCTCAGTGATCTTGGTCCCACGGACCTCGATTTCGTCGGCAATGGTGTCGAGGAGGGCAGCGCGCGTCTCGCGGGACGAATAACCGTAGGACCAGAAGGCTTCCTCGGCGGATTCGGCCGCCGTGTTGACCAGTTCGACGGTGCCGACGGAAAAGTCAAAGGCATCGCCGTGGGCGGGCTCGCTGCGGAATTTGATCTGCGCTGCGCGCCATTCGCCGGCGATCAGGTGTTTGCCATGTGGCTCATAGGTCATTTCTTACTCCTTGAATATCGGATTGTTTACGAAGTCGCCGCCCTGGAAACGTGTCGTCGGGTCGCTCGGGTCGGGCCTCGGGGTGAGGGCCTCAATGTGGGTGCGATGGGCCTCGGCATTGTCTTTGGGCTTCCAGCCCAGCCAGCCAAGATGCGAGTTGTCCCACCAGCCGGCGTCGTTGGCCGAGCTGCCCCAGATGACCGGGCAGCCAAGGGTCGACACGCGGAAAATTGCCTCGATCATCGAAGCGAAATCGTCGTGAGAGAGAAAGGTCGACAGCATTCGATAGTTCGTTGGCTCGAGCGTACAGGAGCCGATGCGTACCAGGGCGGTTTCTTGGCCAAATTTGTCGAAGTACAGGCGAGCGAGGGCCTCGCCGAAGCATTTGGAGACCCCATAGAGTCCGTCCGGGCGGTATGGGGCGTCTGGCCCGAGCCGCTCGGTCTGCGGATAGTAGCCGATCGTGTGGTTGGAACTCGCAAAGACGATGCGGGGCTGACCGTGAGAGCGTGCAGCTTCATAAAGATTGTAAAGGCCGACAATATTGCCGGCAAGGATCTGGTCGAAGGGCCGTTCGACGGAAACGCCGCCAAGGTGGACGATGCCGTCGCAGCCGGCGACCATCTCATGGACTGCTGCTGCGTCAGAAAGATCGCAGGACATGCACTCCTCATCGCGCTCGGGCGGGTCAAGCCGAGCAAGATCCGCAAGGCGAATTGTATCGGCGAGAGGCGCAAGCCGTTTGCGCATGACCCGGCCCAGCTGGCCCGCCGCGCCGGTGATCAAAAGGCGTCTCATTTGGGGTATTCCTTTGCGCATTGCCGCATTGCCAGGCACGGCACCGCAGCCATTTCGACCTGCCAATGGCGTGAACCGGCAGAGCCTCAACCTTCTAGCGGTCTTCGTGCCCGAAAAAGCTGCCATCGTTTCACTCGAAACCACATTCGGTCTCGCGTCATTCCTGCGGGCACCTTGACCTCCGATGACATATCATACAATAACGGTAACACATATTATATGTTGTCGACAACTTGAAGGAGGAATTTATGCTGACTGTTGAAACAAGGCAGGCGGTCAACCCGGAATACGCCAAAACACTCGATACATCCGGACTTCGAAAGCATTTCTTGGCCCAGGATATGTTCAGGGCCGGAGAGATCCGACTGGTCTACACCCACTACGATCGTTTCGTGATCGGTGGAGCGGTGCCGGGTGATGCGCCCCTGACGCTTGACAAGGTGGAGGAAACGAAGACCCCGCTGTTTCTCGATCGCCGTGAAATGGGCATCGTCAACATTGGCGAGACCGGTACTGTTGCCGCCGGCGGGCAGACCTATACCTTGAACCGGGGCGATGTGCTTTATCTCGGTGCCGGATCGGGGGCGGTCACCTTTGCTGGCAAGGGCCGGTTCTATATCACGTCCTGCCCGGCCCATCGCAGCCTGCCGGCGCGCCTCATCACGGCCGCCGAAAGCAAGGAAGTGAAGATGGGCGCATCGGAAACCTCCAACAAGCGCACCATCAATCAGTTCATCCATCCGCTCGTGATGGAAAGCTGCCAACTGGTGCTCGGCTATACCACGTTGGAGGACGGTTCCGTCTGGAACACCATCCCTTCGCATATCCATGACCGTCGCATGGAGGCCTATCTCTATTTTGGTATGGATGAAAAATCCCGGGTGCTTCACCTGATGGGCGAGCCCCAGGAGACCCGCCACCTGTTCATCTCGAATGAGCAAGGCGCGCTTTCCCCACCCTGGTCCATCCACTCCGGCGCGGGCATCGGCTCCTACACATTCATCTGGGCCATGGCTGGCGACAACGTCGACTACACCGACATGGACTTCATCCAACCGGAGGATCTGAAATGATAAATTCCTTTTCACTTCAAGGGCGTAAAGCTCTTGTCACGGGATCGAATACCGGACTTGGTCAAGCGATTGCGGCAGGACTTGCTGCCGCAGGCGCCGAGGTGATCTGCGCGGCCCGCCGCTCGCCCGACGAAACTCTGGATTTGATCGGCAGGGCCGGCGGCAAGGCGAGTGGCATGCAGCTCGACTTCAAGGATCCCATGGCGGCACGAGACATATTTGTCGGCCGGGACATCGATATCCTCGTCAACAACGCCGGCATCATCCGACGGGCGGATGCGGTGGATTTCACCGAGGAGGACTGGGACGCGGTCGTCGATGTGAACCTGAAGGCATTGTTTTTCACGACCCAGGCGTTCGCAAAGGAGTTGTTGGCCAAGGAGCGGTCTGGAAACGTGGTCAATATCGCTTCGCTTCTTTCCTTCCAGGGCGGTATCCGCGTTCCCTCCTACACGGCCGCAAAACACGGCGTCGCCGGTCTCACCAAATTGCTTGCCAACGAATGGGCGGCGAAGGGCATCAATGTCAACGCAGTTGCCCCCGGCTACATCGAGACCAACAATACCGAGGCGCTACGCGCCGATGCCGCGCGCAACAAGGCAATCCTCGATCGCATCCCTGCCAATCGTTGGGGTCGCCCCGAGGACATCGCAGGGGCGGTGGTCTTCCTCTCCTCGCCAGCGGCGAATTACGTCCACGGTGCGGTCCTCAATGTCGACGGTGGCTGGTTGGCGCGTTAATCGACGGCTCGTGGCAATTTGTCATTTAACTTGTATGATGACTTATTGACATATGTATGATGTCTAGCTATGGCTACGGTCAGTTGAATGCACAGAGGAATACTGAAATGACCCCCGAACAAATCAAGGTTGCTCTTGGCTCCGGCCTTCTTTCCTTCCCGGTCACGCATTTCGATGCGCAAGGCCGCTTTGCGCCAGAAAGCTACAAGGCGCATGTCGAGTGGCTCGCGGGTTACAAGGCCCCGGTGCTTTTCGCAGCCGGTGGCACGGGGGAGTTCTTCTCGTTGCGGCCAGATGAAATCCCAGGCATCGTCGCATCCGCCAAGGAGGCTGCAGGCGAAACCGCCATCGTGTCGGGTTGTGGCTACGGCACCGAAATCGCTGTCGATATCGCCCGATCGGTCGAGAAGGTTGGGGCCGACGGCATCCTGCTACTGCCGCACTATCTTATCGATGCGCCTCAGGAAGGGCTCTATGCCCACATTAAGAAAGTCTGCCAGTCGGTCGGTATCGGCGTCATGGTCTATAACCGTGACAATTCGGTGCTGCAGGCCGATACGCTTGCCCGGCTGTGCGACGAATGCCCGAACCTGATCGGCTTCAAGGACGGCACGGGTGACATCGGGCTTCTGCGCCAGGTTACCGCAAAGATGGGCGATCGCCTGATGTATCTGGGCGGCATGCCCACGGCCGAGCTTTTTGCCGAAGCCTATCTCGGCGCCGGCGTCACCACCTATTCATCCGCCGTGTTCAACTTCGTACCGGGCCTTGCCAACGAGTTCTACGTGGCACTGCGCGCCGGCGACCGCTCTACTTGCGAGCGCATCCTGGTGGATTTCTTCTATCCGTTCATGGCGATCCGCAACCGGGTGAAGGGCTACGCCGTCTCGGCGATCAAGGCCGGCGTGCGGCTACAGGGCTTCGACGCGGGACCGGTGCGCGCGCCGCTGGTGGACCTGACGGATGAGGAACTGGGCATGCTCGACAAGCTCATCGGCGGGCACAAACGCAAGGTCTGATACCGCGACTTCCGGAGGAATGCATGAAGATCACCGCCGTTCGCACGCATCTCTTGGAACACCGGCTCGACACGCCGTTCGAAAGCGCCTCGATGCGCTTTGACCGCCGTGCTCATGTCCTGGTGGAGATAGAATGCGATGATGGAACGATCGGCTGGGGCGAATGTCTCGGTCCGGCAAAACCCAACGCGGCGGTGGTCGCAGCCTTTTCGCCCTGGCTTATCGGTCAGGACCCGCGCTCAACCGAGAAAATCTGGGCCGTGCTCTACAATGCACTGCGCGATCAGGGACAGCGTGGTCTCACCGTCACCGCACTGTCGGGCATCGACATCGCGTTGTGGGACATCAAAGGCAAGCACTACGGCGCCTCGATCTCCATGCTGCTTGGTGGACGCTGGCGGCAAAGCGTGCGCGCCTATGCCACGGGTAGCTTCAAGCGTGACGGCGTCGATCGGGTTGCCGACAACGCCAACGAAATGGCGGAGCGCCGCACACAGGGGTTCCACGCCTGCAAGATTAAAATTGGTTTCGGCGTCGACGAGGATCTGCGCGTCATCCGCGCTGTTCGCGAGGCGATAGGCTCCGAAATGCGCCTGATGATCGACGCCAATCACGGTTACACCGTCACCGAAGCGATCCGGCTCGGCAAAGCAGCAGCGGAGTATGATATCGACTGGTTCGAGGAGCCGGTGGTGCCCGAACAGCTGTCGGCCTACCTGGAGGTTCGCACATGTCAGCCGATCCCCGTTGCGGGTGGCGAGACCTGGCATACAAGGTTCGGCATGTGGCAGGCGCTGGAGGCCCGTGCGGTCGACATTCTCCAGCCCGATCTCTGCGGCTGCGGCGGCTTTTCCGAAGCGCAGAAGATCGCAAGCCTGGCGACACTTCATGGTATCCGCGTCGTGCCACATGTCTGGGGGACAGGCGTGCAGATCGCCGCGGCACTGCAATTCATGGCAACGATGGTGCCCGATCCGGTCCGCGCCAATCCGATCGAGCCGATCCTGGAATTCGACCGAACGGAGAATCCATTCCGGCAGGCGGTGCTTAAGACACCACTGGAGGCGGTCAATGGCGTCGTCACTATTCCAGATGGTCCAGGTCTCGGGATCGAGATCAATCGTGATGCCCTCGTCGAATTCAAGATGCTCCAATCGTGAAACGAACGAGCGCAGTCTTCCAGCACGCGTACCGCGTTTGCAAAGCGGCGCTTTAGACGCAGCGTGGCCGTGAACTAGGCTGACTCCGATGGATCTAAGGGGTCCTGGCCCGCTAGCTTCATAATTTCGATCGTCCGTTTATCGCTTCTCGATCGTGCGGGCGGTTGCAAGGCGTATTTCCTGCTCCGGTTCGTCGAGTTGCATCAAGTCGCCATGCCGGCTCTGATGAACCTTGTTCAGGTGGTCGCGGGGGCTGAGCCCAAGTGTGCGCTTGAACATGCGCGAGAAGTAATAGGGGTCTGCATAGCCGACCTCCGCAGCCGCTGCCGCAACCGAAAGCCCTCCTTCCAGAAAATGCATCGCGCGCTCCATTCGCTTGAGCTCCTGGTATTTGCGTGGCGTGCGGCCGACGCGCTTCTGGAATTCGCGCAGAAAATAATCGTAGTTGTAGGGTGCGGCATCGACCGCCCTCATGGCGATGTCGGTTTCAAGCGGATTGGCCGAGATCATCGTTGCTGCCTTCATCACCGCAAGGTCAATCGCATCCGCGCCCTCCGGCTGGTAGGTCGCGTGGTCGCGCCACCCGAGAAACGCATCCTCGATGAAGGCGATGAGAAGGACCATGAAAAGATGGTGCTGGCCGAGCGATACCGAGGAAGGGGGCGCGCTCTGACGGTAGTGACGGGCAATCGGTTCCAGAAACGGCCAGCGGCTCAGTTGCAGTTTGGGCCTGAGTTGCATCTGCTCGATGAGATTGTGACGACCATAGATGTCGAGCGTAAAGTGCTGCGCCACGCCTATATAGGTTTCGCGCCCTTCATTCCAGCCGATGAAGTGTTGGCCGCCGCTGATCAGCATGGCGTCGCCCCGCTCCATCACGCGTGGTTCGCCGTCGATCAGATAATGACCGCGGCCCTCAAGGCAGATGACGAGATCGTCGACCGGATTGGATTTGTCGATCCGCCAGGTTTGCGAATGCTCCATGCGGATCGCCGCGCGCGTCAGGTTGAGCGTCAACGCCGCGGCGGGAATCGCCGATAGAATACCACCTTCGATTTCGTCCATCTTTTTCCTTCCCTTTGTGAATTCATTCTGATCTGAAAATAGCCCAATGTCACCGAATAAACCGTGTCTTCTGGGGAGGAGATCGGTTCGTGGTATAGAAACGTGGCATTCCGCCCATTCTTCCTGCACCGAATTGGGAGCCAGATTTGTACAAAATTGCATCTATGCAGGCTGCGCTCAAGGGCTGCCCGGGAGGGATGTCATGAAGATGCAGCGCCTTATGGGGCTGGGCTATCTCGCCCCGTATATCATCGGCCTTCTGGTCTTCACGGCGATCCCTTTCATCGGGTCGCTGTACCTGAGCTTCACCAGCTATGACCTTATGAGCGAACCTCGGTGGACAGGGATTGCCAATTACGAACGGCTCTTCACTCGCGATCGCACCTTCACGAAGTCGCTGAACGTCACGCTGCTTTATGTGTTCCTGACGGTACCGTTGAAGCTTGCCTTCGCGCTCTTCATCGCCGCGATCCTAAACTACAAGCTGATGTTCATCGGTCTCTTCCGAACCGCCTTCTACGTTCCCTCCATCCTCGGCGGCTCAATCGCCATTGCCGTTTTGTGGCGCTACATCTTCGCCACGGAGGGGCTTGCCAACATGGCGCTGACGACGGTCGGTTTTTCTCCGGTTGACTGGTTTGGTGATCCGACGAACGCGCTGTTCACCATCACGCTATTGCGATGCTGGCAGTTCGGATCAGCCATGGTGATTTTCCTCGCCGCTCTGCAGTCGATTGACAAGTCGCTTTACGAGGCAGCAGCCATCGACGGCGCGGGCAAGGTGCGCACCTTCTTCTTCATCACGTTGCCACTGCTGACCCCGGTCATTTTCTTCAACCTCATCATGCAGATGGTTCAAGCATTCCAGGAGTTCAACGGACCTTACATCATCACACAGGGTGGTCCGCTGAAGGCGACGTATCTGCTGCCGCTCTACATCTACGACGAGGCCTTCAAGAAGTTCAACATGGGCTATGCCTCGGCCATAGCATGGGTGCTCTTCACCATCGTCACCGCCCTGACCCTCGTTGCCTTCTGGTCATCGAAGAAATGGGTCTTTTACGCAGGCGACAAGAGGAGCTGACCGCAAATGACCGATCTCGCAACCTTCAACGATCTCCAGGCCGCTCGCAGGGCAAGGCTCCGTCTCGTCTCGACGGCGGTCCGCTATGTTCTGCTCTTCGCAGTCGGCTTCGTCATGCTCTATCCGCTCATCTGGCTGGTTGGAGCGAGCTTAAAGACAAATTCCGAAATCTTCGCAGGTGCAGGCTTCCTGCCGGAGAACCCGACTGCCGAAGGTTACATCAAGGGCTGGCAGACATCGACACCCTATACGTTCGGCCGGTTCTTCTGGAATTCCTTCCTGATCATCCTGCCAAAGGTGATCGGGACGGCCATCTCCTGCACGCTGGCGGCCTATGCGTTCGCCCGGTTCGATTTCCCATTCAAGAAGATCCTTTTCGGCTCGGTCATTGCAATCCTGCTGTTGCCCAATGTCGTCACCCGCATTCCTCAATATATCCTGTTCCGTGATCTTGGCTGGCTCGACAGTTTTCTGCCGCTCTGGGTGCCGTCAGCGCTCGCTGGCGACGCCTTCTTCGTTTTCATGTTGGTGCAATTCCTGCGCTCATTGCCAACAGACATGGAGGAGGCGGCACGGGTGGATGGTGCCAATAGCATCCAGACGCTGATCTATATCGTGGTCCCGATGCTCGCCCCGGCACTGATTTCGGTGTGCCTGTTCCAGTTCATGTGGACCATGAACGATTTCCTCGGGCCGCTGATCTATCTGTCCTCGGTGGACAAGTATCCGGTCAGCCTCGCCCTCAAGCTTTCGATCGACACGACCGAAGCTTTCGAATGGAACCGCATCCTCGCGATGTCGGTGCTCACGATCGCCCCTGCTCTGATCGTGTTCTTTGCTGCGCAACGTTACTTCATTGAAGGGATCTCCTCCGGGGGGATCAAGGGCTGAACATGGCTAAGGTTCAACTGAAAAATCTCGAAAAGGTCTATGGCAACGCCTTCAAGGCGGTCCATGGCATCAATCTCGACATCAACGACGGCGAGTTCATGGTTTTCGTCGGCCCGTCGGGCTGCGCCAAATCGACGACGCTGCGCATGGTGGCGGGGCTCGAGGAGATTTCCGGCGGGGAAGTCCTCATTGGGGACCGGCGCGTCAACGATCTGCCGCCGGGCAAGCGCTCAATTGCCATGGTCTTCCAGAACTACGCTCTTTACCCTCATATGAAGGTTCGCGGAAACCTGGCCTTCGGGCTCAAGATCGCCGGCAAGCCGAAGGCGGAGATCGAGGCCGCGATTAAGCAGGTGGCCGAGATCCTCGAAATCGAGCCGCTTCTCGACCGCCTTCCCAAGCAGCTTTCAGGCGGTCAGGCCCAGCGCGTGGCTCTCGGTCGCGCGCTCATCAAGAAGCCGGGCGTCTTCCTGTTCGATGAGCCACTATCCAATCTCGACGCCAAGTTGCGAGCCTCGATGCGCGTCCGCATAACCGACCTGCATCGCCAGCTCAAAGCGGAGGGCTTGTCGTCGACGGTCATCTACGTGACGCATGATCAGACCGAGGCCATGACGATGGGGGATCGCATATGCGTAATGCAGGCGGGTCACATCATGCAGGTGGCCACGCCCAAGGAACTCTACGATCGCCCGGCGAACCTGTTCGTGGCCGGCTTCATCGGCAGTCCGGAAATGAACCTCGTCGACGCCCGGCTCGACGGATCTTCCTTTTCAATCGGCAGCCAAACCTTGCCGCTCGGACCACACCTTGAAGGTCGACTTTCGGCCCGCCCGACAGAAGCCGTGATCGGGACCCGACCACAGCATCTATCGCTGGCGGCGGATGGGCCGGCGCTCACCGCGAAGCTCACCAATGCTGAGTTCATGGGGCACGAGGTCTATCTCCACGCTGATCTCGAGGGTCGCAAGGTGGTGAGCGTCGTCGGCGCAGCCGAGTTCGAGGCACTGGGAGGGTCGGAGATCATCCGCCTTCGTCCCGATCCGGAACGATTGCACATTTTCGACAAGACTGACGGTCGCAACGTGTCGCTTTGAGGAGGCGGCGTTGGGCCATACACCAAGAAGGAGGAGAACCATGAAGACTGCGAAAACCTTGCTTGCATTGACCGGCGTCGCCTATGGCGCGCTCACGTTCGGTGCCACCGCTGGCGCCGCCGAACTGCGCATGGCGTGGTGGGGCGGTGATAGTCGTCACGTAGCCACTCAAAAGGCGACAGCTGCCTGCGGCCAGAAATACGGCCACACGGTCAAGGGCGAGTTCACCGGCTTCGACGGCTACCTCGAAAAACTGACGACGCAAATGGCCGGCAGGACCGAAGCTGATATCGTTCAGGTCAACTGGCCGTGGCTGCCGCTGTTTTCCAAGAATGGCGAGGGGTTCGCCGACCTTCGCACGCTGAAGGCAATCGACCTGTCCAACTGGACGGAAGGCGATCTCGCGGCCGGTTCGATGAATGGGGTCCTGCAGGGGCTATCCGTCTCGACGACGGGTCGTGTCTTCTTCTTTAACGCGACGACCTTCGAAAAGGCAGGCGTCGAAATTCCGAAGACCTGGGACGAGTTCTTCGCCGCAACCGCGACCATCAAGGACAAGCTCGGCAAGGACCACTACACCTTCAACGCGGTGAAGGAGACTGCCCAATTGCTGGTGACCCTTGCCGTCGTGCAGAAGACTGGCAAGGATCTCGTCGATCAGACGAGCAACCGCGTAGCATGGACGCCAGAGGAACTCGCCGAAGGCATCTCCTTCCTCGGCAAGCTGGTGGAAACCGGCGCGATCCGCTCGCAGAAGGAGGAGGCCGCCGACGGCAACGTCAATCTGTTTGAAAAGCCCTCCTGGGCCGAAGGCAAGGTCGCCGGCTCCTACGAATGGGATTCAACTTACTCCAAGTATGCCGACCCGTTGAAGGATGGTCAGGTTCTCAAGCCTGTACCAATGCTGAAGCTTTCGGATGCGGTTACCGAAGGCGTCTATCGCAAGCCTTCCATGGTGTTTTCGATCTCCAAGAACTCGAAGAACCAGGATGCGGCGGCGCAGATCGTCAACTGCCTCCTGAACGAGCCGGAAGGCATCGATGCTCTAGGCACCTCGCGCGGTCTTCCCGCGTCGAAAGCGGCCGCTGCCAGGTTGGGCGACAAGGGCGAACCCGAGGTTCGCGCCGCCAATGCGATCGTCATGGCCGCCACGGGGCCGATGGTTTCGCCCTTCAATGAACACCCAGAAATTCGTGCCGCTTTCATCGATACGCTTGAGGAGTACGCCTATGGCCAGATCAGCGCAGAAGATGGCGCCAAACAGATCATCGACACGGTGAACGACGTTCTGGCCGAGTTCGACTGACCATTGATACTGCCCGCCGCGGATGCCGCGGCGGGTCCTCCGTCTCTTGGCGGCACGCAACACGAGGCACGACATGACCCGACCTTCCATCATCGCGCGCTCGGCGCGAACGGCGGCGCTATGCCTGCCGCAGCCCGGAGCCCTCTACCGTTTGAAATCGAGGACGGTCTGGCGGCTTTCATCCCCGGATGAGACCGGCGTTCTGCAACACGGAGAAGCCCAAACGGTCGTCACCCTTCTGCACGGGCTTCGTCCGGCTACCCGTTATCTTTTCGAGGTGGAGGGATTTCAGCCGCTGTCGTTTCAGACTGCGCCCTGCGCAGGTGTCGTTGAAGCAACCGATTTCGGACTCGTCGCCGATATTGCGCCTGACGATATTGAAGGCGCGCGCAGCAATGCTGCGGCCCTTTGCGAAGCGGTCGCAGCCGTTCCAACCGGAGGCACGCTCCATCTCGGTCCGGGCCTGTGGACGTCCTTTCCACTTAGGCTCAAAAGTCAAATGACTTTGCACCTTGCCGAAGGGGCGACGCTCCAAGCGCCTTCGGTGCGCGCGGGCTGGCCTGTTCTCCCTTCCCACGATCACAACGGTAGGATGCTTGGAAGTTGGGAAGGTCTGCCGGCGGCCTGCTTTAATGCCCCGGTAAACGCGGTGCAGGCGGATAACCTGGTGATCGAGGGCAGGGGCGTCTTCGACGGATCTGGCGACAGGGGCGATTGGTGGAGTTGGCCGAAAGAGACGCGTGATGGTGCGCGTCGCCCGCGTGGCCTGCATCTTATCAACTGCCGTGATGTGGCACTGCTCGGTTTTACGATCCGCAATGCACCGTCCTGGACGATCCATCCGCAAGGCTGCGCTCGGCTGACCGCTGCCGGACTAACCATCGTTGCCCCAGCTGACAGCCCGAACACCGATGGGTTCAACCCTGAGAGCTGTCGTGAGGTCGTGATTGCGGGCGTGCGCTTTTCAGTCGGCGACGATTGCATTGCCGTCAAGGCAGGAAAACGCGGCCCGAACGGCGAGGCTGATCACCTTGCCGAAACGCGCGGCGTCCGTGTCAGTCACTGCCTGATGGAGCGTGGCCACGGCGGCCTGGTGATTGGCTCGGAGATGTCCGGCGGCGTCGTTGACGTCTCCGTCGAGGATTGCGAGATGATCGGCACCGATCGCGGCCTGCGGCTGAAGACCCGTCGCGGTCGCGGCGGGTCGATCACCAATATCGTAATGCGCCGCGTATTGCTCGATGGCGTCGAAACGGCGCTCTCGGCCAACGCTCACTATCATTGCGACGCGGATGGCCACGATGACTGGGTGCAGTGCCGTGAGCCGGCGGTCGTCAATTCTGGAACGCCGCTCATCGACGGCGTCATCATTGAAGACGTCGAGATCCGCGGGCTCGCCCATGCGGCGGGCGCATTTCTCGGACTGCCTGAAGCCCCGATCCGCAACGTTCGTGTCCGCCGCCTTAAAATCACCTCGAGCAATCCCGCGGCAGTCGCAACGCCACCCATCATGGCCGATCGCGTGCGAGCCATGCGTCATGAGACGATTGTCAGCGAGCGGGCAGAGGTCGATTGCGACGATCCCTCCTTGTTGAGCGCTGCCCCCGTGTCCCTTCCTTTCGATGAGATGCTCTCGTGAACCCGACAGAATATTTCGACGAATTCGCCAAGCGTTATAACCACTATAAGGGCGGTAGCTGGTGCTACGAGGATGGTTGCGTCTATCGCGGCCTCAGTCTTCTTTTTGATGCGACAGGCGAAACGCGCTGGAAGGCGCATCTTCATCGTCTCGCCGATCAGCAGATCGCGGCCGATGGCGCACTTTCGGGCTACGACCCCCAGGAATACAATATCGACAATATCCTGGCCGGGCGCGCCTTGTTCCCGTTGGCTGAAGGTGCCGATGATGTGCGCTACCGGTTGGCCGCCGATCGGCTGGCCGGGCAGCTGGAGACGCACCCCCGCATTCCCGCCGGCAATTACTGGCACAAGAAGCGCTATCCGCACCAGGTCTGGTTGGACGGGCTGTATATGGGACTGCCCTTCCAGATCGAATATGCGACGATGACCGGCCGCAAGGACCTGATCGCCGATGCGTTGCAGCAGTTTTCAACGGCTTTGGCACTCACGGCGACTACACGCGGCCTCTATGTTCATGGCTATGATGACAGCCGCCAGCAGCGCTGGGCTGACCCTGTGACAGGCAAGTCTCCCGCTGTCTGGGCACGGGCCGTGGGCTGGCTGGCAATGGCAGTGGTCGATGCTCTGGCGACACTTCCTGTTGACCAGGCGACCGCCTCGTTGCGCCAGCGCGCCCGCTTGCTGCTAAAGGAGATCATGGCCCGTCAGGCAGCCTCCTCCGGCCTTTGGCATCAGGTGCTCGACGCGCCGGATCTGAAGGGCAACTACCTCGAAAGCTCTGCCTCGGTCATGTTTGCCTATTCGCTTTTGCGCGCCGCTCGTCTTGGTCTAGTCGAGGCGGACACTGCTGCGGGGGCGGCTGCGGCCGGGCAGCGCGCCCTTGACGCGCTGTTGAATACCCGGCTCGTTGCCGATGCCGAAGGGATCACCCGCTTCACGACCATTGTCCATGTCGCCGGTCTTGGAGGTTTCGAGGGCAACTATCGCGATGGTTCACCGAGCTACTATCTCACCGAACCCATCGTTTCGGATGACGCCAAAGGTGTGGGGCCCTTGATGATGGCATATGCGGAAAGCCTGATGGCCGCTTCGTGAAGCCGCTTGATCAGTCGCTTTCACCAGGAACGAGATCCATGGGCCACAGGCATCGCGCGGATCGCTCGCGGTAGATCTCGGCAAAGGCCGGCATCGTCGCAAGCAGGGATTCGGCAAGTGCAATGCCAAGGTCCCGTAGCGACAGGCTGAACGATGTCAGTCGTGGCGACAGAAACTGCGAATGCGGGCTTTGACGCCCGATGATCGCCAGGTCGCGCCCGGGTTTTATTCCGGCTTCGACCAGTCCGCGATAAAGCCCGACGGTAATGGCCTCGTTGATGAGGACGATTGCCGTCGGACGTGTCTCAAGCGCGCTCAGTTCCCGGGCGATCTGGTACCCCCCGGCCTCGTTGGGCGTCGAGCGGAAGACGTGACGCGCGTCGAGATTAAGGCCGTGCCGGGCGAGGGTGGCGCGGCACTGGTCCTCGAACACATAGCCAAGGTTCATGTCGTCGTGCGGACGGGTAACGGCGATATGCTTGTGTCCGCGCGCAACCAGCCGGTCGATAGATGCCTCGGCCATGCCTTCGAAATCGAGATCCAGCCAGGGCTGGCCGACATCGGTCAGGCTTCGTCCGAGCGTGATGAAGGGGATCTTGCGCTTTGCCAGCAGTTCGAAGCGGGCATCGTGGCGCCGGGTGGCCGACAGGATGATGCCGTCGGCAAAGCCGCGGGCGACGACGCGCTTCAGATAGTCGTTCGGGTCCTCTTGCGAGGAGCAGAGCAAGGCGACCAGATCGAGCTTGTGACGAGCAAAGACGGTCTGAACGCCGTCGAAGACGCTCATGAAGAAGGTGTCGCCCTGGCCGGTGATTTCGGACCCCGTCTGCATCATGAAGCCGATGACGCCGGTCGTCCCCTTCCTCAGCGCACGGCCCGATTGGTTGGCGACATACCCGAGGGATTCCGCTGCTTCGAGGACTCTTTTTCGCGTCTCTTCGTTGACGTCGGGTTTGCCGTTCAGCGCGCGGGAGACCGTGCCGATCGAGATATCGAGGTGTTCGGCAAGTTGGCGAATCCCCTTCATTTTTCCGCGTTCCTCCCCAGACCCGCGACTGGCCATTTTCACACCTCTTGACACAAAAACCCTTTGCCGCATAGTATCGTAAACGTTTACGGAAGCCAACTGAGGAGTTTCGGCTTTCGTTCCTGGAGGAAATCACGTGAGACACAGGGCCGTTTTGTGCGGGTGCGGAGCTATGGCCAAAGGCTGGCTGAAGGCTCTGACGGAGAGCGACTTTCTGAGAGGGAAGGTGGAGGTTGTGGGCCTCGTCGATCTCGATCAAACGACGGCGCAAGCGCTCGCTGCCGAGTTCAAGCTTCACGACATCATCATCGGTACAGACCTGCCGGCAGTCCTTCGCCAGAGCAGGGCCGATCTGCTGTTTGACGTTGTCGTTCCAGCCGCGCGGCGCGCGGTCGTGGCAGCCGGTCTGGCCCATGGTTGCCACGTGCTCAGCGAAAAACCGATGGCCGCCACCCTCGATGATGCGCGCGAACTGCGCCGTCTCGCAGTCGACGCTTCACGTATTCACGCGATCGTCCAGAACCGCCGCTTCATCGACGGCGTTCGCCGGATCCGCCGCCTCATCCAATCCGGCAGCCTCGGTGAACTGACGGCGCTGCATTGCGATTTCTTCCTCGGTCCACACTTCGGCGGCTTCCGCGAGCAGATGGACAACGTCCTGCTGCTCGACATGGCCATCCACACCTTCGACGCTGCGCGCTTCATGTCAGGCAAGGATCCCCTTGCCGTCTATTGCCACGAATACAATCCGCAAGGCTCCTGGTACCGCCACGGCGCGGCAGCCAATGCGATCTTCGAATTCTCCGACAATGTCGCCTTCACCTATCGCGGATCCTGGTGTGCGCAAGGCGCCAATACCAGCTGGGAAAGTGCGTGGCGGATCACCGGCTCAAAGGGAACGCTCATCTGGGATGGCGGCGAACGCTTCGAAGCCAATGTCGTCAGCGGTCATGAAGGTTTTCTGCGGGCGGTCGAGCCGATCACGGTTCCCGAGGCTGAAGACCGTGCCGACACGCACGGCCATGCGAGTGTCATCGAGCGCTTCATCTGCGCAATCGACACGGGAACCGTGCCTGAAACGGACGGTAGCGACAACATCAAGAGCCTTGCCATGGTCTTCGGCGCGATCGACAGCGCCCGTGATGGCAAACGCGTCACCATTGCAGCCTAGGAGCCCATCTTGACGAACCCTGCAAAATCCATCCGCATCGGCACCATGATCTCGGCCACCAAGGGCGGTGCCGACAAACGCATCGACCAGATCGCCGAAATGGGCTTCGAAAGCTTCGAACCGTTCTTCTGGCAGACGACCAATGGCCAGGACCTTGCCGAGCTCGGCAAACGTTGCGTGGAGGCGATCGGCGGCCGCGACATCACCATCTCGACGCTCGGCATGTTCGGAAACCCGCTTGAGACGACCGCGATCGACGAAGAGACATTGCAGGGGTGGCGAGACTGCATCGACAATGCCCACCATTTCGGCGCTACTTGCGTTGCCGGTTTCACCGGCCGCATCCGCGGCAAGCCGTTGACCGACAGTCTGCCGCGCTACAGGGAAATCTGGTCCGAACTGTCAAAACGCGCGGCCGGCAAGGGTGTGAAGATTGCCTTCGAGAATTGCGCCATGGACGGCAACTGGCAGACCGGTGACTGGAACATCGCCCATAATCCGGATGCCTGGGAACTGATCTTCAACGAGACGCCGGACGACCACATCGGAATCGAGTGGGAGCCCTGCCATCAGATGGTCTATCTGATCGATCCACTGCCGCAGATCCGCAAATGGGCGACAAAGATCTTCCACGTGCACGGCAAGGACGCGACCATCCGCTGGGATGTCATCCGCGAACACGGCATCTTCGGCAAGGAGAAATTCGTCTTCATGCGCACGCCGGGCTTCGGCGACACCAATTGGACCGACGTGATTTCCGAGCTTCGGCTGGCCGGCTGGTCCGGCTCGATCGACATCGAGGGCTGGCACGATCCGGTCTACCGCGACGCATTGGAGATGACCGGCCAGGTCCATGGCCTGAACTATCTCAAGGCTTGCCGGGGCGGCGACTTCGTCGCCGATCCGGTCTGAGGTGTGCATATCGGCCGGCATGGAGGGTGCCGGCTGCGGGATAACCAAAGGAGGAGAAAATGGCTATCCGCGGATCCGCAATCCTGGGCGTTCTCGCCCTTGCAGGTGTCTCTTTGTTCGGGCTTTCGGCCAAAGCCGAAGACGTCACGATCAACGTCTGGTCGCTTGATCGCGACATCCAGCCGGCACCGAACCTGATATCGGACTTCAACAAGTTGAACGCCGGCATCAAGGTCGAATATCGCCAGATCCAGTTCGATGATGTCGTCAGCGAGGCGATGCGAGCCTATTCGACCGGCCAGGCGCCGGACATCATCGCCATCGATAATCCCGAGCATGCGCTGTTTTCGTCGCGCGGCGCCTTCCTTGATCTCACCGACATGATCGCCAAGTCGACGGTGGTGAAGACGTCGAACTATTTCCCCGGGCCGCTCGCTTCCACCATGTGGGACGGCAAGAACTACGGCCTGCCGAAGGCAACCAACACGATTGCGCTCTACTACAACAAGGACATGTTCAAGGCGAAAGGCCTTGATCCGGACAAGCCGCCCCAGACCTGGGACGAATTGGTCGATGCGGCGCGCAAGCTGACGGATCCTGCAGCCAACGTCTATGGTCTCGCCTTCTCGGCCAAGGCAAACGAGGAAGGGACATTCCAGTTCCTGCCCTGGGCGCAGATGGCTGGCGGCAGCTACGAGCACATCAACTCGGACGGCGCGGTCAAGGCGCTCGAGGTCTGGAAGACGATCATCACCGAGAAACTGGCCTCGCCGGATACGTTGACGCGCGGCCAATGGGATTCGACCGGCACCTTCAATTCAGGCAACGCCGCCATGGCGATCTCCGGGCCATGGGAGCTCGACCGCATGGTGAGCGAAGCGAAGTTCGATTGGGGCGTGGCGCTGCTACCGGTCCCTGAAGTCGGTGCGGAGCGCTCTTCGGCGATGGGCGACTTCAACTGGGCGATTTTCTCCAACACGCAACATCCGGCCGAAGCCTTCAAGGTGCTCGAATATTTCGTCTCCCAGGACAACCGCATGTTCAAGGACTTCGGGCAGCTGCCGGCCCGCTCCGACATCGCCATTCCTGAAACCGGCGTGCCGCTCAAGGACGCCGCCCTCAAGGTGTTCAACGAGCAGCTCAAATTCGCAAAGCCGCGCGGTCCGCACCCGGAATGGCCGAAGATTTCCAAGGCGATCCAGGATGCGATCCAGGCCGCCCTGACCGGGCAGATGGCGCCGAAGGAAGCACTCGATCAGGCGGCCGAAAAGATAAAGGCGGTCCTTGGCTAGAGCATTTCCAGGAAAAGTGCGAAGCGGTTTTCCGTCAGGGAATGCGTGAAACAAAGAGCTAGAGCGGTTCTGCGGCTAAGCCGGAAACGCTCTAGAATTCTTGAATGGGGCGAAGCGCTTCTGGCGTTCCCTGAAGTGCGTTCGCCGGCCCGCATCAAGGGTGCTCCGCCGCACTAAGGCGCTGGAGCGGAAAGCCAGGAAGTTTGTGCCGGCTGTCGGCATCAGTTCGGTCGTTCTAGTTTGCAGGTCGAGACGCGTGCCGCCGATGTCGGCTGCCATCTCGGCGGCGGAGGAGCCCATGAAACGATTTTTGTCCAGCATGATCGACGGTCGCGGTTTCGATATCGGCCTCGTCAGCCTGCCGCTTGCGTTCCTGTTCACTCTGTCCGGGCTGCCGCTGCTCTACAATATCGTCATGAGCTTCCAGGAAGTCGACATGTTCAGCCTTGGCAGTTTCTGGCGCCCTTTCGTCGGCCTCAAGAACTACCGGGATTTGTTCGCCCAGCCGGAAACTTGGCCGATCCTTGCCAACACGGCGACCTTCGTCATCGCCTCGATTGCCGGCCAGTTCCTCGTCGGTTTTGGCCTGGCATTGTTCTTCTGGACGAACTTTCCGGGCGCCTCGTGGCTGCGCGGCCTCTTTCTGGTTTCGTGGGTGATGCCGGGACTTGTCGTTGGCGCGATCTGGAACTGGATCCTCTCCGGCGACTTCGGCGTGCTCAACTTCATCCTGCGTGAAACCGGTCTCATCAGCGGCAATATCTTCTGGCGCTCGGATCCCGATTTTTCCCTCTGGGCCGTCATCATCGCCAATATCTGGCTCGGCACCTCGTTCAACATGATCCTGATGTCCGTTGGCCTTTCGGCAATTCCGCGCGATCTCTACGAGGCGTCTGAACTCGATGGCGCCAATGTCTGGCAACGCTTCTGGACGATCACGCTGCCGATGATGCGTTCGTCCATTGGCGCGATCATCGCGCTGGGGCTGATTTTCACGCTGCAGCAGTTCGATCTTTTCGCGGCAATCACCTCGGGAGGGCCGAACAATGCCTCGAACGTCACGCAATATTGGGCCTGGGACCTCTCTTTCCGGCAGTACGACTTCGCCAAGGGCGCGACCATTTCGGTGATCATGATCGTCTTCGTGATGATCGCCTCGGTCGTCTACGTGCGCTCGACACGGCATGAGGTGCGCGGATGAATACCGTGTCCCGTGACCGGCTGATGCTGGCAATCGCAATCGTTCTCGCCGGTGTCTACCTGTTCCCGCTCTACTGGATGTACATCACCACGATCAAATCCGGTTCAGAGATGTTCGCCACCCCGCCGACCTTTTGGCCGACGGATCCTCAATGGCACATTTTCGGCGACGTCTGGCTAAGTCGGAACATGGGCCGCTATATCTGGAATTCGCTGGTTATCGCCTGCGGCGCCGTCGCGGTCATCACCGTGCTCGGTGTCGGCTGTGCCTATGTCCTAGCGCGCTATCGCAACATATGGGTCGATATCGGCCTCTTCCTTGTCCTCATGCTACAGGTGCTTCCGGCATCGCTGATGGTGACGCCGATCTTCGTCGGCTTTTCCCAGATCGGACTACTCAACTACCCCAGGCTCGCGGTCATCCTGGCGATTGCCGCCAAGAGCATGCCGTTTTTCGTGGTGCTGGTGCGCGCGACCTTCATGAGCGTGCCGCAGGAACTGGAGGAGGCCGCGCTTGTCGACGGCAATTCGCGCGTCGGTGCCTTCTTCAACATCGTCCTGCCGCTCGCGCGCAATGGTATTCTCGTCAGCGCCATCCTGATCTTCATGCAGGCCTTCGGTGAGTTCGTCTATTCGAAATCCATGATCCAGGCCGTCGAACTGCAGCCGGCAAGCGTCGGGCTGAACTCCTTCATGGGGCCGAACACCAACGAATGGAACAACATCATGGCCTATGCGGCGATCTACGTGACCCCGATCCTCGCCATCTTCGTCCTCCTGCAACGCCGCATCGTCTCTGGCCTTACCTCGGGAGCGCTCAAATGACCGCCCAGATCGAACTGACCAACGTCAACAAATACTATGGTGCCTACCACGCGCTGAAGGACATCGAGCTTTCAATCCGCAAGGGCAGCTTTACAGCGCTGGTCGGTCCATCTGGCTGCGGAAAGTCGACGCTGCTGCGGTCCCTCGCAGGGCTCGAGAGCATATCGTCCGGCACCTTGAGGATCGCCGGCGAGGTGATGAACGCCGTGCCGCCGCGCAAGCGCGATGTGGCGATGGTGTTTCAGTCTTACGCGCTCTATCCGCATATGACGGTCGAGGAGAACCTGACCTACAGCTTGCGCATCAGGGGGGTGGCCAAGGCCGAACGCAAGAAGGCCGCAAACGAAGTCGCAGCCGTCACCGGGCTCACCCATCTGCTCGGGCGCTATCCGCGGGAGCTTTCGGGCGGCCAGCGCCAGCGCGTGGCGATGAGCCGGGCAATCATCCGCCATCCCAAGGCGTTTTTGTTCGACGAGCCGCTTTCGAACCTCGATGCAGCACTGCGCGTTCATATGCGCAAGGAAATCCGTGCGCTGCACGATCGGTTGGGCGCCACATCCGTCTACGTCACCCATGACCAGATCGAGGCCATGACGATGGCTGACCACGTCGTCATCATGCGCGATGGCGTCATCGAACAACAGGGGAGCCCGCTTGAACTCTACGATCGGCCGGTCAACAAATTCGTCGCCGGGTTCATCGGATCCCCGGCAATGAATTTCATACCCGCCGTGGGGGGCCAGGATGGACGCTCGGTCATCCTCGACGTCGGTGTCAAACAGGCGATCGTCCTCGATCGGCCTGTGCAACCGGGGCAGGCCCTCACCGTTGGATTGCGTCCAGAGCACATCGAGATTGCCGAGCCCGATAAAGGCGCTCTCTCTGTCCCGGTCGCGCTGCTCGAATCGACAGGCGCGACGTGTTTCCTGACGATGGCAACGACGCCGGAGCTTTCGGTGGTCTTCAATGGTCGATCGAGTGTGACTGCGGGCGACAAGGTCGGCCTGACCTTCGCGCCCGCCAACATTCACCTCTTCGACGCGCAAACCGAACGGCGGTTGCCCTAGCGCCTATGCGGCGAGGGCATGGCTCCGGCCGCTCGGGGGAAACGCTTATGCGTGTGGTGCTGTTTCGGCACCCGCTTCAAAGGAGCCCATACCGGTGCAGGATCTCCTCGATCTGGTCGTCCTGGGTCTTGTTGGGCAGCAAGGCCGGCTCGCGGCTGGCACCAACGGAGCTGTCCTGTAGAAAGAGCGATCGCTTCACCATCGCAGGCGCAAAGCCAAGCGCGTAGAGATCCGTGCGGAAGGCCGAATAAATCGCCTGCTGTCTTTCGGCTTCGGCAATGTCGCCTGAATTGAAGGCGTTCAAAATTCCCGCCAGCACGTGCGGCATGGCATTGCCGAGGCCCGATATGCAGCCGGCCGCACCGTTTTGCAGCGCCCACAGCACCAGATGATCAGGGCCTGAGTAGACTTCGAAACCCTCAACGTCCCTGGCCACTTCGAGATAGGCTTCGAGCGTCTCTTTTGCTCCGCCGGAATCCTTGATGCCGGCGATGTTGCCGTGCTGTGAAAGCCTGCGCGCGGTCTCCGGCTCGATATGGTTCTGGGTGCGGGCCGGAATATCGTAGAGATAGATGGGGGTTTCGACCGCGTCCGCAACGGTCGAGAAGTGACGGATCAGACCATCCTGGGTGCAGGCGATGAAGAACGGGGTTATCACGGCAATACCATCGACGCCGATGCGATCGAATTCGCGTGCGAGTTTCAGCGTTTCGAAGGTTGCGGGCATGCCGGCATTGACGATGACCTTGACGCGGCCGGCGACCTCATCGACGACCTCCTCGGTCAGGCGCACTTTCTCGTCGTAGGTCAGGGCGCTGAAATCACCGTTCGTACCGGCGCACATGATGTTGTTGCCGGCGTCCACCTGTCGGCGGACCTGAGCGCGCGTCGCGTCGTAGTTGATCGTCTCATCGTCGTTGAAGCAGGTAACGAGCGCGACAAAGGCTTGCTTGGACATTGTTATCTCCAGTGATGGGAGCGCTCTCTAGGAGGCGCATTCGAGGCGGGCGGCGCGATTGGCCGCCTGGACGTCGGGATCCGGATCAAGTCCGGCAGCCAGAAGCGCGCGCGTATAGTCTTGGCGTGGGGTCTCGAAGACCTCACGCACGGTGCCGAGTTCGACGACATTGCCCTTCTGCATCACCATGACGTGGTCGGCGAAGTCGCGAACGACCGGAAGATCGTGGGCGATGAAGATGAAGGCAATGCCAATGTCCTTGCGAAGCTTGTCAAGGAGGGCAATGACCTGGGCCTGAACCGAGACATCGAGCGCCGAGACGGCCTCGTCGCAGATGATCAATTGCGGCTCGAGCGCCAGCGCTCGGGCAATGGCGATGCGCTGGCGCTGACCGCCGGAAAACTGATGTGGATATCGCCCCATATGTTCCGGGCCAAGGCCGACCTGAACCAGAAGCTCGGCGACGCGCTCGCGCCATTTCGCCTTGGGCAGGATGTCCGGATGGATCACCCATGCCTCGGAGATCAGCTGGTAGACGGTCATGCGCGGATTGAGCGACTGGGTGGGGTCCTGAAACACCATCTGCAGGTCGCGCCGCAATTTGTAGAGTTCCCCCGGCGACAGCTGGAAAAGGTCACGGCCCTTCCATAGCGCGCTGCCGCTGTCGGGCTCGTCCAGCCTGAGCAGGATGCGGGCGAGCGTGGATTTTCCCGAGCCGCTTTCGCCGACGACAGCCATGGTCTCGCCAGGCATGAGGTCGAACGAGATGCCTTTCAGGGCTTCGAAGCTGCCATAATGTTTGCGGACGTCGCGAACCGACAGGACCGGCTCGCCACGCGTTCCCGGCGAATGCATCTTGCCCTTTCCGGGGGCAGCGGCGATCAGCTTGCGGGTATAGGGATGTTGCGGGTTCTTGTAGACATCGCGAACCGTTCCCGCCTCGACCAGTTCGCCCTTTTCCATCACCACGACGCGGTCGGCAACCTCGGCGACGACGCCCAGGTCATGCGTGATGATCAGGACTGCCATGCCGGTTTCCTGCTGCAACTCCTCCAGAAGCGCCAGCACCTCGGCCTGAACAGTCACGTCGAGCGCCGTCGTCGGCTCGTCGGCGATCAGCAGATCAGGGCGGAGCGCAAGCGCCATGGCGATCATGACGCGCTGGCGCTGACCGCCGGAGAACTCGTGCGGATA
This sequence comes from Ensifer sp. Root127, assembly GCF_001425225.1. Taxonomy (NCBI): domain Bacteria; kingdom Pseudomonadati; phylum Pseudomonadota; class Alphaproteobacteria; order Hyphomicrobiales; family Rhizobiaceae; genus Ensifer; species Ensifer sp. Root127. The sequence continues at coordinate 283,721 of NZ_LMDX01000023.1, forward strand.
TTTGTCGAGCGATTTCTCCGGGTCGGGAATGCCGACGCGGGTCAACAGCCGCAGAGCTTCCGCCTGTGCCTCGGTGCTTCCCGTGCCGTGGGTCGTCAGTGCCTCACGGATCTGCCAGCCGACCGAATAAACCGGGTTCAGGTGGCTGAGCGGATCCTGAAAGATCATTGCGATGCGGCGACCGTTCACTTCCCGACGCTTGTGTGTCGGCATCGTCAAGAGGTCGACGCCGTCAAGCAGGATCTCGCCCGAGCTGATACGGCCGGGCGGCATGTCGATCAGGTTCATGATCGCCGACGACGATACGGACTTTCCTGAACCGCTTTCCCCCAGGATCGCCAGCGTCTCGCCGCGATCGAGGTGATACGAGATGTTGCGGACCGCTTTGACCACACCCATCACGGTGTGAAACTCGACCGAGAGGTTGCGGACTTCCAGCAGATGGTCAGCCATTCTTGCGACCTTTCATTTCCAGGCGCCAGCGCTGGACGGGATCAAGGGCGATGCGCATCCAGTTCGAAAGCAGGTTGAGCGACATGGTCGTCAGGATGATTGCAAGGCCGGGCCAGAAGGACAGCCACCAGGCATTGGTGAGATATTGCCTGCCTTGAGAAATCATCAGGCCCCAGGTGATTTCAGGCGGCTGAATGCCGATGCCGAGGAAGGAAAGCGCGCTTTCCGCCAGCATCACATAGGCAAAGTCGAGGGTCGCCAGCGTCGTCAGCGTTGGCAGGACCACGGGCAGGATGTGCCGGAACAGGATGCGCTTGCTGGAGGCGCCCATGACGCGCGCAGCTTGCACGAACATGCGCTCGCGGATCTCCAGCACCTCCGCGCGGGTGGTGCGCAGATAGACCGGAATGCGGGTGATCGCGAGAACCAACATCAGGTTCAGGATCGACGAGCCGAGAACATAAAGCACGATAACCGCGATCAGCAGCGACGGGAACGACATGATGACGTCGGCCAGCCGCATGATGACCTGGTTGACGCGCTCGGAGGAAAAACCTGCGATCAGGCCAAGCGTGGTGCCGACGATCGCGGAGATCGCGACGGCGCCGGCGGCAACCATCAGCGTGTTTTGCGTTGCCACGAGGATGCGGGCAAACAGTGGGCGCCCGAGCGCATCCGCCCCCATCCACCAGACCCAGCCGCGTTCCCATTCGAACGGCGCTGCGTTTCGGCCGCGCAGGTTTTGCTTCGTCGCAAGGTCGCCAAGCCAGCTCGGCCCGACGATCGCCAGAATGAGAACGGTGATCAGAAAGATTGCAGCGCACAGTGCGAACTTGTCCGCCCACAGCATGCGCGCCATGCGCACAACAAAGGTCGGCTCCTGGAGTATCGCCGTATCTGTCGTCTGTAAGGTCATGGCTGAACTCTTCAATGACGGATGCGTGGATCGAGAAGCGTATAGGCAAGGTCGATCAACAGGTTCATGACGAAAATCGCCAGCGCGGTCACGAGAATGGCGGCCAAAACGACGTTGAAGTCACGCTGCAGGATGCTGTCGATCATCAGCTTGCCGACGCCGGGGAAGCCAAAGATGGTTTCGACGATGACCGCACCGTTCAGGAGGCTCGCGGCCTGGTCGCCGATGACGGTGATGACCGGAAGCATGGCGTTTCGCAGCGCGTGGATGAAGATGACCGGTCCGGACTTCACGCCCTTGGCGCGTGCCGTCTTCACGTAGGCAGACGAAAGCGCGCTGATCATCGAACCGCGAACGACCTGGACGATGATCCCGAACGGGCGGACGAACAGCACGCCGATGGGCAAAATCCAGTGCAGGAGCGAGCCGGTGCCGGATGTCGGAAGCCAGGCAAGGTTCACCGAGAAGACGACGATCGCGACAATGGCGAGCCAGAAGTCCGGGACGGCCGCGCCGATCAGCGATATCACCGAGGAGAGGCGATCGAAAAAACCGCCGGCGCGGAACGCGGCCAGTGAGCCGACGACGATGGCAGCGCCCGTCACCAGCGACATGGTGATAGTGGCAAGCCAGAGCGTCCACACGAAAGCTTCCAGAACCACATCGAGTGCCGGCCGTGCCTTGCGCAGCGACTCGCCGAAATCGCCGGTTACGATGTCGCCAACGTAGCGGGCAAACTGAACCATGATCGGATCGTTAAGGCCGTGGATCTCGCGAAACTGGTCCTTCATTTCCGCCGAGGCTTCGACGGGAAGGAACAGGGCGGCGGGATCTCCCGTCAGGCGCGAGAGGAAAAAGACCATCACGATCAGCCCGATAAGGGAAATCAGGCTGGCCAGGGCCCGTTTGCGAATGAAGCTCATCTTTGTGCCTCTCGATTGCATAGGGCGGCGGGATCCTCCCGCCGCCTTGATTGCGTCTGTCACTGGCGGATTTCATCATCGCCAGAACGGATCACTTGATGCCGATCTCCGAGAGCTGAAGCATCGAGTTGGTCGCCATGGTGGGCTTGAAGTCCAGGCGTTCGGAAACGCGCGAGAATCCAACCATGTGGAAGAGCAGCACGTCAGCCACCACTTCATCATGCACATAGGCAATGGTTTCAGACCAGAGCTTGGCGCGTTCTTCGCCGACAGCCGCCGAGGCGCGCTTGATCAGATCGTCGACCTTGGGGTCTGAAAAGCCCGACTGCGTGCCCTCGGTCGCGTATTTGAAGAACATCGAGAAGGACGGGTCACCCTTGGAGTTGTCGTGCATGGCAGCAACGAGCTGCGGCCCGCGACCTTCCTTGAACGGCTTGGAATAGTAGCCTTCATGTTCGGCCACTTCGACGAACTTGAGATCGATCTTGAAGCCGACTTCCTGCAACTGCGCCTGAATGGCTTCCATGATCTCGGTCACGTTCGGGAAGTTTGCCGAGCGTGCGATGATGGTGATCGGTGTATCGACCTTCACGCCTGCGGCCTTGGCTTCCTCCAGAAGTTTTTTCGCGGCTTCTGGATCGAAGGGGAAGACCTTCACGTCAGGGTTCCAGCCGAGCGTCGGGGGCGGCACGATCGCGGTGGCGAGCAGCGCGCTATCGGGAACCAGAGTACCTAGGAACGCCTGACGGTCGATGGCCATGTTAAGGGCACGACGCACGCGCACATCGTTCAGAGGCTCGATATTGTGATCAATGCGCAGATAGACCGTCTCGCTGTCGAGATAGGAGAAGTCGGTCTTCGGGTTGGTTGCGTCGAGCTGCGAGATCGAGGGCGAGAGATCGGCTTCGCCGGCCTGAACCATTGCGGCTCGCACTGACGGATCTGCGCGGAACAGGTAGGTTGCTTCCGTGACCTGCGGCTTCTGGCCCCAATAGTCATCGCGCCCGGTCAGGACGATCTGCTGGCCCGGCGTCCAGTTGGTCAGTTTGTAGGGGCCGGTGCCGATCGGCTCGCGGATGAACTCGAGTGGCGTTTCTTCCGGAACGATCGTGACGAGCGACATCAGCAGCGGCAGGATCGGCTGAACCGGATCCGCGCTGAAATCGATCGTGTGATCGTCGACGACATTGGCAGTAACCGTCATCCCGCCAAAGTATCGACGAGACTCACAGGCATTCTTGTCGCTCATGATGCGGTCGAAGCTGTGCTTGACGTCCTTGGCGTCAAAGGTCGTGCCATCAGAGAATTTCACCCCCTGGCGAAGATGGAAACGCCAGCTTCCGTCTTCATTCTGCTCCCACTTTTCGGCAAGGCGTGGCACGACGCCCTTGTCGCCGCGAACGTCGAGCTCGGTCAGGGTCTCGCTGACATTCTGCATGATAACGCGGCCGATATTCGAGCGGGTTGCCATGCAGGGCTCGAGCAGATCGGCCTCCTCGGCCAGCACGATCTTGATCGGTCCCGATGCGGCAAAAGCAGGCGACATGGCGGAGCCCAACAGGAGCGCCCCCAGGATAAGCGTTTTCTTCATTGCATTTTCCTCCCTAGAAAGTCTCGTTCAGTCCGGCGCCTTGCCAGACCTGAATTTTCCGGAACGCGCGGCGATCAATGCGGCGCAGCATATGAGTGCACCGCCGCCGATGGTGGTCAGCGCGACGGTTTCGCCGAACAGGGCAAATCCGCCGAAGGCCACAAGCGGCAGGCGTAGAAAGTCAACCGGTGCCACGACAGTCGCCGGCGCCAGCGAAAAGGCATGGGTCATCAGCCCCATGTATGCGGTGCCGACCACGCCCTGAAGTGCAAGCAACCCCATTTCCCTTGGGCCAGGAATGGCGAAAAACGGGATGGCGAGCAGCAGGGCGATAGGCACGGTCAAGAGAAGGTTCCACACGACGAGCGTCGACGTGGCGTCGCCTTTCGACATGGATTTCAAAATCAGCTGGATCGCTGATTGAAGCACGGCGCCCGCAAGCGCCAGCAAGATCGCCAGCGTGAAGCCCGTCGCGGACGGGCCGATCACCAGCATGGCGCCGGCAAAACCAAGGGCGACCGCTGCAATCATCGCCGGGCCCGGTCGTTCGCCCAACGTCAACGCTGCACCCAGCACGACAAAAATCGGAGAGGTGAAGGCGATGGCGGTGACGTCGGCGAGCGGTCCCCAACCGAAGGCGGCGAACAGCGCGATCATCGCCAATAGTTTGAAGCCGGCGCGCAGGGCGTGCTGGCGCACCGGATGCGTCGTGCGAAGAACGGATGGGCGAAGCGCAATCCAGGGAAGAAGGATGAGTGCGCCGAAGAACGCCCGGAAAAATCCGATGACGAACGGGTGCACGGCGCCGCTCAGCGCACGCACGATCACGGCATCTGTCGCGGCGAGCGTTGCTGCTCCTGCTGCAAAGACGACGGCCGTCGTAGCCTGGTGGCGACTGCTGGCGCTGTACATGAAGGTCCTCCGTCCCCGGCATCCTTGCGCCGTGTTGTCATGACCATCTATCTTTCGGCAAAGTTTGTCAAATCGTTTTCTTATGTAAAATTATTGAACGCAGCTATCGTCTGCAAATAATAAGCAATTTCAGATAGTTGTGTATGATTGCATGGTCGATAGGCGAAACCAAATGACATTAAAGAACTTGACAACTTCGAAATTTGGATGCTTTTCGAACCTGACAGGAGGGCCTAAATGCATCCCGATGAAATCGCTCGCAACATGAACGGCGTGCTTCGATCCGTGTCCCCGGGGCGCGACGAAGCCTTGTTGCCTTCGTCAATGATCCAGAACCATGCGGCATTCCTGCACTTGCTCGATGACGGTGCGCTCGTGTGCGCCTGGTTCGGCGGCACGCTGGAGGGCAAGTCGGATATCTCGATCTTCGCGTCTGTACTGACGCAAGGCTCGACCGCCTGGGGACCGCCGCAGCGACTGAGTGACGATCCTTCACATTCGGAACAGAACCCGGTGTTGTTTTCCGCGCCGGACGGCACTCTCTGGCTGTTTCATACCTCCCAACCATCAGGAAATCAGGATGAATGCCGGATCCGCATGACTGAGGTGGTGCGCGATCCCGCCGACCCACTGAAGCTCGCAGCGCCAAAGGGGCGCTACCTCGACCTGCCGCGCGGGTGTTTTGTCCGCGCCCCTGTCGTCGTGCGCGACGATGGTGCGTGGCTGCTGCCGATTTTCCGATGCGTGCAACGCCCCGGCCAGAAATGGAACGGCAGCCATGACACGGCCGCAGTGGGTGTCTCCCATGATGCAGGCAGGACGTGGCGGCTCGAAGATATTGAACAGTCCACCGGCTGTGTGCACATGTCGCCAGTCTCGCTCGGAGGGGAGCGCTACGCCGCCTTCTTCCGGCGTCGTCAGGCCGACTTTGTCTACCGGAGCGAGAGCGTCGACGGGGGGCGGTCCTGGTCCGTGCCTCATGCCACGGAAGTGCCGAACAACAATTCGTCGCTAGCGGCAATCCGCCTGCGCGACGGCCGCATCGCCATGATCTGCAATCCGGTGAACGCGCTTCTGTCGTCCGACCGACGCGCCTCGCTCTATGACGAATTGGGCGAAGATGATGGCCGGCCCGATGCGGATCCAAGCGGAGGCTGCGTTCCCGTCTGGGGGGTGCCGCGCGCACCCGTTGCACTTTGCCTCTCCAACGACGGTGGGCATTCCTTTGCGCTTCGCCAGTCGATCGAAGATGGCCCGGGAACCTGCCTGTCCAATGACTCGACCGATGGCCGCAACCAGGAAATGTCCTATCCCTGGCTGCTTGAAGGTCCCGACGGCGCAATGCATCTCGCCTACACCTATCATCGGCGCGCGATCAAATATGTCCGCCTGGCTCCCGGTTGGGACAGTGCGGCTCGACGGAGTGTTTCATGAGCAATATCATTGGCATAACCATGGGCGATCCCTGTGGGGTCGGCCCCGAGATCTCGGTGCGGGCCCTGGCTGAAATGTCCAGTGCAGATCGCGCACAGACGCGCATCTATGGCAATCTGGCGACGCTTGAGGCCGCTCGGTCTGCGCTCGGCCTGAACATCGACCTCACTCCTCATGTCGTTGATCTGCCGATTGAGGGTGCACCGCTGCCCTGGGGGCAACTGAGCCCGGTCGCCGGCGATGCTGCCTTTCGTTTCATCGAGAAAGCGGTGCGCGACGCCGAATCCGGTGCGATCGGCTGCATCGTCACGGCGCCGATCAACAAGGAAGCGCTGAACCTCGCAGGCCATCACTATGATGGCCATACCGGCATGCTGCGTAGCCTCACCGGGTCGAAGGCTGCCTACATGCTGCTCGCTTCCGAACGACTGAAAGTTATCCATGTGTCGACGCATGTCTCGCTGCAGGAGGCAATCAGAAGGGCGACGACAGAGCGAGTTCTGGCAACGATCAGGGCCGGGGACGCTCATCTCAAGCGCACCGGCTATGCCGCGCCCAGGATCGCTGTTGCCGGCATCAATCCGCATTGCGGCGAAAATGGCCTGTTCGGCACCGAGGATGACGACCAGATTGCGCCTGCGGTTGCCGCCGCGCGCGCCGAGGGTATCGACGCCTACGGGCCGATTTCGGCGGACACGGTTTTCTATCGTGCCTATTCCGGCGCTTTTGATCTGATCGTCGCGCAATATCACGATCAGGGACACATCCCGATCAAGCTGGTCGCCTTCGATACCGCGGTCAACGTCTCGGTCGATCTGCCGATCGATCGGACCTCGGTCGACCATGGCACGGCCTTCGACATCGCCGGAAAGGGCATCGCCGACCACGGCAATATGAACTCCGCCATCGCCTACGCGCGCAAGCTCGTGGCCGGCAGCGCCAAGCAAGGATGACCAGGCCATGACAATTGCTCAAATCACCCTTCATCAACCACGCCGGCTAATAGTCGGCGCAGGTACGGTCGGAGAGGTCGGTGCCTGGGCCGCCGAAGCCGGCTCCGCACTCGTGATCGCAACGCCGATCACGGCAGGCTTTGCAGATCGATTGCGGCTTTCCGGCCGCGTCACTGTCTTCGATGCGATACCCGGAGAGCCCGACATCGCAACGCTGGACGCAGCGCTCGAGGCCGCAAGGCGGTGCAAGCCGGACCTGATTGTCGGTCTTGGCGGCGGATCGGTGCTCGACGTCGCAAAGCTGGTTGCAGCGCTTTGGGATTCGGATCAAACGCTCGTCGATGTCGCGGGCCCCAATCGCGTCGCCGGCCGCAACACTCGCCTGGTTCAAGTCGCGACGACGGCTGGAACCGGCTCGGAAGCGGGCATTCGCTCGCTGATTACCGATCCCGGCAAAGGTAACAAGATCGCAGTGGAAAGCGCGCACATGATCGCGGACTTTGCCGTTCTCGATCCGGAGTTGACCTATTCCGTACCGCCGGCCGTCACAGCGGCGACGGGTGTCGATGCGATGGCCCATTGTGTCGAGGCCTTCACCAATCGTCGGGCGCATCCGATGATCGATGGGTTTGCGCGAATGGGCTTCCATCTTGTCGGCAAATATCTGGCACGCGCGGTCAAGGACGGGACAGATACCGAGGCCCGCGAAGGGCTGATGCTTGCCTCCTATTACGGCGGCATATGCCTTGGGCCGGTAAACACCGCCGCTGGCCACGCCATCGCCTATCCGCTGGGAACCAGGCTCCGCCTGCCGCACGGGCTGGCCAACGCCATCATCTTCCCACATGTACTTGCCTTCAATCGTTCCGTTGCAGCAGAAAAGACGGATGAGGTCGCACAGGCGCTGGGACTGGGCGAGGCTCTTTCGGCGCCGGAACTTCTGAGCGCTGCTCGCGGATTTTGCAGTGATCTCGGCATCGAGATGTCGCTTTCAGCTCACGGCGCGACGTCGAACGATCTGCCGCTCTATGCCAGCGAGGCGCATGCCAACCGTCGCCTGATGGACAACAATCCTGTTGATATGAGTGTCGACGAGGTGCTGGAGGTCTACAGGGCGGCCTTCTAACGCATGTCGCGGAAATGTGCGCAGCGGCGAGAACGACATGCGCAACAAACAAGTGCCTAACGCGCAGTAGGCGAACCTGAGAGGCTACTGCGCTTTAGGCGCCTTGGGCCATTGCCCAATTTCAAGCGCCTCGGCCAAAGGTCGGGGCGCTTCGCGTTGCGAGTGTCGCCGATTTACCGGGTCGTCTGAAACAACCGCTCGCGCGAGCCGGTCAAGTGATCGTGCATCAACTGCTTTGCCTGCGTGCCGTCACCGGCAGCGATCGCATCGCAGATTGCTTCGTGCTCGGCGAAAACACGCGTGAGGCCGGTTGTCTCGCGCTTGACTGACGCGCCATGGAATTTCATGCCGACGGCAATATGGTCCTTGAGGGCTTCCATCGCGGTCGAGAAATAGCTGTTCTGGGCAGCGCGCGCGATCGCCAGATGGAATTGGAAGTCCGCGTCCTCGCGATGCGACTGTCGGTTGGTCGCGTCCCGCATCAACTCCAGCGCCTGGCGAATGGCGCCAAGACTGGCGTCATCATGGCGTGCCGCTGCTGCGGCTGCTGCTGCCGGCTCGACCGTCAGCCGGAACTCGTAGCAGTTCAGCAGATCCGCGACATTCTCCAGTTGTCCGAAGCCAAGTGGCTCCTTCATGCCGACGGCACGAACAAAACTGCCAGCGCCTCGGCGAGAATAGATCAGGCCCTGGTCACGGATGCGGCGAAGCGCCTCGCGGATGACCGGTCGGGACACTTCGAATTCGGCGGCGAGGTCGTGCTCCGTCGGCAAGCGTTCATCGGGCTTGTAGGCCCCCGATTTAATGGCGCGATGCATCCGCTCGAAGACGAGGTCGGCCAGGCTCTTGCGTGTCGTTCCGTTCTCCAGTCCCATTGTCATCCCATGTTGCGGAGCATTCTGCCCGCAATCTCCCTCAGCGTCCCGGCGTGACCGAATCCTCCGGATTTCGCGATGATGCAATGTCCGTTGGCGAAGGCCAAGCCCAGACCTGGCATGCACTCACCCATTAGCCGGAAACGTTTAATCCCCATCTTGTCCAGCACGGCTTGTGCAGTGGCACCACCGGAAAGAAGCAACGTCGAGGCGGCCTGTGTCAAAGCTGGAAAGACGCTTTCCGCTAGAAGACGGGAGACTTCCTGCGAGGTAATTGCGACATCTCCGTCAACTGCCTGCACAAGAGTGATCAAGCTGCCATCCGAAGACGTGTCGCTCAGGCGGCCATTTGGTGCCGGCAGATAACGCGGCTCGAGCGTGGCACGCAATTCTTCGATCTGCGCTAGCGTGATCGGATCACGCGAGCCGATGACAAAAAGTCCGGGCCCTTCTGGGATCTCGGCAGCTAGCGCCTTTGCGTCGCCGGTCATTTGGCGTGCCAGTGCCTCGGCCAATCCGCGTGCCCCGATCAGCAGGTCCACTCCCGATTCCTGGGCCGATTGAAGCGAGCGGCTCATTTCTTCCGCGGTCGCGATATCCGGGATCGTCATGTTCCCCGCGTGCCGGCCAAGTTTTTCGGCAATCGATATCGGCGTATCCACCCCAAAGCCCTGTACATGGCCGGCCCTTACCATCCGTCCGAAATCCGGAATGGCGGGAGCAACCAGCGCTGAGCGAAAAGGGATTATGTCGAGCTCGGCAGCGATGTGGCCCTTGAGGCGCGAGTCGATCTTCTTGAAAAGGCGCGAGCCCGGCGGCAACGCGGCAAGCGCCGCAGCAGTTGCTTGCTGCGCTGATACGACATCCATTTCCCGCGAGCCAATATTGACGGACATGACCTGCGGGTGCTCGCTCAACGCCCCGGGGATGGCTTCGACGGTAAGCGCAATCTCAGTATGCAGGCCCCTGCTGGCGAATGGGGCGGCTGCATCCAGGGCGCCGGTCAGATCATCGGCGACAATGGCCAGCATGAAACAAGCTCCAAGAATTTGTTGTTATCTTAATTCCTTCGTTTTTGATTGAAATGTCAAGGAGTTTTGGCTTGCTAATTACAAATAGTTCCTGATGGACCCGGCAGTTTGAAGGCCGTCGAGGAATGACGCGGTGACACGAAATCTAAAGCAGCGTTCGTCAGGTGATCGCGGTCCAGATGGAACCCAGATCAAGAATGCAGTGGCCGGCAGTGGCGCGTGCCAATCGATCTTTGGCGAGTCTTTGCCCGACCGATAGATGAGCTTGTCAGGACCACCGCGAGAGGGATTGATTATCCAATCCCGACGTCTGGCGCTGTAAACGGCGAGGACTGGAGGGAAGGCCTCTGGAGGGGTGTCTTTGCACCGCCGGCTACGGGGGAAGGGACACTGCTATCCACCTCGGTCTGCAAGTACCAGATGTCAATCGGCAACCGCCGGCCAGCGAGCGCAACCTCATTCTGTACCGTCCACAGTGCAGATGGCGCAGGTTTGCGCAATTGTTTGACCAGCGCCGATGAGACAACAAGCGGTGAGCCCAGAACCTTCGTAAGGGCTTCAAGTCGCTGGGCGACATTGACCGCATCCCCTATGACTGTGAATTCGCTATGACACCCGCTGTCCAGGACGCCACCGACGACGGAGCCATAGTGCAAGCCTATGCCAGCGCTTAGGGCAGGATACCCGCCAACCAAATTCTGGTGCTTCCAGTCATTCAACGCATCGACCAGGTCGAGAGCGCAAGCGAGCGCACGGTCTGCGTCATCCTTCATTGCTGTAGGTTGGCCAAACACCGCCATCACGCCGTCTCCGATGAACTTGTCGACGGTTCCGCCGTGGTCGAAAATGATCCCCGAAACGAGATGACGGTATTGAGCCAGCACCGCTGCCAATTGGCGAGCGGGTGCTGTCTCGGCAAAACTGGTGAAGTCACGCAGGTCGACAAACATGATCACGGCATTGCGCCGTTCGAGTTCGAGAGCCGAACTTCCTTCCTGAAGGTCGGCGACAACGAGTGGCGAGAAGAACCGCGACAGATTGAGGCGTCGCCTGTCTGCCAACAGAGCCTCCTTCCGCGTCTTATCGTGATCCTTGGCGAGGAGATAAATTGCAAAGGCGGTGAAGCCATAACTCACCGTCAGACCAAGATCCTGATTGAAAAAGTAAGCAACGAACGAGACAGCGTCAGCCGTGTGATGCCTGGCGGCGGTAACCGCGAGCATGCCGATCCAGGCAACAAGGACGATGCCTGAAAAGACAAGAACCAGCCGACGGTCAAGCTTGAGGCCAACATGATTGAGGAGAATGAAAGCGACGACGAGGCTGCTCGTCGTAACATTGTGGTTCTCTGTGACCGGGCCGCCAAGGATATGGGCATAGAGGATCAACGCGACCAGCAGTGCGTCAAGAACGACAAATAGCGTTTTCAGCCAGGATCGTCCGGGCAGGAAGCGGGCGCTCATCACAGATGCGATGCTGATAACCAGATAGCAAATAATGACGGCGAAATGGGTCCCTTCAGCCTCTGCACCCCCGCCCAGCAAGAGATTAGCGAGAAGTATGGCGAAGGCGACGAACCGCAGAAGGATTGAACGGGTTTCCCGCTCGAAGTCCCAGTCAGCGCTGAGTGAAGATCTCATGTTTTCCTCTGGACATGCGGGCAGGCTTCGGGACCTCTCACGGTCAGCCGAGCTCGCATGCTCTCGGTACCATGAAGGGTAACGCGACCCTTATGGGGCTTCCAACGATGGTAAGGTCAAGAGCTTGTGGGATCGCGCTAGGGGCTTTGCATCTGTCGTGCGCATGCATTGCATTGCGGGTTGGGAGACTTGCCGTGGTTTCAATCGCGGACAGAGGATCCAGTACGGTCAGCAGCCCAAGCGACGAAGGCCGCTTTGAGATGCTCGGCCGCGGGCGAAAGGCTGTGCTGGCGCCGCTGCAATAGCGAGACATCTCGCATCACGTCCGGTTCGATCAGGTCGATGGTCGTGACGTGTACGGCGGATGCGAGTTGGCTGGAATTCTCCGGCAGGACGGCGACGCCCATGCCGGCGGCGATCATGCTGATGGCGGTCGTTGAGAAGCGCACTTCGTACTTCGGCCGGAAATTCGGAGCGACGCGGATGAGGTTATGCTCAACGATGCTGCGCAATGGGTTGGCGGCGGCCAGCGTGATAAGCGATTCGTCTTTCATCTCCTCCCACCGCACGGACTTCCGTTTGGCGAAACGGTGGTCCTCCCGGCACACAAGCATCAGCTTGTCGCGCAAAAGCGGGGTGGCCGTGATCTCCGGATCCTCTTCAGACAGTGTGCCAACGGCGATGTCGACCTCGTTGCGCTTGAGCGCCGGGCTGATCGCCTCCTCGGGCATGTCGCGGATGCTGACGGAAATCTCCGGATACATGCGCAGGAACCGGGCGATGATCGGCGGCACGATGGTTGCGGCGAGCACGATGGCCGCAGCGACGGTGACCTGGCCGCGCTTCAGCGAGGCATTGTCGCGCACGTCGCCGACGGCGAGCTCCAGGTCCTTCAATATTTTGCGGGCCTGCGGCAGGAATTCCTGCCCGACGAGCGTCAGCGACACCATGCGCGTGTGGCGGTCGAACAGGCGCACACCGATTTCCGACTCCAGGTCCCGGATGAGGATGCTGACCGCCGACTGGGTGAGGTGAAGGTTCCTTGCGGCGATGTTGAACTGGCCGAGTTCGGCCACCGCGATGAAGGCCCTGAGTTGCCGCAGGGTTATATTCATGGACGCGACGCCCTCCTTCGAACATGCCGGTTGTGCGGTTTACATCAAACGATGGCGCGGCCTCTCCTGTCTAGCCCGCAGGTGTCGGTTGCTCAAGGCGATCCGCAGCTTTCCCTGCCATCAGCAGTCCCAGCTCCTCGAGGCGAGAACGGTCCGGCGGCAGTTCCCCAAGGATTTCGCCGTGGCACATCACGAGGATCCGATCGCAGATCGCGAAGAGTTCTTCGAGTTCCGTCGAGATCAGCAGGATCGCTCTGCCGCTGTCGCGCTGCTTCAGCATCTCCTCCATGACGAATTCCATCGCGCCGATGTCGATGCCACGGGCGAGCTGGTTGACGAGAATAAAATCGGGGTTGCGCGCCAGTTCACGCGCGACCACCAGCTTCTGCTGGTTGCCGCCGGAAAGGTTGCCGATCCGCTGGTTCTCATCGCGGGACTTGATGCGGAAGCGCTTGATGAGATCGCGGGTATGCGTGCCGATCGTGCGCCGATTGAGCATGCCGCGGGCGGCAAAGGGCGGTTGGTCGTATCGCTGGAGGATGGTGTTCTCGCTGAGCGAGAGCGAAAGCACGATGCCATGCTTGTGCCGATCTTCCGGGATGTGGGAAAACCCACAAGCATTGATGCGGGCGGGGTCCAGGCCGGTAATGTCCTTGCCGTTGAGTACGACGCGGCCCGAATCCACCGGCAACAGGCCCGCAAGCGCCAGTGACAATTCGCTCTGGCCGTTACCGGAAACGCCGGCGATGCCGACGATCTCGCCGGCGTGCACATCAAGGCTGATGCCGCGCACGGCCGGAAGCCCGGTTTCGCTACGACAGCTGAGGTTTTCGACCGACAGCACGAGCCGACCGGGGGCGGCAGCGTCGCGGACCAGCTCCATGCCAACGTCGCGCCCCACCATCATGCGGGCAAGGCCTCGCGCATCCGTGTCGTCGACGCCGACGGTATTGACCACGCGCCCGTCGCGCATGACGCTGATACGGTCGCTGACCCGCATCACCTCGTCGAGCTTGTGCGAGATGAAGACGACAGTCTTCCCGTCGGCGGCCAGGTCACGCATCAGGCCAAGCAGGCGGTCGGTCTCCTGCGGCGTCAGCACAGCGGTGGGCTCGTCGAGGATGAGGAGATCGATGCCGTTGAACAGAGCCTTCAGAATTTCGACGCGCTGCTGCTCGCCGACGGAGAGATCTTCGATGAGGGCGTCAGGGCGGACGTCGAGCGCATAGCGATCGCTGAGCTCGCGGATTTTCGCATGGATCTTGTCCATGTCGTTGATGATCCGGAACGCTGATCCCTGGCCGAGGATATAGTTTTCCGCGACGGTGAGGTTCGGCACGAGCATGAAGTGCTGGTGTACCATGCCGATGCGCTGGCGGATCGCCTCGCGCGGGCTGTTGAAGCGAACGGGCGCGCCTTTGTAGACGATCTCGCCCGCGTCGGGTCGCACCATGCCGCAGATCATACTCATCAGCACGCTCTTGCCGGCGCCGTTTTCACCGAGCAGCGCGTGGATCTCACCCTCCTCGATTTGCAGCGACACGCCGTCGCTGGCGATGATGGGGCCGAATCGCTTGTGGATATTATCGATGCGCAGGAATGGTTTGGGGGACATGTCCGTTACCTCATCTCGTAGGGCTGGCCGAGCTTGCTCGGCGCGGCGCCCTTGCCGCGAACCACGACCAGCGTGATGATCGTCATGATGTAGGGAAGGGCTTGCAGGACCTGGTAAGGCACCACGATTGACGCCTGTGCCTGGAGCATCAGTTGCAGGGCATAGAATAGGCCAAACAGCAGCGAGACGAAGAAGGCCCCCATTGGCGACCACCTCGCAAAGACCACGACGGCAAGCGCGATGAAGCCGCGCCCGGAGGTGATGCCCTCGACGAACTGGTTGGAATGACCGAGCGTCAGGAATGCGCCGCCGAGACCTGCAAGACCTGTGCCGACCATCACTGCGGCGTACCGGTAGGTCGCGACGTTGCGGCCGGCGACGTCGACGGCCTTGGGGTGTTCCCCCACAGCACGCAGTGTCAGTCCGAAGGATGTTCGATTGAGCACGAGGGTGGCGAGGATTGCGACAAGGATCGTGCTGTAGACGATGAGGTTCTGCCGGAAGAAGGCTTCTCCCAGGAAGGGCAGATCGCTGAGCCAGGGGATATGGACCGGCTGGGCGATCTCGATGCCCTTGCCGGTCGAAACATAATAGGTGCGGAACAGGAAGGCGGTGAGGCCCATGCCAAGCAGGTTGAGTGCCGCGCCTACCACGATCTGGTCTGCCTTGATGGTAATTGTGAAGAAGGCGAAAACCAGCCCGAACAGCATGCCGCCGCCGACGCCGGCAAGAAGGCCGAGCGGGATGCTGCCGGTGGCGAAGGCGGCCGCGAAACCGCAGAACGCGCCGACCAGCATCGTGCCTTCCAACCCGATGTTGAGCACCCCCGCCCGTTCGGAAAAGACCTCACCGATCGAGGCGAAGATGAGGGGCGTCGCGAGCCTCCAGGCCGCGCCCATCAGCGCCGCGAGGAAGGTGAAAAACATCATGTCGTCCATGGTTGCGGACCTCTCTTGATCATCTTCATCCCTTGCGGGGAGCGGTTTGGCTAACGCAGGCTCGTCAGCACACCGCGAAACTTGGCGAAGGCCACGACCGACAGGATGACGATGCCCTGAATGACGAGGACGAGAACCTGCGGGACCTGCGATGTAATCTGGAGGACCTCAGAGCCGGACCGTAGCATCGCGAAGAGCCCGCCCGACAGGATCGCGGCCAGGGGATTGTTGTTGGCGAGCAACGCCACGGCGATGCCTTCGAAGCCGTAGCCCGGTGAGATGTTCTGATAGAGCCGGTGGGTGACACCCGCGACCTCGAAGGCGCCGGCAAGCCCGGCCATCGCGCCGCTGATACAGATGGCGATCATCACGTTGCGGCGCACGTCCATGCCTGCATAACGCGCCGCATCCGGGTTGAGGCCGACGACGCGCAAGGCAAAACCGCGGCTGCTGCGTTGCAGGAAAATATAGAGTGCGACCGCCAGCACGATGGCGACGAGGATACCGATATGGAGGCGCATGTCCGAGACGATGCGCGGCGTCCAGGCCTCGCGCACCAGCCGGGCCGATTGCGGATAGGCGGCGCTTGCGTCCCTCATCGGCCCGGTGACGAGATAGCTCGTCAGGATGAGGGCGATGTAGTTGAGCATGATCGTGGTGACGATCTCGCTCGCCTGGAAGCGTACCTTGAGATAGCCGGCGATGCCGGCCCAGGCGGCGCCGGCCAACGCGCCCGCCAGCATGACGAGCGGGGCATGGATCCAGACAGAGAGGCCATCGATGCTGGTGCCGACGAAGGTGGCGGCGATCGCACCGACATAAAGCTGCCCCTCAGCGCCGATGTTCCAGATGCTGCACCGGAAGGCGACACAAAGCCCTGCGCCGATCAGGATGAGCGGCGTCGCCTTCAGCAGGATTTCGCCGATCGAGCGCGCATCCTGGAAGGAGCCCATGATCATCACCGTAACCACGTCGGTCCCAGTGAAGCCGTTCAGCCACAAAAGCGCCGCGCCGAACGAAAGGGCGACAAGGACCGCGGCGATCGGGGTCGCAGCGCTGATAACCGCCTGCGAGAGCGTCCGGTAGAGAGCGTGGGCTGCTTGAGGATACACGTGATCACGCGCTCCGTGGTTTACCTGTTCCATGGATCGGTCCCGATAATTGTGTGGCATTGAATGGTTCGCTGCGACCAGGCATGGCCGGTCGCAGCGAAAGGCCCGTCACTGAGTGTCTGTCTTGATCTCTCCGGCGGCGATCTTGTCGCTGATCGCTTTCACTTCAGCGCGGATGTCTTCCGGCACCGAGACCGGGCCGTCATCGCGGAAGGTGAAGGAGATGACCTTCGGGTCCTTCAGCCCGAAGACGACGTTTTGCGTGGGCGGGCTGCCTTCGTGAATTGAGCGCACAACTTCCACCACGCCCTGCGCATAATCGGCGACGTAGAGGCCGAGAATGTTGTTGGGCGCAACCTCGGTAAAGTCGCTGAAGATCGAGAAAGAGCGCACGTCCGGCCCGGATTCCGAAATCGCCTGGTAGCCGCCGACGGTGGCCCCCGAGGCGTTCGGCACGACGAAATCGGCACCCTGCGAGATCATGCTAAGCGCGGCCTCCTTGGCGGCCGTCGTATCGGTGAAGTTGCCGATATAGGCCTCGCTGATCGGGAAGTCCGGGTTCACACTCTTGGCGCCGTTTTTAAAGCCGGCGAAGGCCTGCTGGATCGGTGGGATCTCCATGCCGCCGACGAGGCCCGCTTTTTGGCCCATCTTCGCGGCGATGACGCCCATCAGGTAGAAGGGCTGGCTCGTATCGGTGTTGAGGCCGATGACATTGCCTTCATGGATACTGCTCGACGAGATCAGGAAATAGGTGTCCGGATAATCGAGTGCGACTTCGAGTGCTGCGTCCTGGAATTCAAATCCGTGGCCCAGGATTACCTTGTAGCCCTGGCTCGCGTAGTCGCGAAAGGCCTTTTCGAAGGATGCCGGATTCTGTTGCAACTCGACATAGCTGATCTTGGCGCCGAGCTGGTCTTCAACGCCCTTCAGCGCATTGTAGCCGATCCGGTTCCATCCCTCTTCCGAAACGCTACCGGGCACGAGAAGGCCCATCTTGAAGTCTTCGGCATGCGCAATGTCCGGCCGGATCATTCCGGCGAGGGCCAATCCGAAAATGGACGCAAGCAGCGAGCGACGTGAAAATGCAGTTTTCTTCATTTCATTCCTCCCATTAGATTGTCGTTTCAATCCCCCCGGAGTCGCCGATCGGTTATGCGTCCTCCTTCAAGCGGCTGTTTTCGACGCGCATGAGCGCGGTCGTCGTTTCTGAGACGAGGCGTCCCCTTGAGAAGACAAAGGCCTGATCCGGCCCGCCGGCAATCAGCGTGTCGGTGTCGAGGCAATCTGTGACCACGAAGTCGGCCCGGGCGCCTGCGCGCAGCCCATAGTCCTTGCCTAGCCCCATCAGACGGGCTGGCGCCGTGGTGATCATGCGGTGGGCCGCGGCAAGCTCGTCGCCGCGCAGGTGCCCCGCAAGCAGCGTCCAGCGGGCGATTTCGAGCATGTCGCCCGAGCCGGTCGGCACGAACGGGTCCTGGATGTTGTCCGAGGCCGTGGCGATTGTGATACCGGCGCGATGCAGTTCGGCGACCCGGGTCAGCCCGCGCGGCGGCAGCATCTCGTAATCACGCCCCTGCAGGTAGAGGTTTGCGGCCGGAAGGGTAACGACACCGACGTCGAGGGCAAGGATGCGCTCGATGATGCTTTCGAATTTCCGGCGAGGCAGGGCGCTCAAGACCGAGACATGGCTGAACACGGTGCGTCCCTGCATGCCGAAGCGCTCGACCCGGTCGAGGGCGGCCTCAATGAGGTGAACACTGGCGTTGAGGTGCTCGTCGAGATGCAGATCGACCGGCTTGCCCGCCTTGACGGCGGCCGAAAACAGGATGTCGAGATAACGTGGCGGGTCCTCGGAAACGGCCGGCGTTCCGCCGACGGCATCGGCGAGCGCCACCGCGCCGTCGATGTTTTGGCCCAGCCAGTCGAAGTCCTGGCCCGGGTGCGGCGTCATGAACGCAACGAGCTGGAGGGTGATGCGGTCTTTCGCGCCATCGCGGATGCCCGCCAGCGTCTCGATGCCGTGGAAACCGGCATCCTTGTCGACGTTGATATGGCTGCGAATGGCCGTCGTGCCGCGGGACAGGCATCGCTCAACCGTGCGCGTTGCCCGCTTGTGAATGTCGTCGGGACCAGCGGTGCGAGCATACTTGGCAAAAGCCTCGCGGGCGCCCTGGAGCGTTCCTGATGGATTGGGCGTGAACCGCAGCACGCCGGTCTTGTCGAGATGCTGGTGCGCATCGACGAAGCCCGGCGAAACCAGCATGCCGCTGATGTCGACGCAGGCGCTGCAAGAGATCGTGTTGAGAAAGGGTTCGACGACAACGAACCGCCCGTCGGCGCCCACGATGATGTCGCTGATCGATTGCGTGCCATCGTCATGGATGATGGTGCCGCCAGTGAGCGCAAAGGACTGACCGGCGGCCAGGTTTGCGAGCGACGCAATTGAATTGTCCCGTGCCATTCGTCCCCACCTTTTTGTTGTGAGGCGAAACTAAACACGCACCGTTAATTTAAACAAATTCATTATTTCAATGTTTTAATGAATAATTCGTAACAATCGGGGGCGCCTTGCCCGTTCGCTTCGCGGTCGGGGTCGCACGCCCACCTATCCAGGCCAAGACGTGCGACGTCCGATGTTCAATGTCGATATTGCGGTTCTTCCGCGTTGAGCTGTCGACGGATGGCGGCGAGATGCGCACGCGCGGAGGCGGCATCTCCCTCCCGTATCTGCCGATAAGCGGCTTCAGCGATTGCCGGATCGACGGGCCAGACCGTGCGGCCCGTGGACATCGCAAGGACCTGCACTTGCGCCGCCCGTTCGAGGTAGTAAAGGTCATCCCAGGCCTCGGCGATGGTCGGTGCGAGCACCAGCACGCCGTGATGTTTCATGAACAGGATGTCCGCATCGCCCAATGTTCCGGCAATGCGAGCGCCTTCGCGGTGATCGAGCGCAAGGCCGTTGTAATTTTCGTCGACGGCGGTGCGGCCATAAAACTTCAATGCCGTCTGCCCCGCCCAGATCAGCGGCGGACCGTCCGTCATCGACAGAGCCGTCGCATAGGGCATGTGCGTGTGGAAGACGACCTTGGCGCGCGGCAGGCGCCGGTGGATCTCGGCGTGGATGTAGAAGGCCGTAGCCTCCGGCTCGCCTTCACCCTCGACGACGGTGCCATTTAGATCGCAGATCAAGAGTTTCGAGGCGGTCAGCTCGCGGAAGGCGTAGCCATAGGGGTTGACGATGAAGAGATCGTCGTGCCCCGGGACAACTGCAGAAAAGTGGTTGCAGATGCCTTCCTCAAACCCATTGCGCGCCGCCATGCGGAAACAGGCGGCGAGCTCTTCCCTGGCGGTTCGGATGGTGTCTGTAGAAAGGTCGGGGCGGTTCGGTCGGCCGGAGGCCTCAGAATGGTCGGCACGGTCTTTCAGGGAGTGGGCCATGGGTGCTCCTGATCTGGTGTGGCTGGGAGCGGCGGCTGGCCGGAGCACGATGGTGCGCCGGACACCGCGCGCAGAAAAAGACCACAAGGCCCTCTGCGCCCTGCCTGCCCGCGCAATACGCAGTCCAGCAGCGATACCAGATAGCGCTGAATATTTTGTCCGGTCAACCACGGTACTTGCGCCGCGCCAGATGATGAATTGCTGCTTACTCCAATGGATTTGCTTGAAGCATGTCGCGCAAAAGCGCGCAGCGGTTTTGCGATCATGACATGCGCAAAAACAAGAGCTTAAAGCGCGGAAAGCGAATCTGAAAGATCGCGACGCGCTTTAGTGCACGGCCTTCAGAAGGAAGTCGCGGAAGCGTCGGGCGGCAGGCGAGAGCGAGCGGGCCTGTTTCTGGATGAGGCTGACTTCGCGCCGGATGAGTGGTTCGGTTGGCGTGCGCACGATCAGCCCCATCGATGTCGCCAGCCGCACGACCGCCGAGGTCATGATCGCGACGCCGAGGCCGGCTTCGACCATGCCGATAATGGTCAACGGCAGCGCCACCTCCTGCATCGTCTTGTCGAGCGGCAGCACGATGCCGTTACGCGCCAACTCGCTTTCCAGACGGTCGCGAATGGGGTTGCCGCGTTGCGGGCCGATCAGCTTGCGCTCGGCAAGGTCGGTCCAGCGAAGCTCCGGGAGTTTCACCAGCGCATCGTCGCAATGCAGTACCACCAGGAATTCGTCAGTCGTCAGCCGGGTGCCGACCAGGTCGGTGTCTTCCTCCGGCACCGTGCCGACGCCGAGGTCGGCAGTTCCGTTGGCGACATAGTCCAGTACCGCCTTTTCGGCAACGTCATGCAGGGCGACGGTGATTTCGGGGTAGAGCTTGCTGAAGGCATTGATCAGCGGGGGCAGCAGCAGCGCGGCCTGCACGGTGCCTGCCGCAATCGAGACCTTGCCGCGTCGAAGCGCGTTGAGCTCCCGTGAGCTTTCCACCATGCCCTCGATGTCCGCCACGGCGCGCGACGCGACCGGCAGAATGTCGATGCCGGCCTGGGTGAGGCGCAGGAGACGGGTATGTCGGTCGAAGAGGCGGAGATTGAGATTGGTTTCAAGTTGCCGCACCAATGTGCTGACCGCCGACTGTGATGAGCCGAGCTTGTCGGCGGCCAGCGTGAACTGCCCGAGATTGGCCACCGTGACGAAGGCCCGAAGCTGTTTCAGCGTAATGTCCATGCTGTCTCATTCATTCAGTTACTAGATGAATAAATATAATTATGCCGATTGTTTGCTGATTTGGCCAGCCGCATGATCCTCCTCGTACGGCGTGCGGTGACATAATCACGAGGCCACGAAGCCCCACCGCGCCGGAAGCTATTCGCTGGGAGGAAAGCGAATGTCCAATCCTGCAACGACGGATCCCGTCGAAAAGATGTATCCGATCCCGAGCCTTTTTGCTCTGGGCCTGCAACACGTTCTCGTCATGTATGCCGGCGCAGTTGCCGTGCCGCTCATCATCGGCAGCGCCTTGCATCTGCCGAAGGAACAGATCGCCATGCTGGTCAGCGCAGACCTGTTCTGTTGCGGTCTGGTGACCATCATCCAGGCGGTCGGCATCGGCAATGTCGGCATTCGCCTGCCGATCATGATGGGCATCGCTTTTACCGCGGTTCCCTCGATCATCGCGACGGGCACCAACCCGGAGCTTGGGATGCCCGGCGTCATCGGCGCCGTGATTGGATCCGGCGTCTTCACGCTTCTGGCAGCACCCTATTTCGGTCGATGGGTGCGGTTCTTCCCGCCGATCGTCACCGGAACGGTCATGCTGATCATCGGGCTGTCGCTGATGCGCGTCGGCGTGAACTGGGCGGCCGGCGGGCAGCCGATGATCAAGGGGCCGGACGGAATGATCCCCAACCCGGCCTACGGTGCGCCTTTCGCGCTAGCCGTCGCAACGATCGTGCTCGTCGCGATCCTGCTCATGACGCGGTATCTCAAGGGCTTCCTGTCCAATCTCGCCGTGCTGCTCGGCATCGGCGTCGGTTTCGCCATCGCGATTGCCGCCGGCAAGGTCAGCTTCAGCGGTGTGGGGGATGCCGATTGGGTCCGGATCATTCATCCGCTCGCATTCGGCTGGCCAATATTCGAGTTCTGGTCGATCTTCTCGCTCTGTGCGGTCATGACGGTGATGATGGTCGAATCGACCGGGCAGATCCTTGCGGTCGGCGACATGACGGGCCGCAAGATTTCCCAGGCGGATCTGGCGCGCGGCCTGAGGACAGATGGTGTCGGCAACATCATCGGCGGCATCCTCAACACCTTCACCTATACGACCTACGCGCAGAATGTCGGCTTGTTGCAGATCACCGGCGTCATGAGCCGCTGGGTGGTGGCGACGGGCGGCGTCATCCTGATCCTGCTCGGCTCGCTGCCCAAGGTCGCCTTCATCAGCGCATCCATCCCGAGTTATGTGGTGGGCGGTGCGGCTATCGTGATGTTCGGCATGGTTTCGGCCACCGGCGTCAAGATCCTGAGCAAGGTGGATTTCACCAACAACCGGCGCAATCTCTATATCGTGGCGGTCAGCGTCGGTCTCGCCATGGTGCCCGTGGTCGCCGACAAGATCTTCGACCAGCTGCCGCAGGCGCTCGAAAAGTTCCTGCATAGCGGTGTTCTCGTCGGCACCTTTGCCGCGGCACTTCTCAACATCCTCTTCAACGGCATTCCCGCCAAGGAGCCGGAGGAGCCTGAACTTAAGAACGCTGCGCCCGACGCGATTTGAAGAGCACCCGACACATGTCCGGCGGCATCGCGTCGCCGGAACCCCGCCGGAACCCCGAACGAAGGGAAATCCCATGAGACGCTTTGAATACCATCGGGCGGAAACGCTGGAGCATGCCGCTCGTCTACTCACCGAGCTCGGCGACGACAGCTTTTTGTTCGCCGGCGGTACGGACCTTCTGGTTGAGATCAGGGAGAGGCTGCGGCGCGTGCGCAATGTCGTCGATATCAAGCAAATCCCCGGCCTTTCCGAAATCACCTATGACGAAACGCGGGGCCTGACCTTCGGCGCGCTGGTGACGGTCGGTCGCCTCGAGCGTCTGCCGTTGGTGGGCGCGCGCTATCCGAACCTTAGGGCCGCGTTCGCTTCGCTGGGCTCCATCCAGGTGCGCAACCGCGCCACTGTTGTCGGCAATATCTGTCGCGCCTCACCCTCGGCAGATACGATTCCGCCGCTAATCGCCGACGGGGCCTTCGTGCACATCTACAGCCGCACGAACATGCGTGTGATCCCGCTTTCGGAATTTTTCACAGGCCCTGGCAAGAGCGTGCTCGCCAAGGGCGAGATCGTCACCGGCATTACTGTGCCGCCGGCGCTCGAAAACAGCGGCAAGGCCTATCTGAAACACGGCCGCCGAAAAGCGATGGAGCTCTCCACGGTCGGCGTCGCCGTCAGTCTGACCATGGAGGATGGCGTGTGCAACGACATCCGCATCGCGCTTGGTGCCGTGGGCGCAACCGTACTGCGTGCGCGACAGGCCGAAAGCGTGCTGCGCGGCACGGCGCTCGACGCTGCAACAGTCAAGAGCGCCGCGGCGAAGGCGATGGAGGAGTGCACGCCGATCAGCAATGTACGCGCCAGCGCCGATTACCGCCGCGATATGGTCGGCGTGCTGACCGGCCGCGCCATCAAACAGGCATTGGAGGCTTTCGCATGAAACGGATCGTCGAACTCACCATCAACGGCGAGCCGCGCGACATGGCGGTTGATCCCTGCCGCTCGCTCCTGGACGCGCTTCGCGACGACGTCGGTCTCACCGGCACCAAGAAGGGCTGCGACGTCGGCGACTGTGGCGCCTGCACCGTGCTCGTAGACGGCGAGCCGGTCAACGCCTGCTTGATGCTTGCCGTCGAAGCGGAGGGCCGCGCGATCGAGACGGTCGAGGGGCTTCAGCCGGGCGTCGATACGCTGCATCCCCTGCAGGATGCCTTCATGCGGCACGGAGCCTCGCAATGCGGCTTCTGCACACCGGGCATCCTGATGATGGCCAAGAAGCTGCTCGACGACAATCCGCGGCCCACCGACGAAGACATACGCTTCGGGCTCAGCGGCAATATCTGCCGCTGCACCGGCTACACCAAGATTTTCGACGCGATCAAATCCGCCGCGCGCGAGATGGAGGCAGCAAGATCATGAACATGACGACCCCAATCGAAAAGCGCGACTTCAAAATCGTCGGCAAGAGTGTTCGCCGCGACGACGTGCTCGAAAAAGTGACGGGCGAGGCGCAGTATACCGGCGACGTCAAACTGCCCGGCATGCTGCACGGCAAGATCAAGCGTGCGGCAATCGCCCATGCCCGCATCAAGAGCCTCGATATCAGCAAGGCGCTCGCCTATCCCGGTGTCAAGGCGGTGTTGACGCATGAGACCGTGCCGCGCGTTCTGCATTACGGCTCGCCACATCCCCGTTCAGCCTCCTGCACCAAGGACCAGTATATCCTCGACGACCGTGTGCGCTTCTGGGGCGAGGGCGTCGCCGCCGTGGCCGCGATCAGCGAGGAGATCGCCGACGAGGCGCTGGACCTGATCGAAGTCGAATACGAGCCGTTGCCGGCGGTGTTCGAGCCAGAGGAGGCCGCAAAGCCTGGCGCGCCACTGATCCACGAGGTCGGGCCTGGCGGTAACCTGGTGCTCGATCCGGTGCGCGTCAGCCGCGGCGATGTGGAAGCCGGTTTTGCCGAGGCGGATTTCGTGCTCGAAGGCGTCTTTTCCGGCGGGCGACCGCATCCGGCCTACATGGAGCCCAATGTCTGCATTGCCGACTGGGACGGTTCGAACAAGCTCACCTTCTGGACCTCGACGCAGACCTCGTTCATGGTGCGCGGCATTCTTGCCGAAGTCCTCGGCCTGCCGCTCACCAAGGTGCGCGTCATCGTCGACCATATGGGCGGCGGCTTCGGCGCCAAGCAGGACCTCTTCCAGCACGAATTCCTCTGCGCGCTGCTCGCCAAGGAAACGCGTAGGCCGGTGAAGATGGAATTTACCCGGCACGAGACCTTCGTTGCCGGCCGCGCCCGCCATCCCTGCAAGATCTGGCTGAAACAGGGTTTCCGTAACGACGGCACCATCGTCGCGCGCGACATGAAGCTCGTCTACGACTCCGGCGCCTACGGCTCGCACGGGCCGGGAGTGACGATCGTCGGCACCACTGCTGCCACCTCGCTCTATCGCTGCGAGAATGTGCGGCTGGAGGGACGTTGCGTCTACACCAACACGCCGATCAACGGCGCCTTCCGCGGCTATGGCGTTGTGCAGAGCTATTATGCGCTCGACATCCAGATGGACGAGGCGGCCGAGCGTCTGGGCCTGGACCCGGCCGAGCTGAAGCTGAGAAACGCGGTGCGTGCGGGCGACATTGCGCCCTCCGGCCACCCGATCATCGGCCACGGGCTGGAAATGTGCATCAAGCACGGCATCGACGTGGTCGACTGGAAAGCATTGCGCAATCGCGACCGCACGCCGGACCCGAAGCGCCCGCACATCCGCAAGGGCTGGGGCATCGGTTGCGAGATGCACGGGTCGTCTGCATACCCGGGCATCAAGGAACAGGGCAATGCCACCGTGAAGGTCAACGAGGACGGGACCGTGACCCTCCTGACCGGCGCTGCAGGCCTTGGCACCGGTGCCCATACCGCGCTGGCACAGATTGTCGCGGAGGAACTTGGCGTGCGCTTCGAGGATGTCGGCATCATCCACGGCGATACCGACGTGGTGCCGTGGGATATCGGCGCGTTTGCCAGTCACACGACCTATCTCGTCGGCACAGCTGCGAAGATGGCCGCCAGCAAGGTCCGCGCTGCTGTTCTGGAGCGGGCGGCAATGAAGCTGCAGGTTTTGCCCGCCGACGTCGATCTCAGTGAAGGAAAGGTCTTCCTGATCACGGATCCCACCAGCGTTATGACAGTGGCCGAGGCGATGGGTCCCTCGCGCGGCATTCCTGCAGCCAATATCGTTGCAAACGGTACCTATGAGCCGACCAAATCCTACTCCTTCGCCGCGCATTTCACCGAAGTGGACGTGGATACCGATACTGGCATCGTCGAGGTCAAACGTGTCGTGCCGGTGCATGACGTCGGTCGCGTCATCCACCCCATCGCCGCGCAAGGTCAGATCGAGGGCGGCATCCAGCAGGGTATCGGCCATACGCTCACGGAGGACTACGTGATCGACAAGACGACCGGCCGGTCCCTTAACGCCGGCCTCGTCGACTACAAGATGCCGCTGTCGATGGACATGCCGGAGATCGAGACGATCATCCTCGAGGCGGCCCCTGATCCGGGCGGCCCGTGGGGGGCAAAGGGCGTCGGCGAGGACCCGATCATCGCGATCGGTCCGGCCATCGCCAACGCCATCCATGACGCCATCGGCGTTCGCTTCCGCCACTATCCGATCACTCCGGAAGACATTCTGAAAGCCTTGAGGGAGAAGGGCGCATGAACATCCATATCGAAGCTGCGAACCAGCAGAAGCTCCCGATCACGATCCTGACAGGGTTCCTGGGATCGGGAAAGACGACGCTGCTCAACTACATCCTCACCGAACGGCACGGCCACCGCATCGCGGTGATCGAGAACGAATTCGGCGAGGTGGACGTCGACAGCGACCTGGTGCTTGCCTCGGACGAGGAAATTTTCCAGATGCAGAACGGCTGCATCTGCTGCTTCGTCGACGTGCGCAACGACCTGATCGACGTGATGAAGAAGCTCCTCAGCCACAAGGACAAGTTCGACCACATCATCGTCGAAACCTCCGGACTTGCCGATCCGACGCCTGTGGCCACCGCCTTCTTCGTTGACCGCACCGTCGCCGACGAGGTGGAGCTGGATGCGGTGGTGACGCTGGTGGATGCTAAACATATCGACCAGCACCTCTACGATCCGGTGCTGGACGGCAGCGACAACCAGGCGGTCAACCAGATTGTCGCGGCCGATCGGATCATCGTCAACAAGATCGACCTTGCCGGCGAAGAGGCGCTTGGTTCGCTGGAGGGCTCGCTGCGCAAGCTCAACCAGACGGCGCCGATCCTGCGGTCGAGCTACGGCGTCGTCGAACTCTCCAACATCCTCGGCATCAACGGCTTCCGGCCGTCCTATGTGCGCGACCGTGCGGAAATCCTCGACATCGACCTGGACGAAGACCACGACGCGCATCACCACATCCACGCGGACTGCCACGATCCAGCCTGCGACCACCCCGACCATGACCACCACCACCACCACCACCACCACCACCATGATCATGGCCATGCGCACGAGCCCGTTCGCCGCCCGCACCAGCACGACGCGACGGTGAAATCCCATTCCTTCGTCTATCCGGACCCCTTCGACCGCGAAAAGCTTGCGACCTTTCTGAAGGGCTATCTCGGTGCGCACGGCGACGACGTCTTCCGCACCAAGGGCATCGTTTCGGTCGCCGATGATGATCGCTTCTTCGTCCTCCAGGCGGTGCACAAGCTGGTCGATTTCCGCCCGGACCACGCATGGGGCGAGGACAAGCGGAAGTCGAAATTCGTCTTCATCGGCCGCAATCTCGACCGTGACGGCATAGACAGAAACTTGCGTGCATGCCTGGCGACCTAGCGGCACTTCTCCCGCCGCGAACACCGCTTGCGCAAGTCCCTCTGTCTGAACCGCCCGCGCGCCCTCCAGCGCGCGGGCGGTCGCTGCCGTGGTCGAAAAAATCATTTAAAAACAATATGTTATATTAATTTTTTTATTGACACAAAGCCCGTCCCGTGGTTTCCTCGACAGCGAGTAGAAGCACCGACAATTGCTCACCGTCTGTTGGAAGATGAGGCCGCGATGTCGATGCTCACGAAGAATGGAATACCCGTTGGTTGCAGCCGCCCTGCGGCATCCGCACCAGCTTTCCTTCCCCGTCATCGGCATTTCCTGAGATCGCGGATCCACGCCCGCTTCGGCCGGCCTGGTTCACTGCGCGGCCCCGCATCGACCGGACCCTCTACGACAGGAGAACGCAATGATAATTGATCTAAGCTGCTACCCCACCGATTTGGTGGATCTGGCTTGGCGCCACGACGGGGCGCCGTTCACCGGTGAGCGGCTGCTGCAGATGATGGACGGCCCCTATTACGTCAACGGCAAGCCGCGCCGTATCGACAAGGCCTTCATCCAACCGCCGCAGGGCAACACCATTTACACCCACGAGGTCATGGACCTGGAAGGCAAGGCCGCCATCCGCCAGTACATGGCCTATACGGAAAAGATGGTGACGGAGCATCCCGACCGTTTCCTCGGCTGCTTCGTCTACAACCCGCGCTACGGCACGGCAAATGGTGCCGAAGAGATCGAACGCTACGCCAAGGAGTTCGATTTCAAGATGGTGCAGCTCCAGGCGAACATGCACGCCTACCGCCCGGACCGCGCGCTCGATTGGCTGCGCCCGGCCATGAAGAAATGCGCCGATCTCGGCCTGATGGTGAAGGTGCATACCGGGGACGGTCCGTACTCGATCCCGACGGAGTTCTACCCGATCATCCGTGAGTTCCCGGAAGTGAACTTCATCCTGGCGCATTTTGGCGTCCAGACCGGCGGCGTCTATGTGTTCGAGCCGATGCAGATGGCGCTCGACACGCCGAGCGTCTACGTGGAATCCGGCTGGTGCCTTCAGTCGCGTATCGTCGAATTCGCCAAGGTCCTGCCCAAGCACAAGATCCTCTTCGGTTCCGATACGCCGCCGAACGAGCCGGGCATGTGGATCAACCTTCTGGAAGTGCTGTGCCACGAGCCGCCGCAGGGCCTCAACCTCGATGAGGATACGCTCGAAGATTATCTCGGCAACAACGTCGCCCGGATGATCGGGCTGGAAGCGACGAAACCACCGGCCACCGTCGAGGAAGCCGAGGCGTATCTGCGCCAGCACGGCGTAGCACTTGCCGCGTAAATTTGAACGGAGTGAACAATGATCATCGATACCCATCTTCACCCGACCAACCTCGTCGACGAGGCGTGGCGTCATACCGGCGAGCCCTTCACTGGCGAGCGCATGCTCAAGCTGATGGACGGCCCCTATATGATCAACGGCAAGCCGCGCCGGATCGACATGGGCTTCATCCAGCCGCCGCCGGGCAATACCGGCTACCGCGACGGCAACCGCAAGGGCCGCGACGGCATTCGCGACTACATGGCCTATTGCGCCGAGCTTTGCCAGAAATACCCGGACCGCTTCATCGGCAACTTCAACTACAACCCGCGCTGGGGGCCTGAAAACGGCGCAGCGGAGCTGGAATTCCATGTCAAGGAATACGGCTTCAAGATGCTTAAGCTGCACGCCAACATGCACGGCTATCGCCCCGACCGCGCGCTCGATTGGCTGCGTCCAGCAATGAAGAAGTGCGCCGAACTCGGCGTGGTTGTGCTGATCCACACCGGCGACGGGCCCTATACGATCCCCACGATGTTCTACCCGATCATCCGCGAATTCCCGATGGTCAACTTCATCATCGGCCATTTCGGAATTCAGACGGGCGGCAACTATTCGTTCGAGTCGTTCTGGATGGCCATGGACACGCCCAATGTCTATTGCGAATCCGGCTGGTGCTTCCAGTCGCGCATCGTCGAGTTTGCCCAGCAACTGCCGAAGAACAAGATTGTCTTCGGGACGGACAGCCCACCGAACGATCCGGGCATGTGGCTGCGCGAACTCGAGGTGCTTTGCAAGGACCCGCCGCACGGCATCAACCTCTCCGAGGACGATCTGGAAGGCTATCTCGGCAACAATATCGCAAAGCTCGTAGGCATCGACCCATCGCCGCCGCCACGCGACCTGAGGGACGCCCAGGCGCGCCTGAAGGACAGTTATGCCGGTGTCGATCGTGCCACCGGCCGGCATCTGGAATTCGCCTGATTTGACGACAGCGGCGCCCTTTGGGGGCGCCGCCACCCATCCGCAGCATCGAGGCCGAGACATGACCAAGTATCACAAGCAAGACGTTCGCCGTTTCCTGGCCGACTACCGGGAAGACCATGGCCAGGACGTCATCACCATCGACCGGCCCGTCTCGGACGATCAGGACGTGACCGCGCTGATCTGGACCCTTGCCAACAAGGGCCAGCATCCGATGCTGCACCTCACGAATGTCAGCGGCATCGGAGCTGGGGTGCTCTCGAACATCTTCGCCTCGCGTGACCGCATCGCCCGTCTTCTGGGCTCGACCGCCGACGCCCTGCATGAAGCCTATCAGGCGCGCGCCAACCGGCCGTTCACGCCGGAGCTTCTGGAAAGTGGCCCGGTCACTGACGAGATCATTTCCGGTGATGCCGTCGATCTCCACGCGCTGCCCATGCTCAAGCACTTCGACACGGACCGCGCGAAATACATCACCAGCGGTATCATCATCGGCGAGCATCCCAAGACCGGTGCCGGCAATCTCAGCTATCACCGCGCGATGATCCATTCGAGGAATTCGCTCGCGACCTCGCTGCATTCACGCGGTCATCTCTGGCGGTTGATGAATATGGCGAAGGAGAGGGGCGAGCCCATGCCGGTCGCCATGGTGATCGGCGGCCATCCGCTCTTCATGCTCGCCGCCTCCGCCCGCCTTGCCTTTGGCGAGGATGAGCGGGATGTGGCCGGCGGTCTGATGGGCGAACCCCTGCAGGTGGTCCGCACGCCGAAATATGGAATCCGCGTTCCCGCCCATGCCGAAATCGTGCTGGAGGGTGTGCTGGATCCGGAAGCCCATGTGGAAGAGGGGCCGTTCGGCGAATTCACCGGCTATTCCTCCGACCGCTCGACGAACAATCTCTTCACCGTCGAAACCATTATGCGTCGGCGTGATGCCATCCTCATCAGCGTTGCGGGCGGCAATTCCGCCGAACACCTCAATCTCGGCCGTGTGCCGCGTGAGGCGGAAGTGGTGGAAAAGCTGAGGGCTCGCTTCCCTTCGATCACGGCAGTGCATTACCCGTCCTCTGGCACTCATTTCCACGCCTATATCGCGATGAACCAGATGCGCGAGGGTGAGGCCCGACAGGTGATGCTCGGCCTCCTCGGCTGGGACCAGTATCTGAAGACTGTCGTCGTCGTGGATGCGGATGTAGACATCACCCGCGACAGCGAGGTGCTCTGGGCGCTCGCCACCCATTTCCAGCCCCACAAGGACGTCGTCATCATCGAGGGCCTGCCGGGCAATGCGCTCGATCCCTCGGCAAGCGGCATTGGCACGACCTCGCGCATGGGCCTCGATGCCACGCGCGGGCCGAATTTCCACGGCGTGCGCGCCCGCATCAGCGACGAGGCATCCGCCCGTGCTGCGGCGCTCCTCGAAAGTGTGGGGTAGGCGATGACGACGCGGCCCAGACGTATGATCGTCGGTATTTCGGGCGCTTCCGGCGTGGTCTACGGCAAGCGCATCCTCGAAGTGCTGCGCGACCTCGACATCGAAACGCACCTGATCATGTCGCGTGCGGCCTGCATCACGCTTGCGGCCGAGGCGGATTTTTCGAAGCAGGATCTCGAGGCGCTCGCCACGACCACCCATTCCAACAAGGATATCGGAGCCGTCTGTTCCTCCGGCTCCTACAAGACGCTCGGCATGATCGTCGCGCCCTGTTCGGTAAAGACGCTGGCAGAGATCGCGACCGGCACGACCGACAACCTGCTCTCGCGCGCCGCCGACGTGGTGCTGAAGGAGCGCCGCCGCCTCGTGCTGATGCTGCGCGAGACGCCGCTCCATCTCGGCCACATCCGTAACATGGCGCAGGTCACGGAGATGGGCGGTATCATCTATCCGCCGGTGCCGGCCTTCTACGCCAAGCCCCAAAGTCTCGGCGAGATGGTCGACCATACGGTTGGCCGCGTGCTCGACCTCTTCGACCTCGACCCTGGCATCGTACGGCGCTGGCAGGGAACGCAGGCAGGGGCCGAATAGCATGACCGCCCGCATTGCTCCCGACCTGGAACCGATCGCGCAAGTTCCCCGCGCCGCTTTCCTGTCGGACGATGCGATCGACATCCTGCGCTTTGCCGCAAAGTCTCTTGAAGACGGCTACGTTGCCGCCCTGGTTACGCTCGTTCAAATCCACGGCGGTGCGGCCCGCGCTATCGGCGCGCAAATGGCGGTGCGGCAAGACGGCCTCTATTGCGGGTTTGTTTCCGGCGGCTGCACCGAGGCGGCGGTTGCGGCTGAGGCCGTGATCGCCCTGCAAAATGGCACGGACCGAAATCTCCGGTTCGGCGAAGGTTCGCCCTTCCTCGACATCGTGCTGCCCTGCGGCGGTGGCATCACGCTCGCGATCCACGTCATCCGCGATGCAGCCGTTCTGCTCCGGACACTTGCGGCCTTACAGCAGCGCACGCCCGTTCGCCTGCGCTACCATCCCCGCCAACGGACGCTCGTCTTCGAGCCCGGCGAGGGGGCGACCGGTTGGCAAGGGGATTGCTTCGTGCGCGCCTACCGCCCACGGCAGAAGCTTCTCGTCGCCGGTACGCCGATGGAAGCCGGCGCCGTGGCACGCGTCGCAGCCGCGTCCGGCTACGAGATCATTGCCGCCGAGTGGGGCCGGATGCCTCCGCAGGATCAATTGGACGGGGATACCGCGGTCGCGCTCCTGTTCCACGATATCGACCGGGAATTGGCATTGCTCGAGCGTGCCTTGGCATCGCCGGTCTTCTACATCGGAGCACTCGGAAGCCGGCGCACCCATGCCAAGCGCTGCACGGTCCTACGGCAGCGCGGTTACGGTGAGGCCGACCTTGCCCGCATCAAGGCTCCAATCGGAATCTTCGACAAGGCAAGGGACGCGAATTCGCTTGCCCTTTCGGTCGTTGCAGATGTCGCGAAATCACGCGTTGCGTCCGAGTAGTCAGGGAAATGTCCGGTGCCCCTCCAGGATTGCAATGTACAAACCTACACCGGTGACGCCCCCGACGAAGCTCGCGGCACCAGCGTTGGTGGCGACACAACGCCTGGTTCGTGGTCGTGGTGGCCCAGACGGGCCAGGAGCAGATCGACCGCCGCCGCCGCCACCTGATCGAGATGAAGATTAACCGCCGTGAGGGGCGGGGTGGCCAACTTGGCACGCATGCCGTCATAACGGGTCGCAAGGCGGAGGTCCTGGGGAACCTTGCGTCCGACGGAGCGTGCCGCGTCCAGAACGCCGGTCGCAAAGGCGTCGACCGGCACGCATAGGGCAGAAATGGTGGGGTCCGCCCGCAGGAGAGCTTCGGCGGCCACGGCCGCTGCCTGTTCGCCCCCCCGTTCGTCAACGCGAACGGCAAGGGGTGAGAGCCCGGCTTTCGCCATGCGCTCCGCATAGATTGTTTCCATCTCGATATAGGAATTGCGTCTTTGCACGCCGGTTATCAGCCCGACGCGACCGCCGCCTGCGAGCAGGTGATCGAGCATTAGGTGGGCCGTTGCCCCACTCTGCAGATCCACGAAGGGAAGGTCGTCCCGACCGGGCGCGCGTCCGATGGACACGACATCGACGCCGCGATTGAAGAAGAAATCCAGCACCGGATCATTGAGTTCCGGCTCGACGACGATGGCGCCATCCACTTCAAGCGCGTCCAGGCTGTCGCTCGGACCAAGTGGAGGCACGAGGCACAGCGCGATGCCGCGCGAAAAGGCTGCGACGGCGGCGGCTGCGGCGATCTCCATCAGGAAACCCAGGCGCGAGGGACCAGCAGCAACCGCGAATGGCATCGATGAGACGAGCGCGATCGATCCGGCCCTTCCGGTTCGCAAGCGTTGCGCACGGTGGTTGGGCCTGTAGCCAATTGCGTGTGCGAGTGCCTCGATGCGCTTGCGTGTTTCCGGCTCAACATAGCGGCGCCCGCTAAACGCGTGCGACACGGTGGTGACAGACACGCCCGCCGCCTTGGCTAGGTCGGCGATAGTAGGTTTTCCCATGATGCCTCCAGTTTGCCCGTCTTAGCATGTCGCCGGCACTCTGCAAAACGATTTGCATTCGACGAATTCCATGGTACGAGTCGCGTCATGCAAAACGATTTGCATGACGGCTTGAGGAGGCCGGGAGGAGGAAATGATGCAAAATGAAATGAATGGAGTGGTCGATCCGGCCGATGAAAGGCTGCCATTGCGCAGCCTGGTCTTGTTTGGCGTTCAGCACGTCCTGGTGATGGCGGCGTCTCCTATCACCGCCGTTTTTCTGGTGAGCAAGGCTCTTGGCTTTTCCGAGGCCGTGACGGTCTCGCTCATCAGCGCAACCTTTTTTGTCTGCGGCCTCGGTTCGATGCTCCAGAGCTTTGGTCCGAAGGGTTTTGGCGCGCGCTTGCCCTTTGTCATGGTACCGGGCGGCGCGCCGATCGCCATCTTCCTGGTGATTGCGCAGCAGACCGATGTCCAGACGGCGGTGGGCGCTGTCATTGTGACGGCCATCTTCTATTTTCTCGCGCTGCCCGTCTTTCGCCGGCTTCTGCGCTACTTTCCGCCAATCGTCGTTGGAACGATGCTGCTCTTGGTCTCCGTCAACCTCGTGCGCATCTATGGCGTGACGATCACCGGCAAGCCCGGAACTGAAGGCTTCGCGGCGCCGATCGAGGTTGGTCTGGCCCTGATCACCATCATTCTGACGGTCGTCGCTGCGCGCGTCTTTCGCGGTACGCTCCAGCGGCTTGCCGTCATGCTCGGTCTGGTAGGCGGTTCACTCGTCGCTCTCACCCTCGGCCATATGGATTTGTCCGGCGTCCTCGTCGGCCCGGTCGTCGCCGTTCCGCAGCTGTTTCCCTTCGGCATGCCGAAGTTCGATCTTATCGCCGCCGTGCCTCTCATCGTCTTCTCGATCATTTCGATGGCGGAGGCTACCGGTCAGACCATCGCCACCGCCGAGATCGTCGGGCGGAGGGGAGATGTGCATGCGATCGTTCCGGCAACCATTCGCGGCGATGCGTTGATGTCTCTCGTCGGCGGCCTGTTCGGCACCTCCTTGATCATCACCAGCGGCGAGAACGTCGGCATCGTGCGCGCCACCAATGTCAAGTCGCGCTACGTAACCGCCATGGCGGGCGCAATTCTCGTCCTGATCGCTCTCGTCGCGCCGGTCGGACGCATGGCCACGGCGTTGCCTGGTGCTGTCGTCGGCGGCACGGCGGTCATCGTCTTCTCGATTATCGGCGTCATCGGGATCGACCTTTTGCGTCGTGTCGATCTGCGCGAACACGGTCCGATGTTCACCCTGGCCTCAGCCCTGTCGATCGGCCTTCTGCCGATCCTGGTGCCGGGCGTCTACAGCCAGTTTCCGCAATGGACGCAGATGGTCCTCGGCAACGGGCTTGCCGCTGGCACCATCACGGCCGTCGTCGTCAACGCCTTCTTTTCCCATTACGGCGCCGGCACTGCGGCATCGGCGCCTTCACTGAAATCCACTGCCCAGGGAGCAAACGAGTGACCGCAATCCGCCAAAAACTGTCGACAACCGATGACCTGCTTCTGCGTCCAGGTTACATCCTGCTGCCGGAAGGGCCACGGGCCGGTATGGCCGTCGTCATACGCGCCGGCAAATTTCACAGGGTCGACACGGCGCAGGCGATAACCAGGGACTATCCGGAGCTCGCGCCGACCGACCTGCCGGGTCATCTGCTGATGCCCGGCTTCGTCGACACCCATACGCACCTGACCCAGTCACTCGGCAAAGCCCTGGTATTCGGGGAGCCGTCCGAGATCTTTCGGCGGATCTGGGTGCCGCTGGAAGGCAGTCTGGACGAGCGAATGGTCTATCTCTCTGCCAAGCTCGCCGCACTGGAGTGTCTGCGCGGTGGCTTCACCACCGCCGTCGATGCCGGCACCCGTTCGCAGGGCCATATCGGCGCGCTCGTACGCGCCGCGCGCGAAGTCGGGCTTCGCAGCGTCGTCGGCTTTATCTGCAATGATCTTGGCGGCGCCGCGCACATCCCTGAACCAGACGTCATCCTGCAACAGGCCGAGGAGCACCTGTCGACCTTTGGCAGTGATCCGCTGATCCATCCCTCTCTGGCGATATCCATTCCGGAAGCCGCCAGCGATGCGATGTTGAAGGCGGTTTCCGACATGGCGGCCGCGGCCGGGGTCGTGTTCCAGACCCATGTCAACGAACATCTCGTTGCCGTGGAACGTTCGCTGGTGGCGAGGGGCCGCCGGCCAATCGAACACCTGGACCACCTGGGGGCCCTCGGCCACCAGGTTCTGCTGGCGCATTCAACGCTCGTCACACCGCATGAACTCAACCTCTTGCGGAAAACCGACACCGCCGTCGCCTACAATCCAGTGGCAAGTCTGTGGAAGGGCAATGCGGTGGCGCCAGCGCTGCATATGGCAGCCCTCGGCATCCGCTTCGGGCTGGGCACCGACGGTACCCGCGCCGACGGGTTTCGGCTCATGGATGCGGCCGAAGGCTTGCAGCGCGCGGGCATTGGCCTTGCTACGGGAGATTCGTCCTGCGGTGGCGGCTCACTCTGGCTGGATCGTGCGACATCCGGCGCTGCGAACGTGGCGGGCCTATCGGCGGTAACCGGTTCGATTGCCGAAGGCCTTGCCGCCGACTTCCTGCTCGTCGATCTCGACCGCCCGGAGTTTACCCCCTCGCACGATCTCATGTGGGAGCTTGTCCGTTACGGCAATCGCGACCAGATCGATGCCGTCTTCACCGGCGGGCGCCTCAGGCTTTGGCAAGGCTGGCCCATCGACTGGGATGCGCGGGCATTGTTGGCGGAGATAAGGGGCGCGGCCGCTGCTGTTATCGCGGCGGCGCCGATCCAGAGAATTCACCCGCTTTCCGAAGCGCATCGCGGTCTTGGGCACTATCAATGAGCATGAGCCTTATCGCCATTCTGGCCATCGTGACGTTCGTCTCCGCGTTCATCCAGGGCGCACTCGGGATCGGCTTTGCCCTGATTGTCGCGCCGGTCGTCGGGATGTTGAAGCCTGAACTGCTTCCAGTGACACTGCTCCTGTTGATGCTGCCGCTCAATCTGCATGTCGCGCTACGCGAGCGCGCGCACGTCGACTGGTCGGGCGCGACCTGGATCACCGTTGGCCGGTTTGCTGGAACGTTCGCCGGTCTCTGGTTGCTGGCCGCGCTTTCACTCGACCAGTTGGACCTTGCGGTCGGTATTTTCACGGTGATTGCCGCCGCCGCCGCTCTTGTTGCCCCACCGTTTACGCCGAACAAACCGAGCGCCCTCGGTGTCGGCCTGTTCACGGGCGTCACCGAAACCGCCACTGGCATCGGTGGCCCACCTCTCGCCTTGCTCTACCAACATGCCAAGGCACCGGTCTTGCGCGCAACGGTCGCCTTTTGCTTTCTCGTCGGGGAGGTGATGTCGCTGGTCGTGCTGGCTATCTCCGGACGACTGGGTTTTGAGCAGCTGCTGGCGGCACTCTATCTGACACCCGCCGTCCTGCTTGGAAGCGCTGTCTCCAGATTGGCGCATCATCGTATCGGCGGACGTGGTCTTCGCGTTGCCGTTTTGAGTTTTGCCATCGTCAGCGGAGTGTTCCTCATTGTGCGCTGAGGCAAGGAGCACATGCGCATGGGGGCCGGAAGGCGCTCGCTGGGTCTTGCAGCATGCTCTTCATTGGCTACGGGCCGCCCGGGAAAGGTTAGGGTATTGGCTGTTTCGGCGGAGAGTTCCGTTCTTTTCGGTGGCTTTGTGCGGATTGAATACAAGATTATAGGAGAAATGCATTCAATTTGGTTGGAGTTGCACGCCAGGCTACGTTGCAAGGAAGATGCTTGGCGTGGTGCCGGTCATCCTCCTCGTCTTCCTGCTCTTGCGGCTCAGTCTGGGTGATCCGGCGATCCTGACGTGTCGGAGCGCAGCGCTCAGGGATACGAGGTCGTCACCCGTCTCACCCTGTTTCGTCTAGTGCGCTTCCGATTTAGACGGAACCGCACAAACGCTCTATCTCTTTGTTTTTACGCATTTCCTGACGGAAAACCGCTTCGCACTTTTCCTGGAAATGCTCTAGGCAAGGCCCTCCGCCGCTGCGTAGGCGGACAGCACCTCCTTGATGTTTCTGTCGCCATCCGTGGGAAGGAGTGCGCGTGTCGTAACCGACTCGAGGTGATGCCCCATAAGGGTGGTCGCCTCGTCGGTCTTGCCAGCAATCAAGTTGTCCAGAAGGTCCCGGTGTTCCGATACGGCGCATTCCGAAGAATGCGGTCGGCCATAGAGCGCGAGGATCAGGGAACTTCGGGCGACCAGTTCGTTCACGTAACGAATTAGGCTCGTGTTGTTCGTCATCTGCGCAAGGAGGGTATGGAACTCGCCCGCCAGCCGGATCGACGGAGCCCGCTCCTTCTTAGCGGCTTCCTCGAGCGAAATATGCGTGGAAAGCACGTCGATTTGCTCGCTGGTCAATTTGCCCGAAAGTGTTTCCACCACGAGCCGTTCCAGCGCCATCCGAGTAAGGAACAGATTGCGCCCTTCTTCGAGCGTCGGCCGTGAAACCATCGCCCCCTTGTTCGGGCGTAACTCGACCAATCCCTCCTGGCTAAGGCGAACCAGCGCCTCGCGGACCAGGGTTCGGCTGACACCAAGCCGTTCGCCGATAGAATCTTCCGGCAGTTTTGATCCTGGCGAAAGCGCCTGGTCGAGGATTGCGCGTTTCAGGACACGATGAACGGCCTGAGCGCGGCCACCGCCTACATCGCTCTCTTTCTTTGCCATTCTGATTTCTCCAAATCCTGGTGATTGTCACCTCGAATTGCATACAAAATGGCGGCATGTCCAGTGCCTTGGTATCTCGAGACGCAAGCTGTTTCGACACCCGTCCTGTGCGAGGTCCGAGGCATCAACGTCGACCGAACGTGACGAGGCCAAAGTGCCACCGCCGATTCAGAGCAAATCATTTTCGCTCAGATCGGTGATTGCATCGCTTGCGCATAGCGTGATGGGTTGAAGCGCATGTAAAGGAAGAACACGCTGGCGACGCAGAGAAGATGCATCACCCAGCCAGGGGCGAAGCTGCCGCTGACGTCGTGCAGGAATGCGGTGGCGAAGGGGCCGAGGGACGCGATCAGGAAACCGCCACCCTGCATCAACGCCACCAGCACGCCCGCCTCCTCCGGCCGCGGCAGGTGATCGAGGGCGGTGACGATCGCCAACGAGAAGCTGCTGCCGAGGCCGGCGCCGCACAAGGCTGCCCAGACGGCGGGCGCTGCCTGCGGCATGAAAGCGAAACCGGCAAAGCCGACTGCCTGCATCGCCAGCGTCATGCGGAGGAACGCTCGCCGGTCGATGCTGCGGCGGGCAAGAACCGGCAGGGCGAGGGCCGCCGCTGCCTGACAGATTGCCATCAATGCCACGAGATTGCCGCTGTCGCCGCTGCTCCAGCCAAGAGATTGGTAATAGGAGGCCAGCCAGGCGACGGCGGAGGAGTAACCGGCGTTGACCAACCCGAAGGCGACGATAAGCGTCCATGTACGAGGCCGGCGGAGCAATCTGCCGGTGAGCGCTTTGTCTGGACGGTCGCTGCGCGAGTCCGACAGGATGAAACATGCGGCGCAGAGAGCGACAAGTGCGGGCGCCGCGAGCCAGGCCAGCGCTGGGCGCCAGCCGTAACCGTGATTGACGAGAAGTGGCGTCAGCCGCGCGCCTAAGGCCCCGCCACCCATCAGGAACGCGGAATAGAGTCCAGTGACAACCGGGATGCTTTGGGGAAACTCCGCCTTGATGATGCCGGGAAAGGCCGCCTGGATGAAGGCGGCGCCGGCGCCACAAAGGGCGGCGGTTGTCACCAACGCTACGCCGCCGGGCGCGACGAGCCGCAGCAGGGAGCCGGCGGCTAGCACAAGCAGGGCGATGAGAATACCGCGGCGCGTACCGATCCTGGCCTGCAGCGAGGGCGACACGAAGGCGCCGACGCCCATCAGCATCATCGGCAGCAGCGTCAGCAAGGCCAGACTGCCATATCCCATCCCGGTTTCGGCGACGATCTCGGACAGCACGGGCCCCGGTGCGGTGAGAAACGGCCGCAAATTGACAGCAACCAGCAAGACGAGAGTGAGCAGCATCCATTGCCGGCCCGTCGCGGGCTGGGTTGATTTCGGCATGATCGGGTATTTCCTTTACGTCTTCTTTTTATTTTGCTGTGGCCCGAAAAGGCATGCGCGCGGCAGTGCACCAATTCGTTTGCGACGTGCAATAACTTCGGCACAGCAGCAAAGCCACGCCGTGCACGGGATTCATTCAATCAAATCCGTATCTCGGCTGTGACGCGGAAGACGCGCGGCGTTTCCAGCGTATCGCGCAAACCTGACCAGTCGATCATGAGATCGGCTTCAAGCTGGGCGGCATCGAGAACGGCGTGCCGGCAAGGGGAGATTCTCATCCGTTTTGCCATCCACGGCCAGGCCGAGGCGAGTTCGCGCCCAGGATGCGCTCAAGTGACGGGGCAAGGCGAAGAAGCTCACGGGTATATTCGTGTTGCGGCGCGGTGAAGAGCGTTTCGGTATCGGCAAGCTCGACGATCTGCCCTGACTTCATGACGGCCACGCGGTCGCACATCTGACGGATCACCGCGAGGTCGTGGCTGATGAACAGCATGGAGAGGCCGGCGAGGTCGCGCAGATCCTTCAGGAGGTTGAGGAGTTGCGCCTGTACCGAGACGTCGAGCGCGGAGGTCGGCTCGTCGCAGATGAGCAGCGAAGGGCGCGGCCCGAGCGCGCGCGCAATGGCGATCCGCTGGCGCTGACCGCCGGAGAAAGCGTGCGAGAAGCGCGACCCGGCATCGGCGGGAAGGCCGACAGCTTCGAGCAGCGTCCTGGCGTCCTGCCGGGCTTCCTGCGCATTGGAAGCGAGCTTGTAGAACAGGATGGGCTCGGCAATCGCGGAGTTGATGCGCAGGCGCGGGTTGAGTGCCGAATAGGGGTCCTGGAACACCATCTGCAGGGACTGGCGCACCGATTTTTCACGTCGGGCGCCGAGCGCCGTTCCCTGAAAATCGATGGTGCCCGAACTCTGGGTGACGAGGCCGGCTATGGAGTTGGCGACGGTGGTCTTGCCGCAGCCGGATTCGCCGACGAGGCCGAAAATCTCGCCGCGCCGGACGTCGAACGAGACGCCCTTGACCGCCTTGAAGACTGACGCCTTGCGGCCTGGGATCAACGAACGGCTGCCATACTCCACCGCAAGGTCGCGCACGGAGAGTACCACGTCGTCGCGGCTGCCCGCCTCGCTCTTTGCACTCTTGCGGCGCACGGTGGCGCGGGCGTCGAGCGACACCTGCGTTTCCTCACTCGGGACCGGTAGACGCTCGAGGCGTGTTTCGATCGGCGGCACGGCGGCGATCAGCGTGCGGGCATAGGGCGCCTTCGGCGCGGTCAGCACCTCGCGCGTCGGCCCGCTTTCCACCACCGCGCCGTTCTGCATGATGGTGACGCGGTCGGCGATCTCGGCGACGACACCCATATTGTGCGTGACGAGCAGAATGCCGACGCCGCGCTCGTCCGCAAGATTGCGGATGAGCTTGAGGATCTGGGCCTGCACCGAGACGTCGAGCGCGGTCGTCGGCTCGTCGGCGACGATAAGCTGCGGATTGCAGGCGAGTGCGGTGGCGATGACCACGCGCTGGCGCTGTCCGCCGGAAAGCTGGTGCGGATAGCTGCTGAGCCGGCGTTCGGGCTCCGGAATACCGACGGCCTTCATCAGTTCCAGCGCGCGGGCCTTCGCCTCCTTGGACGAAAGCTTCAGATGGGTGAGCATGCCTTCGCAGAGCTGGCTTTCCACCGTGAAGAGCGGGTTGAGGCTCGTCATCGGATCCTGGAAGATCGCGCCGACATCGCGTCCGGGCACAATGCCTTCGGTGCGGCCGGTGCGTAGGTCGATCTGCTTGCCGGCGATGACGATGGAGCCGGATGCGATTCTACCAGGGGCCTGCAGGAGACCCATCAGCGCATTGCCGACAGTGGTCTTGCCGGCGCCGGATTCACCGACGAGGGCGTGGATTTCCCCGGGGCGGATCATGAGATCGGTGTTCTTGACGGCCTTAAGCGTGTTGCCGTTGGCCAGCGGATACTCGACGCAGAGATTGCGAATGTCGAGGACGGGGAGCGTGGATTCGGTCATCTCAGCGAACCATCAGTTTCGGGTTGAAGTGGTCGCGCAAATAGTCGCCGATCACGTTGACGGCCAGCACAAGGACGACCAGTACAGTCGCCGGCATCACCGCAATCCACCAGAGGCCGGAGAACAGGAACTGATTGCCGATGCGGATCAACGTACCGAGCGAGGGATAGGTCGGCGGCATGCCGGCGCCGAGGAAGGAGAGCGTCGCCTCCGTCAGGATCGCGCCCGCAAGGTTGATGGTGGCGATGACCATCACCGAACTCATGATGTTTGGTAGAATGTGGCGGCCCATGATGCGGCCGGACGGCAGGCCGATGACCTTGGCGGCGCGCACGTAGTCGCGCGCAACTTCCACCATGGTCGAGGCGCGCACGGTGCGGGCATATTGCACCCATTCGTTGACGGCAATGGAGAAGATCAACACCAGCGGCGCCCAGGCAAGCATCGTTTCGGCGCTGAGCTGCGCGCGGGCGATGCCGCTGATGAGCAGTGCGACGAGGATGGTGGGGAAACTGACAAAGACATCGGCGATGCGCATGACGATGCCATCGATCACGCCGCCGAAGAAGCCGGCGACGAGACCGAGCACGACGCCGACCACGGCCGCGAAGACCACCGCGCCGACGCCGATGACGACGGAGATCCTGAGCCCGAACAGGATGACGGAGACGAGGTCGCGGCCCTGGTTGTCGGTGCCGAGCAGGAAGCGGGGATCACCGCCCTCCATGAACGCCGGGGGGATTTCCATGTCGATCAGCGAATAGGATGAGACGTCGCGAGGATCCATCGGCGCGATCAGCGGGGCGAAGATGACGAGGGTCAGCATGATGAAGAGCACCAGGCTGGCGATCATCACGGAAACCGGCGGAAGCCGGCGCATCAGGGATTGCGTAGCCATTATCGTGTCCTCAGGCGCGGATCGATGAAGGTGTAGAGAATGTCGACGATCATGTTGATCATGACGAACAGGAAGCCAACGAACAGAAGGTAGGCAGCCAACACCGGCACGTCGGGATAGCCGACGGCATTCGTGAAGAGCAGGCCCATGCCCGGCCATTGGAACACTGTCTCGGTGACGATGGCGAAGGCGATGAGCTGGCCGATCTGCAGGCCCGTAACGGTGACGACCGGCATTAGCGCGTTGCGTAGAGCGAGCCGCCCATAGATATAGGCGCGCGGCAAGCCGCGGGCGAAGGCGAAGCGGATATAGTCCGACGACAGCACGTCGATCATCTCCGAGCGCACCAGCCGCATGATCAGCGTGAGCTGGAACAGCGCCAGCGTGATCGACGGCAGGATCAGCGACTTCAGGCCCGAAAGGGTGAGGAAGCCGGTCTCCCAAAAACCGATATCGACGAGGTCTCCGCGTCCGGAGGACGGCAACCAGCGCAGGTTCACTGCGAAAACCAGGATCAGCAGCAGGCCGGTGACGAAGGTGGGCATCGAAATACCGACCAGTGTCGCAGACTGGGTCAGCCGGGAGAGAAAGGAACGCGGTTTTAGCGCGCAGAGCACTCCGAGCGGAATGCCGAGCGACAGGGCCAGCACGGTGGCGACGACAACCAGCTCCAGCGTGGCCGGAAGACGGCTGAGCAACAGGCTGGTCACAGGCTGCTGGTAGCGGTAGCTCGTGCCGAGATCGCCGGTCAGCACGTGGCCGACGAAATCGACGAACTGCACCACGACCGACCTGTCGAGGCCGAGCGCGACACGGACCGCGTCCTTTTCTGCCTGGGTTGCGCCTTCACGGACCATCGAGGCGACGGGATCGCCGACGAAGCGGAACATGACGAAGGCAATGGCAGTCACTGCGACCATCACGAGGATGGCCTGAAGCAACCTGACTGAAAAGAGTCTGATCATCGGATAGTCCTTGAGGGAGCGATCTTGCCCGAAGGGGCGAAAACCGGGCTGTTGCGCTCCCGCGTCCCCCGCGCCGCCAGCAACGCGGAAGGGTTGACCCGGTTTGAGCGCAGTCCCGGCAGGCTTCGCTTG
Source organism: Ensifer sp. Root127 (assembly GCF_001425225.1). Taxonomy (NCBI): domain Bacteria; kingdom Pseudomonadati; phylum Pseudomonadota; class Alphaproteobacteria; order Hyphomicrobiales; family Rhizobiaceae; genus Ensifer; species Ensifer sp. Root127. The sequence goes on from NZ_LMDX01000023.1 coordinate 327,874, forward strand.
CCGGGACTGCGCCTTGGGAGAATCCCGACTACTTCTTCATCTGTGCGAACCACGGACGCACGTACTCGTCCGGGAACTGCGGCATGTCGAGCTTGCTGCTCATCGCCCAGGCGACCGGCTGCTGGTGCAGCGGCAGGTAGAATACCTGATCATGGGTGATGCGGAAGGCTTGCTTCAGCATCTCGACGCGTTTGGTTTCGTCAGTTTCAACGGCTGCGGCATAGGCCAGCTTGTCGATCTCGGGATTGGAGAGCCCATCGGCGTTGCTGCCGCCGAAGGTGCCGTCATTGGTCGCCAGCAGCGCTTGCAATGGGCTGAAGCCGTCCATCGGCGGCAGCGAAGCCCAGCCGAGAAGATAGACGTCGAACTCACCCTTGTCCGTACGCGGGAAATAGGTCGTCTTGCTCTCGACACTCACATTGGCCTGGACGCCGATCTGCGCCCACATGGAGGCGACCGCAAGGCAGATCTGCTCGTCGGCGATGTAGCGGTCATTGGGGCAGGCGAGCCCCGTTTTGAAACCATCCGGATAACCGGCCTCGGCCAGCAGCGCCTTGGCCTTGTCGACATCATAGGGAAGCGGCACGTCGATGGTTTCGTCGTAGCCGGTCACCGCCGGTGCGACGAGCATCCCGGCCGTACGCGACTTGCCGCGCATCAGGCGCTTCTGGATCGTGTTGGTATCGATCGCGTGCCACAGGGCCTGGCGCACCCGCACATCGAGCAGCGGATTGGGCTTGCCGGGGGTCGCATGAAGTTCCGGCCGGTAGCTGAAAATGAAGAATATGGTGCGCAGCGACGGGTTCTCGACGACCTTCAGCCCATCGGTGGCGGCGATGCGATCGACGTCCTGCAACGGAACGGGCGCAATCATGTCGACTTCACCCGATAGCAGCGCCGCGACGCGGGTCGCGTCGGAGGCGATCGGACGGAACTCGACCTCGTCCAGATTGTGCTGCGGCTTGTCCCACCAGTCCTTGTTCACTTCGAAGACCGAGCGCGAATCCGGTTCGTAGGTCTTCAGCTTGAAGGCACCCGTGCCGTTGGCATGGTTGCTGGCATAGGTGACGACTCCGGTCGAAGCATTGCCCGGCTTCAGCGCGTCATGCTCCTCCATCCAGGGCTTGCTCATGATGTAGATGGCGGCAAGGTCGTTGAGGAGCAGCGGATAGGGCCCGCGCAGGATGAGGTCGACAGTGTATTCATCTACCTTCTCGACGCCGACGACGGTTGAAAGGTTCTCGCGGTTGCGCGCGCCGGGGTCGATCTGGCGCTGGATGGTCGCCACGACGTCGTCGGCGTTGAAGGGCTGGCCCTCATGGAATTTCACGCCCTGGCGCAGCTTGAAGCGCCAGCGGGTCGGCTCGATGACCTCCCAGGAGGTGGCGAGCGCCGGCTCGAGCTTCAGGTCCTTGTTACGGCGCACCAGAGGGTCGAAAACCATATGGTGCACGCTTTGGGTAAAGCTGTCGACCTGTGCGTTGGGGTCGTAGGAAATGACATCGCCGGATGAAGCCCAGCGCAGTGTCTCGGCGAGGGCGGGGGCGGAAAGCGGCGCCACAAGGGCGAGACCCGCCAAGAGGGTCTTCAAAGAGGTTTTCACTGGTTTCTCCCGTTTAGCGTATACATATTATCTGTGTTATTGGATACGAATGTTCCCAGTAATAGTGTACATCTGATGCAAACAATATCAAGATGGCAAAAGTGGTTTTGGCGACGCTTCTCAAAAAAGAACGCCAGGCCCGACAGCCGGAAAGGGAACTTCCGATGACGAATGCACTGCTGATTGAAAACGCCACGATCGTTACCATGGACGCGGACCGTCGCGTTCTTGAGCGCGGCCATGTTCTGGTCGAGGACGGGCGCATCGCCGGCATCGGCGAGGGAAGCTTTGCCGGAGAATGGCAGGCCGAGCGCATCGAGGCTGCCGGCATGGTCGCGATGCCTGGGCTGATCGACACACACGCTCATGCCGGACATATGCTGACCAAAGGGTTGGGCAGTGCAGCCGAGGACTGGATGGACGTGACCGGCCGCATTTACGCGACTGCGACCGACCCTGAGTTCTGGGCAGCGGAAGCGGCGCTGTCGGCGGCAGAGCGGATCAAGTGCGGCACGACGACTGCGGCTCTGTTGTTTGGCGGCGGCCCGGACATTATGCGCACCGAGGCGCCAGAGGCGGCGGAGGCGCATCTCGCCTCAATTGCAGCTATGGGGGTGCGTGAGGTTCTGGCCGTGGGGCCGAACCGATCCGGGCAAAATCACGTGTATCGCCAGTATACGCCGACGTCCCACAACGACATCGTCGTCTCCCCAGACCGGCAGATAGACGTGGCCACCGAGTTGGTCGATGCCTGGGCTGGACGCGACGACCGGCTGCAGGTCGTGTTTTCGCTACCGGTTTTCGATGAGCAGGAACTGCGCGGGGAAACGGTATACAGGATTGCATGCAAAGTCCGCGACCGCGCGCGTGAGAGGCGAAGCCTTCTGGTGCAGGACGGTCATCGCGACGGATCCATCGCCGCCAACGATGCGCGACTTGGTCTCTTTGACGAGCGGTCGCTCCTTGCCCATTGCATAGACCTGACCGAGGCCGACCGGGCGGTCCTGAAGCGGACCGGTGCCAAGGTTGCGCACAATCCGAGTGCGCTGATGTCGGTCTATGGCCGCTGCCCGGCACCGGAGCTGATGGAGGACGGCATAGTGGTTTCGCTCGGCACCGATGCCGCGGCGCCCGATCGGTCCTTCGACATGTTCCGCAACATGTTCCAGGCCCATCGCTACCACGCGCGCCATTTCTCAGATGATACCGTGCTGCCGCCGCTGCGGCTGCTGGAGATGGCGACGATCGACGGCGCGCGCGCCCTGATGATGGAGGATGAACTCGGCTCGCTTGAAACCGGCAAGCGCGCCGATATCGTCCTTGTGAATATGCGTCAGCCCCATCTCTGGCCACCGCACGATCCGGTGCAGCGCCTTGCTCGCTTCGCCAATGGGGCGGACGTGGACACCACCATCGTCGGCGGGCGTGTCCTGATGCGCGGGCGACGCCTCGTCGGCCAGGACGAAGACGCGGTCCTCGACCGTGCCCTGCGCGCATTTCGGCTGGCGATGGCGCGGGCCGGACTTAGTGATCGCAAGGCGCTTGGACAATCGAGGATCTACAATGACTGCAGACCTTCTTATCCGTAATGCCCGCCCCTTCGGTGGGCCTGTTGAGGACCTTCTCATCCGAGACGGTCGGTTTGTTGCGGCAGATTGTGCCCGTCCGGTGGCCGAGATCGACGCAACCGGACATGTCGCCTTGCCAGGGCTTGTCGAGGCACATACGCATCTCGACAAGACACTTGTCGGCATGGACTGGTTCGAGAACCGGGTCGGTCCGACCCGCAACGACCGAATCCTGGCCGACCGCAATGCCAAGCGCGAGCTTGGCATCAACGCCCGTCGGCAATCGGCCCGTCAGATCCTTCAGACGCTCGCCCATGGCGTTTTGAGCATTCGCAGCCACGTTGATGTCGACACCGAGATCGGCATCGCCAATGTCGAAGGCGTGCTGGAAACACGCGAGGCAATGCGCGATCTGGTCGATGTACAGATTGTGGCTTTCCCGCAAAGCGGCATGCTGCCGCGCGAGGGGACGCTTGAGTTGATGGATGCGGCCCTGAGGGCCGGCGCCGATATCGTCGGCGGCATCGACCCCGCCACGATCGAGCGCGATCCGGTGCGTCACCTCGATGCAATCTTCGCGCTCGCGGACCGTCACGGAAAACCTGTCGACATTCATCTGCATGAACCGGGCGACCTCGGTGCCTATTGTCTTGAACTCATCGTCGAACGGACCCGCGCCTTGTCGCTGCAGGGGCAGGTGATGGTGAGCCACGCCTATTGCCTCGGGACGCTCGACGCCTCACGGCAAAACGCGCTAATCGGCCAGCTCGCTGCAGAACGCATCGCGGTGATGACCGTCGGCAGTCCCTCTGCCCCGGCATTGCCATTGCGACTGATGCGCCAATGCGGTCTCACGGTTGCCTCCGGCTCTGACGGCATTCAGGGGACCTGGGAGCCGTTTGGAAATGGTGACATGCTGGAGCGCGCGAAGTACCTGGCGCAACGCAACGGTATGACCAACGATGTTGATCTCGAAGAAACCGCCCGCATCTGCACTTTCGGTGGTGCTGAAGGTATCGGTCTCGGCGGTTACGGTCTCTCTGAAGGCTGCTTCGGCGACCTGGTGCTGGTACCCGCGCGCGCGTTGGCGGAAGCCGTCGCCCTGACGCCGCATAGGCGCACCGTCATCCGGCGCGGCCGCGTGGTTGTGAATGGCGGCGAATTGGCTGGCGATTTGCCGGCCATCGAATGAAGCTTTTTCGATGAAAGGCGAAAAGTCGGGAATTTGGTGTTCGCAGTGGCGGGCCGCGATCGGTCGAGCCGTCACTATGCAACGGCCTAACCTGCCGGTTCAGCGGGCCGCCGACCGCGGCTTTACGGTTCGGCTTGCGTGGTGATAGTTGTTTGCGATCCAACGCTTGGCAATCGCTATCAATCGCACGCTTTGGCTATTTTCGAGGAAAATCATGACTCCCAAACCCAGCGACAGCAATGCAAGATCGGCGGTCCCCAAGTCAGATGCGGTCTATCGTATCTTGAAGCGTGCCATCCTCGACCAAGCATTCGCTGCGGGCACGAAACTTCCCGAGGATTCGATCGGTGAGCGGCTGGGCGTCAGCCGCACGATCGTGCGGCAGGCTCTGGCGCGACTGAACGGTGAGGGTCTGATCGAATTGCGGCCGAACAAGGGAGCATGCGTCAGCCACCCCAGTCTGGAGGAAGGGCATAATATCTTTGCCGTGCGCCGAGCGTTGGAGACGTTGGTCGTCGATAGCCTGATCGGCAGTCTGACGGCCCCGAAGATCAAGGAGCTTGAAGCGCACGTCGACGCCGAAGACAAGGCAAGGCTCGACAATCCGTCGGCCTCGATCCAACTCGCCGGTGAGTTTCACGTCCTGCTCGCACAGCTGACGGAGAACGCCATCCTATCGCGATACGTTACCGAGCTCGTCTCGCGCTCGTCCATGATTTTGTCGCTCTATGGTCGCCCTCATTCGTCCGATTGCGCCGTGTCGGAGCACCGCGAGTTGATTGCCGCACTTGCACGGAACGATCGCGAAAAGGCGTGCAAATTGATGGACCATCACATCGGGGCCATCACAACGCGCGCTCTGCTGAAAAGCAACTCGGAAAACGACTTGCCGGATCTCCTGGCTGCCTACGCAAAAGAAGAGGGCCTTTAGACCGTTTTGCCGCCTTGTGACCAGCGTGATCACTGGCGCTCCCTGCTGGACGTCAATGCCCGTTTTCCACGCGCGGACGAAAGTCAGGACTCCTACAGCGCCGCTACAGCGCCGCGCGTCTTATTGGACGCGCAAAGGTCGCTGTAGCGCTTTGACGGCTGCACCCATAACATAATACAATATTCGGCATCTATAGTATACAACTTGCCGCCAGCAGATTGGGCGGAAGGTGAGCAGATTTCGGCGCGCGTCGTATGCCACTCTCGCTTATACCCTCGCGTCGAGCAACGCACCTACAGCGCCGCGCGTCTTGTTAGACGCGCAAAGGTCGCTGTAGCACTCTGAATTGCTGCATGTTTTTACATCGAATACGATTTAACGAAACCTACAGTCGGTGATTGGCAACATCGTTGCGACCTTTTTCGCGGCAGCGCATTAGTTAAAACGTCTTCCCAAACATTCCTTTGTGCCAGCGGTTCGCGCCGGCAATATGGCGCAGGCACGCCTGAGATTGACTGATAATATTGTATGCATTAATTGGATGCAATATTGACACAAAAATGGATGCGATATAAATCAAAGATGGTATTCGGCGACGCCGGGAGAGCAACGTGCCAGATACGCCGGTTTCCGTGCGGAAAGCTCGGCGAGGTTCTCCTGTGCGTGGGTGTTTGCCGTGCCTACGGCTGCACGCTGGGACGTCCCAGCCGGTCGACGCGCCGTGCGTCGGCGCAGTGATAAGCGGTTGAACGGTCATGGAGGAGAACCGGACATGAATATCGATTTCACCACGCTACCCCCTCCCGATCGTTATCGATTGCTGACCAATTTCATTGGTCCGCGCCCCATCGCGCTTGTTGGAACCCGGTCGCCGGCCGGACACAATAATGCAGCGCCAATGAGCTTCTTCAACGTGTTTGCCCACGAGCCGCCTTTGGTGGTGCTCGGCATCCAGAACCGCGGCAATGGTGATGAGAAGGACACTGTCTCGAACATCCGCCGAACCGGCGAGTTCGTTGTCAACATGGTCGACATGGCGCTCGCCGAGGCGATGATCGTCTGCGGCGTCAACTTCGCCTCAGAAGTGGATGAACTGGATTTCGCCGGTCTGACACCGGTGCCGTGTGACCAGATCGACGTCGCTCGCATCGCCGAAAGTCCCTGCAGCTTCGAATGCAGGGTCGACCGCATCCTCGACTATCACAAGCGCGTGCTCGTCATCGGCAAAGTCGTGCACATGCATATCCAGGACCGGTGCCTTGATGCCGAAGGGCGCTATGCGAATCCGGAAACCTACCAGCCGATCGCCAGGCTGCATGCCGACAACTACATCACTTCAGATCGCCAGTTCGAACTTAAAAAGCCGGAAGAGCTACTGCGCTTCGAGTTTGCACAAGTGAACCCCAGGCCGGAGAGAGCCACCCGATGATCCGCATACACGTCATCAATCCGAATTCGACAGCCTCAATGACCGACCAAATCGCACGTGCGGCCGAGGCAGCACGATCGGAGGGCACAGTCATCGAGGCGGAGACCGCAACGGACACGCCCGCCTCGATCGAAGGCTACGCGGACGAGGCGATGGCCGTGCCTGCGATGTTGGCGGCGATCCGTGCCGCCGAGAAGCGGGGCGTATCGGCGCACGTGATAGCCTGCTTTGATGATCCCGGCCTTGCCGCTGCGCGCGAGGTTGCCTCCGGTCCCGTCATCGGTATCTGCCAGGCGGCGGTGCAGATCGCAGTAACCGTAGCGACCCGCTTCACAGTGATCACCACGCTGCCGAGGTCGGTGCCGGTGATTGAGGATCTTGTCGCGCACTACGGGGCTGCCTCGCGATGCCGCCGTGTGCGCTCGGTCGACCTGCCGGTGCTAGCACTCGAAACCGACCCGGCAATCGCGCGCGCGAAACTCCTCGATGAGGCGCGCGCTGCGATACGCGAGGATGGTGTCGATGCCATCGTCCTTGGGTGCGCCGGCATGGCAGAACTGTGCGATTGGCTATCGCGCGAAACGGGGGTCCCCGTCATCGACGGCGTGGCGGCAGCCGTCAAGCTCGCCGAGGCATTGGTGAGCGGTGGCTTTCGGACCTCGAAGGCTGGCGCCTACGCTTATCCCCGCGACAAGTCCGGTGATCTCGTATCGGCGTGCCACCCCATCATTGATCAACGGATGGTTCTCACGCCCATTTCCCAAGAAGTGATCAGTTCGGCCGAAACGGTAACGTTTTGCAGTCTGCAACCGTAGCACATCTTGTCCCGTAGCTCGGCAAGATGCGACAGCTATCGGCTGTCCGTGCAAATCGAATTGTCATCATTACGCAAACTCCCCAAACCCACGATGAGGGAACGATGTTGGAACAGACACTGTCGCAAAGCCGCCGGGCATTTCTCGGCCAAACGGGGAAGCTGACCACCGCTTGCGCGGTCGTCGGGCTGACTGGCGGACTGGCTCACGAGGTATCTGCGAATACGGCCGAACCTGTTGCCGAGATTGGAGCAAACATGCTGACGGATCGTCACTACCTGCTGGCTGACGTGCGGCTGGAAGAAGGTTTCGAGTATGACGGCGACATCGTCATCGGCACCCGCACCGCGCTGTACACCGTCGAGATCAAGGACGGCAAGATCGCCGCGCTTCATCCCGCGAACGCAACGCTGCCCAGCGGTGTCGCGCGCTATCAGGCGTATGGCCAACTGATGCTGCCGGCCATGCGCGATATGCACATACATTTGGACAAGACCTTTTACGGTGGTCCCTGGCAGGCGCCGCGGCCGCGCCAAGGCAAGACCATCATGGACATGATTGCGCTGGAAGAAAAGCTGATCCCCCAATTGTTGCCCACCTCGCAGCAACGAGCCGAGGGCCTGATCGCGCTGCTTCAATCCAAGGGGAGCACCGTCGCACGGAGCCATTGCAACATCGATCCGGTCAGTGGCCTGAAAAGCCTTGAACACCTGCAGCGCGCGCTGGAAAATCACCGCGATGACTTCGTCTGCGAGATTGTCGCCTTCCCACAACACGGTTTGTTGCATTCCAAGGTCGACGGCTTGATGCGCGAAGCGATGCAGATGGGCGTGCACTATGTCGGTGGGCTGGATCCGACCAACGTCGATGGGGCGATGGAGAAGTCACTCGACGCCATGTTCCAGATTGCCCTCGATACCGGCAAAGGGGTAGACATCCACCTACATGAAACCAGTCCGGCGGGGATGGCGGCGATCAACTACATGATGGAGACCACGGAGAAGAATCCCGCGCTGCGCGGCAAGGTAACCATCAGCCATGCCTTTGCCCTGACTACACTGGCTCCTGAAGCATTGGAGGAGACTGCCTCCCGCCTGGCGGAAAATCAGATGACGATCGCCTCGACGGTCCCGCTTGGTGCTCTAATGATGCCATTGCCACAATTGAGCAAGGCAGGCGTGTTCGTGATGACCGGAACGGATAGCGTCATCGATCACTGGTCGCCGTTCGGCAGCGGCGACATGCTGGAAAGGGCCTATTTCTACGCGCAGCTTTATCGCGGGTCGGATGAGTTCCACTTGTCACGGGCCATGGCCATCGCCACCGGCGGCGTTTTGCCGTTGGATGATGAAGGCAAACGTGCCTGGCCAAATGCCGGAGATGACGCCGCCTTCACGCTTGTCGGTGCGAGTTGCTCCGCGGAGGCGGTGGCTCGCGTGCCGGCGCGCACCGCCACCTTCCACCAGGGGCGTCTGGTGTTCGGCAGTATCGGCAAAGCCTGAGGCCGACCCGCCGTTGCGAGCGCTCTCGCGTTCTGCACCGGCTGCGATACGCTTGATTACATCAACGGCGGCCGCATACGCAGGCCGCCGTTGTCGAGATTCCATCCAAAACCACACATGAACGACTGCGGCGACCGAACTCGGCCCGCGCATTTATCTTGGGCCTGCCTATCGCGCGGGCCACGCCGATCAGCGCACCTTATTGTGCGGCCTCCTTCTTCCGGAAGCCGATGGTCTCGTCAGCATTCAACTCCACTCGCATTGTATACAAGTTCTGCCGATATTGTTGAGGTGGAACGGCGTCGCAGCTGCCAGGATTCGCGCCAACAGCGTTTCGTCGTGGGCGAAACGCGACGATAACGTCGGTTGTGCCAGCGCATTCTCATCCCAATTCTCGCCCGTACCGCTTTGTCGGCTAAAATGTCTACAATCTAAAATGCGATCTTGACGCAGGATTGTATACATGAGACAGTCAATTTGTCTATACAAAACGGCGTGGAGGCCGCGGTGTCTAGGCGGGCGCAGGGCGCGCCAAGGAGGAGAAAAAACTCATGTCAGTAAATAGACGTACGTTCCTGCAAGGGGCGGCCGGCGCTATCGGCTTGGCCATGGCGCAGGGTGCTTTGTCGAAAATCGTTTATGCGCAAGGTGCCGCCGGCACGCTCCGAGTTGCCATCGCCAAACCTGCCGGCAATCTCGATCCGCAGAGTCACTACGCGATCTGGGCCATTCAGGACCTCATGTTCGAGCCGCTCGTGAAATACGGCAAGGGCGGTCAGATCGAACCTTGCCTGGCAACCGACTGGAAGATCGAAGACGGCGGCAAGACGCTGCATCTGACGTTGCGCGAGGGCGTGACATTCCAGGACGGCACCAAGTTCGACGCTGCCGCGTGCAAATGGAATCTCGAGCGCTGGATGGGCATCGACCAGTTCAGCTGGATGAATTGCTCAAAGCACTTCCAGTCGCTCGACGTGGTCGACGACTACCACGTCACCCTGCATTTCAAGGAGCCGGTGCTCGCGCTCATGCAGGAACTTTCCTACACGCGGCCGACGCGCTTCCTGTCGCCTAAATCCGTAGGTGCCGACGGCAAGTTCAAGGAGCCTGTGGGTACCGGGCCGTGGCGTCAGATCAGCGCGGACGACACCCAGAGCGTCTTCGAGCATCACGAAGGCTACTGGGGCGAGTTGCCGTCCTATGAACGCCTTGAAGCCAAGGTTATCCCTGATGCCCGTTCACGGGTTGCGGCATTGCGTGCCGAGGAACTCGACCTGATCGGCGGTTTCTGGATCGCGCCCTTGACCCCGGAAGAGGGCAAGCAGCTTGAGGCGGCCGGTTTCAACGTCGTCGTCGATCCGGGCAACGTCACGCTGGTGATGGCCTATAATCCCGACCGTGCTGAGGCGCTCAAGGATCCGCAAGTGCGCAAGGCCGTCAGCATCGGCATCGATCGCGCTGCGATTTCCAAGGTGCTTTACCATGGCTACGCCAAGCCCGCCGGCAACATGTTCTCGGGCGCCTTGCCTTATGCCGGAACGCAAAGTGATGCCCCTGTCCGGGATGCTGCGGCCGCATCGGCGCTGCTCGAAAAGGCCGGCTGGACGGGAAGCCCCATCCGATCCAAGAACGGCAAGCCGCTGACGCTCGAATTGGTCGTCAGCCCGGACGCCGTGCCGGGATCACGTGTGATTGCCGAGGTCATCCAGTCCGAGATGAAGGAGATCGGTATCGACCTCGTCATCCGCTCGGTTGACCATGCCTCCAAGCACACGGACATGCTCGAACAGAAGTACGATCTCGGCTTCTTCCTGACCTATGGCGCACCTTACGATCCGTTCGGCTCGATCGTCGGACTGTGCCTGTCGACCTTCCACAACGACGTCGAGGGCAAGCTGGTCACCGATCCGGTCAACCTCGATCCGTTGATCAATGCGGCGATGGCCGCGACCGGCGATCAGATCCAGCCGACCATTCAGAAGGTCTATGACTGGCTACGGGACAACGACGCGATTGCGCCGCTGGTCTACGTGCCGAGCATCTGGGCGCATTCCAAGCGGCTCCATGGCTTCAGCAGCCCGGTCACCGAATACGACATGCCCTACGAAAACATTCTGCTGGCCGAGTAGGAGGAGGGTACCTTGATCCACTTCATCAGCAAGCGGCTGAAGCATTCCCTGGTCCTTCTGTTCATGGCGTCCCTGGTTTGCTTCACACTCGTGGTGTCGGCACCCGGCAATGTTGCGGTTCTGATCGCGGAGCTTCGCGGGGCGGTCGCTACACCGGGCTATGTCGAACAGGTCGCCGAAGAGATAGGACTGCACAAGCCACTGCTGATGCGCTACGTGGATTGGCTTGGCGACGCTGTTCGCGGCGACTTCGGCATTTCCTACAGAACGGGACAGGACGTCAGCGCAGACCTGGCGAACCGGATGCTCGTGACCGGGCTACTGATTGCAGGCTCGGCTGTGATCGCCGCCCTCATCAGCCTGGCTTTGGGTTTCCTCGGGGCCTTCTGGCCCTACAAACTGCCGGACCGCGTATCGCGCGGTCTGGCGCTCCTCGGCGCATCGACGCCGACGTTCTTCGTCGGGGCGCTGATGATCTATGGCTTTTCCGTCACCTTCCAGCTTCTACCGTCGTTCGGTTTCAACGGCCCCAAAAGCTGGATCCTGCCATGGCTCACCGTCGCCGTTCTGCCGGCCGCCGTCCTCAGCCGCGTCGTGCGGGTAGGGCTGGAGGAAGCGATGACGAGTCCCTTCGTTCTGACCGCCAAGAGCAAGGGTCTTGGTCGCACAGCCATATTGCTCCGCGAGGCGTTGCCCAACATCACGCCCCTCTTCATCAACGCGCTCGGCACCCAGGTCGGGCTGATGACGGCCACTGCGATCATCGTCGAACCGCTTTTCGCCTGGCAGGGTCTTGGGGATTACTTCCTCGCCGGCGTCCGCTTTCGCGACTTCATGGTGGTGCAGGCATGCCTGCTCATCTTCCTGACCTTCTTTATCGTGGTGAATCTGATCGTCGATCTAGCGGTTCTTTTGACCGATCCGCGCATTCGCCGCCAATGGAGCTGATCATGAACATGCTCAATCCTATCCTGGCCCGATTGAACAAGATGCCGCGGGCGGCCTTGATTACCATCGGCCTATTCGTTGCTCTGGGTACTTTCGCGCCCTGGCTGGCGCCCCAGGACTCGAGCGCCCAAAACCTGCTGGAGGCCGGTCTCGGGCCAACGGCCGCACACTGGCTCGGAACCGATCACCTCGGTCGTGATACGTTTAGCCGTCTGATTATCGCTGCGAACACGTCGCTGGTGAGCGTCGGCTCGGTTCTCGGTATCGCCATGACCATCGGTATCGTGCTCGGAACGATCGCTGGTTACCACCGGGGCTGGGTGGACGACCTCCTGATGCGCATCGTTGATGTGGGCCTGTCCGTACCGAGCCTGATCATCTCGCTGGCCGTGATCGGGATCGTCGGTCCCGGATACTGGACGATGGTGCTGGCGCTGGCACTTGCCTGGTGGCCCATGAGTGGGCGTATCAGCCGCGCCGTGGCAGTCAGCATCATGAGTAAACCTCATATCGAGGCGCTGCGGGTGCTGGGAGCCAGTCCCTGGCGCATCTATTTCGGCCATCTCCTCCCCGGTACGATCGGTTCGGTGATGGTCTATGCGACGGCAGACGCCGGCACTGCCGCTCTGGCGGTTGCGACGCTGAGCTTCCTTGGCCTCGGCATTCAGCCGCCAACGCCGGAATGGGGCCAGATGCTCGTCGACGCGTTGCCCTATCTCGAATCCGACCCGCGTCAGGTTCTGCTGCCGGGGCTTGCCCTCACGGCCGCCGTCATCGGCTTCAACACCCTCGGGGAGTCCATCGCTCTCAACCGCATTCCAAAACCGCTCACTCGGCGCATGCTCGCAGCGCGTCGGCTTGAGGTCGCAAGCTGGGGCAAGGAGAATTCCGATGCGTGACGAGCCGCTCCTGAACGTCAGCAATCTGACGGTCGACCTCCTAACCGCGAAATCGGCGGTCCGCCCCGTCGACGGTGTCAGCTATTCGGTCCGGCAGGGTGAATGTCTCGCCATCGTCGGCGAAAGCGGCAGCGGCAAGACGGTGATGAACTTCGCACCGCTTGGCCTGATGCCGACGGGCGTGTCGACGATGCTCTCCGGCTCCGTCAAGCTGGAGGGGCGCGAATTGATCGGCCTGCCCGAGCCCGAGATCCAGAAGCTTCGCGGCAAGTCCGTCGGCTTTATCTTCCAGGATCCGATGAGCGCTCTCAACCCGGTGCGCCGGATCGGGCGGCAGATTGCCGAGATGGCCGAATTGCATCTCGACATGACGCCGAGGGCAGCCGAGGCACGTGCCCTCGAGCTCGTGAAGCTTGTCGGGATCTCCGATCCCGTGGCCCGGCTCCGGCAATACCCGCACGAGCTTTCGGGCGGGTTGAGGCAACGCATCGTCATCGCCATTGCCCTTGCGGGCGAGCCGAAGCTGCTGATCGCCGACGAGCCGACGACAGCCCTCGACGTGACGGTTCAGGCGCAAATCTTGCGGCTGCTGAAGGACGTGCAGCGTCGTCTCAACATGGCGATGGTGCTGATCACGCACGACATGGGGGTGGTCGCGGGTGCCGCCGACAACATCGTCGTCATGTACGCGGCGCGTGCCGCCGAATGCGGTCCGGTGGACAAGGTCCTCGTCAGCCCGCGTCACCCCTACACCAGGGGGCTGATCAACGCGATACCGAGGCGGGAGGATCCAATTGGGTCGGAGTTTCGAGGGCTCCCCGGCATTCCGCCGACGCTCGGCGCGCCGATCAAGGGCTGCGCCCTTGCGCCGCGTTGCGAGCTTGCCGTCCCCGCATGCAGCAATAGCCGCCCCCCTTTGGTCCGGTCGGACGACGGTGCGGTTCTCGTGGCTTGCCCCGTCGTCAATCAAGGAAAGGCTGCCGCATGACACACGCACCGGTTCTTAAAGTCGAAAATCTCCAGACGCGCTTCAAGAGCGTTCAGCGGGGCAAATTTGTCCATGCCGTCGACGATGTCTCGATCGAACTCTATCCCGGTGAGATCGTCGGGCTGGTCGGTGAATCCGGCTGTGGCAAGTCGACGCTCGGGCGCACCATCGTCGGCCTCGAGAAGGCGAGCAGCGGACGGGTGTTGCTCGACGGCGTCGACCTCAGCGGCCTTTCAGGCGCAGCCCTGCGCGATAGCCGTAGGGCGCTGCAATACGTCTTCCAGGATCCCTATTCGTCCTTGAACGATCGCCAGACGGTGGGGGAGGCCATCGATGAAGCGCTTGTCATCGCCGGCACCAGATCGCCCGAGGAGCGGGATCGTCGCACGAAGGAGCTTCTGGATCAGGTCGGTCTGGCGTCCGCGGTCAGGGACCGTCACACGCGCGAGCTCTCGGGTGGTCAGCGCCAGCGCGTGGCAATCGCCAGATCGCTCGCCGTCAACCCGCGAGTGCTGATCTGCGACGAGCCGGTGAGCGCACTTGATCTTTCCATTCGTGCGCAGGTGATGAACCTGTTCCTGCGCCTGCAGAAGGATCTGGGCGTGGCATGCCTGTTCATCGCCCATGATCTTGCACTGGTGCGGCAGGCGGCTTCGCGGGTCTATGTGATGTATCTCGGCAAGATCGTCGAGCATGGTCCGTCCCAGGAACTTTACGACCATCCGGGCCACCCCTATTCGCAGATGCTGCTGGCGTCAGCACCGGAGGTGGATCCGCGTGTCGAGAAGCTCCGCAAGGGGCCGTTGATGATTGGCGAAGTCCCCAGTCCGACAAACCCACCGTCCGGCTGCCGGTTCCGAACGCGCTGCCCCCTGGCGGTGGACGACTGTGCCAAGGCTATACCGCCGTCCCATGGCCTTTCGCCGGGCCACAGCGCCGCCTGCATTTTTGCGCGGGATCTTCATCGAGGCAAGCGATCGGCGCTCCTTCAGCCCGAGGCATCGGTCGCGTGAAGCGCGAGGGCTGCTCGCCGACGAAGCGTTGTCGGCGGCGCTTTCTGCGACTTTAGAAGTTGCCATTCCCTCGCGTCCCCCTGATCAGGACGCGCGCCTGCCCCGCCATCAGGCGGGGCTTTTTTTTGTCCGACAATCGCTCAATCCAGATCCGCCATTTCCCAGAACGTCATCGGTGTCAGCTCGGCTTACGCACGCTTTCGGTAATCGCCTGCGCCATGGTCTCGGCTGCCCGGGAGGGTTTGTTGCGCGGGTAGGCGATGTGGAAGAGGTCTTCGAAGCTCATGCGCTCGGGGGCGAGCAGCCGCAGGCGGCCATCGCGCACCCATTCGTCTGCGTAGTGGTCGGGCAGGAAGCCGATATAGGCGCCGGATAGGAGCAGCAGCAGGGTCCCTTCCATATGCGGGGTCGCGGCCGCCCAGGTGAAGTTCACGCCGCAGATCGTCTCGTTCAGCATGTAGGTGCGCCCGGCGAAGGATTGTGTCTCCAGAACGGCGTCGGTTAGGTCGCCATCGGGTGTCGCGAAGAGCGGATGCCCCTCGGCGCAGTAGAGCTTCTGCATCTCGGAAAACGCCGGCTGGCTGCGGAAATGCGGCGTGACGCTGCCGACGGACGGCATGAGCACGATCTGGTAGGTGCCGTTCAGCAGGCCCTGATGCAGTACCTGCGGCGCGGCGACGTCGATTTCCAGGTGCACCCGCGGCGCCTTGGCATGAAAGGCGGCGAGCGCGCCCTGGAGGTCGAGGTTGCGGTTGGTGATCATGGCGTCCACGGTGCCGAAGCTGAGGCTGCCGGTAAGCTCCCCCTGCGCCTCGCCGATACGGCCCTGGAATTTTTCCAGCGAGCCGAAGAGTTCGAGGGCCGCCTCGTAGACGAGCCGCCCCTCGTCGGTGAGCAGGAAGCCGCTGCGTCCACGGCTGCACAGGCGCAGGCCGAGACGTTCTTCCAGATGGCGCATATGGGTGGAGATCGTCGCCTGCGTCATGCCCAGCGCTGATTGCGCGGCGGAAAAACCGCCGTGCTGCACGACCGAAGCGAAGACCCGCAGGAGCCGAAGCTCGGCATCGCCGAGCGAGAGATGGAGGACGCGGTGGCGGACCTTGTTGATCATGCATTGATTAATGCACAAGTGAACATGCAATCATAGATGCTTTTAAATGTATCTGCCTCCGGCACACTCCTTCCACCTATGGAGGGGTGACATGGCCAGCAATTCCTACGAAACCGGACGTTTGAACCTGCCGTTTGTCGGCATCTGCACGTTCGGCAAATATCCCTACCAGCCGGACTGGGACGCCATCGACGCCGATGTGGCGATCCTCGGCGCACCGTTCGACTGTGGCACGCAGTGGCGGGCGGGCACCCGTTTCGGGCCGCGCTCGATCCGCGAAGCCTCGACGCTGTTTTCCTTCGGCCACGGCGGCGCCTACGATCACGAGGACGACGTCACCTATCTGCCGAGCGGTGAGGTCTCGATCGTCGATATCGGCGATGCCGACATCGTCCACACCGACACGATGAAGAGCCACGCCAATATCGAATTCGGCGTGCGCAAGATCCTGGCTGCCGGCGCGCTGCCGGTGGTGCTGGGCGGCGACCATTCCGTCAACATCCCCTGCGTCAACGCCTTTGCCGAGGACTGCGAAAAGAACGGCCCGATCCACATCGTCCAGATCGACGCCCATCTCGATTTCGTCGACGAGCGCCATGGCGTGCGCTACGGCCACGGCAACCCGATGCGCCGCGCCGCCGAAAAGCCCTATGTCAGCGGCCTGTCGCAGTTCGGCATCCGCAATGTCTCCTCCACCGCCAAGGAAGGTTACGAAGATGCCCGCAAGATGGGCTCCGACATCCTCTCGGTGCGCCAGATCCGCGCGCTCGGCACGGATGCGGTGGCCGAACGGGTGCCGCCCGGCGCGCGCTACTACGTCACCATCGACATCGACGGCTTCGATCCGTCGATCGCGCCGGGCACCGGCACGCCGTCGCATGGCGGATTCATCTACTACGAAGTGCTGGAAATTCTCGCCGCGCTTGTCAAGCGCGGCACGGTCGTCGGCATCGATCTCGTAGAGGTTGCACCGGACTACGATCATTCCGGTTCAACATCCACTTTGGCCGCACAGGTGCTCATGAACCTCATCGGTCGCGTCATGCATGCAAGGGGAACGTGAGGCCCAGGCCTACGAGGAGGACACGACATGGACGAAAACGTCCGCAATTATCTGGATCAATACGGCGTCAGCGACGCGACCCGGCGGTTTCTGGCGAAGCCCCAGAAGATGTTCATCGACGGAGCCTGGGTCGACAGCGGCAACGGTGCAACCTTCGACGTTTTCGAACCTTCCACGAGCGGCCTGGTAACCCGGGTGCCGTCAGGCACGACCGAGGATCTCGACCGCGCCGTCAAGGCGGCGCGCCGCCAGTTCGATGGGGGCGCCTGGCGCCGCCTCAAGCCGCTCGAACGCGAGCGCCTGATCCACCGCCTCGCAGACCTGATCGAAGCGCACGCCGACGAACTGGCGGAGATCGAAGCCATCGACATGGGCAAGTCGGTGACATTCGCCAGAGAGGTCGACGTTCAGGGCACGATCGATACCTTCCGATATTTCGCCGGCTGGGCCTCCAAGTTGCATGGGCGCACGGTCGAGCCGTCCCTGCCGGGCAATTACCTGGCCTATACCCGCAAGGAGCCCCTGGGCGTCGTCGCGGCCATCGTGCCGTGGAATTTCCCGCTCCAGACCATGGCCTGGAAGCTTGCAGCTGCCCTTGCAGTCGGCTGCACCACTATCGTCAAGCCGGCCGAGCTGACCTCGCTTGCGACCCTGCGCTTCGGCGAACTGGTGCAGGACGCCGGCATTCCGGACGGTGTGGTCAACATTGTAACGGGCCGGGGCAGCGTGATCGGCGCGGCCATGTCGGCCCACCCCGGCATCGACAAGGTCACGTTCACCGGCTCGACGCCGGTCGGCCAGGAGGTCGGGCGCACGGCCGTCGGGCATCTCAAGCATGTCACGCTGGAACTGGGCGGCAAATCCCCCGTCCTGGTGCTCGACGATGCGGATCTGGCAAGTGCGGCCCGCGCGGTGGTCAACGGCGTATTCTTCAACTCCGGACAGGTCTGCGACGCCGGCACGCGCGTCTATGTCCAGCGCTCGGTCCATGACGCCTTCCTCGACGAATTGGTCGCCGTCACCCGCACGCTGAAGGTCGCGCCCGGACTGGACCGCGACTGCTATATCGGCCCCCTGGTGTCGGCGCAGCAGAAGAAGGTCGTTTCTGCGTATATCGAGGCCGGCCGCCGCGAAGGCGCCGAACTGATCCATGGGGGCGGCAGCCCCGATCGGCCGGGCCATTTCATCGAGCCCGCCATCTTCGCCCGCTGCAAACCCGAGATGAGCATCGTGCGGGAGGAGATTTTTGGCCCGGTGCTTGTGACCGATGCCTTCGACGAACTGGACGACGCGGTCGCGCTGGCGAACGACTCCGCTTTCGGCCTCGCCGCCGCCATCTACTCGAACGACTTGTCCCGTGTGCATGGGCTTATTCCGCGCCTTAACGCCGGCTCGATCTACGTCAACGCCCACAGCACCATCGATCCCTCCATGCCGTTCGGCGGCTTCAAGGCATCGGGCTTCGGCAAGGATCTGGGGCCGGAGCAGCTGGATTACCTGATGGAAACGAAGGCTGTCTGGATCACGCTGCCATGAGGCCCTGACACATCGCCCGGCCGTCGCCCATGGGCGGCCGGTTCCAAGGATCGGCGGCTGATGGAGCCGCATTTCTCGCGGAAAGACGCCAGAAGGCGCGACGCGACAAGGGGAACGACAATGGAAGACAACGATACCGCCTGGCAAAACGAGCTGGCGCGCCGCGCCCGCATCTATGAGGATATCGAGGCGGGGCACCGCTTCGAGGGCACGATGACTGCGCTCGACTATACCGGCATGACCGTGTTGACGGTCGTGCTCGTCGCCGCCTTCTGGATCTGGGGGGCCTGAGATGACCGACCATGTCGCCCGTGGCGGTCTCTCGGCCGCAGAAATCGAACGCGAGGACGCCACCCGCCACAGCGCCGCTGCCGAGCGCGGTGATGCGCCGCTCCTGCCCTCCGAGAGGCTCTGGGGCTTCTGGGAATTCACCTATGCCAATTCGGCGCTTGCCATCGCCACTTGGGCCTTCCTCATTGGCGGCGCGATTGGCCTGTTCATCGGGCCGAAGGAAGGTATCGCCGCGATCGTCATCGGCAACATCGTTGGCGTGGTGCTGACGTCGCTCGCTACCACCTGCATGTCCGGGCGCTACGGTGTCGAACAGTTCATCGCGCTGCGCAGCCAGTTCGGCTACAACGGTAGCCGCGTTGTCTACGTTCTGGCCGTGGTGCTGCTCACCATGGGCTGGCTGGCGGTGCTCGCCATGATGTTCGGCCGCTCGATCGACGGCCTGATGGCGCTCAGCGCCGGTGAGGCGGCCAACCCGACTGGCGTCAAGATGGTCATTGCCGCGATCGGCGCCATCCTCGTCACCTGGTTCATCGTCGCCAAGGGCCCAACCTCGATCAAGTTCTTCAACATGGTCGTGTCACCGGCCCTGGTGATCCTGATGGGCGTGATGCTCTACCTCATCCTCAGTCAGCGGTCTTTCAGCGAGCTTCTGGCGCTGCCGGCGCTCGATCCGCCCTTCGAGGACAATACGCTGAACTTCATCGTCGCGGTGGAGGTCAATCTGGCCGCCGGCTTCTCCTGGTGGCCCTATATCGGCAACCTGGCGCGCCTCACCAAGAACGAACGGACCGCCTTCTGGCCGAACATCCTCGGCATCTTCGGGGCGGCTGCCCTTGGCGAAATCGTCGGTCTGCTTGCGGCCGTCTCACTCGGCGAAAGCGATCCGACGATCTGGATGACCAAGATCGCCGGTCCGGTCATCGGCATCATTGCCCTGCTCTTCGTCGCCTTCGCCAACATGACCTCGATGGCGAACATCCTCTACACCTCCATCGTCGGGCTGCGCCAGGTCGGCACGGCGTCTGTGCGCCGCATTCCCTGGGGCACGGTCCTCTTCCTGTTCTGCCTCATCCCGCTCGGCCTGGTGGTGTTCTATCCGCAGATGTACGACGGCTTCTTCATTTTCCTCGTCTGGACCTCGGCGCTCAATTCTGCGCTCGCCGGCATCGGCATCGTCGATTATTTCTTCCTGCGCGGCCAGAAGCTCGACATGCGCAGCCTGCATGGCCCCCAGCAAAACGGTCCCTACCGCTTCTGGGGAGGCTTCAATCCCATCGGGCTCCTCGCCCTTGCCGTCGGCTGCATCGTCTACGTCGTCATCTTCAATCCGCAGACGCTCGCGAGCCTGCCGGCCTTCAAGTACCTGACCGCCTCCATACCCGCCTGTGTCGCGGCAGGTGCGGTCCACTACGTCCTGACCCGGCTCTTCGCCCGCGGGCGAGGCTGGGGCCAGTATCCGTAACCTTGGGAAAACCGTCATGACCGACACATACGACTACATCATCATCGGTGCCGGTTCGGCTGGCTGCGTGCTCGCCAACCGGCTCTCGGAAGACCCGGCCACGAAAGTCCTCGTGCTGGAATACGGCGGCAGCGACAAGTCGATTTTCATCCAGATGCCGACGGCGCTCTCCATCCCGATGAATGGCACGAAGTACAACTGGAAATACATGACTCTGCCGGAACCCGGCCTCGACGGTCGCCGGGTACACTGCCCGCGCGGGAAAGTCATCGGCGGTTCGTCCTCGATCAACGGGCTCGTTTACATGCGCGGCCACGCCCGCGACTTCGACGAGTGGGAGGAGCGGGGCGCGCGCGGCTGGCGCTATGCCAATTGCCTGCCCTATTTCCAGCGTGCCGAAAGCTGGCAGGACGGGGGCGACGCCTATCGCGGCGCTTCCGGTCCGCTCGCCACCAACGCCGGCAACCGCATGCAGAACCCGCTTTACCGCGCCTTCGTCGATGCCGGCCGCGAGGCCGGCTACATCGCCACCGCCGACCCGAACGGCCATATGCAGGAAGGCTTCGGGCCGATGCATATGACGGTGAAGGACGGCGTGCGCTGGTCGACGGCCAACGCTTATCTGAAGCCGGCGATGAGCCGGCCGAACCTCACGGTCATAACCCACGCCATGACGCGGCGTGTGATCCTTGAGGGGAAACGCGCCGTCGGTGTCGAATATGAGTTTGGCGGCACGCGCGTCGTGGCGAAGGCCAGCCGCGAGGTGCTGATCTCCTCCGGTCCGATCGGCTCTCCGCACCTGTTGCAACGCTCAGGCATCGGCCCGGCGGCGGTACTGCGAAAGGCGGGTGTCGCGGTGCTGCACGATCTGCCGGGCGTCGGTGAGAACCTGCAGGACCATTCCGAGGTCTATATCCAATATGCCTGCAAGGAGGCGATCACGCTCAACGGCAAGATGGGCCTTCTCAGCCGTGCCCTGATCGGTGCGGAATGGCTGCTGTTCAAGAAGGGACTTTCAGTCTCCAACCATTTCGAGAGCGGCGGTTTCATCCGTTCCGATGTCGCGCTCGAATGGCCGGACATCCAGTTTCATTTCCTGCCCGCCGCCATGCGCTACGACGGCAAGAAGCCGCTCGAGGGCCACGGCTTCATGGTGCTCACCGGGCCGAACAAGCCGAAGAGCCGGGGCCATGTCCGTCTGCGTTCGCCGGAGGCGCACGAGCAGCCGGACATCCTCTTCAATTATCTCGACCGCGAGGAGGACCGCGAAGGCTTCCGCCGCTGCCTGCGACTGACGCGCGAAATCATCGCCCAGCCGGCCTTCGACCGCTTCCGTGGCGAGGAGATCGCTCCCGGCACCAATGTGCGCAGCAATGACGAGATCGACGCCTGGGTGCGCGAGACGATGGAAAGCACCTATCACCCCTGCGGCTCCTGCCGCATGGGCGAGGATGCCATGGCGGTGGTCGACAGCGACCTGAAGGTGCGCGGCATCGCGGGACTGCGGGTCATTGACAGTTCCGTCTTCCCCACGGAGCCGAACGCCAATCTCAACGCGCCGACGATCATGCTGGCCGAGCGCGCCTCCGACATCGTGCGCGGCAATCCGATGCTCGCCGCCTCCAATGCGGACGTGGGTATTGCGCCCGGCGTCGGGGTGACCCAGCGCAGCGGTACGCCCGTGCGCGCCGTCCGGCACTGAGCTCGGTGGCGGCGATGTTGCGCGGCATAGGCTATATAATCGCCCGACGGGATTGCGACGACACCGAGGAGCCGCAGGACTGGGCTATCGCCATCGAGGCGTTCCTGAGCCGCATGGTCGCCCGTTGCGCCGTCATGTGCGGGCGATCGCCTCGGCCAGGCGAAGAAGGTGAGGCTTCATGCGGTCTGTCGGAACGCCCGCATAGCCGAGGATGAGGGCGCCCGGCCGGGGTGTTGCGATCGTATAGTCGGACAGTGGGTAACATTGCAGCCCGGCATCGCGGACGGCGGCGTGCACGGCCCGGTCGTTCCGGCCATCCTCCAGCCAGGCAAGCGCGTTGAGCCCGCTGTCGGAGCAGTCAATGCGCGCGAGGCCGGCGAGCGTCGCCCGTCCGGCCTCCACGAACACCGCGCGGCGCTCCGCATAGAGGCCGCGCATGCGGCGCAGGTGGCTGGCAAAGTGGCCGCCGCCGATGAATTCGGCAAGGGCGAGCTGGGTTTCCACCGGGACGCTGCGGTGGATCAGTCCCGAAAGGCTGCGGAAGGAGCCGACGAGCTGCGGCGGCAGCACGAGATACCCGACGCGAATGCCGGGATAGAGCGCCTTGCTGAAACTGCCCGCATAGATGACCCGGTCATGGCTGTCGATGGACCGCATGGAGGGGAGTGGTGCACCGTCGTAGCGGAATTCGCTGTCATAATCGTCCTCGATGATCCAGGTGTCGTTCGTTCGTGCCCATTCCAGGAGCGTGAGCCGGCGCGGCAGCGACAGCGTCACCCCGAGCGGGTGGTGACGCGACGGCATGACGAAGGCGAGACGCGCGTCGGGATGGCGCGCCATGGCGCCCGCGATGTCCATGCCGTCAGCGTCGACATCGGCAGGGCAGAGGCGCAGCCCGAGCGTTCGAAACAGGTTGCTGGTCGTCACCGGGCCGGGATCCTCGAACCAGATGCCGTCGCCGGGATCGGCCAGCGCGAGCGCAGCGAGCGTGAAGGCGGCATGCCCGCCAGGGGTGATGACGATCTGTTCCGGATCGCAAGGGTCGCGCCGGTGAAGCGCCAGATATTCGGCGATCCTCTGGCGCAGCACCAGCTCGCCGGCGATATCGCCATAGCCCATGGCCACCGCCTTGCCGCTGCGCGTTACCGCATTCCAGCACTTGCGCCAAACGGCGAAGGGAAAGCGGTCGAGCGCCGGTTGGTTGGGCAGGAAGGGCTTATGCTCCATCTGGCCGATTTCGGCCGACACCTCGCGCGACAGTTCGCCGATCCGCGACAGCCGGGGCGCTGCGATATCCGGCGCGTCGCTACGGACAGGTGTGAGGCGCGGTTTCGTCAGTTGGCGCGGCAGGGCCGCCGAGACGAAGGTGCCAGCGCCCTGCCGTGCTTCCAGATATCCCTCCGCCCTCAGGTTCTCCAGCACCCGCACCAGGGTCTGGCGCGACAGGTCCAGTTCCTCGGCAAGGATGCGGCTTGCCGGCAGGCGCGTCCCCGCGCGCAGGTGCCCGCGCAGGATCGCCATGCGCAATTGGTCCTGCACCTGGCGGAATTTCGGCAGGGCGCTTGCAGCGTCGAGGCGAAGGAAGGGCAGGATCGGGCCTTCGAACTGTTTGGCCAAGGCGTGCCTCCGAATATTGGTACAGTCAAATGCACCATAATGGACGTTTGATTGTTGTCCAATTGTTACATCCTGCCCTTACATAAAAACGCACCGATGCAGCTCCCGAGGACGCAGACAGGTGCAAGGGGAACCGGAAGGGCGGCGACGCCGACGACCGGATGCAATGACAGCACGCAGCCATCGCCCACGAACCGTCGCAGACGGTCAACAGGAGGACTCCATGAAACGCTACGTATCCCGCGCCGCGAGCCGCGCGTTCGTCTCCACGCTTGCCCTTGCGGTCGCGCTACCGGGGCTTGCCCGTGCGGAAGCCCCGCAGGACCTCGTGGATGCCGCCACCAAGGAAGGCATGCTGACGGTGATCGCGCTGCCACATGACTGGTGCAATTACGGCGAAGTCATTACCGGTTTCAAAGCCAAGTATCCGGGCATCACCGTCAACGAGCTGAACCCCGACGCCGGCACAGCCGATGAGTTGGAAGCGATCCGGGCCAACAAGGGCAATACCGGTTCGCAGGCGCCCGATGTCGTCGACCTCGGCCTCGCCTTCGCGCCGGCCGCCGCTGCAGAGGGCCTGCTTCAGCCCTACATGGTGGCGACCTGGGACGAGATCCCGGCCAACATCAAGGACGAAAAGGGCTATTGGTACGGCGACTACTACGGCGTCATGGCCTTCGGCGTGAACAAGGACCTGCTTGCAACCGCGCCGGCCGACTGGTCGGATCTCGCCAAGTCCGAATACTCCGGCGCCGTGGCGCTGACGGGCGATCCGCGCTCCTCGGCGCAGGCGATCCTCGCGCTGATGTCTGCGGGCGTTTCGCGCGGTGCGAAGCCCGGTGCCGATTCCGGCGCCAAGGGGCTGGAACTCTTCGCGGAGCTGAACAAGGCTGGCAACTTCGTGCCGGTACTCGGAAAGGCCGGCACCATCGCGCAAGGCCAGACCCCGATCGTCGCGGCCTGGGATTACAACCTGCTCGCCTGGCGCGACGGCCTGAAGGGCAACCCGCCAATGGACGTGGTCGTTCCGGCAAGCGGCGTGGTGGCCGGTGTCTATGTGCAGGCGATCTCGGCCTATGCGCCGCATCCCAACGCCGCCAAGCTCTGGATGGAGTATCTCTATTCCGA
Organism: Ensifer sp. Root127; assembly: GCF_001425225.1. Lineage (NCBI taxonomy): Bacteria > Pseudomonadati > Pseudomonadota > Alphaproteobacteria > Hyphomicrobiales > Rhizobiaceae > Ensifer > Ensifer sp. Root127. The sequence goes on from NZ_LMDX01000023.1 coordinate 352,804, forward strand.
CGAGGGCCAGATCGGCTGGCTTAAGGGCTACTGCCACCCGGCGCGCTTCAACGCCATGCTGAAGGCCGGCAAGTTCCCCCAGGCGCTTCTGGACAAGCTGCCGCCGGCGGAAGCCTATGAGAAGGCCATCTTCCCGAGCGTCGAGGAGCTCTCCGCCAACAAGACCGCCATCGTCGAAGGCTGGGACAAGGTCGTCGGCGCCAACGTGAAATAGGGTTCGCGTTTGCTACAGAGGCTCCGCTTGCCGCGGAGCCTCTCGCGGCTCCACCCTCAGGGAAAAATCCGATGACGACAAGCGCCGCATCCCTGCCGGCCGCCCTCAGGCCGCGGCAGGTTCGCAATTGGTTCGGGGTTGCCCCCTTCTTCATCTTCGCTCTGCTTTTCCTGATCCTGCCGACGTTCAACATCGTCGTCGGCGCGTTCCGCAACACGGACGGGCAGGCAACGCTGGAAAACATCGGCAAGCTCTTCTCGCCGTCGATCCGGGGAGCCTTCTGGATCTCCATCGAACTCAGCCTGCTGACGGCGGTGCTCGGCTGCGTGATCGGTTTCCTCATCGCCGCCGCCATCTCGCTCGGCGACCTGCCGCGCCCACTGCGCAACGGGATACTCACCTTTTCCGGCGTCGCCTCGAATTTCGCCGGCGTGCCGCTCGCCTTTGCCTTCATCGCCACACTCGGTCGCCTCGGTTTCGTGACGATGCTGCTGCGCAACTGGTTCGGCATCAACCTCTACGGCTCCGGCTTCAACATCGTCTCGTTCCTCGGCCTGGCACTCACCTATCTCTATTTCCAGATCCCGCTGATGGTGCTGATCATCACGCCGGCGCTGGACGGGTTGCGGCGCGAATGGCGCGAGGCGGCCGAAAGTCTGGGCGCGAGCGGCTTCCAGTATTGGCGCCTGGTGGCGCTGCCGGTGCTCTGGCCGTCGCTGCTCGGCACGCTGGCCCTGCTCTTCGCCAATGCCTTCGGCGCCGTTGCAACCGCCATCGCGCTCACCGGCTCGTCGCTCTCCATCGCGCCCATCGTGCTCTTCGCCCAGATCCGCGGCGACGTGCTCAACGATCCGCACCTCGGTTATGCCATCGCCTTTGCCATGATCGTTTTGACCGGCATCGCCAACGGCATCTACATCCTCCTGCGCATGCGCGCCGAACGGTGGGTAAAATGACGGGAAAACGCCTCTGGTCCTGGCTCGCCGTCGCTCTCGGCGGGCTCTATTTCCTGCTGCCGCTCCTCGGCATGTTCGATTTCTCGATGCGCATGACGCGCGGCGAATACAGTTTCGAGGCCTACCGTGTCGTGCTGGCCGATCCGCAGTTCCAGCAGACCTTCGGCTATTCGGTCGTACTGGCGCTCCTGACCATCGTGCTCGGCATCCTGATCGTCGTGCCGACGGCCTATTTCGTCAGGCTGCGCCTACCGGGCCTGCGCCCGGTTGTGGAATTCATCACGCTGCTGCCGCTGGTCATTCCGCCGATCGTCATCGTCTTCGGCTATATCCGCATTTACAACACTTCCTCGATCCTGCCGCTGACGGGAAGCTGGTGGGGTACGAACATCCTGCTGCTGTTCGGCTACGCGACGCTGTCGCTGCCATATATGTACCGCTCGGTGGACACCGGCCTTCGCACCATCGACATCGCGAGCCTCACCGAGGCGGCGCAAAGCCTCGGGGCCGGCTGGGCGCGCATCCTCGCCGCCGTCATCCTGCCGAACGTCTTCGTCTCGGTCATGTCGGGGGCATTCCTGACCTTCGCCATCGTCATCGGCGAATACGTCTTCGCAGCACTCCTCAACGTCAATTCCTTCGGTCCCTACATGGTGTGGATGGGCGGCAACCGGGCATACGAGCCCTCGGCACTCGCCGTGGTCGCCTTCGCCATCACCTGGGCCTGCATGGGATTGATGCAGCTTTTCACCCGCTTTTCCAAATTCTCCACCGTGAGGCGCTGACCATGGCCTTTCTCGACATTCATCATCTGGAAAAATCCTTCGGCGCGACGCGCGTCGTCAAGGATTTCAATCTTGGCATCGAAAAAGGCGAGTTCGTCTCCTTCCTCGGTCCTTCCGGCTGCGGCAAGACCACGGTGCTGCGCATGGTGGCGGGGTTCGAAACGCCGACTTCCGGTTCGATCCGCATCGACGGGCGGGACGTGACCCGCATTGCCGCCAACCGGCGCAACATCGGCATGGTTTTCCAGGCCTACGCGTTGTTCCCCAACCTGACGGTGGCCGACAATATCGGCTTCGGCCTCAAGGTGGCGGGCGAGGGCAAGGCCGCGATCCGCACCCGGGTCGCCGAGATGCTTGAGCTGATTGGCCTGCCGCAGCTGGGCGGCCGCTATCCCTTCCAGCTGTCCGGCGGCCAGCAGCAGCGCGTGGCGCTGGGCCGAGCGCTTGCCGTGCGCCCGCAGGTGTTGCTTCTCGACGAGCCCCTCTCGGCGCTCGACGCGAAAATCCGCGTCAGCCTGCGCGAGGAGATCCGCCGCATCCAGCGCGACCTCGGCATCACCACCATCTTCGTCACGCACGACCAGGAAGAGGCGCTCTCCATGTCGGATCGCGTCGTGGTCATGCATCAGGGCGTGGCAGACCAGGTCGGAACCCCGTTCGAGATCTACAACCGGCCGACAACGCGCTTCGTGGCCGAGTTCGTCGGCACGCTGAACCTCATCGACGCCGAGCTCACGGACGCCGCTGCCGGCCGGATCCGGCTGGGCGACGTGCCGGTGGCGCTGAACCGGACGCTGGCGGGGCGTTCCGGCGACCGCATCAGCCTGGCGCTTAGGCCGGAAACGGTGGCGTTGGGGCGCAAGCAGGACGGCAATGTCGTTCTCTCCGGCCATATCGCCGAGGTGCATTTCCTCGGTTCGGTGATCCGCGTCCGCGTCGCGGTCGCCGGCCAGCTCCTCTCGCTCGATACGTTCAACCAGCCCGACAGGCCGCCGCCGGCGATCGGCGCGCCAGTCGAGGTCAGCGTTTCGGATCGCGACCTGCTGGTGCTGGCCGCCTGACGGCGGCGGATCGCCCGTCAACCAACACGATTATCTTGCGGAGGAACCGGCACCGTGACGGATATGCCATGGAACGCCATGCCGCGCCCGGACTGGCGGGCGAGAATTGCAGCCCTTGCCGCTGAAAGCCGCGGCCGACTTGCCGCGCGGGCGAGGAGCGCCCCGCTGTTTGCGCATGCCTATGCCTTTCATCTCAACATGCGCTTCGGCGGCATGACGCCGCTGCATCTCATCGAATTCGCCCAAGCGCAGCAGCTTTGCGGCATCAAGATCCATGTCGAGGACGGCGAGCAGGCAAGCCTGAGCCGGATGCCGGACGCGGTTCTGCAAGCCTTTGCGGGGGCTGTCGGGCGCCTCGGGCTGGAACTGCATGTCGAGACCAGCACGACGGAAGCGACGGGGCTTTCGGATGCCGTGCGCATCGCGCTTGCCGCCGGCGCCACCTCGCTGCGCTGCTATCCGCGTTACGAGGGTCGCATTTCCGAGATCGTCGAGTGGACGATCGCAGACCTGCGGCGCCTTGTCGACTTCGATCCGCAGGCACGGCTGCGCTACACGCTCGAACAGCACGAGGACCTGACATCCGGGGAGCTGATCCGTATCCTGCGGGCCGTCGACAACCCGCGCCTCGGCCTGCTGTTCGATTTCGGCAACATGATCAACGCCTACGAATTGCCGCTGCCGGCGCTGGCGCTGCAGGCGCCCTACATTGCCGAAGTGCATGTGAAGGATTGCCTCGTCCAACCGGATCGTGGCGGCTGGGCTCATCTTGCCTGCCTGTCCGGCGAAGGGCATCTGCCGATGGCGGCGATGTTTGTGGAATTGCTGCTTCTGGGCGAAGACCGACCGCAGGTTCTGGCCTTCGGGCTGGAGGAGGAAGAAGGGTATTTCGCGCCCGCCCTGCGGTTGCCTTCGGATGAGCCGGACCCGTTCATTGCCGCCCGCCCGGCGAGCTTCACCGATATAGGGCCAGGCAACCTGACGGCGCGTCTGCGGCAGGAGGCCGCCGCCGCCCAAAGACAGGTCGAGACGGTCAGAACCCTGTTGCGCGAGATCGCGACCGAAGCCGAAAGGAACCAAGCATGACGCCTGCACAGACCTGCCCGCCGGCCTTTCTGGCGCTCGCCCACGCCATGGCGGACGCTGCCGCCGATGTCATCCGCCCGTATTTCCGCCAGCGCCTTGCCATCGACGCCAAGGCCGATGCCAGTCCCGTAACCATCGCCGACCGCGATGCGGAAGCAGCGATGCGGCAACTGATCGAGGTCCATTTCCCCGATCACGGCATCAGGGGCGAGGAGTTCGGCGCCTGCCGGACGGATGCCGAATGGATCTGGGTGCTTGATCCCATCGATGGCACGAAATCCTTCGTCTCCGGCTCGCTCGCCTTCGGCACGCAGATCGCCCTTCTTTATCGCGGTGAACCCGTACTCGGCATGATCAATCAGCCGATCACGGGCGAACGCTGGCTTGGCCTATCCGGCACGCCGGCGACCCTCAACGGTGACCCGATCCGCACCAGCGATCGAGCGGCTATCGATCAGGCGATTCTCTACACCTCTGCTCTGGAACAGTTCGACCGCGAGCGGCACAGCCAATTCGCCGTGTTGGCCGCAAAGGTCCACTTCACCCGGTTTTCGCACGACTGCTACGCTGCCGGCCTCCTGGCCCTAGGCGGCATCGATCTCCTCCTCGAAAGCAATGTCTTCGACTACGATATTTTGCCGCAGATCCCGATCGTGCTCGGCGCCGGCGGCATTGTGACGGATTGGGAAGGCAGACCACTAGCGGACGCGCGCCGATATGATGCGGTGCTGATGGCGGCGAACGAAAAAGTCCATCGGGCAGCGCTGGAGGCTCTTTGTCGAGCGTGATGTCCGACGCGGAACCCAGCCAAGGCGTTGATCCGGTCTCGGTTTTTGGGTCTGGAAGCAGACGGTCAACGCTTGGCATGAGCGGTGGCGGCTGGTGGGGGGAAGCCCGCTTGTGGACGTCGCCGCGATGGAGGGGTTAGGCCCCCGGTTCGTGGCAAACCACTTCGATATTGTGCCCGTCGGGGCCAATGACGAAAGCTGCATAGTAGTTCGCGTGGTAGTGCGGGCGCAGACCGGGCGCACCGTTGTCTTTGCCACCGGCCTGCAGAGCCGCGCGATAGAAAGCTTCGACTTGCTGGCGATTGTCGGCCGTGAACGCCAAATGAAGATGCGCCGGCTTCTCCTCGGTTTGGTACAGGCACAGTGAAGCCTTACCCTTTGGGCTAAGCTCGACACCGTATGTCGGCGGTCCCTCCGCGACGACAGCTACACCGAGCGGCTCGAGTGCGCTCAGGAAGAACGCTTTGCTCGCTGCATAGTCGCTCACTCCGAATTTGACGTGGTCAAACATGAGTTCTCCTGAAATGTGTCGGCCTGCCTCACGGAGAAGCAGCCGGAGCGTGCCGCTTGCTGCGCCTTGCGCTTGCGCTGCAAAGCGGTCCTTCGCGGCCGTTTTGCGGGTCAGAGCTTAATGGCATGTCTCAGCCCTCAATGGCAAGGAACAGGGGCGGGGTGCCCAGAAGGGTAGCGCCCCAATGAGTGAGCCCGCAGGGCACGCAGACTGAGCCGGCCATTGAGGTTGTACAGGCCCGTAGACCGGGCCGGTAAGATGCCGGTCTCTCAGGCCTGGATGGAGGAAATCGGGATCCCACCCAACAATCGTTGACCCCAACCTTCTCACATGACGATCCAACAGCAGCGATCACACGGAGCGCGTGATGCCGCCGTCAACACGAATGTTCTGGCCCGTGATGTAGGCCGCACCATCGGAGGCAAGAAATGCCACCGTTGCGGCGATTTCGTCGCTGGTGCCATACCTTTTCATAGGCACGCCCTCGCGCCGTTCCTCGGTGGCCGGAAGGCTGTCGATCCAGCCGGGCAGGATATTGTTCATGCGGATATTCTCGGCCGCATAGGTGTCGGCAAACACCTTCGTGAAGGATGCAAGACCCGCGCGCGCCACCGCCGAGGTCGGAAACATGGCGCTTGGTTCGAATGCCCATGCGGTGGAGATGTTTATGATCGAGCCGGATTTCTGGCCTTGCATTATGGGCGTTACCAGCCGTGTCGGTCGCACGGCATTCAGGAAGTAAACGTCGATTCCGGTGTGCCAGTCCTCATCCGTAATCTCAAGGATCGGCTTCCTCGGCCCATGCCCTGCGCTGTTCACCAGCACGTCGATCCGGCCCCAACGGTCCACCGTACCATCCACCAGGCGCTTCAGGTCATCGTTGGATTGGTTCGATCCGGTGAGGCCAAATCCGCCGAGTTCCTGCGCCAGCGCCTCTCCCTTGCCCGAGGATGACAGGATGGCCACCTTGAACCCGTCAGCGGCCAGACGCCGGGCCGAGGCCGCACCCATACCAGAACCACCCGCCACGACGATCGCCACTTTTTCTGCTGACATATTCGTTTCCTTCATCGGGATTTGCGTTAATTACCCACAGTGATAGCATCTTTCGTCTAGGCTCACGAACCAGAACAACACTTATCATCCAGTAGAAAAACTATCGCATGGCTGACGGTAATCGGCGACTTCCGCCGCTGAACGCATTGCGTGCCTTCGAGGCCGCATCGCGACATCTGAACTTCCGCCTCGCCGCTGAAGAGTTGGGAGTGACGCAGGGTGCAGTCGCGCAGCAGGTGCGCGGTTTGGAAACCTCCCTCGGCCTGAAGCTATTCGAGCGCCATACGCGGACGCTTGCGCTCACCGACGTTGGGCGCAGCTATGTGGGCAATATCAGCCGCGCCTTCGAACTGATTTCCGATGCGACGGAAGCCCTGAAACCCGAACCACGCCATCTGACCATCAGCGTGACGCCAACCTTCGCGTCACGCTGGCTGATCCCACGGTTGCCGGACTTCACGGAGATGCATCCCGACATCGGCCTGCGCATTCTGGCGACCGACCGGATCTCCAATTTCCAAACCGACGCGGTGGACTTGGCGGTGCGCTACGGGCGTCCGCCATTCGGACCGGGTCTGATCGCCGACCTCCTGTACGAAAACGTGATCGTTGCTGTCGCAAGCCCTCTGTTGATCGAGAAGCTTGGACCGCCAACACAGCCTGAAAATCTCAGGCATTATGCGTTGCTACATGATGCCCATGATTTCTGGCCCCAGTTTCTGGATGTTGCCTTTCCCGCAGGGGTCGCCACCTCGGGCAAGAACATCCGGTTCAACCAAACCTCGCTCGCGATCGAGGCAGCGGCGGCCGGGCAGGGCCTCGCTCTCGCCAGCCTGTTCTTCGTGACGGACGATCTGGGTTCCCGTCGTCTTGTCCGCCCGTTCACGCCAGAATTGCGCGTTGGAGCGGACTTCTATCTGGTCTCGCCTCGCAAGCCGCGCCACCCGGCCGCTGTTCTGGAGGTTCGAGAATGGATGAGCGCGGCCAAGGCGGGTAGGATGGGCTGAGACATCGGATCAATCACAGCGGTTATGTGATTGTGTTCCCGCCATCGCGGTTGGACGTTTTGCGACGTCGCGGCACAGGGACTTTTGCCGCCGCCGATTGTCTCTCTTGCTCCGCTCCTCTCGTTGTTATGCCTTTCTTGGAAAAAGGTATAACTCGAATGAAAACATACCAACGTCGAAGTCACCCGCCGCGAGGGCCTTTGGACGCGGATGGCGCCCACAATCTTGACTACGACCGCTTCGTCAATTGATGTTCTCGCCAGATGGTGAAAAGGCCCGCGCCGACGACGATGAGAGCGCCTGCGATAATGTTGTGCGTTAAATTCTCGTCGAACAACATCACCGCTACAATGACATTGAGAACCAGCTGAAAATAGGTGACAGGCTGAACTTCGGCGGCAGGCAGCAGCCCATACGCCCTGATCAGGAAATAGTGACTGAGCGTACCGCAGACGCAAAGCGCTGCCAGCGCAAGCCAGTCGAAAGTCTGGACTTCGGTCCAATAGAAGGGGCCAATGAGCGAAATCGCCAGAGCTCCGACGACCCCGGCATAAAAAAGGCTTGTGACTGCCGAATCCTCATGGCTGACCGCGCGGGTGGCGATGCTGTAGAGCGCAAACAGCACGGATGCTGCAAGCGGCAGAAGAAGCGACATGTCGAAGTGAACATCTACGGGATTTATGATCACCAAAACGCCAATCAGCCCAACCAGTACCGCGGTACCGCGCCGCCATCCTACCGTCTCTCCCAGCAGCGGAATTGACAGGACCGTGATGATCAGCGGCGTTGCCTGGAAGATCGACTGGCTCATCGCGAGCCCGGCATGAACGTAGGAAAAGACGATGATGACGATTTCCGCGACGAGCAAAAGTCCGCGTGCGATCTGTAACCAAGGATGACGCGTCTGAACGGCGCGGCGATATCCGCCCGGTGATGATGCGGCGAAACAGAATACGAAGAGCGCAAACGCCCAGAACCGTATCATGGTTATGAAAAGCGCCGGGTAACGATCACCAAGGTACTTGGTGAGGGCGTCCTGGGCGGCGAAAATGCAGATCGCCAGAAAGGCGAAGAGGTAGCCGCGGGTCTTGGAGCTCATCTCACATACACTCAGAATCGTTGACGATCCTGAGTAGCATAGTCCTTGGGTCAAAGTCCGGTGCAAGCCGGCATGTTGTCGACGGCGCGGTGATGAAGCCAAGGTTTGCAATCGTCACTCGGTCGCGTGCGGCCGCGCCGGTCGACGCCAAGCCCTCCCTTTTCTCGCATAAGGTTCGAGGGGAGGCGTCGCGGGCCACTTTTCACACTACTGCCTGTTTCCCTAAATCCAACGATAAAAACATGCAGCAATTCAAAGTGCTACAGCGGCCCTTGCCGTCTTATTAGACGAGCGGCGCTGTAGCCAGACGATCTGCACAGCAGCTGGGTTAACGGAAGCGCGGTCGTTTGGGTGGGGCGTTGGTTTCGAGCTCATGCCTGCTCGCGAACTTGCCCAACAGGGAAAGGAGCTTGCCCTGATCCTTGCTGCTTATGCTGTGGCGGATGCAATGCTCCACGACGTCGAACACAGGTTGGTGGGGCTGTGAATTCAGCTTTTGATCGTTAATATGTTTGGACATGATCGTACCTCCGGCCAAATAACGCCGGGACGGGCAGACAAGTTCCCTGCGGGCGGCCGCTTTCGACGCCTCGCCAACGCCTCGGCCGCCAGGGCTGGTCGCATCGGGCCCCGCATTCCAATTGAACCTGCGGACATGTGTGGGACATGGTCGATCGCGGTGCGAGCGCGGGGCGACAGCGTGATGTCAGTGCAGTTTTGTAATCTTGGCCTCGGCAATTGCCTCCACAAACGCCTCGCGGGCTTGTTCCCAAGGGTAGGTACCAAGCATTGCGTCCGTGCACTTGTTGAGGGCGTCGGTGAAGGCGACACCATAGTCTACCGGCCAGCTGTCGTTAAGCAAAGTAGCTGCCCGCGCGGGCGTCCAAACCATCTGCACGCCGTCGAGGTCGGGAAGCTGGATGATGACGCATTCGTTCCAAGTTTCGATCATCGCCCTGTCCTTTTCTTCCCAGGGATAACGATCGGATGCAGCCTTCGTTCCGAAGCGGTCCCGGCAGAAGCAGGGCCCCGGTTTGCGTGGATCGCCGGAGGTCGTTCCGTGATCGCCAGTGTAACCTTAGGCGGCCCTTTGAGGATTACTGCCTCCGGGCACCTTCACCTGTTCAAATGCCGCTGTGGCCGGCAAACCGGCTTCAAGACAGGCTGCGATGAACGCTTCGCGCGCGACGGCGACTGGTGTCGCTCGCTGAAGTGCACCGCGGCAAGTCCTGACCGCGCGCTCGTAGCGCTGTCCTCGACTAAGCGGCCACTCATTTTCCAGGAAATCAAGAGCCTCATAGACGGACGAGAAGACGTGATGCGTGCCGTTCTGAAACTTTACCAAGAGCGGCACAGACCATGGCATTTCCGCAATGAACATGGGTTCCTCCTTCACATGCAAGTGGATGAAGAAAGACAGGTTAAATTAGGTGCCGCGAATGGATGTTCAAGCGGGCAATTGACGCCCGCAAAGAAAAGGCCCCTGCGGGAGGGGCCGAGAGAACGACAGCTGTTACGGGGGGGACTGCCAGCTGTCATGGGGTGTCCATAAAACGCGGGCGCTGGCGAATTGTTCCGAACTTGCTGACCTCGCACCGGGCTGCTCCAGATATCCCTGGCGCGCATAAACATCTAGCGTCCGTGATTTTGCCCCGTTGAAATCCATCTTGAATTAAGCTCCGGCCGATAGCGCGTGACGGTGCCTGGCGAAATTAAGAGATTCTCACATCACCTTCATGTGCAGCGGTGGACGGGGCTAACTCCCGTCTGCAGGGTCACCGTTTGGGTTCGGCGCTGGCATCTCTCTTATATCTCGCGCGGGATGTTTGCGGTCGTCGGGCTCCGAGGGCGCTTCCTTGTTGTCGGGACGGCGGATTGGCTGTGCTCTAGGGTCGACCCTCTTGGGTGGGGCAGCAGTCTTCTTGGACATGTCCAGTACTCCAGGTTCAATGAGAAGAACCGATTGACAAGACTGAAGGTTCCGGGACCGCCACGGACGTGACTAAAGACGGTTGTATTGGTCACGGAAGGATCTCCGCGGGTGGCGTCTGCAAGAGACACGACGCAGTCTTTTGTCGCCATTGGGGACCGGAAGTCGACCTGAATGTCGCCGGTCTGCGAACGGTCGCTCCTGTCGTTTGTTCCGCTCATTCGTTGCCACATTCGTGATCGATTTCTTCTGAGCGATCGGAACCGATAGTCGATTTTGAGGTTTGGGATGGATCGCGAGGTTCATGAGATTCATCATGCCGACGCTGATCAGGTTCGTTATTTTGAATGTGGGCGTGGGGTTTCTCCTTGGGGCAGCAACCGCCGCTTCGATCGCAATAGTCGCTCCGGGCGCCCTCGGGCACGGCGAGGGTCTTGATCCGCTTGCGTTCGGGTTGCAGATCTACGCTTTCGGTGCATCGTTTGGCCTCGGTGCCCTGGCGACGGCTTTGATCATGATTGCCGAGGATTTGGTAGATCCCAAGTGTGATCGACGAAATTGTGAAGCGACTTTGGCCCGAGATGACCGTTGAAGGAGATCACGTTGAAAATCCCAACCCCTTTGAGCCAAACGAACAAAGGCCGCCGATCCATGTCCCAAGGGAAAATCGCCGGCATTGTGGTGCACGACTGGCATCCCTTGGCTTCGGGTAGATCCAGCGGGCAACCAATGCGGACGATCACGCGCTCGGTTACGGCAATCTCCTCAGCCAGCGTATAGAAGCTAGGAGCGCGGCTGCGTCTGCGCTACATCCATGAAGTCTGCCACCATCGGGCGCGATCAGGGCCATTGCGAAACTCTTTTCACTGTCACATCAGCAAACCCTAATCTTCAAGGAAGTTTCGTCTGAGCGTTCTGAAGTTTCTTAAGCGAAGCACTGGGCGGGCATGCAAGGGAACCGAAATCGGGCAGGCAGTATTTTGCAGCTCATTGCACTCAGGAGGTGGTTATGATCGACAATGACGCCTGGACAATGGAAGAGCGTCTCTGGTGTGAAGGCGAGAGTGCCTACAGGGATCTTGTGCACCCCGGCTGCATTATGGTTTTCGTGGCGCCTCTCGGCATTCTTCAAGGGTCCGAAATCATCGAAAGCATTCGACAGTCGCCGCGTTGGGATTGGATCAGGATGACGGAAAAGTGTTTTGCGCAGCCGTCGGACGACGTCATGGTCTTGGCCTACCGTGCGTTAGCGAATAGGCGCGAAACGGAGGCTTATCACGCCTATTGTACGTCGACCTATCATGCTTGCGAGAACGACTGGAAACTCGTTCAGCATCAGCAAACGCCACATGCCATCTGATGATGCATTGGATCAGTTTGGCACGGTCTCTCTTCGCAGACGTCCGTGTTCCCGGGTTATTTTTGTGATCGCTCCAAAAGGATACGCATCTCCTCGAACCGTCTTTTTCGCGCAGCGTCCTTCTCCTGGGGCGAATAGCAGGTGTTCGATTGGCAAAACCGGACCAATGAAAAGGGCGGCTTCGCGTTACTGAATTCACATTCAAACGTGTCCGACATTTCCGATTTTGCCACGTTGGCACGCGTCGAATAGGTCAGCCGCACGCCCGGCGGCTTCAGTTCCGGGAAGGACTGAACAATTCCAAGATGCAACACATCGGTCAGAAGGAAGTTTTTTGCGACCGTGGCGCATATCGCTTCCAGATCCCCTGACTGGGCGAAAGCTGGAGATGCGACCAGGTTCAGCAAAAGCACATACCGTATCATGTAGTTCCTCCGGGGCTTTACCTTGTAGGTAACTAGAGGCGGAACAATAATATCAATTGGTCGTTGCGCGAAATTTCGACCGCCATGAAGAAGTCGGCAGAGGGTTTGACGCCGGTAGGCGAGAAGCCCTCGCGAGCCGATCGTTGGATGGGAACAATCCTGCGCTTTCGCCATTATATTAGTGCACGCGCAAAAGCGATCCCGAACCTAATCCCTCCGGATCGTGTGCAGGATGGCCTCCTCGAAAGGAGGCCATCTGTCTATTGCAGCGGCCGACACGCCCATGGCCGGATGACGAGATTGTCCATCACCGACACGGTGCGTGCTACAAGGCCGGCTGACGTTCCCAAATGACCGTTCCACAAAGGCCGACCACCATGTCTGTGCCCTTCGGGGGCTGGTCCTAGTTTGCTTTGCCGGAGTTGAAGCGACGAAGCAGGGCCGTAAAGAGGCGTAGATCCGCCTCGCTCCAGCCGTCGAGACGACGGCGAAAAACCTCGCCCTTGTACTTGATCGCTGCGCGTATCTTGGTGACGCCCTGGTCTGTCAGGGACAGTATTACGCCACGCTTATCGGCCGGATCGGGACGAGACTCGACGATTCCGGCTTGCTTTAGCTGTCGCACCAGGCGGCTAGTCGCGCTACGGTCCATAGCCAAACCATCTGCAACATGGCTCGCCTGAGCCGGCCCGTACGCGTGAAGCCACTGGATGATGTGGTAGGCGGCCGGTTGCAAATCGGCGTCGAAGCTGGCGGCCATTTCAGTCGCAACCGCGCGGGACGCGCTCAGCAGTGCATTGAGCTGTTCGCCGAGCGATAGCCACAGCAGGGGCGTCTCATTTGTTTCGTCTTCGGTGAGGGACGCCATGCAGTCGCTCCCCTTTCCATTCCTTGGCGTTATCGATATGATGGATATATATCCACTATATCTATGAGGTGTCCATGTCCGAGATTTCCGCGCCCATCGTCGTCATGACCGGCGCTACGAGCGGAATCGGGCGTCTGGCGGCGATCGAGCTGGCCAGTCGTGGTGCGCATTTGGTGCTGATTGCACGCTCCGAGGTCAATGCGGAAGCCACCGGTAATGCAATCAGGACGGTCGCGCCGCAGGCGCAGATCGACATTCATTATGCGGACTTGACGCGATTGGAGACAGTCTCCGCAGTCGGCCAGACGATCGCGAGGGAACATGACAAGATCGATGTGCTGATCAACAATGCCGGCATTCACGCCTTCGCGCCGCGCACCACGGTCGACGGCTACGACGAGATGATGGCGGTCAATTATCTCGCACCCTGGCTGCTCACGAGCACCCTGCGCGAGACGCTGATCCGGTCTGCACCCTCGCGCATTGTGACCACGGCATCGGAAGCGTCCCGCCATCACGGAAAGATCGAACTGACGGGCGATATGTTCGCGCCCACGCGGTTTTCCCGGCTAGGCTCCTCACGTATCTACGGACGGACGAAACTGCTTGACATCATGTTATCCCTCGAACTTTCGCGGCAGCTGGAAGGAACCGGCGTGGCAGTGAACTGCCTGGACCCAGGTTTTAATGTCACTGGTCTGGGGCGCGAGCTGAGCTTTGCGCCAATGCTCGAACGGATCCTGACGAGGCTGAAGATTGGCGATCCCCGTCGAGGCGCGGGCATCATCGTTCGTCTCGCCATGGATGCTGAGTTCGGGACCGCTACGGGCGGATATTTCTCGGTGAAGGATGCAACGCCGCTGGAGCCTGTCTCGCCCGCCGACGACCCGAATGCGCGGCAGGCATTGTGGGCCATAACCCACGAGGTGCTTGGGGCGATTTCCTGAGGCGGACGAGGCTTCGCGGCTGAAAGGACCCGACGAGCGTGCCTGGAGTCCTGCAGGAGCGCGTACGAAGCGGAACACTGACAAAGGCCCCGGAAAACCGGGGCATTTTGACGTCTATTGCCGACCTACCGATGCTATATCAGAGCCGTGGGTCCGGCCCTTCTGAAGTTGGATCGGCAATTGGCGCGAATTGCTGCGATCCTTCTGCGCTCAACAATTCGGCACGTATCTTGCCGACGACGGAGTCGATGAAAGCAGAAACCGCCAGTGGCAAGTGAGCCCGGTTGGGGTAGACGACGCTCATGCCGAGATTGCGGCGCATGTATTGGGGCAACACCGGCACCAGTCGGCCAGCCGCGAAATCGGCTGTGCCCAGGATTGGTGTCAACGCGATGCCGAGGCCTGCTATCGCCGCCTTTCGGATCGCCTGTGCGGTATTCGCCATCACGCGGCCGGTGACGGTCACCTCCTCCTCGGGTCCGTCGGGACCTTGAAGGCGCCAGGTCGCATAGTCCCGGGCCTGTGGCATAAACAGACAGTCATGACGGGTCAGCTCCTGCAATGTGGCAGGCGTCCCGCGCGCGGCAAGGTAGGAGGGGCTGGCGACAAGTCCGAACGAGCGGGTTTGGATCTTGCGCACAACATAGTTCGGACCACGGGTTGCGTTCCCTCGGAAGGCGACATCGATGCCTTCTTCGATAAGGTCAGCCGTGGCGTCGCTTAACACGAACTCGATACGCACTTGTGGGTGCGAGGCCAGGAATTCGGCTATCCATTCCATTTTGTAGAAGTCGAAGAAGTCGGCGGGCATCGCCACACGTATCAGCCCCCTGGGCACCCGCGCGCCGGCAATCAGATCCTCTCCCGCTTGTTGCAGTCCGTCCACGGCCGCAGCGCTATTATCGTAGAGTTCATGTCCGGCATCGGTGAGTTTCAGCTTCCGGGTGGATCGCTGCATGAGCCGGGCGCCGAGCTGCTCTTCCAATTCCTGAATGCGCCGGCTGACCGTATTGGCGGGGATCCCCAAACGACGTCCGGCCTCCGCGAAACTGCCAAAGCGAACAACCTGCACGAACAGGCCGATGTCGTTCAGGTCGAGCATCGATATTCCTTCTAAAAATGGGGGAGTTAAATCCAATAGCCCCGCCTAGTCAATTAAATATGCGGCGAGCATTTTAGGGACAGCGGGAATTGCACGCAGTCCCGATTGTTCGACAAGCCTGAAAGGAAGCACCCACATGTCCAAGAACCCACATATCGGCATCGTCGTCGGCTCGACGCGAGAGGGCCGCTTCAGCGAGCGGGCGGCCGCATGGTTTCACAAGATTGCCGCTCGGCGCAGCGATCTCAGCGTCGAAATTGTCGACCTGCGCGACTACCCGATGCCATTCTTCGATGAGCCGGCATCGCCGGCCTGGATGCAGCCGAAGGATCACGTCGCAGAGCGTTGGGCGGCGAAGCTGGCCGCGTTGGACGGGTTCGTCTTCGTCACGCCGGAATACAATCACGGATACAGCGCAGTGCTGAAGAACGCGCTGGACTATGCCTTCCAGCAATTCAACCGCAAGCCGGCCGCCTTCGTCGGGTATGGCGGCGTCGGGGCCGCACGCGCCATCGAGCAACTGCGCATGGTTGCCGTCGAACTTCAGATGGCGCCGATCCCCAAGTCCGTGAACATCGGCATGGCCGAGTTCCTTGGCATCTGGCAGCAGGGCAAGGATTTCGCGGATTTTCCGCATCTCGAACAGGCGGCGGGCGTTCTGTTGGATGACTTTTCCTGGTGGAGCCACACGCTGCAGACAGGGCGTCAGGCCACATCCGCACTGGCTTCAGTCGGCTGAACGCGTTGGGTCGCCGCTCGGCCCAACCGGCGGCGGCCCAATCTGGTCCAGTGAAAGGGGATTGGTCATCAGTCGGAAGCTTGCTGTCGTCGTCACGGGAGCCACAGGCCAACAAGGCGGCGCTGTCGCGAAGAACCTGCTGGAGCGCGGCCACGAGGTTCGCGCCGTCACGCGCAATACCGACTCCGCGAAGGCAAGGAAGCTCGCAAACGCTGGCGCCACACTCTTCCGCGCCTCACTCGAAGCCACGGCCACGCTCACCAAGGCGCTCGAAGGAGCGACCTCTCTCTTCGTGATGACGACGCCATTCGAAGGAGGTCCGCAAGCCGAGACGCGGCAGGGCAACTCCGCCGCGGACGCATCCAAGGCCGCAGGCGTACACCTCGTCTTCAACTCGGTCGGCTCTGCCAATCGACAGACGGGCGTCCCGCACTTCGACAGCAAGTACGAGGTCGAAAAGCACATCGCCGAGATCGGCGTGCGTGCCACGGTCCTGACAGCGTACACGTCCCTGCGCGCCGTGCTTGCCGAGCACACTACCTTCGACCCGAAGGTGGGTGCGGCCCTCACCCTCGCGGCTGCGGCCGGGGTCGGCAACGCCTACATGACCCGTATCGCCAGTCGGCTCGCCCAGATGAATGGCTGGACCGAAGAGCAGGTCGGTGCCTTAAAAACGGGCACCTCGACAAACGACGTCAAAATCGATGTGCTCGCCGGCCTGGCCAGGGAAGCGGCTGCCAATTCGGGAAACGTCGCCGACGTCACCTGGAAGGCCGCTCAATTCGCCGGCTGGAGCGATGAGCAACTAGCCGACGTGTTTGCTTACGTGGGGGCGACGGTATTTACGGGGTACTTCCTCAATTACGCACAAACGGATTTGGATGTCTAAGTGCGTCAAGGGGTCTGCGGAAGGTCATTCCTTCAACCGCGGTCGATGACATCGTTGAGAGATCCAACAGAGTAGCGACATGGTGAGGCCACTCATTCGCATAGGGGGTAGGTCCAGACGTCTGCCCGACGAGCGGTCGTGCGGTCTCCGTCGAGCCGCAGCGATCGCACCTTCGGGCGACAAAATGACAGCGACCATCCGCTTAGCTCGACTTCTGTGCGCTCTGAGGCGAATAGAA
Organism: Ensifer sp. Root127; assembly: GCF_001425225.1. Taxonomy (NCBI): domain Bacteria; kingdom Pseudomonadati; phylum Pseudomonadota; class Alphaproteobacteria; order Hyphomicrobiales; family Rhizobiaceae; genus Ensifer; species Ensifer sp. Root127. Next base: position 369,865 of record NZ_LMDX01000023.1, read on the forward strand.
AAGGCCGATCAGGAGCAACAAAGAGGCTGGCAAGAGCATGCCGGCAACGCCAACCGTGACTTGCGCAAACGCGCCGGCGGCGCACCCTAGCACAAAGCCAAGCACCAGGATGATCGACGTCAATGATTGCCCCCACTCTTCCGGCTTCTCGGTGTAGCCGATGAGGCGACGAGCAGCGGCGGTGGCGAGCCCGGCGATGTTGCCTGTCATCAGCGAGAACGGCGGGCCGAGCCTGGTGTCGAGACGCTCGATGGCCGTCAACATCCCCATCGCGACGACGGCGAGAAGTGCACAGGCGGATACCGGCCCGGCATCGAAGATTGCAAGAAGAGCGGACATCGCGAACGCGGCTGCGGCGACCATGAGCGTCCAGAACGTCGCGCGTTCGAGAGGCTTGATCGAGGTGACCATGATCGCCGCCAAACCCGCGCCCACCATGAAGAGAGGGAATGACATGATCTGAAGACCACGCAAACCACCTTTTTCGTGACCGACCAGCCCCAGCCCGAGGAGCACGACATTGCCGGTGACCAGTCCAACGAAAAGGCCGCCCAAATGAATGAAGAAGAGCGCGTCCGCGAATCCGGAGACGAATGCCAGTACCAGTGAATTGCTTTTCCCGCGAAGTATATTCAGCATTGTCTGCGGTGACCCCTATTGGTTGAGACTGATTCCGGCCCTTCTTGCAAAGCGGGCGCAGCAAGCGATCCACGCTTGTCCTCCGACGACGGCCGGGTGAGGCGATTTAACGACGCTATTCAGGTGCTGCGTGCTTTCTCCTTAATACCGGTCCGGTGCTCCAACGTGTGCTCGAAAGTGAAATCGAACCCTGTGGTCAGGGCCTCCACCTCCCTGGTGCGTCTCGACGACAAACCAGGGAGGCGACCGGTGATGATTATTTTGCGGGGTTCGGGCCAATCCGCTTGCCGTGGGTGACGCGTTCAGCGGCCTTGTGGACCATGGTGTAGGCATAATCGATGCCCATTCCGTAGGCGCCGGAATGCTCCTTCACCAGTGTGGTAACCGCGTCATAGGTTTCCTTCCGCGCCCAGTCGCGCTGCCACTCAAGGAGGACCTGCTGCCAGGTCACCGGAATGACGCCGGCTTGAACCATGCGGTCCATTGCGTATTTGTGTGCGTCNGCGTCATAGGTTTCCTTCCGCGCCCAGTCGCGCTGCCACTCAAGGAGGACCTGCTGCCAGGTCACCGGAATGACGCCGGCTTGAACCATGCGGTCCATTGCGTATTTGTGTGCGTCGGCCGAAGTGCCGCCGGAAGCRTCGGCAACCATGTAGATTTCGTAGTCCGGAACATCGCGGAGAGCCGAGAGTGCGAAGGTCGTGTTGCAGACTTCGGTCCACAGACCTGACACGACAATCTTCTTGCGGCCGTTCGCAGCATTCTTCGCCAGCGCATCGCGGACGTTCTGATCGTCCCAGGAGTTCATCGAAGTGCGCTCGAGGATGTCGTTTTCCGGGAAGACGGCGAGCAGTTCGGGATAGGTGTGGCCGGAGAAGGATTCGGTCTCGACGGTGGTGATCGTCGTCGGAATATCGAAGACCTTNCAGGTCATGGGCGCTCTGCCCCTATCGAAGTGCGCTCGAGGATGTCGTTTTCCGGGAAGACGGCGAGCAGTTCGGGATAGGTGTGGCCGGAGAAGGATTCGGTCTCGACGGTGGTGATCGTCGTCGGAATATCGAAGACCTTGGCGGCCTTGGCGAGGCCCACGACATTGTTCTTCAGCACCTGGCGGTCGATCGACTGCACGCCGAAAGCCATCTGCGGCTGCTGGTCGATGAAGATGAGCTGGCTGTTTTGCGGGGTCAGGACTTCGAGTTTGCTGGACATGGGTTATCTCCTCTTTGAGTTGGTGGGAAGCAGGGCGTCTGCCGCCGCCTTCGCCGGTTTCTGCGGTAAACTTGTTTGGTGAGAATAGGTGTAGTCCCGTTGATTGCGTCGAGTAATTGCAATAAAAATTGCGAATGAATTGCGTTTTTGGAAATAATCAGGATGAACGACTAGAAGGCCCTGCGCATCTTCCTGCTTGCCGCCGAAAAACGAAATTTTGCCCAGGTAGCGCGGGAGCTCAACTTGGCGCCCGCCGCGATCACACGGGCCATTTCCACTCTGGAAGACGATCTCGGCATCCAGCTTTTCGTGCGCACGACGCGGCAGGTGTCGCTGACGACGGACGGGGCGATCTTCGCCGCACAGGTCCAGCCCGCCATGCCGGCGCTCGAAACGGCGCGCAATGACGTGATCGACGCCCACAAGGCGGATCAGGGGCGGCTTCGCATCAGCGCGCCGACCTGGTTTGGCAACAGTATGTGCCTGCCTTCGTGGCGACGCTGCAGTAAGCCACGCAAACTCATGGGCAGCCAACCCTCCTTCTCTGGCGGTCATCATCTTAACGTGGGGCGAGTGCCACCACCCTCATCGGATCTGCTGCCATTCGAAGCTGCGAACGCGGTCGAGGATATCCCCTTGTAATAGGCGCCACGCTTCGGCGTCGGATGGTTCACAACGACCTTCGCCCAAGAGGGGCGGGCCTTGCCCGTTGCTGGGGCACGGTCATCGCCGAGAGCGACAGATGAACAGATCAAGATTGAGACTGCCGCTATTGCGGCAGGTCCGGCCATGTTTTTCATTCTTTGATCCTTTGCGGGAGTTTAACTAACGATGCCGTGCGTTCCTCTGTCGCTGAACGGCCCTGCAGGCGCAGCCGAGCGCGCCGAAGAAGCCCTTGAGATCGGCGATCGGCAGGCGTGATGTCCAGGCGCCGGCGCCTTCCGGACCGCCCCAGGCGGCATAGCCACCGAAGGTCCTGACCGGTGACCAGTCGGGCATGACGGCGGCGTGACTGTCAGGATCATCGGCTTCTCCCCGAGTAATTGCCGGTTGCGGAAGTGGTTCCCCGATATTGCTTCTATCCCGCTGCAGGTTCTTGTCCGGAATGTCTGCTTTTTGAAGATTCTCCCGTTTACCCGCAACGAAGGGAAACTCGGCGGACGGCAGGGATACATCGTTCACATAACGGTGATTGCGCTCAACGCTGATGGCGCTGCCGGCGTTCCGGCGTGGTGCCGACCACACGCGAGAAGGCGCGCGTGAAGTGGCTTTGGTCGGCAAAGCCACACGCCATTGCAATCTCGGCGATTGGCAGCGGTGAGGAGACGAGCAGGTCGCGAGCCTTATCGCGCGCGTTGGCCGGGCACGGTGCCAAGCCTTCGCGATCGGATCTCCGTATGATGGAGATTGTGGATGCGCCGACGATCGATCGGCGAATGGCGTTCGGCTCCTGGGTGCTTTCCGGGGCGGCCTCCCTATCGTACGACTCCCAACTAACAGGCGAACGAAAGACTGGCCAAGTTCTTCGTTCAAGCAATTGGACTAATGGAGGCACCCCCGCCGCCAGACCGAAGGCGTAACGCCCGTTTCGCCGACAAATGCCTTTGCGAAATGTTCAAGGCTGCCGAATCCGCACGCGCAGGCAATGTCCTCCAGCGAGAGGGTATGATTGGCGAGGTACGCCTTGGCCCTGTCGATCCGTGTGGCGATTGGCAACAGCGGGGTGCCGAGATCTTCCCGCAGGAACACCCTTGCCGCCTTTCCACCGCTCGCCTCAATCGGCTCGCCATACCGGTGCAGGAGGTGGGCGCAGATAGCGACTGCTACAGGCCCCAGGGGCGCCGGTGAAGGCGCTTTTCCGCTACCGGCGAAAAATGCCAGCAGCGCCGTACCGAGATTGCAGAGCACCGAATCCGGTTCGCCACGACGGCACACCAGGCGGCGTGGTCCGGTGTCCGGCGATAGCTCCGCCGTCTCGCCGAACAGGGCCTTGGGTAGCACGAAGGCCAGCGAGCGCAGTCGACTGTTGAGGCGAATGGCCGCCCCGTCCCCGAGATCGACGATGCAGATCGTGCCACGCCCAAAGCGGCGAACCGGAGCGCAGGAGCCGTCTGACCGGATGTCTGCGTGTTCGGCGTCCTCTAGATAGAGCATGAGAAAGTAGGACTCGCAGGCCGGAAGTCGAACGTCGTTTGCGTCACCCGCCCAAAGCTCCCGGCAAATGCTGGTCACGGAAAAGCTCGCGGCGCGGATTGGTACGGTGGTCAGGCACGGGGCTTCAGGCGTCCCGAAGCAGACGCCCACGCATGCCATGTCTTTACTATATAAGCTCAAACGACAATCTCTTCGCGACTTCTATGGAACGAACCTACCGAAACAAGGCCGGATCTATTCCTAGACTTTATTCCAGCCTGTGTTCGCGTGCAACGTGAACGCGAATCGGATTCGCATTCTGCGGGTTTCACACGAGCGCTCCCAAATGCGGCTTTCAAGCTCGGCGACAGTCGGCGCAACCGTGCTGCCGTAGCGGATCGCATACGTACTCCTATTCCTCGTGCTCGGCCGTGGGTCGAGAGTCGGGCGTACCTCAATCTGCCATGAAGTGACTGCTCGCTGGTGGCGCAACGTGGCGGATCGCGCTACGTGGTGGACTTGTCCATGCTGTCGCCACGGACTTGGATCGGGCCCTTCTGAGCTGAGGTGCCCAGCACCGCGTGGAGTGCCGGGTCGTTCTGGCGCAGGCGTTCGTCGATCCATCGGATGGCCCAATCGTGGGCCCCGGCAAACAATTCGGAATGCCGGCTCCAATCCATGAAGCTCACCGCGCTCGAACCCGGCGGACAAACCAAGACATCCTCTGGGCCAATGGCAATGTCCTGCGGCCGGTGTGCCAGCATGCTCGCAGCAATCACCTGAATCATGCTGGGCACCTTTGGCAAGCTGGCGCGACCGAAAGGGTTTAGCCAGGCGAGCGCCAACTCGGAAGCTCCGGGGATGCGGTCATAGTCGATGTGGTATTTCTGTGGACCACCTGACTCCAAGCTCGCGACGACATTGGGCCCGGTCTTGAGTTCCTTCATCTGTTCGAGCGGCAGATTGTTCATGATCGCGCCATCCACGAGCATATCGCCGTCACCCGTAAAGAATGGCGGCAGGACACCGGGGATCGAGCCTGACGCGCGAACCGCCTGCCAGAGCTTTCCGCGGCGATGAACATGAGGCTGACGAGTGCTGAGATTGGTCGAAAGCGCAAAGAACGGAAGCCACAGATCCTCAATCAGAACGTCGCCGTACTCGGCCTGAAGGGCCTGATCGAACACCTTGTGATCCAGGAGAGCGAAATGCGGCAGGGTGGGACGGCGAAACGCTCTGCCCTTGATGAATATGTTGTGCGTGCCTTGGTCTATCTCATCGGCATTCAGCCCTCTGGCGAAACCGGCCATCATTGCCGCTCCGGAACTTGTCCCACCGAGATAGTCGAAGCAAGCGCCCGCCTCGACGAAGGCCTTGCAAACACCAAGATGCGTACAGCCGAGGGACCCGCCCCCCGCCGCTACGAAGCCCCTTGCCTTGCCGGAAAAGAATCGAACCAGGCGTTGGATGTCAGACCCGTCCCCCAGTGCAACATGGTGATGATGGCCAACATGAGGACGCTCGTTTAGCCATTTCGCCGTACCAGAAACCGTTGCCGAGCGTTTGTCGTGAATGAGGATGAGCCGCGCGGTCGAGGGTGAATGAACCGATAGCGCCAATTCCTCGGACCGGTTCAGGCGGGGCGAGCAGGACGCGTCGGCGAGCAGCAGGACGCTATCCGCCTGGCGAATGCAGACCCGTGTCCATTCACTGGGCTCTTCATCGGCGACATAGACGATGATCTCGGTCTTGGCCTCGAGTTCGTTCAACCAGTTGAGAACCGACTGATCGTCGATCGGACGACCGGCGAACCGCGCTTCAATGTCAGGCCGGGCAAGGAACTCAGCGCGCATTCCCGCCGCGAACGCCGCTCGCAGGTGACGGATGAAAACTGGTGAAATGCGACTTCCGCCAGCTGGAATGATCGCAAGCGTTCGGATCTTGGCAGGTTCCTTTGGGCGCGACGAATTCGGAGACTGCATGGCGAACCGGCGCGCGAGAAACGTGGTGACCGCCTGCCGCAGGCTTGGCAAAGCTTTGGCCGCCTTCTCGAACTGGCTGCCGCGGATTTCAAGGACGATCGAATCGCGGGCAGCCAGCACGGTCGCCATGCGGGGCAGCCCTGCAAAAAAACCGACCTCACCGACGAGCTCGCCCTGGCCGATCTCGGCGACCGCGCCAGCATAGTCTTCCTTGTGCACCGTAAAGCGGCCCGATAGCACGATAAAGAACCGATCCGATGGCTCACCTTCGCGAACCAGAGCCTCCCCACGTCGCAATATCCGCCTGTCGGATTCGGCAGCCAAAGCCTCGAGTGCCGCCAAAGACGCCCGATCGAACATCAATGTCGCCGACAATAATCTCGCCGCAAGGGACTCGACGGAAGACACTTGCACCACTCCTCGAGACGCGATCGCTCCCACCAACAATAATGCGTTTCGCTCAAATGCGCTTCAAGGCGCAGTGGCTCAAAAAAAGCGATGCCACCCCTGTGGCAGCCAAGTTTGTAATCCGCCCTACCGCAAAGCAGACGGGTCGATCGTGGATGTCAGCCTCGTGATTGATGGACGAATGACGTCGTCGGCCGAGGGGAGACTGCTGGCAATGTGATGAAGATGCCGATCGTGGAGTTGCACACAATCGGCGCAAGAAGCCGCCGCTACAGTCGTGCTTGCCGTCGCGAAGGGCACGATGACCAAGGCCATCAGAACGCTTACCATGCGGCCGGGGCTGCCCTCGTCCGAGAGCACTTAATTCAAGGCATCACGGATGGCATGTATCGCACTTAGTGCCGTCCGCGTCCGATCCGTGCTGAGGAACTGTGGCCAACTTGAGAGGATCACAGCGGCGAAGTCGCCTTCCGGGTCGATATAGATCAACTGACCGAACACGCCGCGTGCCATATAGGCGCGTCTTTTCTGGTCCTCGATCCAAAACTGGTTATGATAACTGCCGCGCGGTAAGGTCTGGCAATAGTTGTCTCCAAGTGGGTACGATTTTCCGTGGCGAGTTTCTTCGATCCATCTTGAGGGAACAACCTGCCGACCACCAATGTTGCCTTGCCCGAGGTGCAACAATGCGAAGCGTCCGTAGTCACGCAGCGTGGCATTGAAACCGCCGTCACCAAGCGCATAGCCTGCGGGATCCACAGTGAAATAGGCATCTTCCTCAGCCCCCATACGCGACCACAATTCGCGGCTTACGAGCTCAGATAGCATCAGACCGCTTACCCGCTGAAGAACGAAGGCGAGTGCGTCTGTTTCGATAGAGCGATAGCGGAACGAAGCCCCGTGCGGGCATTCGGCCTCCTTTAGCGTGAGGATCAATTCCCAAACGTTCTTCGGCCAGTCTGGCTGATGTCCGTCTTTCCAACCGCTTGCGACATCCAACTGCGCCATGTGGGAATCGTGGGCAGTGTAGGTTTCGTCGAATACCACGCCACTGGTCATATCCAGCACATGCTGAACGGTAGCACCCCGGTACGCTGTGGTTTCGAGTTCGGGGAGATACTGGGTGAGTGGAGCGGCCGGATCGATTTCACCGCGTTCGATAAGAATGCCTGCCACGGTGCCGACAATGGATTTGGCCACCGATTGCGAGAGGTGCGGCGTCCTGGCGGTCATGCCGCTGAGATATCTCTCCGCGACCACTTTCCCGCGGTGCAGAACGAGAAACGCGTCGGTATACTGCGCTTGCATGAAGTTAGCGACCGTCCGGCGGGTCCCGTCCAGCTCGAACTCAACGCGATCAATATCCTGATGCGCACTGAGCATTTCCGTTGGTCCACCCTGACCTCGCCAGACCTGTGCTGTGGGCACGATCGAACGCACGTTCTGGAAGGTCCAGCGATTCCACGGCGCGCGATCCCACTCCGCCCGCGGGACAAGGGGTGCGCCGGGTTTGTTGGGATCACGGAAGGTTAGCGTAGAGCTCGATGTCATCAGTACTTCTTTCGCATTTCCTTGATAATACTAGTCTTTTCGCCTTAGGTACGATCCGCCGACGAACTCGCCGAACAACTGACCCATCTCGCTCATTGTCGCAAAATTGCGCTTCGCCTTGGGGCCGAGCTTCACCGCCACAGAGTCGATCATGAGGTTGAGGATCACTCCAAGGCTCGCCGTCGAGTCCCAGAAGGTTTTCACGTGTGTGTGCCCCTCAAAGACAAGCGGCGTGTAGGTGAAGCCCCAATGACTGTAGCGGTCGGTCACAATGATGAGTGGAATTCCGAATGCCTTGAGCTTGTCAGCCAACTTGATCCCTCGGGCGGCATAGGCCGCAGTATCAACCAGTACAACCACGCTCTGTTTGGGGTCGCTTGAGAGGACTTCGCCAAAGGTGCCTGTAGCGTTGTCGGCGAAGAGAACGTTTGGGCGCGCCCATAGCAGACGGCTCGAGAAATCCATCGCCAAACCTTTGGACGCCTGGAATCCGACGACATAGACGTGGCGGGTCTTGGCAAGAAGCGTTGCGGCCTCATCCCATTGTTCAGTCGCAGTCAGCCCATACGCCTTCACGATCGCGTCCAGCTCGAGTTTCAAGCTCTCTTGGAGTTCCTGTTGTCGGCTGTTGCGGACCTGGAAACGCGCCATGTAGTCATCGACTTCTCCGTCTCTCTCTACAACAGAGCTGCGCATCCGGTTCTTCAGATCGCGAAGATTTTCAAAGCCAAGAGATCGTACGAAACGCGTCACCGTCATCTCGCTCACGCCTACTGCGCGCGCGATGGTGCTGCCCGTCTCAAAGGGCAACAATTGAACATTATCGAGCATGTAGACAGCGAGGCTCTGCTCCGAGGGAGAGAATTCGTTCATGCGCGCGCGGAGGATCGCTTCAATGTCGATCTTCTCCGCACCAGCCTCGTTCGAGCTTTCGTCATTGGCAAATGTCACTGTCATCACTCCCGCATGCTACCTGCAAAGACAGGGGGAAATCCTTGCCCCCATATGCCGTTGTTACGATCCAGACCTTCTTCGAGCTGGCGTCCGACAGCAAGCAGCAAGTCCTCGCGCCCGAACCGGGCCACCAGCTGGCTGCCGATAGGGATTCCGCCTGAGGATGTTCCCGTCGGAAGCGAGATTGCTGGCTGACCAGTGCCATTGAAAAGAGCTGTAAACGTTTCCTTCGGTTCGAGGTCGGCGAAGACATCGTCCGCATCGATTTCCGGCCGCGCGGGGTCAAATGTCCCCACGATCTCCGGCAGAATGGCGCTGGTCGGCGTCAAGAGGAGATCGTATTGATTGAAGAAGCGGCCGATTTGGCGCGTCACATCGTCATAAGTGGCAAGCGCACCGATCAGTTCCGCGCCGCTAAGCGTCGTTCCGTAGCGATGCAAGGCCAGGACAGTGGTGCCAACAGTTTCAGGGCCGAGCTTCCTTTGCATGTGTTCTGCAATTTTCGACAATCCCGAAGCGCTATCGGCTGCCCAGATGATTTTCTGTGCATGGAGAAACGCGGCGTAGTCGAATTCTGGCCGCGCTTCCACGACGTGATGACCAAGGGCAGCTAACAGTCCCGCCGTCATTCTTACAGCGTTCACGACTTCGGGATCACATTGGAACCCCGACCAGGAGTCTGTGCAGAGTGCGATGCGCAAGCCCTTCGGCGGACGCTGAATTGTCTCGCTATAGCTGCTGGTCGGCCTGCAAATCTCGTATCCATCCCCAGCGTCAGGGCCATTGGATAGATCCAGCAGGAGGGCCGTGTCGCGAATTGATCTTGTCAACATGAATGCCGTGGCGAGTCCCAGAAGCGGAGCGTTGGCGCGTGGAGATCCGGTAATGCGCCCGCGTGAGGGTTTGAGCCCGATCAGTCCACAGAAGGAGGCGGGATTGCGGATCGATCCGCCACCGTCGCTGCCCTGCGCGAATGGCACAATGCCCGCTGCAACTGCCGCGGCCGCACCGCCGCTTGACCCCGCGACGCCGCGCTTGGGATCCCATGGATTAGAGGTGTTGCCGTAGAGCAGCGTTTCTGTCGTTGCGGCCACGCCGAACTCCGAGCTGGTCGTACGGCCGACATTGACCAGGCCCGCGTTTCTAAGTCGTTCCCAATAAACGGCGTCCTGCGTCGCCCGGTTTCCCTCAGCAAGCCGACTGCCGAACTCGGCAGGGCGCCCCGCCTCGACCGGAAAGTCCTTTGTCAGTGTCGGGATCCCGTAGAACGGGCCCGGGCCCGGCTTCTCCGGAAGGCAATCCAAGGCGTCGGAGTACAGTTCTATGACGGCATTGATCTTTGAGTTCACTGCCGCCACCGAGCTCGTAATGCACCGCCCCAAATCTCTCGGGCTTACGTCACCCTTTGCCAAGAGTTGCGCAAGGCCGACGCCATCGTAGGTGACGTACTCATCGAGGCGCATGGCACATTCCTTGTCTTGCATGGGGCTTTAGGTGGGTGACTGAACCGACAAGCTCGCGGGTGTAGCTATCTTGTGGCTTGTTCAGGACCTGTTGTGTCGGGCCGCTCTCAACGATCCTGCCTCCCTTAAAGACATAGACCCGTTGGCAAATGCTGTTGACGACGCCGAGATCGTGGGAAATGTAGAGCAATGCGAGTTGCCGCTCGCGCTGAAGTCTGCCCAGGAGTTCCAGGATTTGTGCCTGTGTTGTCACGTCCAAAGCGGACGTGATTTCGTCTGCGATCAACAATTCTGGCTCTAGCGAGAGTGCCCTGGCCAAGCCGACACGCTGGCATTGGCCGCCAGATAGCTGTCGGGGGCGACGCTCTCGCAACGCCCTCGGCAGCTCGACCATCTCCAGAAGGTCGTCTGCGCGCATTAGAGCCGAGCGTCGGTCTGACAGGCCGTGCCTCCATATCGGCTCGGCGACGGCGTCCCGGACACTCATTCGGGGGTTGAGGGAGTCGTACGGATTCTGGAAAACCATTTGCACGCGCCGTTGGAAACGCATGAGCTCCGCGCCGCTCAACTCATGCACATCGCTGCCATCGAAACTGATCGCGCCATTGCTCGGCTTGTTCTGCCGTACAATCGCCCGCGCGAGCGTGCTCTTGCCCGATCCGCTTTCGCCGACGATGCCCACCGTTTCTCCGGCGCTGACCTGAAGATCGACTTCGTTCAGGGCAAGGAATGGGATTCGTTTGGATGCCGAACCGGTTAGGAGATTGCCTCGCGGCACGAACGACACGGAAAGCTTGTCAACGCTGATCAGGGGGATGGACCGCGATGCAGGCGCTGGATCACCGGTGTTGCTCCAGCCGTTTGGCTGCGACGCGATCAGGAGCTGTGTGTAGCTGCTTTTGGGGCGGTTAATGATCTCCTCAGTCGGGCCCTGTTCAACAATTTCTCCGTTGCGCATGACGATCACGCGCGAGCAGGTGCTGGCGATTGCGGCCAGATCATGAGAAATCAGGATGATCGACAAGCCGCGATTTCGGTTCAGATCGCGCAGAAGCTTAAGGATGCGCGCCTGGACAGTAACGTCTAGTGCTGTGGTCGGCTCGTCGGCGATCAGTAGCTTCGGTCCACAGCCGATTGCAGCGGCGATCATGGCCCGCTGTTTCATTCCGCCGGAGAATTCGTGCGGATAAGAACGCGATCGCGCGTGCGCATCTTGGATGCCAACATCCTCAAGCAGTTGGATTGTCCGCCGCTCTCCTTCGCGCTTCGATATTCCCAGATGCCGCACCATCGGTGCTGCGACTTGCTTGCCGATGCGACGGAGCGGGTCGAGATGTGAAGCGGGGTTCTGGAAGATCATACCGAGTTCGCGGCCGCGGATCGAGCACCAGTCAGGCTCGCCAAGTTCGAGGAGGCTTCGCCCCTCCAACCGGACAGCGCCCATTGTTGTTGCTGTTCTGGGAAGAATGCCCATGAGCGCGCGGCACGTGAGGGACTTCCCAGACCCGCTTTCCCCGACGATGCCGAGGATTTCGCCAGCATTGACACTAAACGACACTCCTTTCACAGTCTCGAGGGATCCGAAGGAGATCGACAGGTTTTCAACCTCCATCAATGGTGAGAGCTTGCTTGCCATGCTCATGCGGCCACCTCTCGACGCTGCCATTGACCGAGACCGTCTCCGAGAAAGGCGAAGCCCAGTCCGAGTGAAATTGCCGCGAGACCTGGGAAGAGGCAGATCCACCATGCTTGCTGGATGAACGCCTGTCCGTCGGCAATGATGACGCCCCATTCTGCGAGCGGCGGCTGAGCGCCCATGCCGAGATAGCCAAAGCTCGCCCCGGCCAGCATGACAAGTACGGCGTCGCTCACGGCATAGGCAATGACTGGCCCGATTGCGTTCGGCAGAACGTGTTGGAAAAGGACCGCTCGTCTCGGGTAGCCGAGGCATTCGGCGGCGCGGACGAATTCGCTTTCGCGAACCGTCAGGACTTCAGCTCTGACAAGACGCGCGTAGCTGACCCAGCCGACGATCGTCAGTGCGATGATAAAATTGACGAGGCCCGGTCCGATCACGCCGACGATAGCCAGAACCAAGACAAAAAATGGAAAGGCGACCGTAAGGTCATAGACCCGCATGAAGACGCTATCGACCATGCCTCCGAAGTAACCGCTGAAGAGCCCGACGATGGTGCCGATTACAAGCGGAGGCAGGACGCCGATGACACAAAGAAACAGGTCCACGCGCGCTGCGTAAATGACACGGGAGAAAACGTCGCGACCTACCTGATCGGTTCCAAACCAATGATCTGCACTGGGCGCTGTCAGCATACTGGCGATGTCGATCGTGTCCGGGTCGTATGGCGCGATCAGGGGAGCGGCCAAGGCGATGAACAACCAGCCGCCAAGAATGGCGATCGCCAGCACCATCATCGGTGAGAGCTGCGTTGTGAATGCAACGATCCCTGATAAAGCAGGTGATTTCAACATTGTGGTACCTCAGAGCCGGATTCGGGGATCGATCAAAGCCGAAACAAGATCGACGGCTAGCGTTATGAATACGGTGGAGAAGGCAAAAACGAGCGTGAGCCCTTGCACCACATAGTAGTCACGGCCGAGGAGTGCGCCGACCATCAGCGAGCCGAGGCCAGGTATAGCGTAGACCGTTTCAACGATGATGGCTCCGCCGATCATGAAGGCGACCATAACGCCCAGAAGGTTGAGCGTCGGAAGAACGGCGTTGGGCAGGATGGTTTTCCAGAAGATCTCCCGCTCGCTTGCACCTTGAGCACGCGCCGCGGTTACGAAGTCGGCCGTGGTCTTTTCGATCAGCGCAGCGCGGAGACTCTGGGTCAGCACCGGAACAAGCCAGATCGCCGTCGACATCGCAGGCAGAAACAAATGGTGCAGATGCTCGGCAAAGGTCTCGCCGTAGCCTGAAACAGGAAACCATCCCAACGAAACACCGAAGAAGCGCGACATCATGATACCCAGCCAGAAAACCGGAATGGTGAGGCCGATGATGCCGATGATCCGAATGGTCTGGTCGGCGGCACCTCCTGGTTCGCGGGCGCTGGCGATCGCCAACGCAATTGTTGGCGGAACGGCCAGTGTCACGACGTAACCCGTAAGGAACAAGGTTGGCCACATGAACTGCAAAATGAGTTCGCTTACCGGCCGCTGGAATCGCAATGATTGACCGATGTCACCTCCAAGTAGATTGATGGTGTAGGTCAGGTACTGCCGCCAGAGTGGCTGATCCAAACCATAGTGCGAACGAATGGCCGCGATCGTTTCGGGGCTCGCACGGTCGCCTGCAAGGAGACGGGCGGGATCGCCGGGCGCGAGGTGCAGCAGCAGGAAGGTGACGATGCTGATCCCGACCATCACGGCAAGCAACTGCAGCATGCGCCGCGATATGAGTGACAGAAAGTTCAATCTGGTTCCTCCGGTGAGAGGGAAGGGCAGCACACCAAAGCGCCGCCGCCCCGCCTGATCTCATCTACTTGGCGACCGTCGTATCTTCGAGGGTCCACTGGAGGGAGGGGGTAAGCTTGATGCCTTCGAGGTTCTTCGAGTAGGCGACCGCGTTCGGCGCATAGAACAGAGGAATCTGAGACACCTCTTCGGTCGTGATCCTCTGGATCTCCTTATAGATCTCCGCTCGCTTCTGGAGATCGGTCTCCATGGTGCCCTGCGCAACCAACTCGTCGACCTTCGGGTTGGCGTAGAAGGTGTTGTAGGAGTTGGAGCCGCAAGTGCCGCAGACTGCCCAGCGAACAGCCAGATCGGGATCGGGCGTCTCGTTATACCACCAGTTTGCCGCCGCATCGTAGTCGCCCTTGGCGGTTGCATCCCACCAAGCGCCGGAGTCAACGTTTACAATGACTGGCTTCAGTCCGATGGCCTGCCACTGTGCCTGCAACAGCAACGCCATCTGCTGCTCGGTCGCGCCCGATGTGGCGAGGATCTTCACCTCGTGTCCGGACATTCCAGACTCAATCAGTAACTGCTTTGCCTTCGCAGAATCAAAGGGGATGCCAGGGTTGTCCTTGTCGTGGAAATCGATACTGCCTGGCAGGGTCGTGTTGGCGGGTTCTGCGTAACCCCGCGTGATCGCTTTTGCCATTGCTTTGTTGTCAATCGCATAGGCTGCGGCCTGCCTTGCCTTCATGTTTGAAAACGGCTCGCGCTTGTGGTTCATCAACGTCATATAGATCGTGGTCGAAGGTTCGAGCCGCATATCAATGCTGTCCGTTGCCTTCAGGTCATCAATCTGCGCCCACGGTACTGCGCGCACCACTTCAGCCTCGCCGGCCTTCAACATCGCCGCTCGCGTCTCAGGAGAGGCAACTTCTTTCAGTTCGACGATCGCGTCCGATTTTGGATAGCCGCTGCGCCAATAGTGCTCATTGGGTTGCAGCACGAGCTTATCATTCGGCTTCCATTCCTTGACGGCGTACGGGCCCGATGTCACTGGCGCGCTGCTGAAAGCCTTCTCCGCGCCCTGAGCCTCGACGTCAGCCTTGGAAACAATCCCCATGTTCCAAATTTCGAGATTGCCCAGGAATGGTGCGAACGCAGACTTCAGTCTAATCACCACCGTCTTGGGGTCAAATGCCGTGATGGTCACCACTGCACCGAGCGGGGCGGGATAGGCTGACTGCTTGTCATCGTGGATGCGCGACAGACTGAACACGACGTCATCGGCCGTGATGGTTGTGCCATTCGAGAACTTTGCGTCCCGCAAGCGAAATGTATAAGTGCGGCCATCCTCCGAAATATCCCAGCTTTCAGCCAGTCCTGCTTCAAGTTCGCCGTTTGCGGTGTTGCGCTGCACAAGGCGCGCATAGAGTTGGCCGTATGTCTCGATGTTGCCCGCCGCGGCAGAGCGCAACGGGTCGAGCGTCGTGGTCTTGTACGGGGATACGATCCTGATGAGTTCGGAAGCCGACGCCGGATGAACGGCCAAGACCGAAGCGCCTAGATATAAAGTTGCCGCAACGAGCGGTAGTCTTGTTGCTGTTCCCATTTCCGCGCCTCCCAGCGTCGATTGTTTTTGGTGGTAGTCGGGCTTGTTCGGGTGAGAGTATGTTAGTAATCCAACATTGGTCAATATGAACGATAAAAAAATATCAAATCTTGCGATGAACAGGCATTCAGTAGACTGAACGAGAGCGCGTGTTGGGACCGTTCCACCGCCCAAAGCCGCTGAGCAAAGGCTGTTACGGCGCGCGCGCATGGGTCGCGGGGAGTGATCGGCTGTTAGCCCAGGCGCCTGTCTTGTTGGCATGAAACCTACGCGAAATCCCGCGTGAATGATTGTCGAATGCGGCCACATGTCGTTTTGGCTTGCGCAGGTGACTTTAGTGAAGCTAAAGTTTTTCCTCAAATCAGGACAAAGCGGAAAGACGATATGAGCTTCGACGAACGGGTGACGCGGCAGAAGGGCGACGGGCAGTTCCTCATTTCTCCACAATTTCCGCCCGCCGTTTCACTTGGCCGCGCGCTTCGGCAAAGGCGCAAGGAGATCGGCAAGACGATGCGACAGGTCGCGTTTGAGGTTGGGCTCAGCGAGGGCTTCATCAGCCAGATCGAGCGCGGTCTTTCGACGCCGTCGCTGATTTCGCTCTACAACCTTGCCTCTGCCCTCGGCGCCAGCGTGGAGGCCTTTCTGCAGCAGGTACCACATCCCACCTATTCCATGGTCTCGCATGCCAGCGAACGGCACGGTTACAGCATCGAGGCGGAGGAGCGGGTATATCAACTGTTGCAGCGCGGCTTTCCCGATGCTCGGCTCAACAGCTGCATCACGCACATGCCACCCGGCTATGTCTCCGAGTTGACGCGTCACGAAGGTGAGGATTTCCTGTATCTGATCGAGGGCGAGATGCTCTACGAGATCGGTGACAGGCAATACCGACTGACGGCGGGGGACACGCTGCACTTTCCCGCCTCGCTGCCGCATCGCGCCTGCAATGTCGGTCCCGGCGAGGCGAGGGAACTATGGGTCGGAACGACGCGGATCATACCGGAGCGGTGACTGGCCCTTACTGCATGTTTCCTGAAATCCTGTTCGATTTAAAAACATGCGGCAATTCAAAGTGCTACAGCGACCTTTGCGCCTCTAATAAGACGCGCGGCGCTGTAGGTGGTCGTTTCGAGATTGTTTCAGACGAAATTCTCACGAAGGCGATTGACAACCGACCATCATAAACTTTAGCGTGACTAAAGTACCGGAGCGGGAGGTGGAGGTCGCCCGATCTGGTGAACGCCGCCTTGCCGGTTCATGCCTCGTGACAGGGCCAGCCCGCAAGGTGGGACGATCAAGGCCCGTGCAGCTGCGCGGGAATGCAATTCCAGAACAATAACACGGGAGCAGACGGCACCAGGTGAAATCCTGGCCGGCTGAAGGAGGAAACATGCGCGTACAAAGACTGGTAAGCGGAGCGATGGTGGCGCTGGCGCTGGCGACGACTCATGCGCTGGCCGAAACGCCGAAGAACACGCTCGTCGTGGCCGACACCATCGACGACATCATCACGCTCGATCCTGGTGAAGTATCGGAACTCGGCGGCGTTCTCGCCGCGAACCAGATTTATCAGCCGCTGGTGAGCGTCGCGCCCGACGATTCCAGCAAGATCATCGGCGTGCTCGCCGAAACGTGGACGGCCTCGCCCGACGGCAAGACCTATACGTTCAAGATGCGCCCGGGGCTGAAGTTCGCCTCCGGCAATCCGGTGACGGCGAAGGATGCGGAATATTCGCTGCGCCGCGTGGTCCAGATGAAGTCGCGCTCAGCTTTCATCCTTACCCAGTTCGGCTTCACGCCGGAAAACGCCAACGAACGCATCAAGGCGACCGACGACATGACGCTGGTCATCGAGATCGGCGACACCTATGCACCCTCGTTCCTCTACTACTGCCTGTCTTCCTATGTGGGCGGCATCGTCGATTCCAAGCTTGTGCAGGAGCACGAGGTCAGCGGCGACTTCGGCAATGCATGGCTGAAGGCCGAAAATTCCGCCGGCTCTGGCCCCTATGTGCTGACGCGCTGGGAGCCGAAGCAATCGATCCTACTGACCCGCAACCCGAACTATGCCGGCGAAACCGGTGGGCTGGAGCGCATCTTCCTCCAGCACATTCCGGAAAGCGCGGCCCAGCGCCTGCTGCTCGAAAAGGGTGACATCGACATCGCCAACAAGCTCGGCCCCGATGATTTCGGCGCGCTGGAGGACAATGCGGATGTCGGCTTCGTCGACGGCCGTTCGGGCACGATCTACTACATGGGCCTGAATGTGCGGAACGAGTATCTGGCCAAACCCAAGGTCGTCGAGGCACTGAAGTATCTCGTCGACTATCAGGGTATCGTCGACACGATCTCACGCGGCACGATGGAGGTGCACCAGACGCTGGTGCCGAAGGGATTCCTCGGTGCGATCGACTACAACCCCTACAAGCCGGACATCGAGAAGGCCAAGAAGCTGCTCGGCGAGGCCGGCGTTTCCGGCGAGTTCACGCTGGATTCCGTCGTCTGGAACACGCCGCCCTACACGGACTTCGCACAGGCCATCCAGGCGACCATGGCGCAGGCCGGCGTCAAGCTCAATCTGGAGGTGGTCGATGGCCAGCAATGGCTGGAGCGCTACCGCTCGGCAAGCCTCGACATCTGGTTCGGCCTATGGGGACCTGACTATCCCGACCCGCATTCCAACGCCAAGGCTTTCGCCGTCAACAAGAAGGACGCGCCGGATGGCTCCACCGGTCTCGCCGACCGTTTCGGCTGGGATGCCGGAAAACTGTCGCAAGATGCGATGGCGGCTGTTCGCGAGCAGGATACGGAGAAGCGGCAGGCCATGTATCAGGTCATGCAGAAGGCCCATACCGACACTTCGCCCTTCCTCTACATGTTCCAGCAAGTCCGCAAGGTCGGGGTGCGCAGCTCGGTCAAGGGCCTCGTCCTGGGGCAGACCTTTTCCGACGACCGCTACTGGAACGTGAGCAAGTAAACGTCCGAACAGGACTCGGCCGCGAATGGGATTCGGTCCCGGTTCGCGGCCGAGCGTCGATCGCAAACAATCAAACCGGAGTGGGTCGTGCCGGCAGTTCTCTTCAACCGGGTTCTCGGCTTCACCGGCCGGATACTCTTCCTGTTCGTGACCGTGGGCATCACCCTGCTCGGCCTCGTGGCGCTCACCTTCTGCATCGGCCGCATGGTGCCGATCGATCCGGTCCTCTCGGTGGTCGGCCAGAAGGCGAGCGAGGAAGTCTACCAGCGCGTCTTCCTCGAAATGGGGCTGGACAAGCCCCTCTGGCAGCAATTCCTTGTCTATGCCAGCAAGCTCGCGCAAGGCGATTTCGGTACGTCGTTCGTCACCAATCGGCCCGTGCTGTCTGACCTTGCCGGCTTCTTCCCGGCAACGCTGGAGCTGGCGACGCTCGGTTTGCTGATCGGCACGCTGGTCGGCGTACCCGTGGGGGTCGCCGCCGCCTACTGGCATGACCGATGGCCGGACTATCTCATACGCTTCGTCGGCCTTATCGGCTATTCCGTGCCGATCTTCTGGCTCGGGCTGGTCGCCCTCTTCGTCTTCTATTCCAGGCTCGACTGGGTGTCGGGACCAGGGCAGATCGACATCTTCTTCCAGGGGATCGTCAAGCCGGTTACGGGCTCGTTGCTGATCGACTCGCTGATTGCCGGCGAATGGGAGGTCTTCGCCAATGCGTGGAGCCATATCGTGCTGCCGGCCGTGCTGCTCGGCTATTACAGCCTCGCTTATATCTCGCGCATGACGCGTTCCATGATGCTCGACCAGTTATCGCGGGAATATGTGCTGACGGCCCGTCTCAAGGGGGCGACGGAGTATCGGACCGTCATGCTCCATGCGCTGCGCAATGCCGCGATCCCGCTCGTGACGGTCATCGCGCTCTCCTATGGCGGCCTTCTCGAGGGTTCGGTGCTCGTCGAGACGGTCTTCGCCTGGCCGGGCATCGGCAACTACATCGCCTCGTCGCTCTTCCGGGCTGATGTCAACGCCGTTCTCGGCGGCACGGTGCTTGTCGGCACCGTCTTCATCCTGCTCAACATGATCTCGGACGTGCTGTACCAGATGCTCGATCCGCGCTCCAACCTTCGTCGCCGGTAGGAGGCCACCATGACCGCAACGAACCTCGCCCTTGCCGACAGCCGGCGCCAACTGCGGCGGGCCCGCGTCGGCGAATTCTGGCAGTTCGCCCGTCGCTTTGCGGGCAATCCGCTCGGCATGCTCGGCCTCGCCATCCTCGGTGTGCTGGTGCTGAGCGCCGTCTTCGCTCCGCTCCTCGCCTCGCACGATCCCTACCTGCCCGATCTCGTGCGGCGTCTCTCGCCGCCAAGCGGCGAGAACTGGCTCGGCACGGACGAGCTGGGGCGCGACATCTTCTCCCGCGTCCTTTTTGGTGCGCGCCTGACCCTTCTGATCGTCGGGCTGGTCGTCGCCACATCGGTCCCCATCGGCCTCGTCATCGGCGCGGTGGCGGGAACGTCCGGCGGCTGGGTCGATGCGGTCTTCATGCGCATAACCGATGTGTTCCTGGCGGTTCCCAAGCTGCTGTTGGCGCTCGCCTTCGTCGCCGCGCTCGGCCCCGGCATCGTCAATGCGGCGCTCGCGATCACGCTCACCGCCTGGCCGCCCTATGCGCGGCTGGCGCGGGCGGAAGCGCTCGTCGTGCGCGACAGTGATTATGTCAATGCCGTGCGGCTTGCCGGAGGGTCCGAATTCCGCATCGTCTTCTGCCACGTCATTCCCATGTGCCTTTCGTCGGTCATCGTACGCATGACTCTGGACATGGCCGGCATCATCCTGACGGCGGCGGGGCTCGGCTTCATCGGTCTTGGCGCGCAGCCGCCGCTACCGGAATGGGGCGCGATGATCTCGACCGGTCGCAAGTTCATCTTCGACCAGTGGTGGGTGGCGACAATGCCCGGCTTTGCGATCTTCGTCGTCAGCCTCGGGTTCAATCTTCTGGGGGACGCCATGCGCGACCTGCTTGATCCACACCTCAGGAGGCGCGCATGAGCGAGACACTTGTGAACGTAGAAAACCTGCGCGTCGGTTTTGTCGGCGAGGGTGGGGGGATCATCGAAGCGGTCAAGGGCGTGTCATTCAGTGTCGGCCGGGAGAAGCTCGGCATCGTCGGCGAAAGCGGTTCCGGTAAGAGCCTTTCCAGTCGGGCGTTGATGGGCGTGCTACCCGGCCATGCGCGGGTGTCGGCCGAGGCCATGTCCTTTGCCGGCATCGATCTCCTGGCGGCCACGCCGCGGCTGCGCCGTCACTTGCGCGGCAGTCGCATGGGAATGATCCTGCAGGACCCGAAATTCTCGCTCAATCCGGTCATGCGCGTCGGCAAGCAGATCGCGGAAGCCATCCGGCTCGGCGATCGTTCGCTGCCCCGCGCGGCGATACGCAGGAAGGTGCTGGAGGTGCTGGAAGCCGTGCACATCCGTGCGCCGGAGCGGGTGTTCGATCTCTACCCGCACGAGCTTTCCGGCGGCATGGGCCAACGCGTGATGATCGCGATGATGGTGGTGCGCGAACCGGAGCTGCTGATCGCCGACGAGCCCACGTCCGCCCTCGATGTGACGGTGCAGGCCCAGGTGCTGGAGATCATGGAGGAGCTTGTCCAACGCCGCGGGATGGGGTTGATCTTCATCAGTCACGACCTCAACCTCGTCTCGCGCTTCTGCGACCGGGTGCTGGTCATGTATGCCGGTCAGGTCGTCGAAACATTGGATGCGCGACGGATGCACGAAGCGAAGCATCCTTATACGCGGGGGCTTATCGCCTGCCTGCCGGCCATCGACGGGCCGCTGACGCCGTTGCCAACCCTGGAGCGGGACGCAAGCTGGAACGAGGTGCGTGCATGATCCGGATCGACAATCTCAGCGTCCATTTCGGCAGCGCGGTGGCCGTCCAAGACCTCAGCCTGTCGGTGGCAGCCGGCGAGAGCTTCGGCCTCGTCGGCGAAAGCGGATCGGGCAAGTCGACCGTGCTGCGCACCCTCATGGGCCTTACGCCCCGCTGGACCGGCGATATCCGCATAGGGGGCATCGACCCGCGCAAGGGGCGACGGCGAGATCTGGTGCACGTGGCGCAGATGGTGTTCCAGGATCCCTACGCCTCACTCCATCCCCGCTACACAATCGGCCGGGCGATCGCCGAGCCGATGTGGATCAACCGCATGTCGGACGTCGACGCCCGCACAGTCGAGCTCCTGGAAATGATCGGCCTGACGGCTGCGCACCGTTTCCGCTTCCCGCACGAGCTGTCCGGCGGCCAGCGGCAGCGCGTGGCGATCGCCCGCGCTCTGTCGCTCTCCCCCCGCTTGCTCCTGCTCGACGAACCGACCTCGGCGCTCGACGTTTCGGTCCAGGCCGAAATCCTCAACCTCCTGAACCGGCTCCGCCGGGAGCTGAACCTGACTTTCGTGATCGTCAGCCACGACCTTGCGGTCATCTCCTACATGTGCGACCGGCTGATGGTGATGCAGAACGCCCGCCCGGTCGAAACGCTGACCCGCGCGCAATTGCGCTCCGGCGATATGCAGCACGACTATACCCGAACCCTGTTCCGGGCGAGCCACCACAGGGCGCAAGGTGCGCTAGCCAACGAATGAGGAGGCGAGCTCCTTGGGCCACGGCTCCTTCCGCGCCTCCCTCAAATCAATCCCAATTCCACAAGTACGGTCGTTGGAAAATTGGCTCTCAATTTCACTA
Source organism: Ensifer sp. Root127 (assembly GCF_001425225.1). Taxonomy (NCBI): domain Bacteria; kingdom Pseudomonadati; phylum Pseudomonadota; class Alphaproteobacteria; order Hyphomicrobiales; family Rhizobiaceae; genus Ensifer; species Ensifer sp. Root127. The sequence goes on from NZ_LMDX01000023.1 coordinate 391,959, forward strand.
GGTCACCGGCGGCTACGACCATCTCTCCCTCGCTCCAGATATCGTATTCCATCTCTATGCGAATGCCGTCTCGTTCAAGCACCGCCCATGAATGGTCGAGACCGCCACCCATATCGAGAGACCATCCTTGGTCTCTCAGTGCAAAAATTGCCGCGTACCAGGTGTCTTTGGGTATCTCAAACCAGTGAATTCGTTCCGGCACCTTCGTCACCCGTGGCCACCATTGACGTCAACTTCGAATGCCCGGTCAACCCTGAAGCGTTATGCGCGGGCAGACTCTCGCCGCGCAAGTGGGCCTTTGAAGAGATAGAGGATCCTGTCTTGATCCTGACACGGGTGTCAATCTGCTGCGGTGCAAAGCTGGACAATATGACCAGCAGAAGCGCCGCGAAAATCGCGGTCCACACCGACAGTGCCGATCCAAATCTTTTTCGCGTAGACTCTTTCAAAGTCTGGTCGTCGAAAGGGTCGCAATGCGCATTCTTCTGATTTTTGGCGCCCTCATCGTTGGGACGATTGCCGGCATTTACCTGTTCGGAATGATCTGGAAAACCACTGCTCCGGAAGGCGCAATGGCGATGGTCGTTGGAGGAGGCACGCCGGTTCTCCTCGGAACTTTGGCGTTTCTCGGCACGAAGAAGGCTGACGGCCAGCGACCAAGCCTTCTTAGCGCGCAGACATGGTTCGCTGTCCTGGGCATAGCGGCGGCCGCAGCCGGGCTGTTCCTGCTCTTGATTATAGCTGTTTTCCTAGCGGTTCAGCGCGGCTAGGGACCAAGCCCGGCCCACGGGTTTCAAGCAGAAACTCACCAGGAAGCGTCGTCCAGCCCAGTTCTTGGCGTCGATTGGCGACCTTTGTCGCCGGGCGACTGCTCCCTGCGTCCGGTCCGGGCAAAGATCAGCTGGGCATTTCGACAGGAGCGAAAGCAAGGCCGGCTTAACATTGAGATTTTCGCGGCCGACCTCTATTTCTTGAAGCAATCCTTGTTCGGCGATCGTCTTCAGATAGGCGGATGCTACCTGTCGCGTTGCGATGTTCGACGCCACAAGAGAGTGGCACCCTCGCATCCCTCGATCACAAATTCTCCTTGAGTAAGACCTCAATACGGATCTTTTCCTGCGACGCGATCGGCTCGCGCTCATCGGTGCGAGCGCGCATGATGCGGATGGCGCTGCGCACCGCGTGCCCGGGGTCCTGTGCAATAATGGTATCGATCTGGTCGTTGCGGAGAGCTTCTTCGCTGAAGGGCGTGCGTTCGTGGACAACGATGACGATCTTTTGCGCGTCCATACGCTGCCTGATCGCCGTAACAGGCACGCGGCTTTCCGGGCTCATGACATAAGCGGCCCTGATATCCGGATTATGTTCCATGACTTGCCGTATAATCGCCGCCGCCCGCCGTTCATCCCCATAGGTCTCGAGCGACGGCAGGTTCGTCAGGTGAGGGAACTGCTGATTGATGATGCTGTCAAAGCCGCGGCGGCGCTCGATACTGTCGCGCGCCACCATGGTTTCCGCGACGATCATGATCTTGCCGACTTCCCGGCCGAGGAACCGGCCAATGATCTTGCCCGCTGTTGCACCGGCTGCGAAGTTGTCAACGCCAACAAAGTCTGCAGTTTCCAACTTTTCCTGTCCGGACAAAAACTGGACCAGATGAATGCCGCGCAGCATCAGCCGGCTGAGCGCGTCGCGCACCTGTGGTGACTCAGGCGCCATGACGGCGACGCCATCCACCTCTTCGTGTTCGATCGAGGCCAGATGCCGTGAAAGCTGATGCGGATCGTCCGTTGGAATTTGATCGACGGTTATTTCCGTCAACTCGGATTTGAGCGTTTGACTTGCCTCCCGAACACGTTGCAGCAGCTCCAGAAGATATTGATCGCCTTTGCTTGGGAGAACGAAGCGAAAGCGGTAGAGCTTGTTGCGAGCCAGGACAACAGCCGCCGGATTGCGAAAGAAACCAATTCGTTCAATGGCTTCGTTCACTTTTCGTACGGCTCCAGCACTGACATTCGGCCGGTCGTTCAAAACGCGATCGACTGTCGCCAAACTCAATCCGGCTGCTTCCGCCAGGTCTTTCGCCGTCGGTCGCATCATCTTTTTTCACCATCCTCCTGTTGCCGCCCACCGCCTCTTTTCCAACAGCACAAGCGAAAAAGCAAGAAATTGAGGTGCGCACCTCAAAAAAACCTTGCACTGAGGTGCGCACCTCAGTTATATGATTGACAACAGCAGCGGCCAGAGGAGTGCGCCGACGCTGGAGGGGAGGGTCGCTCCAAGGAGGGCGAATCTTCGAGTCTGTCGCAACTCGTTGAGAGCGCGAGGCACGTACCGATGGAGGTCGGAGTGTCACGCTGGAGGAGATTTCCATGACAGTTTCATATTTGAAGTCGGCGTTTGGCGCCGGTGTTGCAACCGCATTTTTGACGCTGGGCGCAACCGCGCCGGCGCAGGCCGAGGATTTGACGCTGTGCTGGGCTTCCTGGGATCCGGCCAATGCGCTTGTTGCGCTCAGCAAGGACTTCGAGGCCAAGTCCGGCCACAAGATGAGTTTCGAATTCGTGCCGTGGCCGAACTTCGCCGACCGTATGCTCAATGAGCTGAATTCCGGCGGCAAGCTCTGCGACCTGATGATCGGCGATAGCCAGTGGATCGGCGGCGCGGCGGAAAACGGCCAATACGTCAAGCTCAATGACTTCTTTGGCAAGGAAGGCATCAAGATGAGCGATTTCATCCCGGCGACCGTTACAGGTTATGCCGAGTGGCCGAAGGGTTCGCCGAACTACTGGGCGCTGCCTGCCTTCGGTGACGTCGTTGGCTGGAGCTATCGCAAGGATTGGTTCTCTCGCCCTGAACTGCAGGCGGAATTCAAGCAGAAATACGGCCGCGATCTTGCCGTGCCGAAGACGTTCGCCGAACTCAAGGATATCGCCGCGTTTTTCCAGAATCGCGAGATCGACGGCAACAAGGTTTACGGCGCCGCGATCTACACCGAACGCGGATCCGAGGGCATCACAATGGGCGCGATGGACGTGCTCTACAGCTTCGGCTTCGAATATCAGAATCCGGACAAGCCCTATGAGCTCGAAGGGTATGTCAATTCAGACAAGTCCGTGAAAGGTCTGGAATTCTACAAGGAGCTTTACAATTGCTGCGCTCCTCCCGGATCGTCCGACGCCTACATGTCCGAGAACATCGATGCTTACAAGTCCGGCCAGGTTGCCCTGCAAATGAACTTCGCCTTCACCTGGCCCGGCATCCATGCCGATCCCAAAGTCGGTGGCGACAAGTCTGGTTATTTCGCGAATCCGGCCGGCCCCGACGGCGTGCAGTTCGCGCAGTTGGGCGGCCAGGGTATCTCCGTGGTCGCAGCATCCGACAAGCAGGATGCTGCCCTTGAATATATCAAATGGTTTGCTCAGCCCGATATCCAGGCCAAATGGTGGCAGCTGGGTGGCTATTCCGCATTGCGCGCAGTCGTTGAAGACCCCGGCTTCGCCAAGAGCCAGCCTTATGCGCAGACCTTTCTGGATTCCATGGCAATCGTGAAGGACTTCTGGGCGGAGCCATCCTATGCTTCGCTTCTACAGGCCTCGCAAAAACGCTTCCACAACTACGTCGTCGCCGGTCAGGGCACGGCCAAGGAAGCGCTTGACGGCTTGGCTGCCGATTGGACCGAGATCTTCGACGACGAAGGCAAATACTAGACACTGACCGCGTACCTCCCCGCGGCTTCAGATGTCTGTGCAGGACCGGCGCTCTTTAGCCGGTCCTGCGAACCAATCTGCATATGATTTAGGGGACTACCATGCTCGATTCATCGATCGAACGGGCGGCACGCGCAACACCGCCTGTGGTTGCCAAACGCATTCAAGGGCTCTCGGATCGGGCCATTGCCTGGCTTTTCGTGGCACCGTCGATCTTCCTGTTGCTCGCCGTCAACATCTTTCCGTTGATTTGGACAATCCGGCTGAGCTTTACCAATTTTCGGGTCAATCGGCCGAATGCCGAGGTCAGTTTCGTCGGGCTCAAGAACTACATCAATATCCTGACAGACTCGGACGTCTGGTTGACGATGCAGGCGACGGCCCATTTCCTGATCTGGACGATCGTCCTCCAGGTTCTGATTGGCTTCGCGCTGGCCTATCTGATCAACAAGAAATTTCGCGGCAACGACATGTGGACGACGATCATCGTGCTGCCGATGATGTTGAGCCCGGCGGTTGTCGGCAACTTCTGGACATTTCTCTACCAGCCGCAGATCGGCCTGTTCAATTACGCCGTGGGGTTCTTGACTGGAGCCGACCCGTCCGCCTTTTCGATGATCGGCGACGTGCCGCTGGCACCGTGGGCCATCGTAATCGTCGATACCTGGATGTGGACGCCTTTCGTCATGCTGATTTGCCTGGCGGGGCTACGGTCCATCCCTGGCAGCATCTATGAAGCGGCGGAATGCGACCGGGCCAGCAAATGGCGGCAGTTCTGGACGATCACAATTCCCCTGGTCCTTCCGTTTCTGATGCTGGCGATCCTCTTCCGCGGCATTGAAAACTTCAAGATGTTCGACCTTGTGGTGCAACTGACGGGCGGCGGTCCCGGGTCGACCACTGAGCTGACGTCCATCAACCTGAAGCGCGAAGCCTTCGAAAAATGGCGCACGGGGTATGCCTCCGCCTACGCGGTCATCCTCTTCGTGACGGTCTTCGGTCTCGCATCGATCTACGTCAAAGCCCTGAACAAGGTGAAACAGAGATGAGCAGCTATTCCGTAACAGAACCTTCGGGTCGCCAGAAATTGTTCGCGGGAACGCTTGTGGTCCTTTACGCCCTGATCACGATCCTGCCGCTCCTGTGGATCATCGGAACAAGCTTCAAGTCGCCCTCCGATGCCATCGCCTATCCGCCCAAAACGTTCTTTTCGCCAACCCTCGAAGGATATGTGAACCTCTTCACCACCCGCACGCGGGCAACGGAAGAGGATGTCAAAGCCCTTGGGGAACCGACGACCTGGTACGACCGCATCGTGCGCAAGGATGGCTTTATCATCGCCGGCCCATCGCGTTTCATGGAACGGTTCTGGAATTCGATCATCATCGGCTTCGGTTCGACGGTGCTGTGCATAGTCTTGGGCACTGCCGCCGCCTACGCTTTCTCCCGCTTCAAGGTACCGCTCAAGGATGACCTGCTGTTCTTCATCCTGTCGACGCGCATGATGCCACCGATTGCCGTGGCGATCCCGATCTTCCTGATGTTCCGCTCGCTTGGCCTCAACGATACCCATCTCGGCATGATCCTGCTCTACACCGCGGTCAACCTGTCGCTGGCGGTCTGGCTGCTTAAGGGCTTTATCGACGAAATCCCGATCGAATACGAGGAAGCGGCGCTGATCGATGGCTACACCCGCTTTCAGGCCTTTTACAAGGTCGTCCTTCCGCAAGCCATGACCGGCATTGCCTCGACAGCGATCTTCTGCCTGATCTTCGCCTGGAACGAATATGCCTTCGCCGTTCTTTTGACCTCGGGCACAGCCCAGACGGCACCACCCTTCATTCCCACGATCATCGGCGTCGGCGGCCAGGACTGGCCGGCCGTGGCCGCGGGTGCAACGTTGTTTCTCGTTCCCGTCATGATTTTCACGATTGTCCTTCGCAAACACCTGTTGCGTGGCATCACATTCGGAGCCGTTCGCAAATGACCGAATTTATCAAAGGGTTGCGCGGGTTCCGGCGCGGCGCATGGGAAATGGTCGCTTCGATCCTCATCGCGCTCGGGGTGTTCATGCTGATGCAGCCGTTCGCACTGTCGATGTTTTCCTACTCGTTCATCGTGACCCTGGTGGGCACTGTCATGTTCATCATCGTCAGCCATTTTCCGGAGTAACCCATGGCACAGATCAGAATTCAGAATGTGCGCAAGGAGTTCGGAGCATTCACTGCCGTCGAGTCCTCCTCGTTCACAGTGGAGGACGGTGAATTCTTCATGCTGCTGGGACCATCGGGTTGCGGCAAGACGACAACGTTGCGAATGATGGCCGGTCTGGAACTGCCGACCAGCGGTGAAATCTTCATCGATGGCGAAGAAGTCGGCATGAAGCCGGCAAGCCAGCGCGACATCGCCTTCGTCTTCCAGATGTTCGCCCTCTATCCGCATATGAATGTACGCAAGAACATTTCCTACCCTCTGCTGAGCCAGGGCATGCCGCGGGCCGAGGTCAAGGCACGCGTGGAAGATGTGGCGCGCATCCTCAAGATCGAGACGATCCTTGACCGCCCGGTCGGCGGATTGTCGGGCGGCGACCGCCAGCGTGTCGCCCTCGGCCGTGCTATCGTGCGCCGCCCAAAGGCGTTTTTCATGGACGAGCCTCTTGGCGCGCTCGATGCGGAGTTCCGCGAGCATATGGCCGAGGAACTGCGTGCACTTCACGACCGGATCGGTGCGACCACTGTCTACGTCACCCACGACCAGCTGGAAGCCATGCAGATGGGCGACAAGATCGTGGTGATGAACCACGGCGTCGTTGAGCAGTTCGGCAAACCGCAGGAAATCTATGACTGGCCGGCAACCAAATTCGTGGCAAAATTCATCGGTTCTCCGGCCATGAACTTCTTCGATTTTGACGGCATGATCGATGCCGGCGGCACTGTCGTCGAGCTTTCGGGGAAGAAGGTCGATGTTCCGTCATCGCGGCAAGGGGCCAAGGGCAAGCTGACAATTGGGGTGAGGCCCGAGCACATCCGCTTTTCCGATTCCTCTGAGTATCGCGGCAGAGTGCTTGCCACGGAATATCTCGGCACCACGCAGATCATTACGCTGGCGACGCCGAACGGCGAGGTCAAGGCGCGTGCGTCCTCGAGGCAGGCTGTCAGATCCGGGGAAGTCATCGGTCTTGAGTTCGATCCCGCCACCCTGACGATATTTGAGGGCGTGAAAGGGCAGGCGCTTCTGTCCGAAGCCAATGAGGGAGTGTTGCGCCATGGCTGACGTCGTTCTTGAAAACGTGACGAAGAAGTTTGGCAATCATACAGCGCTCGACAACGTGTCGCTGACGATACCGAACGGTTCCTTTGTGGTTCTCCTCGGGCCGACGGGCGCCGGAAAAACCACGACACTGCGCATGGTGTCCGGCCTCGATCGCCCCGATAGCGGCAGTATCTATTTCGGCGGCCATTCAGTCGAGGGACATTCACCGGCGCAGCGCAACGTCGCCATGGTGTTTCAGCAGTATTCGCTCTATCCGCATCTGACGGTGCGGCAGAACCTCGAATTCCCGTTGAAATCGCCACTATTGAAGACGCCACGCGACGCGATTGACCGCAAGGTCAATGCGATCGCCGAGGTTCTGCAGATCTCCCACAAACTCGACAACAAGGCGACGGCGCTCTCGGGCGGCGAAATGCAGCGTGTCTCCATTGGCCGCGCGCTCGTTCGCACGCCGCAGATCTATCTCATGGACGAGCCTTTGAGCTCGCTCGACGCCAAGCTCAGGGCCGATTTGCGCGTCGAGCTGAAGAATATCCAGGCCAAGTCCGGCGCCACGCTGCTTTATGTCACCCACGATCAGATCGAGGCAATGACAATGGCAACGCATATCGGCGTGCTTCACGAAGGCCGGCTGGTGCAGTTCGGCGCCCCGCGTGAAGTCTACGAGCATCCGGTGAGCATCTATGCGGCAACAAAGCTCGGCCAGCCCCGCATCAACATTATTCCCGCCGACACTTTTCCCGGCGCACCATCCAGAGCGGCGCACATCGGCTTGCGGCCCGAGCACATTACACAGGGCAGCGGCCAGGAGGCATTGGTCCGGCGGGTCGAGCATCTTGGTGACCAGACCCGTCTTCATCTGTCCTTCAAGAAAAACGACCTCATCACCGTCACCGACGCCCACACCAGGCTGAAAAGTGGCGACACCGTGAAAATTCAGCCGGACAAGCCGCTCTATTTCGACGCGGCCGGCATGCGCTTAGCTTAGAGGAAGGATCACATGGCACAATTCATCAACAAGAGGGAAGACGTCGTCACCGAGGCGATCGACGGCCTGCTGGCGATAAGCGGCGGCTCGCTGGCACGACTCGACGGCTACCCGCATATTCGCGTGGTTCTGCGCAATGATTGGGACAAGTCCAAGGTGGCGCTGGTCTCCGGCGGCGGGGCAGGGCACGAGCCTGCGCATGCGGGCTTCGTCGGGGCGGGCATGTTGACCGCTGCCGTCTGTGGCGACGTCTTTGCCTCGCCCAGTGTCGACGCCGTTCTTGCCGGCATTCTCGCGGTCACCGGTCCAGCCGGCTGCCTTCTGATCGTCAAGAATTATACCGGTGACCGACTGAACTTCGGTCTCGCCGCCGAACGCGCGCGTGCCTTCGGCCTCAATGTCAGCATGGTCATCATCGGCGATGACGTGGCATTACCCGAGTTGCCGCAGGCACGCGGTGTCGCAGGCACTCTCTTCGTTCACAAGATTGCAGGAGCGTTGGCCGAGGCCGGTGCGGATCTGGAAACGGTAACGGCGGCTGCCCGGCGCGTGGCCGCCGGATCGAAGAGCATCGGCATGTCCCTCGATACATGTACGGTTCCTGGATCCCCAAAGGAGGACCGCATTCCGGCCCACATGGCCGAACTTGGGCTTGGCATCCATGGGGAGGCCGGTGTCGAGCAAGTCGACTTCATCGACGCTCGACTGGCCATGGAAGCAGCCGTAAGCAAACTTGCAGCGGCCATGGAGGATAGATCCTATGTGGCGCTCATCAACAATCTGGGCGGCACCTCAACGCTGGAAATGTCGGTACTAGCGCACGAACTGATCACGTCCTCGATCGGAGCGCGGATTTCGCACATCGTCGGTCCCGCGTCGATGATGACCTCTCTCGACATGCATGGTTTTTCGGTGTCCGTCTATCCAGCTGACGAAGCGGAAATAGCGGCGCTGAGCGCACCGGTTTCCATGGCGGCATGGCCCGGCGTGTCAACGGTCAAACCGGTCATCGTCAACATGCTGCCCGACGGCTTGACGCCAATTGCGCCGCTGTCGTCCGAACACAGGGAGACACGCGAGTTCATTGTCAAATGCTGCCGGATCCTGGTTGCAGCCGAGGAAGACCTGAATGCGCTGGATGCCAAGTCGGGCGATGGCGATACCGGCTCGACACTGGCTGGCGCCGCACGCGCCCTGATCAATGCGATCGACAGGCTGCCGCTCTCCGATCATACCCAACTCTACCGGGCGATTGGCCAGGAACTCAGCCAGACGATGGGCGGATCGTCGGGCGTGCTGCTGGCGATCTTCTTCGCCGCAGCCGGCGACGCTGCGTCAAGCGGCCTTCCCATGCGCGATGCGCTGAAGGCAGGACTTGCCCGGATGCAGGAAATCGGCGGTGCGCGTCTCGGCGACCGAACTATGGTCGATGCGCTTTCCCCCGCTCTCGACGCACTCGGCGACGGGGTCCGTTCGGCCGCCCTGGCGGCTCGGGAAGGAGCAAACCTGACGGCGACGCTCCTCAAGGCCAATGCCGGTCGCGCAGCTTATATCAACGCGCGACAACTTGAGGGCCATGTCGATCCGGGCGCGGAGGCCGTCGCCCGGCTGTTCGAACACCTGGCGGCGTGATGCTCGAGCGCATCTGCATTGCAGGTTGCGCTCGCCCAGATCCATGCCGAGGCGGTACTGCGCCGCCTTGGCAGCGGAGATATCGCCCTTGATGGCAACCAAATCCTTGCCGGCTGAGTGCCGAGAAACGGTGGATCGTGCACCGGAAAGGCCTTGGTGCGCCGCACCGGGCCACTTACCTTTGCTACTCTGTCGCGGGCTTCTTCGTTCACTGCCTCGCCATTGCCGGGCTCCGCATGTGCCTGACGCACTACAGTGTGACGTGGGCTCCAGGCATCAAGCGCAGTCCGTTCAGCTGCCGCGATACCGCAGAACGTCCACCAGCAATGCGAGAGCAGGCGATTGCTGCCGACGGCTCGGATAATACAGATGATAGCCGGGGAAGGAGGGGCACCAATCCTCCAAAACGCGCACCAGCCGCCCCTCGGCAACATGAGCGAGTACCTGGTCTTCGGGCATATAGGCGACGCCAAGTCCGTCCAAGGCCGAGGACAATCGCATGCTCAGGCTATTGAACACGAGTTGCCCCTCTCCACGCACTTTCACCTCGCGTCCGTCCTTTTCCAGACCCCAAGGGAATAGCCCGCCATAGGTCGGGAGACGGATGTTGATGCAGGTGTGGGCGGTCAGGTCCTGCGGGGTTTGTGGAAGCGGATGCCGCTCGAAATAGGCTGGCGACGCCACGACCGCCATGCGCATATTGGGGCCGATGCGCACTGCAATCATATCCTTGGCGACCTGCTCGCCCATGCGCACCCCGGCATCATAGCCTTCGGCGACGATATCGGTGAGGCCGTAGTCGACGATGATTTCCACCGCGATGTCGGGATAATCAGGGAGAAATCGTTTGAGCGCGGGCTGAAGGATCGAGATCGCGGGATGTTCACCGGCCGTGAGGCGAACCGTCCCGGCCGGCTTGTCCCGAAGCTCACCCAAAGCGACCAATTCGGCTTCGATCTCTTCGAAGCGCGGCGCAACCGTTCGCAGCAGGCGCTCGCCGGCTTCCGTCGACGAGACGCTGCGCGTCGTGCGGGTCAAAAGCCGCAGACCCAGTCGCTCCTCGAGATTGCGCATGGTCTGGCTGAGTGCCGACGGTGAGACGCCAAGTTTTGCAGCAGCCCGCGTGAAGCTTTTCTCCCTGGCGATAACCGCAAAGGCGGCGAGATCGTTGAAGTTTTCCATCTGGATTTGTTAGCTCATCTAAAAGGTTCATGCGGATTATGGCATCTAATCGCCATCGGCGTCACGCGCTACCTTGGAACTCAATGGTGCGGGCAGCCGGACACTCGGATCTCTTCCAGCTTCTTCCGGCTGCGTTCGCAACGCACTCGGCCCCGAAACACGACGGTCGATGGGTAACGGTCTGCAAACCGATCACAGGGAAGGACGAAAGACATGACGAATGAGGACACAACGACAATCGGCCGTCGAGGCTTCCTCGGCGCGGCGGGAAGTCTTGCGGTGGCTCCCCTGCTCGCCAGTGCGAGTTCGCCGGCCTTTGCACAGGCAGGGACCGCGGACAGTTCTGCCTCAGTCCAGTCGAGCGATCGGCGAAAGCTTGGAACGCTGGAAGTCTCAAGCGTCGGCCTTGGTGTTCAGAACATGGGCCGGACCTATCAGATGACGATCCCGTCCCGGCTGGAGATGATCAACATCATCCGTGCGGCCCACGAGCGCGGCGTCACCTTTTTTGATACCGCCGAGGCCTATGGCCCGCATGAGTGCGAGCGGATTCTTGGCGAAGCCATCGAACCGTTCCGAGATGCCGTCGTGATCACCTCGAAATTCGGATGGAACATCGACCTCCAAACCGGCGAGCGCCGTCCCGGCCTCAACAGTCGTCCGGATCACATCAAGCTTGTGGTTGACGGCATGCTCAAGCGTCTGCGCACGGACCGCATCGACCTTCTCTACCAGCACCGCGTCGATCCGAACGTTCCGATCGAGGATGTCGCTGATGTAGTCAAGGACCTCATGGACCAGGGCAAGGTCCTGCATTGGGGCCTTTCCGAAATGGGGATTAACACATTGCGCCGCGCTCACGCCGCACTTCCCGTGTCGGCCGTCCAGAGCGAGTATTCGATGCTGTGGCGTGGGCCTGAAGATCAAGTGCTTTCGGTCTGCGAGGAACACGGCATCGGTTTCGTTCCATGGAGCCCGCTTGGTGTCGGTTTCTTGACGGGTGCAATCGACGCGCGGACGCGTTTTGCCGAGGGCGACATCCGCGGGATCGAATCGCGTTTCTCGCCGGAAAACCTGCCGGCGAACCTGGCGCTTGTGACATTGTTGAATAACTGGGCTGACCGGAAGCAGGCGACCCGGGCTCAAATTGCACTTGCGTGGCTGTTGGCGCAAAAGCCGTGGATCGTACCGATCCCTGGGACGACACAGATGCCGCACCTGCTTGAGAATATCGGCGCCACGTCGATCAGCTTCAGCGCCGAAGAGACCACAGAACTCAATGCCGCAGTCTCTGCCATAAAGGTGCGCGGCCAGCGCTTGCCCGATGCCGTTCTGGCCTACTCGGCCGTCGAGGCGCCTGAGAAGAAGTAAGGCATAAACAATGAAACACAGATATCTCGGAAATCTTGAAGTGTCGGCCCTCGGCCTTGGCTGCATGGGTATGACGGGCGTCTACGGCTCCGTTGGGGATAGGAGTGAGATGATCCAGCTCATCCACGACGCGCACGACCTGGGCGTGACGCTTTTCGACACGGCAGAAGCCTATGGACCTTTCGCCAACGAGGAATTGCTGGGGGAAGCCCTTCGACCAATCCGCGACAAGGTCGTCATTGCCACGAAGTTTGGCTTCGACATCGACCTTGAGACCGGCGCGCGCAACGGCGGCACCAACAGCCGCCCCGAACATGTCAAGGCGGTGGCGGAGGCCGCGTTGAAGCGGCTGAGAACGGATCGCATCGACCTCTTCTATCAGCACCGTGTCGATCCGGCCGTGCCGATCGAAGACGTGGCCGGCACCGTCAAGGAGCTTATCGCCGAAGGCAAGGTCAAGCACTTCGGTCTCTCGGAGGCCGGCGTCCAGACCATCCGCCGCGCCCATGCAGTCCAGCCCGTGACCGCGGTGCAGAGCGAATTCTCGCTGTTCTGGCGCGCACCGGAGGCCGAACTTCTGCCGGCGCTCGAGCAACTTGGCATCGGCTTTGTTCCCTTCAGCCCGCTCGGTGCCGGTTTCCTCACCGGCAAGATAGACGAGAACACGGCTTTTGATCCGACGGATTTCCGCAACCACGTGCCGCGGTTCACACCCGAAGCGCGCAAGGCGAACATGGCGCCGGTGGGCGTGGTCAAGGCAGTGGCCGATCGCAAAGGTGCTACGCCCGCGCAGATCGCGCTCGCCTGGCTGTTGGCGAAAAAGCCCTGGATCGTCCCGATTCCCGGCACCACCAAGCTCCATCGGTTGGAAGAAAACCTTGAAAGTGCCGATCTGGAGCTGGCGCCTAATGATCTTGCCGAGATCGATGCAGAGGTCTCCAAAATCGAGGTCCGTGGCGAGCGTCTTCCCGAAGCATCGCTCAAGATGACCGGGCTCTAATCAAAGGCAGGTGAACCGTCGTGACTGATTTCGGCAATCCGACCCGGAGGGGCCTTCTCACGGCGCCGCTGTTCCTCACCCTTGCGGCGGGCAGCGCGTCCGCCACCGTGGCCCAACAGGGCAAGAAGCCGCTCGTGGCGGTGTTTTCACGCAGCGGAAACACGCGGGTTGTCGCCCGGCAGGTCCGCCGTGCCCTGGGCGCAGATCTATTCGAGATCGAGCCGGAACAACCGTATCCCGACGACTATTTCGAGACGGTCGCGCAGGCGCAATCGGAACGCGACCAAGGCTATAAGCCGCCCTTGAGGGCGACGGTGGACAACGTCGCCAGCTATGCCACGATCGTCCTCGGTTTTCCGATCTGGGGCATGACGGCGCCTCCGGTGATACGGTCGTTTCTTTCCGCGCATGACCTATCGGGCAAAACCATTGTGCCACTCATCACCCATGGCGGTTACGGGCTTGGCGATAGCCTGTCGGTCCTCGCAACGCCCGCGCCGACCGTGAACCTGGTCGAGGGCTTCTCCATGCAGGCGCCGCAGGAACGACAGACGATTGAAAGGGTGACAGACTGGCTCGACCGCTTGGGTGCCCCCCAGTGAGGTCGGGATACTGCTTTTGGTACCGGCCGCCCAGGTCGGCTTCGGCCACAAAAGCGTGACGATTGTGATGGCCGCTGTTGGCCGACAGAACCTTAACAAAGAGGGCCATGGTCCTTGGCGTTCATGGCCAGCTCTTGTTGAGGATCAAATAATCTGGATCAGACCTCTTTAAGCTTCATCGCTCCATTCAGGCTCCCGATCAACGTGGCACTCGCCTCGTTCAGGCCCAATATATCCACGGCGATACCATGCGCCTTGTAACGTCCCACCACCTTATCCAGAGCATCGACGGCGGTGATGTCCCAGAAGTGTGCCTGTGATACGTCGATCAGAACAGCCATGCCACTTGCCTCTTCTATATCGAATGCCTCGACGAAGATGTCGGCCGACGCGAAGAACACCTGGCCCGACACGCGATATGTCAAACGTCCGGCAGCAGCGTCGACCGCGGTTTCAACCCGCAAGAGGCGGGCGACTTTGAATGTGAAGAAAACGCCACTTAGAAGGACGCCCACTGCCACGCCGAGTGCCAGGTTCGAGGTAAACACCGTGACGAGGACGGTCGCGATCATGACCGCGCTCGACACCTTGGGGTGAACGATCACACTGCGCAATGAAGACCAATCGAACGTGTCGATCGACACCATTACCATGATGGCCACCAGTGCTGCGACCGGAACCTGAGACACCCATGGCTTCAGCAACACCATCAGCACCAGCAGGAAGGCCCCCGCAAACAGCGTGGATAGTCGGCCGCGTCCGCCGTACTTCACGTTGCTGATGGTCTGGCCGATCATGCCGCAGCCTGCGATCCCGCCGAACAGGCTTGCCGCGGCATTTGCAATGCCGAGTCCCGTGCACTCCCTGTTCTTCGAACTCGGTGTTCCCGTCAGATCATTCACCACACTGGCCGTCATCATAGATTCAAGCAGGCCGACCATGGCGATGGCGAGCGCCGGCCCTGCGATAATCCTCAGCGTTTCCAGTGTCAGGGGAACGGTGGGCCAGCCAAAGATCGGAAGAGAGTCAGGCAACTTGCCGAGATCGGCAATGGTCATCACCGGGAGTTGTAACGAGATCGATACCAGGGTCAGAACCAAAATACAGATCAACGGCGATGGGATCGCCGTGGTGACCCTTGGGGCAAGGTAGATGACCGCAAGTCCTGCCGCCAGCATGCTGTAGGCAAGCCAGTCGCCGCCAATGATGTGCGGTAGCTGGGCTCCAAAGATCAGGATCGCAAGCGCGTTCACGAAGCCTGTGCGGACAGATTTCGAAACGAAACGCATGAGAACGCCGAGCCGAAGGAGCCCAAACAGTATCTGGAAGATGCCCGCGAGCAATCCGGCGGCAAAGAGATAGGGCAGCCCATGCGCGTGGACGAGGGGTGCTGCGACGAGCGCGACCGATCCTGCAGCAGCGGAAATCATGGCAGGACGCCCGCCCGTGAAAGCGATGACAATGCCGATGATGAAGGAGGCGAATAGGCCGACCTGAGGATCGACGTCGGCGACGAAAGAAAAGGCGATGACCTCGGGGATCAAGGCGAACGTCGCGACGGCCCCGGCGAGCATTTCGCGCATAGGGGCGGCGGACCAATCCCGGCGGATGGAGGAAAATTGCATCTGATGTGTTCTCGCAAAGCATGGCGAACGCGCTCGATCGAGCGGTTCTGAAGTTGGCATGCAGGTTTTGCGTGGTCTGGCGGATCGGCGGCCAGAAGAGCCACCCGGAGTTTCACCGGGTCCGTGGTGAGTGATTTTTTTATGACCTCATTTATTTCGCAATGCAACATGCAACGGAGCCTGCCGCGCATCGATTTGGGAGCTGCCGACCATGCTGGCTGTCGAGACCTCTGGTTCATCGCCGCTCAAGGCGTGAGTTTTGTGGCGGTCGGCGACATACGTTGCATCCGGCTATCTTCGTAGCGGACTTACCGTAGCTCCGTGAGGGAGTCCGCCAATGTGCGCACGTTGAACGAATGTGATCAGATCGGAGATATTCGCCGTCTGCGGTGCTTTTGACCACAGTCGGAGGAAGCCCGGCACATAGGCCGGGCTACAGTGGCTAATGGCGATGCTCGGGCATCTCCTTAAGCTGATCCTTGGTCCATGTCGTGATAGCGTGGACGTCGCCGTCCTCATCCCGCATGAAATCGAGATCGGTAAGGGGAACCGCGACCGGCTTGGCGCCTATGCCGAGGAAGCCGCCGACGTCAATGATAACGCTGCTGCCGGCGCCCGCTCCATGCACATGATCAACTTTGCCAACCTTATGGTCATCCGCTCCGTAAACTGTCGCACCTTCCAGGACTGCGGGCGTGAGTTCTGTGGCTGCGAGGCGGACGTGATTAGTGTGATCCATCTTCGTTTCTCCTTTGAAATGAACTGGTGAAACCTAATTGGAAGGAAAGTGTTCCATTCGAGCGCGATTGGTACTCGGCGTCTGAGTGCGATGGCGTGCCGCGCTTAACCCGCCGAGACGGGCGGACAGCGGCAAACAGACGCTGCTATCCACTAAAGCGTTCCAAGCGCCAGCGCGCCTCCTACCGCCAATAGCCCTGCCTAGTGTCCTCGATCGACGATCGCCCCATAATGTAGCCGATCGCGAAGGCAAGGGCGCCGATCGTAAGCACCAAACCCGTTGCGGTATGTGGGTGGTCCGCGGCCGCAGCAGCCACAGCACTGGTTTCGCGCTTCACCACATCTCCCGCTGTCTTTGCTACTTTGCGAACGCCAGTAGGTGGTTCGGTGGGTGTGCCGGTGAAGCCGGCTGTAAGGTCATTCTTTGCCATGGAGTTTCTCCTTGTTGGTGTGAAGGAGGAACTGACAATGGGGTGGGGAGGTTCCACAAATGGCCGACCGGCCCTTATCAATGGCGGTGCGTCGTCTGCGTAGGGCTGCGGAGCACCCGAAAAGCCGGATTTTCGATTGAGAAGTTTTGGAACGATTTTCCGAACACGGGGTTCATATTTCAGGCGTTCTGTGACGTCACCATCTTCGGTTTGAGGAATGCAATGATTGATCCTCCAAATCAGCCCCCAGGCACATCCGAGCGGAAGGTCGAACTCGACCAGGCGGTTGACTACGCGGTGCAGCTCCTTGTCGAAGAAGCCCACTTGGTCGGATGGGGCCGTGTAGAATTTCTGACGGCTATTTTGGACGCAACCAGTGCCCGACTTGCCGCGGCGGAAGAAGAAACAGAGCTAGAGGCCGGCGGCGTCACATTGCCAAGGGCCGCATACCCGACCGATTAGAGAATGCGCTTTTTCTCAATGGCCGACGAGCCGCAAGAAAGGTCGAACATGACGATTGCGATTGAGGAAGATTCGCAGGCATGGCGCGAGGATCTTCGACTGCGACTTGAGGGGTTGGTAGACCTGTTCGTCGTGGCAGGCATTCAGCAGGAAGATGTTTTCGCCGCCATCCTTGAGGATGTCGATGGTCTGCGCAGCGCCTGGATCCGCGATCCAGACCCCGCAGACGACGACACAGCGAAGACCACTATTGATGAACCTTCAAACGATTGGCCTGCGGCCGAGGGAAGGTAATCGTCCTGTTTTCTAGGGTTCACCGGGTCGCGGATGGGGCTTTTCCTCGTTGTCTGCTGCCACTCATTTTGGTGGTCGAGGATGAGTATCTGATCCCTATTTGGCTGCATATGGCGTAGGTCATAGCCCAAACGGACAACTTGTTTCGGAAAACCCGTCGTCCTATAAAACTGGTATACGCGCATCTGTCGAGCATGAGATAACTCCACGCCGGCAATCGCGCACTGCTTTCGACTCGTGACCACGGATGTACTGGCACTAGTCTTGGAAGCGACAAAGAAAAAAGGTCGGAGCCAGCGCGCCCCGGCCTTTTTTGTTGGGCCCGATGCTTATATTTACTCCGACGCATGCGCCTCTATTGAGCGGCCGCCGTTGGCTGGCGGCGTCGCTGTTTCAGTCGTCGTCTTTCCCGGAAGCACAAGCTTAGTGGCTTGAGCCTACTCGCCACTTCGAACCCGTTCAATATAGCGCTTCCTGTCTTCCTCGGACGCACTAGCCGACATGTCCTGTCCGAGTTCGGCCCTTTGAGATAGCGGGAGCCATGGTCGATTAGGGTTCTCTCTAACCCATAGCTGTCTGGCACGTCTTTCAATTTCAGCGTCTTCCAACGTCTCCTCCTTCGATTTGAGTTCGAGTACCGCAGGGCCAGGCTCTTGCACGACTGACCTTGAATCCTTTGCAGACCAGCGGGCAACCCGAAGTATCCTGGCCTGATAAGGATCTACGTAGTGCAGACACTCGATTGCTTCGATAGGCCGCCGTCGTCGCAAGGCCGTTGAGGCGGAATTTGACGTTGTCGTCAGCTCGCAGGCAGTCAAAGCTACGACCTGACCAAACTCGTGCATCTGGATCGGCGCGGCAACGGGAAGGCTGTTCGAATTCCTGGCGTGGATCCAGGGCCAGGTGTGATTGCAGCCGAAGACGAGGACCAACCGGATAGGAAAAAAACGTCCCGCAACCGGTTTGATTCGTCGCTGATGGTCATCCTGGCCATGTCCGCGTAACGCTCGAGACGCCGGTCCTTCCAAAGCTCTCTTTGCGCATAGCGCCGGCGCCCCTGTGCCAACCAGATCTTCGTTCGGTAGGGGATCCCTCCTGACGGAGCTCAGCTGGTCATCATCGTCTGCTGTCGCGGCGTCTCAATGGGCGAGAAGCCGAAGCGCTTCTTGTAGCAGGTGGCAAAATATTGGCTCGAGGAGAAGCCGCAGTCATAAGCAACGTTGGTGACGGACTGCTGGCCACTTTCGAGCAGTTGGCGCGCCGCGTTCAGGCGCAACATCTGCAAGTAGCGCACAGGCGTCATGTTGGTCAGCACCTGGCAATGCTGGGTGAACTGGGTGCGCGAGAGATTGCATTCGACAGCCATGTTCTCCAGGGTCCAGTCTTCGTCGAGGGCATGCCTCAAGCGCTTGAGGAAAATCTCGACCGTGCGCTTGGAACTTGCGAGTGCCAGATCCAACACCGGCGCCTGGCTTTCCAGCATTTGGCGGAACTGGAGCAGCATCATCGAGATCAGCAGGCGCAGGCGCGCTTCGCCGCCATGGATGTCACGGCTCGCCACCACCTCGTGAATATCCATGAAGGTGCGCGCGACTTCGCGCGAGGCGAGATAGGAGATCTGCTCGTTCTTGGACAGAAGCTCGCTCAGCCGCCTGCGATCCCGTTCCGGCCAGCCGATCCAATCGGGCCAGAGCCAGGTTTCATGCGGGCGGCGCACGCCCATGTCCATCAGCACCCAGACGATATGGCTTGCGCCGATATTGGGGTCGCCGAGCGCATGCAATTGCCACGGCCGGACGACGAACATCTGGCCTTCGCTGAGCGTGGTCTTGCGGCCGTCCATCGTAATGGTGAGAGAGCCGCGTGCGAGATAGGCGATCTTGACGCCTTCGTTGCAATGTTCGCGCAGACCCCAGTCCTGCGGGTTCGTCGCATCCCAACCGCCGACGGAACAGACCTGCGGTAGGGCGTGGCCGAGGTCGATGCCCGGATAGCCGCGTCGCGTCCATGCGTTGAGTGAGACCTGTCCGGCAAGAGACGCCTTCATCAGGTCCTGGCAGTTCCCGGCATAGAGCAGGGCACCCGGCTCACGGAAAACCGCCGGCCGGCCGACGGCTCGCTCATTGTTGACTTTGCTCATCGTTCTCCCCCGCCGATGTTCAAAATTTACCAGTCCTCTATTTCGAACGCGGACGCTCCTTTATTGCGCAATGCTGCGTCATCATCAAGCGGCAAACGGAGGCGCTTCGTGATTTGTCGTTGAAACTCAACGGCATGGAGGAGAATCAGGGAGGATTTGCCGGTGCGGATAGGTTTCCACACGGACGCGTTCAACTCGGCTTATTGGTCGTTCGAAAAATGCTTGCAGTGGGCGAGCGACAACGATGTGCACTTCATCGAGTGTGGCCTGATAGACGGGGTCAGCTGGATTCATGGGCTCGGCTACCAGCCGCATGTCGCGCTTTACGAGGATCCCGCACTGCTGCGTCGGAAGATGGATCGCTACGGCGTGCGCTTCTCCCAGGTCGATGCCGCCTATCCGCTTTCCGGCGAAGATGGCCCGTTGCGCGGCGTGCCTTACGTGCTGAAATCGATTGCCTGGGCCGCGCAGGCCGGCAGCCCTTGCGTCGACACGACCGACGGGCTCCATATGCCGCCGGGGCTGAGCGAAGAAGAATCGATGGCGCTCATGAAGCGCAGCTACGAGAAGATCATCGAGGTCGCGGAAGCGCACAAAATCATCGTCAATATCGAGCCGCACGGGCATTTCACCACGCGCCCCGAATTCATGGAGCGCATGCTTGCCTTCGTCGATTCCCGATGGCTGCGCATGAACATGGACACCGGCAACACCTTCATCGCCGGTCAGGAGCCGACGGAGTTTCTGCCGCGCTTCGTCGACAAGGTCAGCCACGTTCACGTCAAGGATGTTTCGCAATCGCTCGCCGCTGCGGTTCGTGGCGGGCAGACCGGCATCGCGGTCAGCCATTGCGCGCTCGGCGATGGTGTCAATGCCGACAACATCAAGGCCTGCCTCGCGATACTGCGCGATCACGGCTACGACGGCGTGCTCAGCCTGGAATGCGAGGGAGCCGCCGGCCCGATGATCGAGAAATCCCTGTCTTGGATTCGCGCGACCTGCCGCGACCTCGGCATCAAGCTGCACTGAGCGCGCCATGAACCTAGGCATCAACCTTCTCTGTCTGACTGACTTCGTCGAGGACAGGCACTTGGCCAGCATCGGACGGCTGCGCGACCTCGGTTATGACGGGGTCGAGGTCCCGGTCCTTAAAGGTGCCGTCAGCCACTATGAGCGCCTGGGCAAGGAGCTCGACACGCTCGGCATCGGCCGATCGACCACGTCGATCGTTCCGACGCCGGACGCCAACCCGGTCAGTTGTGACGCGGACGTACGAGCGCGCGGCCTTGCCCATCTCGACTGGGCCCTGGATTGCGCCATCGCCCTTGGGGCCGAAAGTATGGGTGGGCCCTTCCATGCACCGATCGGGTTCTTCACCGGGGCCGGGGCCAGCGAGGACGAGCTCAAATACGGCGCCGACGCACATCGGGCACTGGCGGAGCGGGCTGCGGCAAACGGTATGCATCTGAGCCTCGAGCCCCTCAATCGCTTCGAGACCTATTACCTGAACACCATGGAGCAGGCCCGCTCCTATGTGGACCGGGTTGGGCATCCAGCCTTCAAAATCATGTACGACACCTTTCATGCCAACGTCGAAGAGCGTCGGCCGGAGGCGGCCATTCGCCTGATCGGCAGCGACATCGGCGTCTTTCACGTCTCCGAGAACGATCGTGGCATCCCGGGACGGGGACACATAGACTTCGCCGCAATGTTCAAGATCTTGAAGGAGATCGGTTATGACGGCTGGCTGACCCTTGAAGCATTCGGCGCCGGACTTCCAGCAATCGCGACGGCAACCCGCGTCTGGCGGCCGCTGTTTCCCGATTTCGAGACGCTCTTTTCCGAAAGCGCGACGTTCATTCGCAAGACATGGGCACAAGCATGACCATTCCTTCTCCCGCAATCGAGATGCGCGGCATCACCAAGAATTTTCCCGGCGTCAAAGCGCTGAAAGGTGTGAGCTTCGTTGCCTATCCGGGTGAGGTCCACGCACTGGCCGGCGAGAACGGCGCCGGCAAGTCTACGCTGATGAAGATCCTCTCCGGCGTCTACCGACTGGATGGCGGCGCCGTCGTCGTGGGCGGAGAGGAGCGACATTTCACTCATCCGCTCGATGCGATCCGCGCCGGCATCGCGGTGATCTACCAGGAATTCTCGCTACTACCCGAGCGCACCGTGGCGCAGAACATCTTTCTCGGCCGCGAGCCGACGCGGTTCGGCCTCGTCGACCACGGGGCGATGAACCAGGAGGCGCGACGCGTGCTCTCGCTGTTCGGCTCGTCGCATCGGATCGAACCCGACACGGTTGTCGCCGACCTCGATGTCGCAAGCCAGCAACTGGTCGAGATCGCCAAGGCGGTGTCGCTCGATGCACGGGTGATCGTGATGGACGAGCCGACTGCCGCCCTGAACGAGGCGGAATGCGAGGTGCTGTTCGGCCTCGTTGACACGCTGAAGATGAGGGGTGTGGCGATCGTCTATATCACGCACCGCATGCGCGAGATCACGCGGCTTGCCGATCGGGTGACTGTGCTGAAGGACGGCGAAACGGCCGCGAGCTTCGACGAAGTGCCGGAGCCCGATGTGATCGTACGCGCCATGGTCGGCCGCGATATCGGCGATTTCTATGCGGCGCCGGCGACGTCGCAGGAGATTGGTGATGCCGTGCTCTCCGTGCGCAATGCCGGCAACGAGCGGCTGAAGAACATTTCCTTCGAACTTCGCGCCGGCGAGATCGTCGGTTTTGCCGGATTGCAGGGGGCAGGGCGCGTTGCGCTCGCCCAGGCGATTTTCGGCTTTTCGCCCTTCATCAGGGGCGAGGTGCTGCTTGCCGGCAAGCCGGCGCGGTTCACCAACCCGCGCGACGCCATCCGCGCAGGCATCGGCCTTTTGCCGGGCGATCGCAAGGCCGAAGGGCTGGTGCTCATGCAGTCGGTCACGGACAATGGCATGCTGACGGCAAGGGCGCTGTCGGCTCTCGCGGGCAAGGCTGATGCGACCGCGTTCGCCTCCACTGAGGAGATGGATAGGCTGCTGCAGGACCTCGACGTGCGCGCGGGCAGCTTTTCCCAGGAAATCAAGGCGCTCTCCGGCGGAAACCAGCAGAAGGCAATTGTCGCGCGCTGGCTGGCTCTGGCGCCACGCTTGCTGATCTTCATCGAGCCGACGCGCGGCATCGACGTCAATGCCAAGGCCGGCATCTACCACCTCATGCGCGATCTCGCCCGCAAGGGTACGGCGATCATGATGATTTCGTCCGACCTGCCGGAGGTGCTCGGTGCTGCCGACCGCATCCTCGTTATGCGCGCCGGCGAACTGGTGGCAGCGTTCCAGCGCGGCGTGTCGGAAGCCGATGTCATGCTCGCTGCAACCGGCGAAGAGGCGGTGGCGGCATGAACACGGCGATCTTCACCAAACGCCCCACTTCGCGCATTGAGCGCTATTCGCCGGCCCTGCTGCTCGCTGCCGCGCTTCTGATCTACATCGCTATCGCGCTCAGCCTTGGTTTGACGCGGTTCCTGACACCGGAAGCGGCGATCTCCATCCTCAACCGCTCCATCGCGCTCGGCATGACCGCTGTCGGCCAGACCTTCGCCATTCTCGTCGGCTCGATAGACCTGTCGGTGGCGCATCTCATTTCCGCGTCGGCGGTGGTCTCGTCGGCGATCATGAACGGTGATCCGGCGATGATGGTGCCTGCCGTCCTCGCGGTGCTGCTGATGGGTGTTCTGGTCGGCACGTTGAACGGGCTGCTGATTATCAGGCTGGAGGTCAATCCGCTCATCGCGACGCTGGGCATGGCGCTCATCATTCAGGGTTGCCTTGCTTCCTTCCACGGCAAGTTCGCAGGTTCGGTCCCGGATGCGTTCCAGTTCTTCGCCTATGGCACTGTGCTGGGATTGCCATTCAGCCTCATCATGCTGGCGCTGGTCGTTCTTGCTGCCTGGGTCCTGCTGCGGTTCACTCGCTTCGGGTCCAACATCTACTCAGTCGGCGGCAATCGCGACACCGCGCGTGCAGCGGGCATCAAGACGGGCCGCGTGGTGATGGCGAGCCATATCATCTGCAGCCTGTGTGCGTCACTGGCGGGCCTTTATCTCGCAAGTCGCCTGAAGTCCGGTTCGCCCTGGATCGGCACGGAGGGTGCATACGACCTGGAATCGATCGCCGTCGTGGTCATCGGCGGGACGATCCTCTCCGGCGGCAAGGGCGGGATCTGGGGCACCGTCGCGGGCGTCATCATCTTCTCGCTGATCGACTCCATCTTTAATCTCGCCGGCGTCGACGCCTTCGCCAAGCAGGTGATGCGTGGCATCATCATTGTCGCAGCCGTCGCCTTCTACGCCGTGCGTTCGAAGAGGATAGTGGCATGATTCAGCAATCCATCGGCTCTGCAGAGACGCCCGGCACCTCGAGAAGCGGCCGCTTCCCGAAGATCAATCCCGTCTTCTTCGTGCTTGCAGCCCTGCTCGTCGCCATCACGCTGTCGAACCCGAATTTCGTCGAGCCCCCCGGATACATGAATTTCCTGAAGCGTGCCGCGCCGCTGGCGATCCTCGCCGCCGGCCAGATCTATGTCATCGTCTCTGGTGGATTCGATCTCTCGGTCGGCTCGCTGATCACGCTGACAGTGGTCGGTTCATCGATGCTGCTCAACAACAATGCCGATGCGACATGGTGGGTGATCCCTGTCATGTACGCTGTCGGGCTCGCTGTCGGCGTGATCAACGGTCTCGTCGTCAGCTTTCTGAGGGTCCCCTCGCTGATTGCCACACTCGGCATGATGATTACTCTGAACGGTGCAGCCTTCATGTGGTCGAGCGGATCGCCGCGCGGCTACCTGCCCGAGACTTTCCGCTTCTTCGGGCGCGTCAATATCCAGGGCATTCCGCTCATTCAGTTCCTGCCGGTTGCGCTGCTGGTGCTGCTTTCGGTCGGCATATGCCTGTTCTGGCTCATGCATCGCACCAATCTCGGCCGCATGCTGCATGCGATCGGCGACAATCCGCGGGCGGCGCAGATGTCGGGCGTCCCGCTCGAGCGGGTTCGCATCACCGCCTTCGTCGTGTCGTCGCTGAGCGCCGTGACGGCCGGCATTCTGCTCGGCGGTTTTGCGGGCGTCTCGACAGATGTCGGCGTCGGCTACGAGCTGCAGGCGATCACGGCTTGCGTCATCGGTGGTGCGCAGCTTCTCGGCGGGCGTGGCTCGGTGCCCGCGTCGATCGCCGGCGCGTTGACGCTGACTGCGATCTTCACGCTGCTCAATTTCATTGGCTTGCCGAAACCGGTGCGCGATGTCGTGCAGGGTGTGATCCTGATCGTCGCCGTCGTGCTTGCCACCTATCGGCGCAACCGCGCCGGTGGGACCTGAGTTTCGTCGGCCGAAGGGCCGTCGGGAGGAACTGAAAAATCATGATCAAATGGGAGTGAGACATGAAAAGACTGCTGACCGCCACCCTTTCGGCTGCCCTCATCGCCAGCACCGCGCAGGCCCAACAGCTGAACTTCGACGATCCTGCCGAGTTCGCCAGGCAGCGCGAGCTCTTGACGGCAAAGGCCAACGGCCCGGGTGGGGAGCCGTGGGCGCAATATTACGGTGACCAAATGGCCGACACCGCAAAGTTCAAGAAGGATGGTCCCTACACGATCTGCTTCTCGAACGCCGGGGTCAACAATGCCTGGCGCGTGACCGGCTGGACGAACATGCAGGCTGAAGTGAAGCTCCATCCGGAAATCAAGGAGCTCATCCATGTCGATGCCGAAGGCTCCGACGACAAGCAAATCTCCGACATCGACGATCTGATCAATGGCGGCAAATGCTCGGCTCTGATCGTCTCGCCGAATACAACCGCGGCGCTGACCCCGGCCGTCGAGAAGGCCTGTGCCAAGTTGCCCGTCATCGTCTTCGATCGCGGCGTCAACACAAAATGCCCGGTCACCTTCATCCACCCGGTCGGCGGTTATGGCTTCGGCATCCAGGCAGGCGAATTCGTGGCGGCCAATGCGCCGGCCGGCGCCAACGTGCTGATGCTGCGCATCGTGCCCGGCGTCGACGTACTGGAGACCCGTGCGTCCGCCGCCAAGCACATCTTCAAGGAAAAGGGGCTGAACGTCATCGGCGAGGAGTTCACCGAGGGCGACAACGCCAAGACCAAGTCGATCGTCGAGGACTATCTGCAGCGCGGCACGATCGACGCGGTCTGGATGGATGCCGGCGCCACCGCCGTTGCAGCGCTGGAGGCTTTCGAAGATTCCGGTCTGCCCCTGCCTGTTATCACCGGGGAGGACCAGCAGGACTTTCTGATGAAATGGAAGGCCGAAGGCTTCAAGGCGATTGCGCCGACCTACCCGACCTATCAGTGGCGCACGCCCATCATTGCGGCCGTGAACGTGCTGAAGGGTGAACCGGTCCCGGGTCCGGAATGGGTGATGCCGCAGCCGGCGATCACAGCCGAGACGCTCGACCAGTACGTCAACGACAAGATGCCGCCGCTACATCATGCCATGTGCGGCTGCGAAAAGCTGCCCGACTATCCGGCAGCATGGGGTGGTCAGTAAGAAGAAGAGGGGCTGCGCGACAGCGCGGCCCCTTCCGTCGTCTCCCTCGCTGGACCGGTCCATAGAGACGACGTTCCTCGGCCCGCGAATTGCCGGGTACAGGCCGACCGGAAATCTGAACGCGGCCATACCATCATAGCGCTGGCCGGTTACAGAGCGAAAAGGTGACGCCTTTTGCGCCCAGCCTGTCAATGTCACCAACGCCAGCCCCTTTGCTATAACCTCCGCGTCGCCGAAGGCCGATGCCACGTTGGTTGCGTCCGTCCTCATGGCGACTTGTCCCAGCTGTTTCAGGTCAAGCCACGCTCCGCCAGGTGACGGCCGCCGAGTACGCCTGCGTTCTTCGGTGAGCAGTTGCGGATCAGCCCAGAGGGTTTCAGTGCTTTGGTAGTCGAACGTCTGTGATGCGGCTCCTCTTGTGGGCAGGCCTTGTGCAGGCAGATGCCTCTACCCGGCTTGCAATCGAGCCGTCCTATTGCCGGCGCGGTTTCGCAGATCTCGATAACATGTATCTTATGATACCTGTTGACATGTTATACCAGTTGAGAAATATAGACCTACGCCGGGATCGGCGGAGGAACGTTTCGGCTGGACGAGATTGGCTCCGGTCACTTGCATTTAGGGAGGTCTTCGATGACATCGATCGCGCTGTTCGGTGCCGGTGGCAAAATGGGCTATCGGCTCGCCAAGAATCTGAAGGGTTCGCGCTTCGATGTCCGGCATGTCGAAGTGAGCGACGCCGGCAAGGCGCGCCTTTCGAAGGATCTCGGCATCGCCTGCGTTTCCGCCGATGAGGGCCTAGATGGTGCCGATGTCGTCATTCTTGCGGTTCCGGATACTGCGATCGGCAAGGTCGCGGCCGGCATTGCCGGCAGGCTGAAGCCGGGCATGATGGTCGTGGCGCTCGATGCCGCGGCCCCATTTGCCGGCCATTTGCCCGAGCGCGCGGACCTTACCTATTTCGTCACGCATCCCTGCCATCCGCCGATCTTCAATGACGAGACGGATCCAGCGGCCAAGCGCGATTTCTTTGGCGGCATCGCGGCCAAGCAGCACATCGTTTCCGCTCTGATGCAGGGTCCGGAAAGTGCCTATGCGCTCGGCGAAGAGATCGCCAAGGTCATCTGGGCGCCGGTCATGCGCTCGCACCGCGTCACCGTCGAGCAGATGGCGCTGCTGGAGCCGGGCCTGTCCGAAACGGTCTGCGCTTCGCTGCTCGTCGTTATGCGCGAAGCAATGGACGAATGCGTGCGCCGCGGCGTTTCCAAGGAGGCTGCCCGCGACTTCCTGCTCGGCCACATGAACGTGCTCGGCGCCGTGATCTTCGAGGAGACACCGGGCGTCTTCTCCGATGCCTGCAACAAGGCGATCGAGTTCGGAAAGCCCGTGCTCATGAAGGACGACTGGAAGCGCGTGTTCGAGCCCGCGGAAATCGCCGCGAGCATCCAGCGCATCACCTGATTTACGGCGGGCTTGGTCCGCGTTGACGGCGCCACGCGCCGGCAAAAAATCGCACCGGGAGGCCATTCTCAATGGGGGGATGGCCGAAGGAGACCGGGGCTAACTGGGAGGAGAAACATGAACATTACCCGTAGACTGATCACTATCGGTTTTGCTGCCGTCATGGCGGCTGGCGTTGCCATGCCGTCGTTTGCTGCCGATCTCATCGCGATCATCACGCCGAGCCACGACAACCCGTTCTTCAAGGCGGAAGCCGTAGGCGCGGAAGCCAAGGCCAAGGAGCTCGGCTACGAGACACTGGTTCTCGTTCATGACGACGACGCCAACAAGCAGTCGCAACTCATCGATACGGCAATCGGCCGCGGCGCCAAGGCGATCATCCTCGACAATGCCGGCTCGGAAGCCTCGATCGCCGCCGTAAAGAAGGCCAAGGATGCGGGCATCCCCTCCTTCCTGATCGACCGTGAAATCAACGCCACGGGCGTCGCTGTTTCCCAGATCGTCTCGAACAACTACCAGGGCGCGCAGCTTGGTGCCGAAGAGTTCGTCAAGCTGATGGGCGAGAAGGGTAACTATGTCGAGCTGCTCGGCCGCGAAGCCGACCTCAATGCCGGCATCCGCTCCAAGGGCTATCACGACGTCATGGACGAATATACGGACATGAAGATGGTCGCCCAGCAGTCGGCCAACTGGAGCCAGACCGAAGGCTACTCCAAGATGGAGACCATCCTTCAGGCCAATCCGGACATCCAGGGCGTGATCGCCGGCAACGACACGATGGCCATGGGCGCGATCGCGGCTCTGCAGGCGGCCGGCCGCAAAGATGTCATCGTCGTCGGTTTCGACGGGTCGAACGATGTGCGCGACTCGATCAAGGCGGGCGGCATCAAGGCAACTGTCATGCAGCCAGCCTATGCCCAGGCACAGCTCGCCGTCACCCAGGCGCATGAGTACATCACGACCGGCAAGGCGCCGGCCGAAGAAAAGCAGCTGATGGACTGCGTGCTGATCACAGCGGACAACGCCGGCAAGCTCGAAACCTTCGCGCTCTCCGAATAATCCTCTCGCAATGGCGCGAGGCAGGGGAAAACCCTGCCTCGCGTTTGCTGTTTATGACGGAGAATGGGAATGCTGAGGTTTCAGGCTGCCTGTACACTCATGCTTGCCGGCGCGCTTGCGCTTAGCGGCTGCAAATTCGTCAAGACCGAGGACGAACAGAAGCAAGCGGCGGCAGGCGCCTTCAATCCCGACAGGCTGGTCGCCGACATTTGGGACGCGAAGGTCGTACCCTATCTCGTCGAGCGTGCAGGCGCGTTCAAGGATGTCACCGCTCTTGCCGCAAACAATCTGGACGCGGCGGCGGAAAAATACGGCCACAAGGAAAAGCAGGGCAACGCGCCATGGACCTTTGCCGCCAAGGTCGACGGCGTGATCGTCGCTGAGGAGACGAAATCACGCGCGGCCTACGTTGATGTGGACGTGGACGGCGACAAGAAGGCGGACGTGCGCGTCTCGATCGGCCCGGCCATCCGCGGCACGGCGTTGCGCGACAGCCTGAAATTCGTGAACTTCAACGAGTTCAAGAACCAGATCGAATGGGCGCAGTACGGAAAGGCCTTCAACACCCACGTGAACCGCGCCTTGCTTGAAAAGCTTTCGCGCGAAGGGCTCACCGGCAAGACGCTCAAAGCGACCGGCGCCTATCCGCTGCCGGCCAAGGGTCAGTTGCCGCAATTCGTGCCTGCCACCATCACCGTGGGAGGTTGACGATGGCCAATCTCGACGACGGCGACGTCATTCTCGAACTGAAGGACATCACCAAGGCCTATTCCGGTATCGTGGCGCTGAAGAAGGCGGACCTGAAGCTTCGCCGCGGTGCCGTGAATGTGCTCGTCGGCGAAAATGGTGCCGGCAAGTCGACGATGATGCGCATCATCGCCGGCGTGGAGCGCCCGACGCTCGGCGAGATCTGGATGGATGGCGAACGCATCCACCTGAACAGTCCCGCCGACGCGGTGCGCCACGGCATCGGTATCGTCTTCCAGGAACTGAACCTCTTCGGCAATCTCTCGGTTGCGGAGAACATCTTTGCCACCCGCGAGATCACACGTGGCCTCCGCGGCATCGACCACAAGGCGCAGGTGGAAAAAGCCAACGAATTCCTCAATCGCCTGGAAGCAGGCATCTCCGCCGAAACGCTTGCAGAAGACCTGCCGATCGGCCAGCAACAGCTCGTCGAGATCGCTCGCGCCGTATCGCTCGACACCCGCATCCTTATCATGGACGAGCCCACCTCGGCGCTCAGCGCCGCCGAAGTCGACGTACTCTTCCGCGTGATTGCGGACCTGAAAGCGCGCGGTGTTGCGATCGTCTACATCTCGCACCGGCTGGAAGAGCTGATGCGCATCGGCGACTACATCACGGTGCTGAAGGACGGCGAGATCACTGGCCATGCCATGGTCAAGGACATCGATACGCGCTGGATCGTGCGCTCGATGATCGGATCGGATGCCAAGGATTTTGCCAAGCAGGTCGAGCACGAGCCGGGCGAAGAGGTCTTTCGCACCGAAAACATCTGCCTGCCGCGCGCGCAGGGCGGCTATGCCGTTGACCATGTGTCGATCGGCGTTCGCAAGGGCGAGATCCTGGGGATCTACGGTCTCATGGGCGCTGGGCGCTCCGAGCTTTTCGAATGCATCATGGGCCGCCACGAGCACTATACGGGGAAAATCTTCGTCGAGGGCGAGGAGCTGAAGGGGCGTGACACGACCCGCTGCATCCGCGAGGGCCTGGCGCTGATCCCGGAAGACCGCCAACGCGAGGGCCTCGTGCAGTCCATGTCGATTGCTGACAACCTTTCCATGGCAAGCCTCGGCCAGTTCCTGAAGGGTGGCTTCCACATCGATCTCAAGCTTGAGAAGAAGGCGATCCTGGACGCGATCCGCAATCTTTCGATCAAGGCGAAGAACCCGGACTTCGACGTCACCTCGATGTCGGGCGGCAATCAGCAGAAGGTCGTCATCGGCAAGGCGCTGATGACCGGGCCGAAAGTGCTGCTGATGGACGAGCCGAGCCGCGGCATCGATGTCGGCGCCAAGGCGGACGTTTTCCGCACCATGCGGCGCCTGGCGGGCGAGGGGCTCGCCATCCTGTTCTCCACCTCCGACCTGGAAGAGGTCATGGCCCTTTCCGATCGCATCGCGGTGATGAGCAATGGCCGCCTCGTGACGGTGGTCGACCGCAAGGATGCCACCGAGGAGATGGTCATCTCGGCCTCCGCAGAGGGACATAAAACCAAAAGGATGCATGCGTGATGACGACAGCAACGCAAACTGCCGCCGCTGGCAACAGCCTCTCCACTGGGGCGGCCCTGCTCACGCTCATGAAGCTGAGGACGTTCATCGCGCTCTTCGCGGTGATCATCTTCTTCTCGATCTTCGCGCCGAATTTTCTGTCGACCGCGAACATGATCCTGATGTCAAAACACGCGACGCAGAACGCCTTTCTCGCCATCGGCATGACCTTTGTCATCATCACCGGTGGCATCGACCTGTCCGTCGGCTCGATCGTCGGGCTCTGCGGCATGATTGCGGGCGGGTTGATCATGTACGGCGTGGCGCTGCCGCTCGGCTACACCGTCTATTTCAATATCGTCGAGGTCGCGATCATCGTGATGGCAGTCGGCATCCTCATCGGTGCGGTCAACGGTCTGCTGATTACCCGACTGAACGTTGCGCCCTTCATTGCGACGCTCGGCACACTCTATGTCGCACGCGGCATGGCGCTGCTCTATTCCGATGGCCAGACCCTGCCCAATCTCAACGGGCGGGAAGACCTCGGCAACCAGGGCTTCAGCTATCTCGGATCCGGCTCGATCCTCGGCCTTCCGGTCTCCGTCTGGATCCTCATCGTCGTGGCGTTGGGTGCGGCCTACTTCGCCCGCTTCGTGCCGCTCGGCCGGCACATCTTCGCAGTCGGCGGCAATGAGCGCGCCTCGCGCATGTCGGGCATCCGTGTCAACCGCGTCAAGATGTTCGTCTACATGTTCTCCGGTTTCTGCGCGGCGATCGTCGGCCTCGTCATCTCCTCGGAACTGATGGCCTCGCATCCCGCGACCGGCACCAATCTCGAGCTCAACGCTATTGCAGCGGCAGTTCTCGGTGGTACATCCATGTCCGGTGGGCGCGGCACGATCGGCGGAACGATCATCGGCGCCTTCGTGATCGGCATTCTGTCCGACGGGTTGGTGATGATGGGCGTGAGTTCGTTCTGGCAGATGGTGATCAAGGGCCTCGTGATCATCGTCGCCGTGGTGGTGGACCAGGCACAGCGCCGCCTGCAGCAGCGCGTGGCCCTGATGCAGATGGCAAAGGCAGGCTGAGCATGGCCAAGATCAAGGGCGCGCTGATCGGCTGCGGTTTCTTCGCCGTCAACCAGATGCATGGCTGGCAGGATATTGCCAATGTGGAGATGGTGGCGATCTGCGACCGCGATCCGGAGCGGTTTCGTATCGTCGGCGACCAGTTCGGCGTCGCGCGGCGCTACCAGTCGGCAGAGGCGATGTTTGCCGATGGCGGCTTCGATTTCGTCGATATCGCCACGACGGTCGGCAGCCATCGGGCACTGGTGGAGCTTGCCGCCAGTCACGCGGTGCCAGCGATCTGCCAGAAGCCGTTCGCGCCGACCCTAGAGGATGCCAAGGCCATGGTGGCTGCTGCCGACGGGGCTGGCATTCCGCTGATGATCCATGAGAACTTCCGCTGGCAAACGCCGATCCTCGCAGTGAAGGCGGTTTTGGACCGTGGCACGATCGGCACGCCCTTCTGGGGGCGCGTCTCCTTCCGATCCGGCTTCGATGTCTTTTCAGGCCAACCCTATCTCGCCAAGGGCAAGCGCTTCATCATCGAGGATCTCGGCATCCATTCGCTCGACATCGCCCGTTTCCTCTTCGGTGATGCGCACCGAATGACTGCCCGCACGGCGCGCATCAATCCTGACATTGCCGGTGAGGATGTGGCGACCATGCTGCTCGGCCACGACAACGGCATCACCTCGATCGTCGATGTCAGCTATGCGAGCAAGCTACCGGAAGAACCGTTCCCGCAGACCTTCGTCGAGATCGACGGCAGCACGGGCACGCTCCGTCTCGGCAAGGACTACAAGCTCACCGTCCATGGGCCAGAGGGCACGACGGAAAGCCTCGTCGCGCCGAAGCTGCTCCCCTGGGCCTCGCGGCCATGGCACAACATTCAGGAGAGCGTGGCGCTGATCCAGAAGCACTGGGTCGAGCGGCTGGCCGCGCGGCAGGAACCGGACACCTCCGGCCGCGACAATCTGCAAACCTTCGCCCTTGTCGAAGCCGCCTATCTTAGCGCCAGGCGCGGCGAGACCGTTTCGCTTGTGGATCTGCTGGGATGAACAAAGACGCGCTGCTGCTCTACGGGACCCGGGAGCGTGAGCCCGAAAGCCGCACGCTCATCGCCGGCGATTTGAGCGTGGCGCTTCAGGACGGTAAACTTCGCAGCCTTCGGTTCCGCGGCTATGAGGTGTTGCGCGCGATCGCCTTCCTGGTGCGCGACGGGGATTGGGGCACCTGCAATGCCATGATCAGTGCCCTTGCCGTCGAAGAGAAAGAACAGGGTTTCTCCGTCACTTACAGCGCCCGCTTCACCGCGCCTTCGGGCGCCAATCTCGATTGCGCGGTCGCGATTTCTGGATCCGAGCGGACAGTGAGCTTTTCCGCAAACTGCATCAGCGACGCTGACTTCGAGACGGCCCGTGCCGGCTTCGCCGTGCTGCACCCGGTCGTCGGCGTCGCGGGCCAGCCAGTGGAAGTCCGGCATGGCGATGGCAGTATCGAGCAGGCGCATTGGCCGGAGCAGATCGAGCCCTGGCAACCTTTCAAGGATATCGCGGCGATCACGCACCGCGTTGCGCCGGGCATCGAGGCAACAACGCAGTTCGGTGGCGACGTCTTCGAGATGGAGGACCAGCGCAACTGGACCGACGGATCCTATAAGACCTATGTGCGGCCACTGGCGCTACCCTGGCCCTACCGCGTGCCGAAGGGCGAAGCGTTCGGCCAGCGGATTACCGTAGACATCCGGGCGGAAGAGGGCGCGGCATTCGCGGTGGCGTCGGATACGGTCACACTTGCGCTGGCGCCGACGGCACTTCGCTTTCCGGAGCTCGGCGTCGGCTTGCGGCCGGAATGCTTCGCCGACCAACTCGCCTCGCTTGCCGTCCTCAAAACGATCGACGCGCGCCATCTGATCGCCTATTTCGATCCTGACGCCGGACATGGGATCTCGGCGCTGGAAGGATACGCGGATATCGCTGAGCGGTCCGGCCTCAAGGTGACACTGGAACTTGCCCTGCCATGCAAGCGCCCGCTTGAGGAGGAAATGGCCGAACTCGCCACGTTCATCGAAAAGGCTGGTCTGGCGCTCGATACGCTGTTCATTTGCCCGTCAGTGGACCGTCAGTCAACGCCGCCCGGCAGTCAGTGGCCGCAGTGCCCGCCGCTCGCGGATGTCTATTCCGCGGCGCGGGCAGCCTTTCCCGGCGTTCGGCTCGGCGGCGGCATGATGAGCTATTTCACCGAGCTCAATCGCAAGCACGTGCCCGGTGATCGGATAGACTATGTCAGCCATTGCACCAACCCGATCGTGCATGCGGCTGATGACCTTTCCGTCATGCAGACCTTCGAGGCCCTTTGCGATGTCGTGCGTTCCACGCGGGCAATCTATGGCGACAAGCCCTATCGCATCGGCCCTTCCACCATCGCCATGCGCCAGAATCCCTATGGCAATGCCACGAAGGACAATCCGGCCGGCGGCCGTATCCCGATGGCCAGTGTCGACCCTCGGCACAATGGACGTTTCGGCGCCGCCTGGGCGCTGGCCTATGCCGCAACCGTGGCCTCTGCAGGACTGGAAGTCCTGACGCTTTCGACGCTTGCAGGCCCTTTCGGGCTTGTCGCCGGTGAGGGGGAGACGACCGCGAAAGGCGAGTTGCGGCCGCTTGCACATGTGCTGGCGCGTCTCGGGGCGCTCGCAGGCGAAGAGGTTGTCGCGGTCGAGACCTCACGGCCGGATGCGGTGCTGGGGCTGGCGTCCCGGGAGCGGTTGCTTCTGGCAAACATAACGCCTGCGCCGCAGACAGTGATGCTCACTGCTACGCCGCGAAAGGTCGTGGAAATTGCGAGCGGTGAGAAAGTCCTGGCGTCAGGACAGCACGTCACTCTACCAGCCTATGGCTGCGTCGAGATCTTCATCTGAGCGTTATACCAACCTACGTTGATACTACTTCTGGCTCTTGAGGGCATAGAGTGCGCGGGAGCGCTCCAGGTGTTTTACCATCGCCTGTTCGGCAAAATCGGCGTCACCCTTTTCGATCGCGCGGATGATTTCCGCGTGTTCTGCAAGTGTGAAGTCCTCGCGGCCCGTCCATATGAGCATTTCCGTATGGTAGGACTTCAGCCATCCGAGCATCGCGCCGCTGACGGCCGCAAAGATCGGGTTGCCCGAAATCCGGGCGATCGCGTGGTGGAATTCCATGTCGGCATCGATGAAGGCATCCGCATCGCCGAGGCTCTGTTTCTGCTTTTCGAGCAGCGCGCGCAGTTCGGCGATCTGTGCCGGGCTTACCTTGGCTGCCGCCTCGCGGACCATGCCGCGCTCGAAGAAGATGCGGGCGCTCTTGAGGTGTTCCAGCGAGTCCGAAGAGCCGGAAAGCATCAGCTTTGCCGGCAGATCGACCTGCCGGAAGATGGATTCCGCGGTTATGCGCAAAACTTTGGCGCGCTCGCCTTGGGAAATCTCGACGAGGCCCTTGCCGGCAAGCGCCTGCATCGCTTCGCGGATGGCCGGGCGCCCGACGCCGTAGCGTTCCATCAGTTCGCGTTCGGACGGCATGTCGTCGCCGGCCTTCAGCTCGCCGGTCTCGATCATGAGCTTCAGTCGCGAAAACACTTCATCGGAGAGTTTCTTGCGGACGATCGGTTCGGAAACAACGTTCATGAGTCACCTGGTTTCGACAGGTTTGATTATGCATCAAGTTCCCATGCTGCAACAGGTTTCGCCGCAGCCGGCTTGCAATAACATAAATACTCATTATACCAGTTTGTAGCCGTTAACAAGCGTGCCGCACGGGATGCGGGAGGAGAGAACGTGATCCGTCTGACCTATCGGATAGAGACGCCCGGATCTGTAGAAGCGATGGCGTCGAAGATCGCCAGCGACCAGTCGACAGGCACCTTCGTGGCGTTGCCGGGGGAGACGGAAGAGCTGAAGGCGCGCGTGGCGGCGCGCGTCGTCGCCGTCCGTCCGCTGCCGCCCACGCACCAGGCCTCCTTCTCTGACGAAGCGGGTGGCGCCAAACAGTTCAACCGTGCGGATGTCGACATCGACTTCCCGATGGACGCGGTGGGCACGGATCTCTCCGCGCTGATGACCATCGCCATCGGCGGCGTGTTTTCCATCAAAGGGCTCACAGGTATCCGTATCGTCGATATGAAGCTGCCGCGGGAATTTGCGGCGGCCCATCTCGGGCCGCAGTTCGGCGTGGCGGGAAGCTTCGCGTTGACCGGTGTGAAGCATCGCCCGATCATCGGCACCATCGTCAAGCCGGCGCTCGGCCTCAGGCCGCATGAAACAGCTGATATGGTCGGCGAGTTGATCGAGGCGGGCGTCGATTTCATCAAGGACGACGAGAAGCTGATGAGCCCGGCCTATTCGCCGCTGAAGGATCGTGTCGCGGCGATCATGCCGAAAATCCTCGCCCACGAGCAGAAGACCGGCAAGAAGGTCATGTACGCCTTCGGCATCAGTCACGCCGACCCCGACGAGATGATGCGCAACCACGATATGGTCCTTGAGGCCGGCGGCAATTGCGCCGTGGTCAACATCAATTCGATCGGTTTTGGTGGTCTCGCCTTCCTGCGCAAGCGCTCTAGCCTCGTGCTGCATGCCCACCGCAATGGTTGGGATATCCTCACGCGCCATGCCGGCCTCGGCTTCGAGTTTTCCGTCTGGCAGCAGTTCTGGCGCCTGCTCGGCATCGACCAATTCCAGATCAACGGCATCCGCGTGAAATACTGGGAGCCGGACGAAAGTTTCGTACAATCCTACAAGGCCATCAGCACGCCGTTGTTTTCGGAAGACGACAGGGCGCTGCCGGTGGTCTGCTCGGGCCAGTGGGGCGGGCAGGCGCCCGATACGATCGCGGCGACCGGTGGATCGACAGCGCTTCTCTACCTCTGCGGCGGCGGCATCGTCAGCCATCCGGGCGGGCCGGGAGCGGGCGTGAAGGCGGTCAAGCAGGCATGGGAGGCGGCGGTCGCGGGCGTGCCGCTGGACGCTTACGCGCAGGATCATCCGGAACTCGCGCAATCCATCGAGAAATTTGCCGATGGCAAGGCGGCCTGAGCCATGACACGACCGCTGATCAGCTATTATGGCGACGACTTCACCGGCTCAACCGACGTCATGGAGGCGCTCGCCTCGAACGGTGTCGAAACGGTGCTTTTCCTGAAAGTGCCGGACGCGGACCTGTTGTCGCGCTTCGACGGCGCGCGCGCCTTCGGCCTTGCCGGCACGAGCCGCAGCGAAACGCCTGAGTGGATGGACGTGCACCTTCGCGAAGCCTTCGGCTGGCTGAAGACGCTCGACGCCGAACTCTGCCACTATAAGGTCTGCTCGACCTTCGATTCCGCGCCGCATGTCGGCAATATCGGCCGGGCGATCGAGATCGGCCGCACGGTCTTCGGCGAAGCGACCGTGCCACTCATCGTCGGCGCGCCCCAGATCCGCCGATATACGGCCTTCGGAGAGCTCTTCGCCGCCTATCAAGGCCGCAACTACCGCATCGATCGTCATCCGGTCATGTCGCGCCATCCGGTCACGCCGATGGACGAGTCCAATCTGCTGATGCATCTCGCGCGCCAGACAAAGCTCTCTTCGGCACTCATCGATAATGTCGCGCTGCTGGGCCGGTCGGCGCTTGAAGACGCCGACATCCTGCTCATCGACGTGCTCGACGCGTTGACCCAGGCCGCCGCCGGTGCCTTGGTCTGGAACGCGCTGCATCCCAGAAGCGGCTTCATTTGCGGATCCTCCGGTGTCGAATATGCCTTGATCCCCGCATGGCGGAACGAGGGTCTGATCGGCGACAAACCTGTCTTTGCCGAGGCCGGTCCGGTGGATCGCATCGCGGTCGTGTCCGGCAGCGTTTCTCCCACCACGGAGCGGCAAATTCGCCATGCGCTCGCAAACGGTTTTGGCGGCGTCACGCTTGATCCTCTTGCACTTTCCGGCGACGAGGCCGGAGCTGCAATTGCCGTGGCGATCGAAGCCGGCCTCAAGGTGCTGGAAGGCGGCGACAGTGTCGTGCTTTACACGGCGCTTGGTCCATCTGCCGATCGGGGCGGCGAACTCGATTCATCGACAGGCGCTCGTCATCGCCTCGGCCGCGCGCTCGGCCAAATTCAGTCGGCGCTTGTCCAGCGCGCCGGGATCTCGCGCGCCGTGGTGGCCGGCGGCGATACGTCAAGCCACGCGCTCGGTCAGATGGGCATTTTGGCACTGACGCTAAAGATGCCCCTGCCGCAGACGCCGGGCTCGCCGCTTTGCATCGCTCATGGCGGTGCGGTGGATGGCTTGCAGATCGCGCTGAAGGGCGGGCAGGTTGGCGGCGACGACTATTTTTCCATGATCAGAGCGGGCAAAGTATAACTCGGGCGG
Organism: Ensifer sp. Root127; assembly: GCF_001425225.1. NCBI lineage: Bacteria > Pseudomonadati > Pseudomonadota > Alphaproteobacteria > Hyphomicrobiales > Rhizobiaceae > Ensifer > Ensifer sp. Root127. The sequence goes on from NZ_LMDX01000023.1 coordinate 430,168, forward strand.
TGAGCGGCACACCAACGTTAGGCTGGAAATAAAGAGATAGAGCGTTTCCGCGCCTCCGTTTAACGCAGACGTGCGACTGGGCCGCCCGGGCGAGCTGCCGGATCATTCTTCGAAATGCTCATATTCGAAGGTCGACCTTCAGCCAGCGGACAGCGCCGGCATGATCTCCAAGATGAGATCGGGTGCGCTTGATCGGCGAAGATGTCGGTAAACCTCAGAGCGACGACTTGTTCGCTGTGGCGGCCTCGAAGCTGTCCACCAGTAGCCGTAGGGCGGGTAATGACCGGAGCTTAAGGGAAGGCCAAGGCTTTCCTGCGCAGTATGAACTGCTGGAGCGCATCAGGGCCAAGCGCGATGTGGTCTCCTGTTAGCCGCATGTGCTCGGTCAGTTTGGAAAACAAGTATGCGGCCAGATCTTCGCGCTCCACGACCAGGTTGGTCGTTTCCTGCGGGTCGCTTGCCAGCGCGTAAAGCTCAAAGAAGACCTCGTCCTTGAAGATGTCGACGATGAGCTTGTGCGATTGGTGGATGATACACCGCGAGAAGTTGCCCAGGGCGCCATTGCCGTCGAACTGAACAAAGATATCCTTATGCTCGCAAGGCGTCCCGGCGTTGATCGACGGCATCAGGGAGCGGCCGGGAAGGTCTTTGGGTTTCTCGACGTTCACGATGTCGCAAATCGTTGGCAAGACGTCGATGTGACTGACCGCTTGGTCGCAGACCCCGATGCCGGCCATGGGCGCCGGCATCTTGAACAGGAGAGGTGTGCGGATCGCCTCCTCGTACATGCACATCTTCTGCCAGAGGCGATGCGAGCCGAGCATCTCGCCATGATCGCTCGTAAACACGATCAGTGTTTCGTCGTAAATGCCTTCAGCCTTCAGCTTGGAAACGATCGCTCCGATGCAATGGTCGAGAAGAGCCACCAGCCCGGCATAGACGCGCCAAATCTCTTTCCAATCGTCGCGGCTGTAACGGGTGCCGAGGAAGCCGGGTAGATTGTAGAGCTGCAGCGGACTTTGGCCGGAGAACCATTGGCCGACATTGTCAGGCGGCTCGACCTCTCGCGCCAACGAATACCACGGCTCGGGCACATCGAAGGGGGGATGCGGCGCCAGGAACATGGCGCTCAGGAAAAGTGGCCGCGATCTGTCGCGGTTCTCGATGGCGCCGAGCGACGATTGCAGGATAAAGCCGTCGAAGAAGCTGTCGAACCCCGGCTCATAGCAGCCGGTCGCCGGCGTCGAATAGTCTCCGACCGAGGTAACGGTGCCTGAAGTCAGTTCCGGAACGATGCCGCGGAAGCGTTGGCCTCCAGGTGGACGGTGCCCCCTCGCATCGAGAAACGCGCCGTAATTCTCTTCAAGTGCATGCCACCTGACCGCCGTGCCTTCGCGCATCTCGAGCGGTGGCTGGTACATCAGATGCTGCTTTCCCGCGTGCCATCCGTCCCAATCGGCAGACAGCAGTCCGTACAGGTTGGCGAAGTCGTCACCTATGAAGCCATGCTGTTTGTCCACCTCGACCCAGGGGTTGATCAGACAACCGGTCGAATTGGGATATCGCCCGGTGAAAAACGCGCCGCGCGAGGGAACACAGAGCGGGGAAGCGCAATAGGCGTTCGGGAAAAGGCAACTGTCGGCCAGAAGCGCCTGCAGATGCGGCATGTAGGATGTGCCGATGAAATCGTAGCGAAGCTGGTCGGCCATGATGACGACGACGTTCGGTTTCTTCATGGATTATCCTCGCTAAGCCAAGGAAAAAAGGCAGCGCAATGCGTTCGCCGTGGCAGCCCGGTCAGTCAGACATCGGCGGTGGCATGCCGTCTGCAAGGGGTGAGCAGGCGTCGGTGAAGGCCTGTAGGTTTCGTCGTCGTCAGCGGGCGGGACGTTCCCTGGGCGGACCGACGGTCGCCCTTTCGATCAGTTTGACGCCCATGTTGACGCGCGTGATGCTTTCTTCGGCGTTGGCTATTCGCTTCATCAGGAGTTGAACGCCGATCCGGCCGAGCTCGATGCGATCGATGCTGATCGTCGTCAGCGGCGGCCGGCTGTGCATGGCAATCGCTACGTCGTCGAGCCCGATGATCGAATAGTCGTCGGGCACCGAAAGCCCCTGGCTCTGAAGCGCCTGCATGACGCCGAGCGCCACCACGTCCATGCTGCAGAAAAGCGCCGTTGCCTTGTCCAGCCTGCCGCTCTCGAGCGCTTGGCGCGTGGCCAATTGCGCCTGGGTTTCCAGGAAACCCATCTTGCCGAGATCAATGAGGTGCTTGTCCGGATCGAAGACAATTCCAGCTTCCTCCAGCGCCAGGCGAAATCCTTCAAGGCGACGCTGCATGGACAGTCGCCGTGGCAGCGTCACATGCATGATGTCTCGGTGCCCGGCCTCCAGCAGGCGGCGCGTCGCTAGCCAGCCCGCCGACCAGTTGTCGGGCAGAACACTGTCCATGCGCATCGAACGATCAATGCCGTTTATCAGAACGGTCGGCACACCACTTGCGGCGAGCCGGTCGATCGCGGCCCGGTCGTCCAGGCCGACCGCGATGACTGTGCTCGGCTCCGCGCCACGCAGGTATTCGTCGATCTCCGCGGTGTTCTGTTTGGTGTCGAGCGTCAGCAGCTGCACGTCGACTTTCAGCGAATGCGCCGCTGCCTCGTCCAGTGCGCCGCGGATCACATCCTCGTAGAACTGCGACCCGGAGTAGTACTCGGCCGGCACGATCAACGCGGTGCTTCCGATGCCAGCCTTGTGAAGCGATCGGGCGTTGCGCCCGAGGTAGCCGAGTTCTTCGGCAAGAGCCAAAATCTTCTTGCGGCTCTCACCGCTGACGCCGCCGCGATTGTTCAGCACCTTCGACACGGATGCGACCGAAACGCCGGCTGCATCGGCGATGTCGCGCAGTGTCAGTGTGGCGAGTTGATCATCGGTCATTGGAAACCCACTCCATCAGATTCCTGCGCTTTTTGGGAGTCGCAGCGACTGGCATTTTGTCTGCTTACCAGAAGAATTGTGTATGCCCGAGCGACCGCATCAAGGCCTCCATGAAATAGTAGTCTCCATAGGGAAGCATGGTGTCGGAATAGCCTGATCCGACATGGGCCGCGCCATGGGCGAGAAGGCCGAGTGCCGTTGGATCTTCGGTCAGGTCGCAGGTGTCGAGCAAGCCAGCGATCAAGCGGTCGGCAAACCCGCGCCAGGCTTGAGCCTCGTCGACGTCGCACTGGTCGGCGAGCATGTAGATGCCGGCTGCCATGATGGCGCCGGCCGAACTGTCGCGCGGCGCGTTCTTCGGGTTGGGGACGTCATAGTCCCACACGGGCACGAGGTCGCTGCCCATCAGCTGCTCGGCCTTGGCGGCGAGCCTGCGGGCCGCATCCAGATAGGTCCTGTTGCCGGTGACGCGCGCGCATTGCGCAAAACCGTGGATCAGCCAGGCCTGGCCGCGTGACCAGCATGATCCGTCGGCATGGCCCTGGTGGGTTTCTCCGCGCAGTGCCTCGCCGGTGCTCGGGTCGAACAGGAAGGTGTGGAAGCTGGTATCGTCGTCGCGCACCAGATGTTTCAATGTGGTGTCGGCATGGCCGTCGGCGGCCTCGCGAAAGTCGGCGCGTCCGGTTTCGCCGTAGGCCCAGTAGAGGAGGGCGAGGTTCTGCATCGTATCGGCGATGATCCGCCCGTTGGCGAAATCTGCGCGCATGGAGCCATGCGCCGGTTGCGCGTTCCACGCCTGAAGATAGCGCCCCTCCGGTCGGTACCGGCCGAGCAGCAGATTGGCGGCTTCAAGAGCGAGCGCGCGCGGCTCCTTCTCGCCGGTCATCAGCCATTCGGCGACGCAGCTGAGCGAGAACTGGAAGCCAAGATCATGGTCCTGAGCGCGGCGATGCGCCAGAATGCCCCGAAAGATCGAGCGGCGGGCGCGCGCTGCGTTCAGGAATGTCGGATCTCCTGTTAGCTGCGAGGCAAGCCATAATTGGCCGGCATGAAAGCTCACGACCCAGTCGTAGGGGCTGCAATAGGCCCAGCTATTGTCGCTCAAGCCGATCTTCGGGTTGCGAATGCCGATGATCGGCATGGTCGTGCGCAATTTTTCGATGCTGCGTACGAGCGCTGCCTGGTGGCGATCAACATGAGAGGTGGCGGCTGCCGGCACGGAGGCTGCAAAGTAGCTACTGGTTTCGATTTTCATGTGAGTGCTCCTGAGTGTGGAAATCTTTTTGCTCATTACGCAATTTTCGTCAATAGCGAAACTTTCGCTTGACGAAGAATGTTTTCGGTTTCATTCTTATGTCTAGTCTGGGCGTCCTTCGTGACGTCCACGGCGCCGATAAGGGAGGGTGAGGGAATGTCCATTACGGACGCATCGAATGCAGGGCCGCCTCTGAGCGTGCGACTGCGCAGCCAGTTGGGCGGCTACGGCTTCCTGATGCCCTGGCTGCTGGGGTTTGTCGTGCTGACCTTGGGACCGGCCGTTTCGTCGTTCTATCTCTCGCTCACCGACTTCGGCCTGATGGGGCCGGCCAACTGGGTCGGCGCCGAGAACTATGTGCGGATTGCCAGCGACGACCCCCGTTTCTGGACGGCGATGCGGGTGACTTTCACATTCGTTCTCCTGTCGGTTCCGCTCAAGCTGATGTTCGCGTTGGCGATCGCCGTGGCGCTGAACAAGGGGCTGCGCGGCCTGACGGTCTTTCGGGCGATCTTCTATCTTCCGTCGCTGGTCGGCGGCAGCGTTGCGATCGCGGTGCTCTGGCGGCAGGTGTTTGCCGGCGACGGGGTGCTGAACCAGGTTCTGGCGGCGCTTTTCGGCTACGAAGGCCCGAGCTGGATCTCGAACCCGTCCACGTCGCTCTACACCCTGGTTCTGCTCGCGGCCTGGCAGTTCGGCTCGTCGATGATCATCTTTCTCGCCGGTCTGCGCCAGATCCCGCAGGATATGTATGAGGCTGCCAGCATCGACGGGGCAAGCCGCTCCCGCCAGTTCTTCAAGATCACGCTGCCGCTTTTGACGCCGGTGATCTTTTTCAATGCGGTGATCCTGACGATCGACGCGTTCAAGGCTTTCACCTCGGCTTTCGTCGTCAGCGACGGCAGCGGTGGTCCGATCGATACGACGCTGTTCTACACGCTCTACCTCTACCAGGAAGCCTTCACCAACTTCCGTTTCGGATACGCATCAGCCCTTGCCTGGGTGCTGGTGGTCATCATCGCCATTTTCACGACGCTGTCCTTCATGTCGGCCAAATATTGGGTGCACTACGATGACTGATACCGTCTACGCGTCGAACGTCGTCGAGGCAGCTGCCATGCCCGACGGAGCCAAATCCTCGCCGCTGAAGCGGGCGTTGGTCTACGCGCTCCTGACCGCCGTGAGCTTCATCATGCTCTATCCGTTGCTGTGGATGGTCTCGAGCTCCTTCAAGCCAGAAAACGAGATCTTCGCGACGACATCGCTAATACCGCAGGAGTTTACGCTCGATGCCTACCGACGCGGTTGGAATGGCCTGAGCGTCAGCTTCGGCCACCTGTTCCTCAACTCGCTGCTGATCTCGGTCCTGGTCGTCATCGGCAACCTGATATCGTGCTCGATGGCCGCCTATGCCTTCACGCGGCTGCAGTTCAAGGGACGCGGGTTCTGGTTCGCGCTCATGCTCGGAACCCTGATGATGCCGCAGCATGCGGTGCTGATCCCGCAATATCTGATGTTTCTCAAGTTCGGCTGGGTCAACACGATCATGCCGCTTGTCGTGCCGAAGTTCTTCGCCATCGATGCCTTCTTCATCTTCCTGATGGTTCAGTTCTTCCGCGGCATCCCGCGCGAACTCGACGAGGCGGCCATCATGGACGGCGCCGGGCCGTTGCGCATCTTCCTCAAGGTGATCCTGCCGCTTTCGACGCCTGTCCTGGCGACCGCCGCAGTCTTCTCCTTCATCTGGACCTGGGACGATTTCTTTGCGCCGCTGATCTATCTGAACGACATCGAGAAATACACGGCCCAGCTTGGCCTTCGAACCTTCGTCGATGCCACGGCGCAATCGGATTGGGGCGCTCTGCTTGCGATGTCGACTTTGACCGTATTGCCGATCTTCATCCTCTTCCTCCTGTTCCAGCGGCTGCTGATCGAAGGCATCGCGACGACGGGCATGAAGCGGTAGTGCCGCGAACAAAAACCACAGAACAAGCAATAGGAAAGGGGAGCCCCATGACGACGCTCGCTTTGAAGCAAGTCCAGAAGCGCTACGGTGCCGTCGAGGTCATCCGCGGCGTCGACCTCCAGATCGGCAGCGGCGAGTTCGTCGTTTTCGTCGGCCCGTCGGGGTGCGGCAAGTCCACGCTCTTGCGCATGATTGCCGGGCTGGAGCCCATCTCCGGCGGCGAGCTGGCGATTGGCGGCGCCAGGATGAATGAGAAGGCAGCCTCCGAGCGCGGCATCGCCATGGTCTTTCAGTCCTATGCCCTCTATCCGCATATGAGTGTCTACAAGAACATGTCGTTCGGCCTTGAAACCATGCGCATGCCAAAGCCCGAGATCGATCAGCGGGTGCGCAAGGCCGCCGAAATCCTGCAGATCACGCAGCTGCTCGAACGCAAGCCAAAGCAGCTGTCGGGCGGCCAGCGTCAACGCGTCGCCATCGGCCGCGCCATCGTGCGTGATCCGAAAATCTTCCTGTTCGACGAACCCTTGTCCAACTTGGATGCCGAGCTTCGCGTGCAGACCCGTGTCGAGATTGCAAAGCTCCACGCCGATATCGGCGCCACGATGATCTACGTCACCCATGACCAGGTCGAAGCCATGACACTGGCTGACCGGATCGTCGTGCTACGCGCCGGCCGGATCGAGCAGCAGGGAACGCCGCTCGAAATCTACAACAGGCCGGTCAACCGCTTTGTCGCCGGCTTCATCGGTTCGCCCAAGATGAATTTCCTGGATGTTTCCGTGGTGGGGCGCCGCGACGACGGTGTTGTCATCGGTCTTGCCGGTGCCGATGTCGCGGTGCCGCTGGTCGAGAGAGCCGAGATCGGGGCGACCCTCAGTCTTGGCGTTCGCCCGGAGCATATCAGGGCCAACAGCGCGGGCGGCATCCATCTGGGGACATTGACGATCACCCATATCGAGCATCTCGGCGGCCAGACCATCGTCTATGGGCGTCTGCCCGACAAGCAGGCGCTCATCGTCGCCATGGAAGGCCAGACACTGCTTGGCACGGGCGAAACGCTGAGCGTCAGCATCGCGCCGGAACATTGCCATCTCTTCGACGCCGAAGGGCGCAGGCTTGCCGACTAGGCTCAGGCAAAAACGGAACCAAAGGGAGGAATTCATGCTCAATCGACGCGAACTTCTACGCAACGGCCTGCTGCTCGGCGGAGCGGCTGCATTTTCGCAGCTTCAGCTGCGGACCGCATTTGCCGACAGCGCCACGATGCGGCTCTACTGGTGGGGCACGCCTGCGCGCGCCGAGCGCACCCTTGGCGTCGCCCGGCTGTTTGAAGCCGCCAATCCGGATGTCAAGATCAACGGCGAAGTCGGCGGCAACGACTACTGGTCGAAACTGACGACGATGCTTGTTGGCGGCAACGCCCCTGATATTTTCCAGCTCGAGCCTGGCCGATTTGCCGACTATGCGCGCCGCAACACCACGCTTCCACTCAACGATTTCCTCGGCAAGTCCATTCGCACCGACAAGCTCGCGCCGGGTGTGCTGGAGCTTGGAACCGTCGACGGCAAGGTGGCGGGCATGCCGCTGTCGCTCAACGCGTTCGCATTGTTCTATGACACGGAAGCCTTCAAGCAGGCCGGGCTCAATCCGCCGGGGGCCGCGACCACGTGGGACGAGTTCGCCAAACTTTGTGTCGAACTGACCAAGGCGATCGACCGCAAGAACGTTTGGGCGGTCGGCAACGCATCACGTTACACCTATGCCTTTGATGCATTCTTGAACCAGCGCGGCAAGCGATTGTACGGCGAGGACGGCAAGATCGGTTTCGATGTCAACGATGCCAAAGACTGGTATGGCTACTGGGAGAGCCTCGCCAAGAACGGCGGCTGCGTGTCGGCCGAAGTTCAGTCGATGGACCAGATCCAGGTCGATTCAAACCCGCTGGCAACCGGCAAGGCCGCTATGGCCATCGCGTTTTCGAACCAGCTTCTCGGCTACCAGTCGGCGATGAAGAACCCGCTAGGGATCACCACCTTGCCGGTGACGGATCCATCAGGACCGTCCGGCCTGTTCTACCGGCCGGGTCTGCATTTCGGCATTGCAAGCACCTGCGAAAATCCAGAACTTGCTGCCCGGTTCATTGACTTCTTCGTCAACGATATGGCTGCCGGCAAGGTTCTCGGCGTCGAGCGCGGCGTTCCCGTCAACACCGACGTCAAGGGCGCGGTCGTTCCGCTGATCGACGACGTGTCGAAACGGACGGTCGACTACATCTCGTCGATTGCCGGCCGGGTCGGCGCCTATCCTCCGCCAGTGCCGGTCGGCGCCTCCGAATTCGACACACGCGCCTTCCGGCCGCTGGCAGACAAGGTGGCCTTTGGCCAAGTGACGCCCGCAGAAGCGGCTGATCAGTTGGTTGCGGAAGGCGGCCGAATTCTCAAGGGCTGATCGTCTCGCGACGATAGTGGCCGCTTCGCTTGTCGAAATCGCCTATGCGCCCAAGTGCGCCGCCGAAGGAGGTCGGCGGCGCACAGAAATCGAAGCTTTCGGGAGAGGACCATGCTTGGCAGACGCGAATTTTTGCAATTGGGGTTGTTGTTCGGGGGCGCGGCAACGTTTTTGCAATCGCCGTTGCGCTCGGCACTGGCGGATAGCGCAACGATGCGCCTCTTCTGGTTCGGTTCTCCCGCACGCGCCGAGCGCACGCTTGGTGTTGCCAGGTTGTTCGAGGCCGCAAATCCCGGCGTGAAGATCAATGGCGAGGTTGGCGGCAACGACTATTGGTCGAAGCTGGCGACGATGCTGGCCGGTGGCAATGCGCCCGATATTTTCCAGCTCGCGCCAAGCCGCTTTGCCGACTACGCCCGCCGCAACACCCTGCTTCCGTTCGGCGATTACCTGGGAAGCGTAATCCGTACCGACAAGTTGATGCCCGGCGTCCTCGATCTCGGGGCGGTCGACGGCAAGGTCGTCGGCATGCCCCTGTCGTTGAATGCGTTTGCTCTGCTTTACGACAGTGTCGCCTTCGACGAGGCCGCCATTGCGCCGCCCGGACCGACGACGACCTGGGACGATTTTGCCAGGCTCTGCATCGACATCACCAAGGCGATCGGCCGGAAGAATGTCTGGGCGGTCGGCAACGGCGCGCGCTACAGCTATGCCTTTGAGGCGTTTCTCGTTCAGCGCGGCAAGCGACTGTACGGCGAAGATGGCCGGATCGGCTTCGATGCCACCGATGCCAGCGACTGGTACGGCTATTGGGAAAGTCTGGCGAAGAACGGCGGCTGCGTGTCGGCCGAGGTCCAGGCAATGGACAAGCTTCAGATCGATTCCAATCCGCTTTCAACCGGTCACGCGGTGATGGCGATCGCCTTTTCCAACCAGTTGCTCGGCTATCAGGCGCTCGCTAAGAACAGGCTGGGGATCACCTCGCTACCGATCGCCGACGCGGCGGGACCTTCCGGCCTGTTCTACAAGGCGAGCCTGCATTTCGGGATTGCCAGCACCTCGAGGCAGCCGGAGCTTGCAGCCCGGTTCCTCGATTTCTTCATCAACGACCTCGCGGCCGGCAAAATTCTCGGCGTGGAACGCGGCGTGCCGATCAACCTTGATGTCAGGGAGGCAGTGACGCCTCTTGTCGACGATGTCTCGAAACGATCGGTGGACTATATTTCCTCGATAGCGGGACGGGTGGGCGCCTTTCCGCCCCAGGTTCCGATCGGGGCCTCCGAGCTGGAGGAACGCGTGTTCCGACCGATCGCCGACCAGGTTGCCTTCGGCCAGCTGACGGTCGCTGCAGCCGGCGAGGAGCTGGTCGCGCAGGCAAACCGCATCCTCAGGAGCTGACGTTTCCAACGGCTCGCCCTGGGCCCTGCACCATAAGCCTCCCAAGACAGGAATGGCCAATGACAGATGGCATATACCCCGACAGCCTGTTCCATCCGTGGTCGGGCAATGAACTGCGCACGCGGGCCGATGTCGAGCGCGCGCTGAAATCGCTCTGCGACCCGGCCGAATCCTACCGGTCGGCCGGTGGCGCGCGGTTGCGGTTCGACGCGACCGCTGCGCATTTCGATCAGGCGGCAGCCGATCTCGAGGGCTTCTCGCGGTTGTTGTGGGGGCTGGTGCCGGCGCAGGTCGGCGGTGCCGACTGGATCGACTGGAAGCCGATCGCACGCGGTCTTGCGTGTGGCACGGATCCGCACCATCCGGAATATTGGGGGCAGCCGACGGATCGCAACCAGCGCCTCGTCGAGCTCGCGGCAATCGGCTTTGCGTTGCGTCTCGTGCCGGACAAACTCTGGGCTCCTCTTGAGCCAGATGAGCGCGAGAACGTCGTCGCCTATCTCAAGTCAGGGCATGCCTGCCGGTTTTCTGAGAACAACTGGAAGTTCTTCCGGCTGCTCATCAGCCTGGGGCTGGATTCCGTCGGCGCCGATCACGATCAGGGTTTGGACCAGGCCTATATCGACGAAATCGAGACCTTCTATTTCGGTGATGGCTGGTACAGCGACGGTGACGCGCGCCGCGCCGACCACTACATTCCCTTCGCCTTTCATTTCTACGGGCTCATTCTTGCCGTGCTCGACGGCCGCGCCTACACGCAGCCCTATCGCGAGCGTGCGCGTCTCGCCGCCGGCGATATGACGCGTTGGTTTGCCGATGATGGCGCCGCATTGGCGTTTGGCCGGTCGATGACCTATCGCTTTGCCATCGCCGGTTTCTTCGGCGCTCTGGCATTCGCCGGCGAGGAGGCGCTGCCGTGGGGGCAACTGAAGGGCTTCTATCTGCGCAATCTGCGCTGGTGGGCCAAGCAGCCGATGGCGTCGAGAGACGGCATCCTGCCGGTTGGTTACGCTTACCCGAACCTTCTGATGTGCGAGACCTACAACTCACCGCAGTCGCCCTATTGGGCCTTGAAGGCGTTTCTGCCGCTGGCCTTACCGGAGCAACACCCCTTCTGGAGCGCTGAAGAGGCGGATTGCCCACCGCGCGCCGACGTCGCCGTGCACGTGCACACGGGCATGATCATCAGGAACCCTCCTGGTGATGCCATCGCGCTTTGCGGTGGCCAGCAAACGGGTCCGCAAAACACCTGGGCACGGTTCGGTGCCGAGAAATACAGCAAGTTCGTCTATTCCGCCCGCTACGGTTTCAGCGTGGAAAGTGACCCCAACCGTTTCGCCGACGCTGTCCTGGACGGCATGATCGGATTCAGCAGCGACGGTCTCCAGTTCCATGTCCGCCAGGCCAACGAGCAAGTGCTGATCGCCGATGACGTCCTCTACGCGCGCTGGCGGCCCAATGGCGACATCCTGGTCGAAACCTGGCTCTACTGTCATGGCGATTTCCATGTCCGCACCCATCGCGTCTGGGCCGAGCGAGCGGTCCTAACCAAGGAAGGCGGCTTTGCGATCGCCCGAAGCGATCGGCTTGCCGATGCACTGGAAGGTGAAGCTGGCAACGCTGTTGTTGCAACTCCGCACGACCTGTCGGCGATCGTCGATCTCGGCTCGTCGGTCATCCGTGCCGGCAAAGCGCATATCGCCCAGCCGAACACCAACCTGATTGCCGGAAGGACGCTGGTGCCGCAGTTGACGGCAGAGATTCCCCGGGGAACGAGCACACTTTTTGCAGCCGTCCTGGCGAGCGCCGATCCGGCCGCCGGGCGCAGCACGCTGACGCGCTTGCCGCCGGCCCCCGACCTGCCAGCGCTTGAAGCCCTGATCAAGGCAAACGGCCGGCCGGTCACCCTTATGAGCAGAAATACGAGTGCCTGACCGGCTGTTGACGCCGGCCTATTTTGCAAGTCGAGGACAAGAACTGATGGATATTCGCCAAGCTATACATTTCGAACAGGCCGAGACGCTCGACACCGAGGGGCTGCGCCGCCATTTCCTCGTCGAGGATCTCTTCGCAGCCGGCGAAATACGCGCCGCCTACAGCCACTATGACCGCCTGGTTCTGCTCGGCATCCGGCCGGAAGCTGCACCGCTCGCCTTCAGCGCCGAGCTCGCGAAATCCGCTGGCGTTGCCGATTTTCTCGAGCGGCGGGAACTGGCCGTCGTTAACCTTGGCGGCGGCGCGGCGAGAATATCCGTCGATGCCGTGGATCATGTCATTGCGCCTTTTGAGGCGCTCTACATCGGCAAGGGTGCGAAAGGCGTGTCCTTTGCCGCCGTGGACGAGGCATCGCCTCCAAAACTCTATGGCGTCTCGGCGCCCGCGCATGCCAGCCACCCCACCCATAAGATCCCCCAGGATGAAGCGTCTCCCCAGGCGCTCGGGACGAGCGAGGCCGCCAACAAGCGCACCATCTACAAATATGTCCATGATGGCCTGTTGCCGACCTGCCAGCTCATGCTCGGCATCACGCGGTTCGAGCCGGGAAGCGTCTGGAACACCATGCCTGCGCACCTTCACGATCGGCGCATGGAAGCCTACCTCTATTTCGACATGCCGGAAGATCGTATGGTCGTCCATCTCATGGGGCGGCCCGAGGCGACGCGTCACCTGATCGTTCGCAACGAGCAGGCGGTCATTTCGCCCCCGTGGTCGATCCACAGTGGCAGCGGCACGGGCTCCTATGCCTTCGTGTGGGCAATGGCAGGCGATAACCAGTCCTTCGCCGACATGGATTTTGTGGCAATGGAGACCCTGCGATGACCGAGATTGGGGATCTGTTCAGTCTTTCCGGCAAGTGGGCGCTGGTCACAGGCGCCCGGGGAGGGCTGGGACAGGCGATGGCTTTGGCGCTCGCGAAAGCCGGGGCCGACATCGTCGGCCTCGGCTCGACGCCGATGCCGGAAACAGGCCAGCTGATCGAAGCTGCCGGACGCCGATTCCTCGGCATCCAGGCGGATCTTTCGCAACCCAACGATTTTCGCTCTCTCGTCGGCGAGATCGAAGAGCAAGCCGGGCCCATCGATATCCTGGTCAACAATGCCGGAACGATCAGGCGTGCCGATCTGCTCGACTACTCCGAGGCTGATTGGGACGTGGTGACGAACGTCAACGAAAAGAGCCTGTTCTTCCTGAGCCAGGCCATTGCGCGCGGCATGGTTTCACGCCGCTTCGGTCGCATTATCAACATCGCATCGCTGCTCTCCTTCCAGGGGGGCATCCGGGTTCCGGCCTATACCGCCTCCAAGCATGCGGTGGCGGGGCTGACGAAGCTGATGGCAAACGAGTTGGCTGCATCCGGTGTCACCGTCAACGCAATCGCGCCCGGCTATATGGAAACTGACAACACCGCGGCCCTGCGAGCGGATCCGGAGCGACAGAGGCAAATCCTCGAACGTATTCCCGTCGGGCGATGGGGCGTTCCTGAAGATCTGGCGACCGCGGTCCTGTTTCTGGCAAGTCCGCATGCATCCTATGTGACTGGAGCTATCATTCCGGTGGATGGAGGATGGCTCGCGCGGTGATGGCACTTCGATCGTTAGGACAGTCGCTATGTCGAGCGTGCAGTTTGGGGGTGGCAGTGGAGAAAAAGAGCGCATTGCTTCACCCGAGGCGAGATCGGCATCAGAGGATCTGAAGGGTGAGAAAATCATCTCGTTCTCGCGCCAGAACCTGTCTTACACGGAGCGCTCCGAGAAGTTCGAGGAGTACGATCTTTCGACGAACGTCACTTACAGCTGCGACGACACCTTCTCGCTACAGCGCCGCGCGTCTTATAAGACGCGCAAAGGTCGCTGTAGCACTTTGAATTGCTGCATGCTTTCATCCTTAAATCGAATACGAGCGTTGGCCGTCGAGTGATTTCTGGCATAAGATGGCATCTGCTATACGCCGAGGTTGGCACTGCCCAACAGGCAGCAGATGACCGTTCCACATTGAACAGTCTGCTGTAGCAGAGGTGCGACGTTCGGATCATCACCATTGACGGTATTTGCCCGGCACTTCGCGTTATTGGTGGGAGTTGATTCATGCGTTCGCCAGATATGACCGGAATATCCCGACCCCCGCGCTGGGGGTTGGCCGCAAAGCTGTTTACGACGCTCGTCCTGCTTGGCGCCGCCGCGATCTTGGTGACCGGTGTACTCGGTTACTTCCGTGCCCGTGACGCCATCGAAAAAGCGGTTTTCGACCAACTCACGGCCGCCCGTCAGAACAAGACGCGTCAAGTCGAAACCTATTTTCGCACCATCGCAGCGGAACTGCGCCTGCTCGCCGCCTCCAAGATGGTGGTTGATGCGACGCGCGAATTCCGGATTGCAGTCGACCAGCTCGATCGCGCAGGCGTACAGCCTGACCTTCGGCAGAAGGTCCAAGATTGGTACGCTGAGAACTTCATCCCGCAGATGACGAGTATCCTGGGAAGGCAACCGGAGCTGTCCGACTATCTGCCGGTTGGTGGCGCTCCGTACTATCTGCAGTATCACTACATCGTGGAAAATCCGAACCCGGCGGAGCGACGCAAGCTTCTCGATGATGCCGGTGATGGCAGCGAATACACCAGGCTGCATGCCACCTATCATCCATTGATGCGCGCAGCCGCCTCGATGGTCGGTTTCTTCGATTTCATGATCGCCGATCCCAAATCGGGTCGACTGATCTACACAGTCCAGAAGGAACTCGATTTTACCACATCCCTGCAATTCGGTCCCTACCGCCGCTCCAACGTCGCATCCGCTGTCGCGCGCTGCGCAGAGCCCGCCGGACAATCGGCCATCTGCCTGGAGGATTTCGCTCCATATGCACCGACCGGTGGAGCGCCAATTGCCTTCATGGGAGCACCGGTGATTGATAAGGGTGTCGTCATCGGGGTGCTGGTGGCGCAACTGTCGAACGAGGAGATCGACAACGTCGTCACTGGTGGTCGCCGGTGGCGACAGGAAGGGTTCGGCGACACGGGCGAGGCATATTTAATTGGACCCGACTATCTGGTGCGCTCTGGACCGCGGACATTCTACGAGAACCGGGAGGCGTACTTCGCCGAACTCAAGTCTGTCGGTGCCTCGGACGAGGAGATCGCCGCCATTCAGCGTTACGGGACGCCGGTGATGCATCAGCGCATCGACACCGAAGCATCTCGGGCAGCACTTGCCGGTGTCGAAAACACCGGCGAGATCATCGGGTACCGTGGCGTGCCGACACTCGCCTCGTGGGGCCCGCTCGAGATACCCGGCGTCAGGTGGGCGCTCGTCGCTAAAATTGACAGCGCCGAGGCCTTCGCGCCGATCGCCCAGCTCCGCCAGGAGCTGCTGATCGTCGGGGGATTGGCGCTGTTGGCGGTGGCCGTGACGGCCGCATGGCTTTCGCGCGCACTGCTCGGACCGCTGCGTGAACTCACTGCCGGAGTAAAGCGCTTCGCGGCCGGCGACTATGGAGCCAGTGTGCCAGTTCGCACGCGCGACGAGGTGGGCCAACTCTGCTCAGCCTTCAACGGCATGGTCGAGACTCTGCACGAAAAAAATGTCGTGATCGAGAACAAGAATCGCGAGAACGAGGAACTGCTCCTCAACGTGCTGCCGGCTCCGATCGCCAATCGGCTGCGCGGTGGCGAAGCTGGGATCGCCGACGGCTTCGCCGAGGTGACCGTCGCCTTCGCGGATCTGGTTGGCTTCACGGCTCTGTCATCGGAGATGCCGCCACACGAGGTCGTCACGTTTCTCAATGGGCTATTCACGCGCTTCGATGTCGCCGCCAATGAACTCGGAATCGAGAAGATCAAGACGCTTGGTGACGCCTATATGGCGGTGTGTGGCTTGCCCGAGCCGGTGGCTAACCACTCCGAGCGGATGGTGCGCATGGCTATCCGCATGGTTCACATTACCCGAGAGCACGCGATGGAAAACAACGTCTCGATGAAGCTCAGGGTTGGCGTCAATACCGGGCCGGTCGTGGCCGGCATCATCGGCAAGAGCAAGTACATCTACGACCTGTGGGGCGATACGGTGAACCTTGCGAGCAGGATGGAATCAGGCGGCGTGCCCGACGCGGTTCAGGTGACGCGCCCTGTCTACGAAAAGCTCAAAGACCACTTCGTCTTCGAGCCGCGCGGCCCTATCGAAGTCAAGGGCAAGGGCAAGGTAGAGGCCTGGCTGTTGAGGTTGTAATGCCGGACCGGCCATATCCGGCCTGTCGATCAGGTGGAAGCGATACGGGAACGCGTCCGCAATTTCTCGCCGGCATGAACGTCTACGTCTCAACCTAATGGCAGCGAATTTGGAATGTCTTTGACCTTTATGGCCTTCGCGCGGAGATGATGTAGCTGGAATACTCCAAGCCGCGTCCTTCTCAGTCGCGTTGGCGAAACGCCTTGGCGGCCATCACTACCGCGACTGCCGGGATGTTGTCCGTCAGCCCTTCTTTCCGTTCGATGCCATCTGTATGCCGGCCGCGCGTCCGCCGCTCGGAACCACGACGATCTGCCTGACCTTGCCTTCTTTGAACGCTGTGAGGAAACGCTTGTAGTCCTTGAAGGCGACGCAGCCATGCGATTCCGCCCGGCCGCTGCGCAGCAGGTAGCTGTGGGTCAGGAAACCGTCTCGGCCGTGCTTGTTCTTTCCGTCGACAGGCAGCATGCGGACCGCCTCGACCCCATGGAAGCGCGTTTCGCGCATCTTGAGATTGTAGGTGTGCGGTGGGGTCGGTCCGGTCATCTTGACGTTTACGTAACGCGGATTGTCGGCCATCTTGCCGATGCCGGAATGGGCTTCGAGCACGCTGCCGTCGGGCATATAGACCTTCGCGGCGGTGATGTCGTAGACCGCGACGCCATTTCCTGCGCGGGCACCACCGCCGAATAGGTTGCGCAGTGCGCCGAGGCCACCGCCCGATCTTTTGTCCGCCGGATTGTCCGGCCGCACAAAGGCAAGCTGTTGCTGCTTTGGCGTTTCGCGTTCTTCGGCCTTCGGCGCTGCGTCGTCCTTGGCTCGCCGGGTCTCGGGTTTCTCTGTTTCAGCGGTAGGCTTTTGGGCTTGATCTCCGCCGGGACGGAACTGCGGCTTCGGTCCCGAAGACGGCGTGTCCTCGTAGTCTGGCAGGGCAACGGCCTCATCTTCGGCGTTCGGGTCCGGCGAGGCCGCGAGGTCGTCCTCCATTGGTACCGTCAGCAACGCCGAAAACACAGCGCTGTCCGTTGCGCTCTGAGAGGGGCCCGCATAGGCCAACGAGACCAAGGGCTTGTCGGTTGCTACGGCGCGCGGCGGCCCGAACCGTTCCGGTGCCGGCGCGTCAAGACTGGCGATCGCGCGGCCTGGCGTGACGGAATGAGAGGCCCTGAAGTGGCTGGCGAGCTGCTCGGATGTCAATGCAGCCTGCTTCGCACCGGAACTGAAGCGTGCAGCCTTGCCACTCGTCTCGGCATCTCCAAAGATATCGGCCCTGCGGGGGAGTTTCCCTTCGGCGCCGCTAAGGCTTGCGAGCACGACGGGCTCGGCCACGGCGACCAGCCTCGGCGTCTGTTCGACCCTTGCCTGCTTGACCCACGGGCGCTCTTTTTTGTGCTGCGCCGCATAGAGTTGTGGTTTGGGCAGGAGGTTGCCCGAACCGTGACCGAAATAGCTGCCCATCGCGACTGCACCCACGACGGATCCCGCGGCCGCGCCGGCAAGGGCGATGCCGCAACAGGTGATCAGCAGTGGACGCAACAGACGGCGCAAAGACTGTGAACGAACGACCTTACTCAAACGCATCTCAAGCCAGTAAATCTCGCAAACGCTTTCGGGCCGACGAGCGACCACCGCTGCGCAATTTCCCGGATTGTCCCCTTTTTGACGACGGATCGACAAAGAATGAACAAGTATGGTTAAATTTTGCTTTCCATGAATCTCACTAGATTAAAACTGGCATCAAGGCGTCCGTTCCCGGCCGTCAAGTGGGTTTGCCGGATGATCGGCGGCTGGCTACTGAAGTGGGGTAGGATGCCGGGTGTAGCCCCACCAAGGACTACACCCGGTGCGTACTCTTCAATCAGGCTACAGCACCGCGCGTCTTATCTGACGCGCAAAGGTCGCTGTAGCCCTTTGAATTGCTGCATCTTTTTATCCTTAAATCGAACAGGATTTAAGGAAACATGCAGTAGGCGACGGTTTCTATCGAGGCCGACGTGAAGGGACGGATCGGCGCGTTAGTTGAGGGGAATTGCATTATCCCCCTTGCTGGCTTGATAGACAGAAGAGAGGTCGTCGTATTTGCGGCCGATTGCAGTTGCTCTTTCCTTCAAAAGCGAATGCTGCGGTTCCGGAACTCCGTCGATCAGCCCCATGATCGACTGTCCTTTCCAGAATGAATTCGTCCGATTGTAGCCCCCTGGCTCCAGCGTGAAGACTTCCTTCAGGATCTTCAAATCGTGCGGAATGGAAAACGCATCCCGGGAATCCTCGTGGCTGAAGAAGTAAAAGAAGTTGTCGAAGCCTGCCCAGGTGATCGCCGAAAGGCACATCGAGCACGGCTCATGGGTCGACAGGAAGATGAGGTCCGTCGTATCCGGCCGCTCGGATCCGGTCATCTCATAGAAGCGCTTCAGGGTGTGAACCTCCCCGTGCCACAACGGGTTCTCGGTTTCGTTGTTGGTTTCGACGAGCACAGTGGAAAGGTCCGATTTCCGCAGCAGCGCCGCTCCGAAGATCTTGTTGCCGGCCGCGACGCCGACCTCCGTGGCGGGGATGATGCCAGCCTCCATGGCTGTCAGCAGGGCGTCGAGCAGACGCGTCGTTTCGATTTCTTCTGACATTCTTCATCTCCTTGAAATGTCGGGAAAAACTTTTGTCCGGACCAAAGTTTAGATTTCGATCCGGACAGTGATTTCAAAGCAATGCTCAGTGAGCGCCCTCAGGGATCATCGGTATTTCGATGCCTTTTTCGTCATAGAGCTTGCCGTTGAGGAAGTAGTCGCCATCGCGAAGCCGCACGATGTCCTTGTAGCGGATCGTCCGTTCTGTCCCCGCCACGAACACTGACTGCTGATCGGCATTTCCTGCTTTGAAATGGTTGAACAGCAGGTTGAGGACGATCGCCATCAACGCAGCGGAACTGATGCCGGAATGAAAGATCGTCGCGACCCAGGCCGGGAAGTGCTCGTAGAATCCCGGTGACGCGATGGGGATCATGCCGAAACCGATCGACGTCGCGACGATGATCAAGTTCATGTTGTTGTGGTAGTCGACCTTGGAGAGCGTGCGTATGCCACTTGCCGCGACCGTACCGAAAAGGACGATGCCGGCCCCACCGAGAACGGAACTTGGCACGGCTGCAACAACGCGTCCCATGACCGGCAGAAGGCCGAGGGCGACGAGAAAAAGACCGCCGGTCGCCACCACATAGCGGCTCTTCACGCCGGTTACGGCGACAAGCCCGACGTTCTGGGCAAAGGCACTCTGTGTGAACGAACCGAAGATCGGCGCGAGAATACTCGACAGCATGTCGGCCCGAAGCCCATCGCCCAGGCGGTGAGAATCAACCTTCGTTTCGACGATCTCGCCAACGGCGAGAATGTCGGCTGATGTCTCCACGAGCGTCACGATGATGACGATCAGCATCGAGACGATGGCGGCGATCTCGAAGGTGGGATAGCCGAAATGGAATATTGTCGGCAGGGCGAAGAGGGGGCCATTTCCGACTTGCGAAAAGTCGGTCATGCCAACGGCATAGGCGATGCCCGTTCCGATCACGAGCGCAAGCAGGATGGAGAGCCTTGAAACCGATGCGCTTCCAAGCTTGCTGAGCAGGAGAACGATGGCGAGCGTTGTGGCGGCCAGCTGGATATTTGCCGGGCTTCCGAAATCGGGGGAACTGTTGTTGCCGCCCATTGCCCAGAACGCGGCGACCGGCATCAGCGTTAGTCCAATGGTGGTGATGACGATACCGGTGACTAGGGGTGGGAAGAAACGGGTAATCCGTGAGAATACGGGCGTAATCAATAGCCCGATCAACGACGCCGCGATAACGGCGCCGAGAATAGACGGTATTCCCCCATTGCCGGAAATCGCCACCATTGTCGCAACCCCCGAGAACGAAACGCCCTGTACAAGCGGCAGACGGCTCCCGAAGAATGGCAATCCCAATGTTTGCAGGATGGTGGCCAGACCACCGGCAAAAAGCGACGCCGTCACCAGGAGGCCGATGTCACTTGGGCTAAGCCCCGCCGCCTGTCCGACAATAAGGGGTACGGCGACTATGCCGCCGTACATCGTCAGAACGTGCTGTAATCCATATGCGATATTGGCGCCGATGCTGAGTTTTTCGTCTTCCGGGCGCCTGCTTGATGCACTTCCCTCTTTTATAATTGCCAAGGTAAACTCCTCCATACCTTTGCTGAGTTGCGTTTTGAGTTGAACCCCATTTCGGTCAGACACGTCGGCATAGCCATCGGGGCACAGGCCTATGCCGAGCATGGGCTCATGCCTGAATGAGAGATCGTTGCCGCTTATCGTCGACGTTGCTGGAACGCGCACGAGAGACGTGTCGTCGTGCAACAGGGGCAGGGTGTCCGAACCGAATTTCAGGAGCGGTGCCCGGCGGCGCTGCGCGCTCTAAGAGGTGAACCGGATCATCGAAGAGACCGAGCGGCAAGGCAGTTTCGCCACCCTCGATCGAACGGATCCTGATTCCGCGAACGAAATCGAGGCTGCCGATAATTTTATGGATACCCTGGGACCGAGCAATGACTGTGAAACGCTTCGAGTGGACGTCGACCAGCTCTGATGCGACCACGTCGCTCTTGGCAGGGGACTTGCGACGGGCGTCAGACTGGCGCGTATTGCGGCAGATAACGCAATGAAAGCCATAGACTAACCGACCAGCGGTTGAGGTCTTCCAATCATGCTCAAAGCAAAAAATATTACCAAAGGGAAGTTCGGTTTCCATGCCCCCACCAGCTCCATAGTTGAACTGGCAATTGGCCAGTTTCGCTAGGACCCTGTTCCAGGAGTTGCGAACTCCGGATCGTCATCAACGTGGGTTGAACGGGGCAATTCTTGCGAGGCACAGGCCTACGCTTCAATTAACGATGCAATGTTTTTACAGATACTGTCAAGGGGGCCAAGGAGACGTTATCGCTTATCGAGATCGTTCCTTCACGAGATCGATGAAGGCGCGTAGTTTGGCGGGCGCGTGCCGCCGCCCGGGGTAGTAGAGGCTGAGGCCGGGATAGGCCGGGGTCCAGTCATCCAGCACCTGGATCAGCCGTCTCGCCGCCAGATCCTCGGCGACCAGGTCTTCCGTGATCAGCAACAGGCCGACGCCGGCGAGAACCGCCTCGTGCATCAATGCGGTTTCGTCGAGCGTCAGGACGCCGGGAACGTCAATCTCCACCGTCTCGCCGCGCTTCTCGAATTCCCAGCGATAGATCGAACCGGAGGACATGCGCATGCGGATGCAGACATGGCGCAGCAGGTCGGCGGGCACGCGCGGCTGTTCGCGGCCCGCAAAATAGGCGGGCGACCCGACGACGATGGAACGGATCGTCCGGCTGAACGGCACGGCGATCATGTCCGCCGGTAGGCTCTCCTGAAGGCGGAAGCCGGCATCAAATCCTTCCTCCACAAGATCGATCAGCCGATTGTCGGTCACCAGCTCGACCTTCATCTCCGGATAGCGCCGGAGATATTCGAGGATCAGCGGCGACAGGATCATCCGCGCTGCGCCGAGCGAGGTGTTCAGCCGCAGCGTGCCGGAAGGGCGCTCGCGGTGCTGATCGACATTCTCGATGGCGGCGTGGATTTGCGAAAGGGCCGGAGCGACCTCCGCGATGAACTGCTCGCCCGCCGCCGACAGCGAAACGCTGCGGGTGGTGCGATCGAACAGGCGTACGCCAAGCCGCGCCTCGAGACCCGCGACCGCGTGACTGAGGGCTGAGGAGGACATGCCAAGGTCGCGGGCGGCGGCGCGAAATCCACCGCGTCGGGCCACCGCCGCCACGGCTTCCAGTTCAATCAGGCCGCTGCGATTCATTGCGCTGGTTTCCGGGACAGTTTGCGTCTCTTTCACGGTCTTATACACGCAATCGGAAGGCGCTACATCCTGGTTTCAACAGGAGAACGACTATGCGCGATATCAACGAAATCTACATCGATGGCGCCTTCGTCACGCCGCACGGGACTGAGCGGTTCCAGCTTTTCAACCCGACTACCGAACAAGCGATCGGCGCGGTGCGCCTGGGCGACGTCGAGGACGCCCGCGCCGCAATTGCTGCTGCGAAACGCGCGCTGCCGGCGTGGTCGCAGACCAGCAAGGAGGAGCGGATCGTCCTGTTGCGCCGTTTCCATGACGTGGTCGCCGCCCGGTTCGACGATCAGCTCGACGCTATCGTCGAGGAATACGGCGCGCCGAAGAGCCGCGCCGGTTGGATGGTGAACATGGCGGCCACTGCCTTTCTGGAGGCGGCGGAAACGCTTGAGGCTTATGATTTCAACCAGACCATCGGCCGTGCGGACGTGCGCATGATGCCCTTGGGCGTCGTCGCCGCCATCACGCCCTGGAACAGCAATGCCTCCTTCATCTGCGGCAAGATGGCGATGGCTATCGCCGCCGGCTGCACCATCGTGATCAAACCCAGCGAAATGAGCGCAATCCAGACCCGGATCGTCACCGAGGCGCTGCATGAGGCGGGTGCTCCTGCAGGTCTGTTCAACATCGTCACCGGACGGGGTGATGTCGTCGGTGCGGAGTTCGCCTCTCACCCCGACGTCGCCAAGGTGACGTTCACCGGTTCGACAGCAGTTGGACGGTCGATCCTGCGGTCGGCCGCAGAGACGATGAAACGCGTGACGCTGGAGCTCGGTGGCAAGGGGCCGCAAATCATTCTGGACGATGCCGATCTCGATGAGGCGATCCCAGTGGTGGTGGCGTCCGGTTTCATGAACAGCGGCCAGGCTTGCGTAGCGGGGACGCGGGTTCTCGTCCCGGAACGCAGAATGGCAGAGACCCTGGCGAGGCTGAAGGCCGAGGTCGAGGCGGTCCGCGCCGGCGATCCGACCAACCCCGAAGTGTCCGTTGGCCCAATGGTCAGCCGGAAGCAGTGGGACCGGGTGCAATCCTATCTGAAGCTTGGACAGGAGGAAGGCGCGACGCTGCTGGTCGGCGGCGAGGGCCGACCTGAAGGCCTTGAGCGCGGCTGGTTCGTGCAGCCGACCGTCTTTGCCAACGTCACCAACGACATGCGGATCGCGCGCGAGGAAATCTTCGGACCTGTGCTGAGCGTGATCGGCTACGCCACGGAGGAAGACGCTATCGCCATCGCCAACGACACGACCTACGGCTTGCAATCCTATGTCCTGTCGTCAGATCCCGTGCGGGCGCGACGGGTTGCCGCGCGCCTGGAGGCCGGGCGAGTCGTCATCAACGGAGCACCCCACGAGCCCCTGGCACCCTTCGGTGGGTTCAAACAGTCGGGAATTGGCCGCGAACGCGGCGTCGTGGGCCTGGAGGCTCATCTTGAGCCCAAGGCGATCCTTGGCTGAGGCAATCGATGGCGTCTCTCGAGGTCTGTCTCGACCTCGAGAGACCCCTGATCGTCCTGCTGGACGCCGATCTTTCGGAAGACGCCGGAACGGATTTCTTCGCAAGCGGCGATGACGCCGTCTCCAGCTTCCAATGGTCAGCCGCAGCAGGCGAACATTGACAACATTGGCGTTCAGCTTCATGTCAGCGGTTGCATCCATGGTGCTCGAAAAGGAGCACGTTGGATGAAATTTGGATCCATAAGACCAATCCTGTGGGCGACACTCGCGGACGCATTGATCATCGGAGGGTACCTCGGCGGTATCCAGCTTTCCGGGAACTTCCACGAGGTTGTTCCGGGCGAGCTCTACCGTTCGAACCAGCCGACGTCGGCGCAGATCGCCGACTACGCCAAGCGATTTGGCATTAGGTCGATCGTCAATCTTCGTGGTGTCGACAACGGCGCGGCTTGGTATCGCGATGAGGTCGCAACTGCCGCAGCGCTCGGTCTGAAACATGTGGACTTCAGGATGTCCGCGAGCCACGAGATGACACTCGATCAATCCTTGAACCTCGTATTGCTGCTGCGCGATGTTCCCAAACCGGCCCTCATTCACTGCCGGTCAGGCGCCGACCGCACGGGGCTTGCTTCGGTCATCTATCTCCAGCAAATCGCCAAGGCCGACGAAGAGACCGCCGAAAAACAGCTGTCGATACGCTTCGGGCACATCGGGATCCCCTACCTTTCCCCCAGCTACGCAATGGATGAGAACTGGGAGATGTTGGAGAAGGTCTTCGGCCTCGCCGGTTAGGGCATTTCCAGGAAAAGTGCCAAGCGACCTTCCGTGAGGAAATGTTTGGAAACAAAGAGATGGAGCATTTCTTTCACACCGCTTAAATCGGAAGCGCTCTAACCGGCACTCTCCTCGGGGCGGGGCAGATAACGCCTGGCGATCATCCAGCAGATCGTTGCCCATGTCGCACCCGCACACCAACCGCCAAATACATCTGTCGGATAGTGAACGCCGAGGTATATCCGGCTCAATCCGACCATCAAAGTCAGCGCCAGGGCCACGGCGATGACGTAGAGACGCGTGGCGCGGTTCGATTGGACCCGCGAGAGAAGCAGGCCCAACGTCAGATAGGTAACCGCAGACAGCATCGCATGCCCGCTTGGAAAGCTGAGATCATGCACATCGACCAGGTGGGGCACGATGTCGGGTCGAGGTCTCGCAACCCCGATTTTCAGAAGCGTGCTCAGCAACCATCCACCCAGAACCGAGAGCAGTACGAACATACCGGTGGCGCGACGCGATGCGAGAACCAGATAGCCGACTGTAACGATAGTGACGAGGGTCAGTACGGTGGTGCCACCGAGGCTGGTGATGTCGGTGACCACATGCGTCAACCATCCGGGCCCGATGGGAGCGGAGAGGTTGCCGGGCTGGCGCAGCGCGCGCAGGATCGCCTCATCGAACGCGCGCGTTTCTCCCTCGACCACCTCGCTCGTCAGCCTAATGAAGACAAAGGCGCCTCCGGATGCCAGTGCAAAGGCGGCGATGCCTAGCGGCCCATACGCCCTCATGCGTCTGTAAAACCGTTCGGTTAGCGCGGCGATCTTGGACAAGGCGGGCTCCCGCTGGGTTAAAGGCGCACGGCGGCCTCGAAGCCGCCCAACCTCCCGGTCGCAGGAGATTGGAGTGCCAGGCTGCCGTTCATCTGCTCGACGAAGCGCTTGACGATCGACAGCCCAAGTCCAGAGCCGGCCGCTTGCGTTGGTCCGCGCGTGAACCGTCTCGTCAGGCCCGCCAATGTCGGTTGATCGAGGACGGCGCTTTCATTGACGACGCGGATGCCATCAGTGCCGAAATAGACATCGACGACACTGCCCGACGGGCTGTGGACCAGTGCATTCTCAAGCAGGTTGCGCACGACGATCGCGAAGGCATCCGGGCGGATTTGCCGCTCGAGGCGCGCCTCATCTGGCGCATGAAGCACGATGCGCCCCGCGCCCAACGCAGATCGCCCGATGTCTTCGATGACAACCTGCAGGACCGGGAAGAGGTCCGTTTTTTCGTCCGACACGCCGATGCCTGCTTCAGCGCGCGACATCTGCAGCAGTTTTTCCGCCAGCCGCCCCAGATGTTGAAGCGATCGTTCGATCTGTCCGACACGGGCAGACAGCGAAGGCGGCACCTCCGCGAGCAGCCGTTGGGTCTGCGCCAGCGCGCCGGCAATCGGTGTGCGCAACTCGTGTGCGCTGTTGGCGGTGAATTCCCGCTCGGATTCGAGAACGGCCCGCAGTCGATCCAGCAGCAAGTTGACGGAGCGGGCGATCGGGCGAAGCTCGACCGGGAGCCCGGCTTCATCCACCGGCACCATGTTGCCACCATCCTTGGTGCCGATATCGTCGCGCAGCCCTTCAATTGGAGACAGGGTCATACGGACGACGAGGATGATGGCAATGATGCTGGCGGGAATGAGTGCCAGGATCGGGAAAAAGAGGGCCATTCCCCCCTCGATTGCAGCCTCGCGCCTATTGTCGAGGGAGTCCGCCACTTGGATGTAGAATGAGCCGTCCGCGGTCCCGGCCGTGTATATCCGGTGCGTATCGTTCTGCGAGAAGCCGACCTCGAGGGGGGCCGGGAAGGGCTCGGCAGGCGCATCCCTCGATTTCAACAGGATCTGCCCGTCCCGACCGCGAACCTGGTAGACAAGATATTCGCGGTTGCTGGCTGCTTTTTCTGCCGGGCGTCGTAGCGCATCGCCCGCATCCCGCCCGGCCAGATCGTCGATGACGATCGGAAGCAGGCGTTCGGCGGTTTCCTGAATGCCGCTATCGAAAATCTCGGAAAACTCGTCCTGCATGATGAGGATGCCAAATCCCATGGCGACGAGCCAGAAAACCGCGACGACACTTGTGATCGCGACGACGAGCTTGCGGGTCATGCTTGGTTTCTGGAACATGGTCACTCACTTGATGCAGTAGCCCACACCCCGAACAGTTTCGATGCGGTCATGGCCGATCTTTTTTCGCAGCCGGCTGATGTAGACCTCGACCGTGTTACTTTCGATCTCGGCGCCGAAGGCGTAAAGCTCCTCGTGAAGCTGTGCCTTGGACACAATTGCTCCGGGTCTGGCCGCCAGTTTGTCCAGGACGGCCCATTCGCGGGCGCTCAAGAGCTGGACCTCATTGTCTACCACCACGTTTCGGTTGATCTGGTCTATCTCGATCCCGGGTAGGCGAATGGTCGAGGTTGGCTTGCCCGCATAGCGCCTCGATACCGCCAGCATGCGCGCAGTCAATTCGTCGAGGTCGAAGGGTTTGACGAGATAGTCGTCTGCCCCGCTGTTAAGTCCCTCGATCCGATCGGATACTTGATCGTGCGCTGTCAGGATGATGACCGGCGTTGCATCCTGACGTGAGCGTAAAGACCGGAGCAATGACAGTCCATCTCCATCCGGCAATCTCAGGTCGAGAAGGATAAGCCCGTATTCGACCGTCCCCGTTGCCGACATCGCATCAACGACGCTTAAGAACCAGTCTACGGCATGGCCCGCGGCGGCGACGTGATCACGCAGCGCCTCCCCCAGGACCTGATCGTCTTCCACAAGCAGAACGCGCAAGCTACCATCCGCCACCAAACAACCTCTGCCTATTGTCGCCCATAGGCATGCGTCAAGTCGATTGTTTTTCGATCGGTCGGATTGCTCATGAGCCATGGCTCCCTTTCAGGCCGAAACGGCGCCGAGTTGTGGATCGTAGGCTGCGGGATTTCTGACATGAACCTGAGAGGCGCGGAGGCGATGGAAGCCGTCGTCTCCGGCAGGGTGCCACGGCAGACGGCGCCCTTAGAGCGATGTCTTCGGTTCGCGAAACGCACCGTGCTTCTTGAAGTGGCTGACCAATGCGGTCGCCATGCCGACAAGCGCCATCAGGGCAGCGAGAACAAGCAGATAGGATCGCTGGTGCTCAAGGTTCTCGGCGATGGCGAACCGATACATTTCCGTTGCGAGGATGGCGAGCAGAGCGGCTGAGACAGTCGAATAATCCTTGGCGACGACGCGTTTGAAATTGAATGACATCCCGTCGATCGAGTGACGGAAGTTCTCAAGCCGCAGCGCCCAGCGCGGCACGTCTCGACAATAGGCGCGATAGGCTTCGCCGAACTTCTGCTCCAGGAAAACTTCCTCGGCATAGACGATGCATTGGTACATGAAGGCAAACAGGCCAACGCCAATCGCAATGACCAGCGGATTGCCGTGCAGCAGGAAAATGCCGGTATAGACGAGCATGTTGCCCACATAGAGCGGGTTTCGGCAGACGCCGAACATGCCTTCGGTGACCAGGTCCTTTGCGTAGACCCTCTTGTTCAACCCGCCGCGCTTAATGTAGGCGTAGCCCACCACGACCGTGCGTAATGCCAGCCCGGCGAGAACAACAGCAATGGCGGCCGCGGTCTTCAGCAGGTTCGCTGTCCCGCTGCCCCACATTTCGGTTGACGGCGGCACCAGGATGAATAGTGCCAGGATGATGGCCGGGAAGACCTGGTTGCGGTACCGGAAGAAGAAATTACCGAGCTGTATCATTAGCGTCTTCATGTCGGCGCCCTACTTGACTGCGACGATGCCGCAGAAATTGTACCAGCGGAAAAAGACTTCGACGCTGCGGAAGCCCACTTCTTTCAGCAGTTGCAGGTTTTCCTCCAGGCGATAGGGGATCAAGACATTCTCCAGGGCTTCGCGCTTCTTGGATATCTCGATCTCGGAGTAGCCGTTGCGCCGCTTGAAATCGTAGTAGTGCTGGATGAAGAGCCGGTTGAAGGTCGTATCTTCACCCGTCAGCTTCTCGACGAGAAGCAGGCAGCCTCGATCGTTGAGAGCTTGATACATCATGCGCATAACGCGTTCGCGGTAGAGCGGACGAATGAACTGCAGCGTCAGCAACATGGTGACGACGCTCGCATTGTCCATGTCCACGCCCTGATGGAGGTCGGCGACCTTGAGGTCGATCTGCCTGCGGGGTGCCGATGCGTCTATCTTCTGGCGCGCCTTGTCGAGCATGTCGGGCGCATTGTCGATGCCGACGAAGCGAACGCTCGGCTCGATGACGCCGTCGAGGCTTAGAAGGGTCGTGGCTGTGGAGCAGCCGATGTCATAGACGTTGGTGTCGGGTTGCGCGAAATCACGCGCAAGCTCGCACACCATGCGCTGCATTTCCTCGTAGTAAGGAACGGAGCGGCCGACCATGTCGTCGAACACATCCGCAACCGTTGCGTTGAAGGCGAAATCCCCGACCTGTTGGTCGTCGCGGGCAAAGACTTCGTCCTTCCCGCTGGAGCGAAGATGCAGGTGTTGTGCCTTGTTGGCCATGGGTCGCAATCCGATTGATACCTTGCGTCATGACCTTCATCGCAGGCGATGAAGGTCTACCGACATTCGCAACAGGCCATTCGAACCTGACATGAACCTGAACGACGGTTGATCCCACTCATCGGATCGTTCCGGCAGGAGAATCCGACCGCCGATCTTGTCATCCAATCGCTCGCGCTGGGCTCGCTTGAGAGGCCCGACCTAACCATCACATATCGGCGAAGCGCCGACGCTCGCGAAGTGTCATCGGCGTTCCTGCTGGATAGGACGATGGCGGTCTGCTCGCCGAAATTGATAGCCGGAAGCAGGGGGCAGCTCGAGGCCAGTGACATCCTCGATTTGCCCATCTTGCTGGACACGGCAGACGCATGGTCTTGGCGGTGCTGGTGCAGTTCTGCGGCGCTCACGTTCGAGCCTCGGGGCGGAAGCATCGCTTTCGATACCGACGAGGCGTCGATCGACGCTTGTATCTCGGGATTGGGAGTAGGACAGGCAAGCCCGCTGTTTATCGAACACGAGCTGAGATCGGGTTAGCTTAGCCTTGGCGGCGTCGGTGTTGCCGGTGGTCGGTGCTTACGAGACCTCAAGGCCCGTCGAATTCGGCATGGCAGGCGTTTTCCTGAAATGGTTGGAGAAATGGACGAACGTCGAGGTTGATTGACAGAGATTCGACGTTCATGCTTTGCGCTACGAAATCCGGCGTTTCCACTATCGCAACGGTCTCTGCCCACACGTTTGGGCAGAGACCGTTGAAATCGGTTGGCCAACTGCTTCAGGACTTGGCGGCGGCAGAACGCAGTGTGCGGTATTGTGCCGTCGGAAGCCCACCCCAGCCCCAGTTATCAAGATCGACCTCTTCGATCACGACATAGGTCGATTCAAGCGGCTTGTGCAGAACATTGAGCAGCACCTCGCTGACGCCCTTGATGATGGCCGCCTTTTCCTCCGCCGACACCGAATTGCGGCCGGGCGTGGTTCCTTCGCGGGTAACCTGTACGGTGACAATAGGCATTGCAGTCTCCTTGCCGAGAGTTGGTTCGGTAAATCATCGGATTTGGTGGGCCGGCGCGGGGATCGTCCCGAGCCAGCA
This sequence comes from Ensifer sp. Root127, assembly GCF_001425225.1. Lineage (NCBI taxonomy): Bacteria > Pseudomonadati > Pseudomonadota > Alphaproteobacteria > Hyphomicrobiales > Rhizobiaceae > Ensifer > Ensifer sp. Root127. The sequence goes on from NZ_LMDX01000023.1 coordinate 460,180, forward strand.
CCATGAGGTTACCAGCGCCCGGCGTTCTGGCCGCCATCGACATGGAGGATCTCGCCGGTGACGAAGCTCGCGTTCTCCAGATAGAGTACGGCGTCGACGATATCGCGGATTTCGCCCATCCGGCCAACCGGATGCAGCGCAGAGAGGGCCGCGTGTGTCTCGGGCGCGTGCATGGGGGTCTTGATAACCCCTGGAGATACCGCGTTGACGCGAACCCCGCTCTTCGAGAATTCCATGGCAAGCGACTGGGTGACCGCGTTCAGCCCACCCTTGGTCAGGGAAGCAAGCGCTGAAGGCAGGCCGACGATCGGCTGATTGACCAGGCTTGTGGTGATGCTGACAATGTGGCCCGAGCCCTGCTTCAACATTTCGGCCGCGGCACGCTGGGTAATGTGGAAGAATCCGGCGACATTGACCCCGAGGTTGTGATCATAGTCTTCCTGGGTCATTTCAATGAACGGCTTGGCAAGAAACACGCCGGCGTTGTTCACCAGCGAGTCGATGCGACCGAAGCGCTCCATACCTTCGCGGACGATCCGTTCGGCGGTCTCCGGCCTGCTGATGTCGCCGGGCACGGCGAGAATGTCCGGGTCGGCCGTGGCCGCGATCGACCTGGAACTGGCTATGACGCGAAAGTTTCGGTCACGGTAGGCGCGAACCAGGGCGGCGCCGATGCCTTGTGACGCGCCGGTGATAATGACGACCTTCTGTTCGGTATTCATGATGTGATCCTTTCTCAATGGCAGCGACCGTCTGATCGACGCCCGCCCGACGCCCTCGGCGTTGGTGCTATTGATTTAGATCTATCCTGAGATCGGGAGAATGGTCAGAAGTTGGACGTCAGTCATTCGAATATCGGCATAATCAAGGGAGCGTACCTGCTTCTGCAGCCAGTCGGGCAAATTCGGAGCGCAGACGTGGCGTGGCGAAATCGACAAAGGCTCGAACCTTGGGCACGGACATGCGCCCCTGGGGTGCGAGCAAATGAACGGGCAGGGGTGGGTGCTCGGCGTCGGCGAGGACGATCTTCAGTCGCCCGTCTTTGACATGTTCAGCGACATGATAGGAATAGAGCCTGGCTACGCCTCTACCCGCGACGGCCGAAGCAGCGGCGGCCCGAACGCTGTTGACGATCAATCTCGGCGTGAAGTGAACCGTCCGCGGAATGGTCGAGTCTTCTGCCGGTGTGAAGTTCCAGGAATCGAGACCGAAATTGGTAAAGGCGATGATCTGGTGCTTTGTGAGGTCGGCTGGCACCTCGATGACGGGATGATTGGCGAGATAGCGGGGAGAAGCGACCACCACGCGCCTGACATCACCGCCCAATCGCGTGGAAATATGTGACGAATCCGCCAGATGGCCAATACGCAACGCAATGTCGACGCCTTCGTCCACCAGGTTGACGAACCGATCGAGCAGCAGCAGCCGGGCAGAAACAGCCGGGTGGACGTCGAGGAAATCATCCAGGATCGGACGCATAACCTCGTCCCCTATGATCGGCGGCACGGAAATGGTCAGCGTTCCACGCGGAGCCGCACGCTCACCGCCGGCGAGCATGTCGGCCTCCTCGAGATCGATCAGCACCCGCCGACAGGCAGTCGCGTAGCGTTGGCCGGCCTCGCTGAGCTTGAGTGTGCGGGTCGTGCGATGCAGCAGTTCGGCACCCACATGCGCTTCCAGGAAGCTCAGCGCGCGACTGACCGCCGTCGGGGAGCGCTTCAGCCGACGGGCAGCACCTGCGAGGCTGCCCTCGTCGATCGCGGTCACGAACACTTTCATTGCATCAATGCGATCCATTATTCTGCCGATCTCCGGTGTAGTGCTATCAGCAGGCAAGTATTCGCCCGAAACTGGCAATAGGTAAATATGCGAACCGAAGGCACCTTCGGTTCCTCTCGGTCGAGATCGATATCGGCGATCGTCGCCGGCTGTGCCGAAACGCGGCTCCAATCAGGTATGTTTCAAGGCTTGGCGCAGCGAGCCAAATCTGAGGCGATAATGCGCGGCGGTCAGGCCCGTTTCACGGTGGAACAGGCGGCTGAAGAAGCTTGCGTCCTCATAGCCTGTTTCGTTGGCGATCGCCTCGATCGTCAGGTCGGTTGTTTCCAGCATCTGCTTTGCTTCTTCGATACGAAGCGCGTGTGCGTAGGCCAGCGGCGTCATACCTGTCGCTTTGGTGAAGCGGCGGATGAACGAGCGTTCCGACAGCCCGGAAAGAGCCACCATTGCGGCGACGGGCGCGCGGGTCTTGTAGTTCAGCGCGAGCCACTTTTGGCAGGAGTTGATCACCGCGTCGACCGTCTGGCGGAGGCTCATGAGTGACGCAAATGGCTGCTGCCCCAGGTCATGCCATTGCAGCATGTAGACCTTGGCCACTTCCATCGCCTCCTTGAGGCCGACGAACCGCGCAATGAGGTAGAGAGCGAGATCCTGCCAGCTTGACCCGCCCCCCGCCATAACGATGCGCTGCGCCTCACCACTCAGGACCAGTGACCGATCCAGGCGCACCCTGACACCAGGGTAATTGTTGGAAAGGGTCGTGACATAGCCCCAGTGGATCGTCGCTTCGCAATTGATGAGCAGTCCCGCCTCGCCGAGCAGGACGGCACCGGAACAGGCACTGGCCAGCAACGCGCCATCCTCATGCGTTCGCCTTAGCCATCTTGCTTCAGGCTCATACAGCCCTGCGACGCTGTCGCCCGGATTGATGAAAAAATCCGGAATGCACACGATCTGCGGTGGAGGGCAGTCGCCGAATGCGAAGTCTGGTTTGACCCAAATGCCGTTGGCGGCGCGAAAACCACTGTGTGAACGGGCAACGACATAGGGGCGCATGCGCTGTTGTCCCGCTTCACCCTTGACGATGAACGGCCAGTCGCGGCCGGGAGATGAAAACAGATCGAACATGCCGAACAAGGCGGAGGCCGTGACTTCGGGCACCGCGAGAAGTGCTACATTGATAGGGCTGTCCTGATCAAGCATGGCAGAAATGACCGCCTTCCAGCATTTTCGACTTTAGTACCAAGCGTCGAACGCGACTAGGCTCTTTCAGCCAAGAGGAGGTCTCGACATGTCCCATGATGTGCTCCGCAGTGTACTGCGTGGCGAGCTGCTCGAGCCCGGAACTTCGGCTTATGACGCTGCTCGAGTGGTTTGGAACGGGCTGATCGATCGGCGGCCTGCCTTGATTGCCAGATGCCGCAATGCTGCCGACGTCATCGCAGCGGTAAACCATGCGCGGACGCATCGGCTCACCATCGCCGTTCGCAGCGGCGGGCACAATGTCGCCGGCTACGCCGTTTGCGATGATGGTCTGATGATCGATATGTCGCCCATGAATGCCGTCCACATCGCGCCTGGGCTCGACCGTGTGCTGATCGAAGGCGGGGCGACATGGGGCGATGTCGATGCGGCGACCACGCCTTTTCGGCGGGCCACGCCGGGCGGACTGATTTCGATGACAGGCGTGGCCGGGCTCACTCTTTCGGGCGGCATTGGCTGGTTGCGCGGCACCCATGGCCTGAGCTGCGACAATCTCATTGCTGCCGATGTGGTCACCGGTGATGGCAGGCTCATCCGCGCCAGCGAAGTCGAGAATATCGACTTGCTTTGGGCGCTAAAGGGCGGCGGCGGGAATTTTGGCATCGTCGTGAACTTCGAGCTTCGTCTTCACGAAATCGCCGATCCGGTGATGTTCTGCGCGCCTGCCTATCCGGAAGAGCACGCCGTCGACGTCATCCCACAGTGGCGCGACCATATGGCTTCAGCCCCTGACGAAGTCAGTGGTCTCGCCGAATTCTCCACCATACCGAGTGATCAGGCCTATCCGGAACAGACATGGGGCAGGCGAGTGATAACGCTTGCCACTGTTTATGACGGTCCCGCTGAAAAAGGGGAGCGCGTCATGCAGCCGTTGCGCGCTCTTGGTGAGCCGTTGCTCGATTTCAGTGGTCAGATGCCCTATCGCGAGCTCCAGTCCATTTATGACGGATTGTTCCCCAAGGGGCGTGACCGCTGCTACTGGAAATCGACCTACCTTTCGGGCCTTGGTGACGATGTCATCGGCGCGATCATCGAGCGCCTGATTAAACGACCCTCCGAGATGACCTACGCGTCGATCTGGAAATTTGGCGGAGCCATGCAGCGCGTTGCTTCCGATGCCACTGCCTTCGGCGATCGCAACATACCTTACATGTTGAGCCTTGATGCGATCTGGTCCGATCCGTCAGATGATGACGCGAACATCAGTTGGGTTCGCAATGCATGGCAGGACATGCAGCCACATTCCACGGGTCGCCTCTACCTGAATTTTCCCGGGCTCGGCGAGGGTGACAACCTGGTTCGCAATGCTCTCGGCGCTGAAACCTATTCGAGACTTCAGAAGATCAAACGCGTCTACGACCCGGAGAACATCTTCCACTTGAACCAGAACATTGCGCCGGACGTTCGATTGTCTTGACCAATGAGCGGTCGCGGCAGTCGGCAAGGGCTGCACTCTGCCGATGGGGCGGATCGACCTGTGGATCCAAGCGCGCGTCACGCCGGAGTGGTACGCCATTTAGATCGCGACGTTGTCCCGCTCTCTCCTGTTACCAGTGGAACATTCGAGCTGACGCCGATGAGGTAAATTTCATCCGCGGATCTGTGGAGGAGAAACGTGATGGCGACAGACATGACCATATCCGAGGTTTTGAGAGATCCGCTTATCAGGCAGGTTTTGCGCGCCGATGGTATCGCACCTGACGTGTTTTCTGCTGCTTTAAAGCAGGCGGCCGCAGGTTTGCGACGCAGTCCCAGATTGGCTCGCTCCTCGACTGAAGCCCAGAACGTATCCATATCGAGGTGAGCGAATTTCCGGAGTGGTCTAAGTGCCTCATCGTCCAAGGTAGTTTCGCGCCCAGCTGTTTAGCGAGGCGACAAGATCGTCTACGCGCGGCCGCCCACCGCGCGTTCTTATTAGACGTGCAAAGATCGCTGTAGGACTTTGAATTGCTGCATGTTTTTATCCTTAAATCGAAGGCGATTTAAGGATAAAAACATGCAGCACGATACGATGTTGCTTGCGATCGTCATGAATGGAAATTCGTTCTCCAGCACACCCTCGAACCGGTGCTACGACGCGGCTATTCGGATGGCGCCGTGGCCGTTGTCGAGCATCCAAGGCGCCACGCGCGGTTCCGAATCGGACAATTTCGGCAGCATGCTTCGAAGCCTACTTTCGTAACCGGGAGCATCCACACATGCACGCTGGAACACACCTTCGCGTTCATGCAAGATCTCTGAGGATGGTGGCAAGATTTCCCTCTAAGCCTTTCAATACGCGACAAAATTCTGTTTGCAGTGATGTGACCTGGGTCGTGTCATTTACTGCGGCAAAGCGTTGAGATCATCCCGATCACCTGCGTTTTCCAGCGCCGCAATTCACATCAAAAACCCATAAATGCAGGCGGTGCCACCCTCTGCCGGGCGATGTTAGCTTGCCTTCGGGAGGAAACCGAAGGAGCTGAACATGCCAAAATCTATCGTCAACGCCGTAGGCACCCCGCTTTTTTACAGTGGAGCATCTACTGCGTGGTTCTCTGCGACGGGATCGGGGCCTGTGCTTTACGGCACTGAGGCAAACGACTCGATCTGGGGCGATGGCTCCGTCGATGTCACCATGGCGGGCGGGAAGGGTGACGACATTTACTACCTCTATTCGGGCATCAACCGTGCCATGGAGACGGCTGGAGCTGGTGTTGATACCATCAACACCTGGATGAGCTATACCTTGCCTGAGAATTTCGAGAACCTGACGGTCACCGGCAGCGGCCGGCATGCTTTCGGCAACAACGCCGACAATATTATCTCGGGGGCTTCCGGTAGCCAGACGATCGACGGTGGCGGCGGCAACGACATTCTGGTCGGCGGCAGCGGTGCGGACATCTTCGTCGTCGGCCGAGGTGGCGGCAGCGATCTGATTGCCGACTTCGACAGTTCCGATACGGTCCGGCTGAATGGTTACGATCTCACAAGCTTCCAGCAGGTCACCAGCCTTGCGACACAGGAAGGCACGGATTTGAGGCTGAACCTCGGCGACGGCGAGAGCTTGCTGTTTGCTGACACGAGCGTGGCCGATCTCGCGCCGGAGCAATTTCAGCTTAGTCTCGATCGCTCAAACCTTGCGCTGAGTTTTGCCGACGAGTTTGACAGCCTCTCCCTTCATGATGGCGATCAGGGCGTATGGGATGCAAAGTTCTGGTGGGCGCCTGAAAAAGGCGGAACCTTGGCCAGCAACGGCGAACTGCAATGGTACATCAATCCTGACCATGCGGAGACCGCTGCCATCAATCCGTTTTCGGTCGAAGATGGCGTGCTGACGATCAAGGCAGAGCCGACGCCGGATGCACTGGAATCAGTGATCGATGGGTACGAATACACGTCCGGAATGCTGACGACGTACTCGACCTTTGCGCAGACCTACGGCTATTTCGAAATCAGAGCGGACATGCCGACCGAAACCGGCACTTGGCCGGCGTTCTGGCTGTTGCCGGCAGATGGCTCCTGGCCCCCCGAACTCGATGTTGTCGAGATGCGGGGGCAGCAACCGAACATTGTCAACGTAACCGTTCACAGCAACGAGACCGGCGAACAGACAAGCGAGACGACCGCAGTCAAGGTCGCCAGTACCGAAGGGTTTCACACCTACGGCGTGCTATGGGAAGAGGATGAAATCGTCTGGTATTACGACGACGTCGCCGTGGCGCGTGCCGATACGCCCGCCGACATGCACGACCCCATGTACATGGTGGTCAATCTGGCGGTGGGAGGGGCAGCGGGGGAACCGAACGCAGACTTCGGCGACGGAGCAGAAATGCAGATCGACTATATTCATGCCTATGCTCTGGATGAAGTGCAGTCGGCGACTGGCGAAGCGCAGCCGATGGACGACTGGTTATCCTGATTCTTCACTTGGGCGCGCGCCGACCAATGCTCAGCCCGCGCCTCCTTGAGCGGTTGGACAGTGCCGACATCCGTCCGAAGTTGCCCCGCGTCGAACAGTCCGGCGATTGCGCGCAGTGCCTTGGCTCGCTTCTCGTCGGGATGCGCCGTCGGCGACACAAGGATGCCCACCGGGCCGGCAATCTCTGGTAGCGGTTTAGCGCCAATGAACACCAGATCGGACTGACGGGTGAACGAGCGCCGCGCGCTTTGAATGTTTGCGCCCTGACAAAGACTGGTGCCTCATGGCCCGCTAGCTTCCCGATTGTCGCCAGCGGCGCCATCGCCGCGCGGCATTGTAACGGTTCATTGGATCAGGGAAACAACGATATGGGATCTTTTAGTGTCTGGCATTGGGTGATCGTGCTGGCAGTCGTGTTGCTGTTGTTCGGGCGCGGCAAGATCCCGGAGTTGATGGGCGACGTCGCCAAGGGCATTCGCAGCTTCAAGAACGGCTTGAGCGACGAGACCGCAGCGCCCGCCGAGAAGCGGATAGAAACGGGATCGGGAGAGTAATCGGTCGCGCCGAGCCCACGACCAATCAGCCTGAGCATGCCGATCGTCAACCGGCTCGCTCAGGCAGTCGGTCGGGGGGAAGCCTCACGACCTGCTGGAGCAATTGATCGATTTTCTTCCGGCAAATTCAAACGAGCGTGGCGTGATCGATCAGACGCGGATGCTGCCGACGAAGTCAGCGATGTTGGCATCGTGTGTCGGCACCATGGCCGCGTGGATCAACGCATCTGCCAATGCGCGTCTCCCTAGGGTGAGGCGGTCGGGGCTGAGATCCACGACGCGCCGGATCGGCCATGGTGAAAGCCGTTCGACAACGGCACGCCGGGATAGGCGATAGCCAGCCGTTCGAGCCCCTCTGTGGCCGAGATCCGCCCGGTTGCAACGTCCTCATAGATACGGGCGACCGTCACCATGTCGCAGTCCTGCGGCGACAGCCGGATTCGGCTGACGCCGACGGCCGCCAGTTCGGCAAGCTCCTGCAACAGGCTCTGGCAGGTGTGCGACAGGGTCTGGACCCCATTGAGCGTGAGGAACGGCTGGCGATCGAGCGTCTCGACAATGAGGCCGTCGCTGTCTTCGCCGCAGATGAACTGACAATTGTCCTTCACCAGGCCTTTGGAGCGGGCGTGAGCACAGCGCGCCGAGATTGCGAGCGGCACGCGGCCAAAGCCGAAGATTTCGAACGCGACATCAGGCGCATCGCGAACGATGTCGCTGACCGACGCCATGGGCAACTCCGGCGGCAAACAAATGCTGGTCGCGCCGCGTGTTGCCAGCAGCCGGGCCGTAGCACCGTTGTAAACATTGATCAAAGGCCCGACCGAATGCGGTTTGCCGGCAAGGAGCCCGAGCGCAGACAAATCGTTGGCCTCGATCGGGTGGATGCTGTCGCGCACCAGACCGCGCACGAGTTGGCTCTCGCGCTCCAGGGTGACGAGAGCAAGCGAGGCAAGGCTAACCTTCTTGCCGGCGCCTTCCAGCCGTTCGATTACTTCCGCGACATGCGGCTCGATGAAATGCAGGCGCTTCGAGCAGACCGCCTCGCCGAGGGTGACATGATCAACCGGGGCTTCGTCGGCTATACGGAAATAGAAGTCGCGCCATTTGGGTCCATCCCAGAGATAGAGCACCGGACCAAGGCTGAGCGAGGGGTGGGTTGTTGCGGACATGTCGTTACCTCCACCGCTTTTCATAGGCGCCCGACGTCGTCTTCTGTCCTTCGCTGAGCCGCCTAAGTCGTGACAACAAGGCGGGCCTTTCGGCCGCATCGGCAGCGACGGCACGGCGCATGATGGAAACCACCTCGGCGACATAGGCCTTGCCGCGCTGACGTCCCTCGATCTTCAGTGCTCCAACACCGGCATCGCGCAGGGCGTCGATGTGGTCCATGACGTCGAGAGAAACCGGATCCTCGAAGGCGTAACCACGCTCCTCGGCGATGTCGAAACGTCCCTTGCAGAGCGTGGGATAGCCGGCAGCCTCGCCGGCCGGAAAGCGGTTGATGGTGTAGTCCCCCAGCTCCGACACCAGTTCGCTGCCATCTTCGCGGTAACGAACGTGGCTTGCCGGAGAGCAGACGCCGTTCATGTTGGGCGATTTTCCGGTGGCGTAGGACGAAAGCGAGCAGCGCCCCTCCGCCATGACGCAAAGCCCGCCGAAAACAAAGACCTCGATCTCGCAGCTGATCTGCCGTGCAAGGCGGGCAATATCCGGAATGGTCAGAATACGCGGAAGCACGACGCGCTTCGCTCCGAAGGTTTCGACCAGGAATTTGACGGCATCGGCGTTCGAGGCGGAAGCCTGGACCGAGACGTGTAGCCGCTGCTGAGGGTGGCGCTCGGCGGTGTAGGCCATCAATCCGAAGTCGGCGAGGATCACGGCATCGGCCCCCAGACGCACGGCATCGTCGACGGCGTCATGCCAGAGCTTTTCGTGGCCAGCCCGCATGAAGGTGTTGATGGCAACGAAGGTCATCACCTTGTGCCGGCGCGCATAGGCGATCGCCGTCTTCAGCTCGTCGCGCGAAAAGTTCAGGCCGGGAAAGTTGCGTGCATTGGTCTCGTCGCGAAAACCGCAATAGACCGCATCGGCACCGGCATCGACGGCCTCGCGAAAGGCAGCCGGCGTGCCTGCCGGACAGATCAGCTCCATCTGGCTGCCTCCCCTGACAATGCGCGTGTCCTGATCTCAGATGCCGCGCGCCGAACCAAGGGCGCGAACGGTCCGCTCATGCGGGCGATATCTGCGGGCAGGTCGATATTGCAGTCGTCGAGCGCGTTGCGCAGCGCCAACATGGCTTCCATGTCGCCCGTTATCGTCAGGCTTCTGGAAAAGAACACGGCATCGCCGTCGATCTGGCCCTCGAGCAACGCCAGAAGCAGCACGAACTTGCCGCCCATGCAGGCGTCAGCGGCCGGCAGATGGGCAGCGCGGTGAACAGAGATGCGCCGGGCGGCCGGCTCGACCAGAAAGCTTACCGGAAGGTCCGTCGGGATGAACGCATAGCGTTTGTCGGCGTGCTCCCCGAGCCGGTCAAAAAGATCCGGATGCTGCTCGACGACCTGGGCAAAGACGAGCCGCGCGGCGTGTTCTAAGAGGGGGATTGGCACGATCCGCAACGGCGCGGTCATCGCAAAGGGTAAGGTCATGGGCTGCCTGCATGAAAACGGAGCAAAGAATGGCCGCATGCTAGTCGGCGCGTCGCCGCCGCTGTTTGTCCCACGTCAAAGACATCGGGCATTTGCCGCCCGTAAGAGGCGGTATGAACAAGAGCTTCCGTCCCGCCAAGGGTTTCGTCTCGCTTCAGGATTTTGCCTGCGCACTGGAGCGTGAGGGGGAGCTGAAGCGTATCTCCCGTCCCGTGTCGCTGGTGCACGAGGTGACGGAGATCCACCGGCGCATTCTGGCGGATCATGGCCCGGCTTTGCTCTTCGAGCGGCCGGTCGATGCGTCTGGACGCATCCACAACATCCCGCTCTTGGCCAATCTCTTTGGCACCGAGCGTCGGATCGAACGTGGTTTCGGCCTGCAGAACGGCGGACTGACCGCGCTTGCGCGAGACCTGGCAGAGCTGCGGGACCCGCGGGCGCCGGGGTCGCTGCGCGACGCCTGGGACCGGCTGCCGCTGTTGCGCTCGGCGCTCTTCATGCGGCCGAAACATGTGACATCAGCACCGTGCCAAGACATCGTCTGGCGCGGTACGGACATCGACCTTGCTCGATTGCCGATCCAATGGTGCTGGCCGGGCGAACCCGCACCGCTGATCACCTGGCCACTGGTGATCACCCGCGCACCGGACGATCCGCGTGATGTCAATGTCGGCATCTATCGTATGCAGGTGCTTGGCCGGGATCGAGTGATCCTGCGCTGGCTTGCCCATCGCGGCGGCGCGCGACACCATCGCCTGTGGCAGCGCCAGGGGCGCGACATGCCGGTTGCCGTAGCAATCGGCGCCGATCCTGCGACGATCCTCGCTTCGGTCATGCCGCTGCCGGAGGGGCTGAGCGAGCTCAACTTTGCCGGATTGCTGCGGCGCAGCCGAACGCAATTAGTCGCCGCCACATCGGTGCCGCTGGCCGTGCCGGCAAATGCCGAGATCGTGCTTGAGGGAACGGTGTCGGCAACCGAGACCGCCGACGAGGGCCCCTATGGTGACCATACCGGCTACTACAATTCGGTCGAGCCGTTTCCGGTCATGACGCTTTCTGCCATCACCACGCGCCGTGCCCCCTATTACCTCTCCACCTACACCGGCCGCCCGCCAGACGAGCCTTCGCGGCTCGGAGAGGCGATGAACACATTGTTCATTCCGCTCGCCAAGAAGCAGTTCCCCGAGATCACCGATCTCTGGCTGCCGCCGGAAGCCTGTTCGTATCGCGCCATGGTGGTCGCGATCGACAAGCGTTATCCTGGACAGGCGAAACGCCTGATGATGGGTCTGTGGTCGATGCTGCCGCAGTTCAGCTACACCAAGCTGATCATCGCGGTCGATCCGGATATCAATGTCCGCCACTGGCCCGACGTCATGTGGGCGCTGGCGACCCGCTTCGATGCCAGCCGCGATGTCACCATCATTGCCGACACCCCGATCGACTATCTCGATTTTGCGTCGCCGCGCTCCGGTCTCGGCGGCAAGCTCGGGCTGGATGCCACCACCAAGATCGGTTCCGAGACCGATCGGGAATGGGGGCGAGTGCTCGACATGACGCCGGATGTCGTCCGCCAGGTGGATGCCATCTGGGCCGATCTTGGGCTTGAAAGGAAAGCATCATGAGCAGGCACCGAATTGTCGTTGGCATCACCGGTGCGTCGGGCGCTGCCATTCCGTTGCGCATTGCCGAGCGGCTTGCACAGATCGAGGAGGTGGAGATGCATCTGGTGCTATCGCCGTCGGCCCATCGCACACTTGCCCATGAGGTTGGCGGACATGCGCTGTTGCGGTTGCTGGAGAAGGCGGACCGGACCTATGAGCATGACGACATCGGCGCTGCGATCGCCAGCGGGTCGTTTCCGACCGCCGGCATGATCGTCGCGCCCTGTTCGATGCGCACGCTTGCCGCGATCGCCAACGGGCTTGCCGACAATCTCATCGTTCGCGCCGCGGACGTGCACCTGAAGGAACGCCGTCGTCTCGTGCTGATGGCGCGCGAAACGCCGCTGCATCTCGGCCACTTGCGCAACATGTGTGCGGTGACAGAAATGGGAGCGATCGTCATGCCGCCGGTGCCGGCGTTCTACCATCGGCCTGATAGCGTCGAGGCAATCATCGATCATCTCGCCGCAAGGGCGATCGATCTTCTCGCGCTGCCGATCGGCCCGCTTGCAAGGGCATGGCAGGGAGAGGTTCAGTCGAAAGGCAACGCCTGCAACAGCGGATCTGCCCCGAACATAACGTAGTGGCCACCGGCGAGCAGCCAGAACGTGATCGCCGCGGTCGCGAAGGCTGACAGGATCATCACCGGATCGAGGCGCAGGCGCGCCTGACCTTTCAATATCGCGCCAAAGGGCCAAATCGAGGTGCCTTGCTGGGCAATCGACCAATTGTCCGCCAGGCGGCGGCGCGCACGCTTTTCCACCATGAGGAAACCGCCGAGCGCAAACAGCGCGAAGCCGCCGAAGAGCACTAGGGAGCGCAGATCGCCATTGGCGACGACATGGCCAAGAGCCCACAGAAGGAAGCCACAAAGCACCGGGTGACGTGTGACGCTGACGATCGCTCCCTTCCGATCGTTGCTCTGGTAAATGGAGATCGACAACGGGTTCTCACTGAACAGGCCGGCGAGAACGAGGAAGAGCCCGAGTGGCGCAAGGACGAATGTCGTCCACGCCTGCCAAGGGGCCGGCTCCCAGAGCGGGATAAAATCGAGCGCAAGCGCTGCCTGAAAAACCCAGATGAGTGCGACGATCGACAGCAGCGAATAGACGGTGAAATAGGTCCGCCGCCCCAATAGTGTGATCAGCCGCTGACGCAGCGTCGGCAATGCCGGTACCATATGAAGGGCAAGGAAAACTGCGAATGCCGCGAGAAAATTGGACATCACTGGGCCTCAGATCCTCTCAGTGAGGAGCAAACGTTCTGTCGCGATATGGCGCCGGACGGTTTCGAAAAAGGCGCGCAGCATGTAGCCGATCGCCTCCCAGCTGTGCGGGCAGCGCGCGTGAAGCAGTTCATGGAGGACGCGGGCGACTTGCTCGGCCAGTTTTCCGTCATGCCGGTGCTCGTCGCGCAAACGCTCGATCAGCCTCTGTCCGTCGTTGGGGCTTCTTGCCGCCATGATGGCTGGAAACAGGATCTGATCCTCAAGCCTGTGCACGGCCAGCAGCGTCGATGGCAACTTCTCTGCAATCTCGCTGCAAGCGGCCGCATCGAGGCGGCGCGGCAGGGAGTCGGCAATCGCCTCGAGGCGATCACACAATCCGAGTAGGCTCTGATAGCCTTCTTCCAAGGCAGTCCGTCCGGGCATGGGCAGCTCCGTCAGCGAGATTTGTCATCCCTCAAACGTCTAGGCGCAATCGAAAGGGCGATCTTTGACATTTCGCAAACTGGATGGTGACCGCCTGGTGAGGAGACATCCGCGACATGGCTATTGCGACGGGTCGAGGAAGAGCACGACGGCGATCGCGACGGAAAACAGGATAGCCGACAGCGTTGCCGCACGCTGCAGGACCCCCATGCGATAGAGAAGGATGGCGAACCCGACAATGATCGGGGTTGCGACGGAAAGGCCGATTTGAGCATCTGTCATCGAAAAACTCCTGGAATGATCCTGCTGCTATCAGCCCAGTTGCCAGGCCTCTTTGCGTAATCGCAAAGACAGGTCATCCCCGCCTGCCTAGGTGTCGGCCGGTTCCGGCAAAGGAGTTGGCGCATGGACGGACGGGCACTCCCGGTTCAAGACGCAGACGAGAACGCATCCGCGGATGACCTTCTGCTTTGGGTGCTGGTGTGGAGCGAGTTGGCCGCCTTCGGCATCCTGCTCGTAGGTTTTCTCGTGGTCGGTGTCATCCAGGCGGACGCGTTTGCCGCCGCCCGTTCACATCTCAACCCGTTGCTCGCAGGTATCAATACGCTCGTTCTTCTGACCAGCGGCTGGCAGGCGGCTCTGGCGACGCGTCCGGCAGCTTCGACGCCGACGCGCCGGCGCGCGCTCGTTCTTGCCGCGCTCTTCGGTTTCGCCTTCGTGGCCATCAAGCTGTTCGAATATTCGACCGAAGTCGCCGTCGCCGGGTTGCCGAAGTTCGGCGCCTTCTTCGAGCTCTATTTCCTCATCACTGGCTTCCACCTGCTGCATGTCGCCTTCGGCAGCGTGATTCTGCTGTTGGTCGCCTGGCGCCCAAGCCCGGGAAACATCGCTCTGATCACCACGCTCTGGCACGTCATCGACCTTGTCTGGATCGTGATGTTCCCGATCATCTATCTCGCGTGACGCCATGACCCATCACAATGCGCGCCGACTTCGCAATACCTTTGCCGTGCTGATCGCGATCGTGCTTTCGGGCATGGCCATCATGACGATTTGCGGCGGCACGGCTTTCGTGATCGCGGCCCTGCTGGTGCTGGCGGTGATCAAATGCCGGCTTGTTGCCCTCGATTTCATGGGCCTTGGTCAGGCGCCGGCTGGCCTGCGGTTTGGCCTCTTGGCCTGGCCGATGATGCTTGCGCTTCTGGCCCTGGCCAAGCTTGCGATGGACGTGGTGCTATCCGCTTGAAACCACTCTCTGTCTTGTTTGCCAAAACGCAAAGAAGGCCCTTCGGAAATCCCTAGACATGGGTCGCGCCCCGACAGTTCGTCGGTGCCGCACGTCGCGGCGCCAAGCGGGGAGGGGATCAGATAAGCCGGCCACGGTGTTTGCGGCCGGCCGAAGTCGAAAGGATGACGTGATGGCAGAACGCCTCACCAAGACCGGGGCCCGAAACGTCTTTTACGGCGGGTCCTTTTTCTTTTTTGCAATCTTTGTCGGGCTTACCGCCCACAGTCACTACTACATGCGGACTGTTTCGACCGATGAGTCGACCCTGACGGACGCCGTCGCCCGCGGCAAGCACGTCTGGGAAAAGAACGCCTGTATCAACTGCCACACGCTTCTCGGTGAAGGCGCCTATTTCGCGCCCGAGCTCGGCAATGTCTGGAAACGCTGGGGCGGCGAGACCGATCCGGAAGGTGCGCGCGAGACGATGAAGGCCTGGATGGCGGCCCAGCCGAGCGGCATCGAAGGGCGCCGCCAGATGCCGCAGTTCAACCTGACCGAACAGGAACTCAACGACCTCGCCGATTTCCTGGAGTGGACGAGCCGCATCAAGACCCAGAACTGGCCGCCGAACGAGGCCGGCTAAGCGTTGCGATTGGAGTGTGAAATCATGAAATACCAGACCCAGAAGGTCGCAATGCTCTACTTCTACGGAGCAATCGGCCTGTTCCTCGCCCAGGTGCTGTTCGGCGTCCTTGCCGGCACCATCTACGTCCTTCCCAATACCTTGTCCGAACTGTTGCCTTTCAACATCGTTCGCATGGTGCACACCAACGCGCTCATCGTCTGGCTGCTGATGGGCTTCATGGGGGCCACCTATTATCTCCTGCCGGAAGAGGCGGAGACCGAGCTTTACAGCACGAAGATCGCAATCGCGCAGTTCTGGATCTTCCTGATCGCGGCTGCGATTGCCGTCGTCGGCTATCTCCTGCACATCCACGAAGGCCGAGAGTTTCTCGAACAACCCTTCGCGATCAAGGTCGGCATCGTCATCGTCGCTCTGATGTTCCTCTATAACATCACGCTGACGGTCCTTAAGGGCCGCAAGACGACCGTCACCAACATCCTGATCTTCGGGCTCTGGGGTGTGGCGATCTTCTTCCTCTTTGCCTTCTACAATCCGATCAATCTCGCGCTCGACAAGATGTACTGGTGGTACGTGGTTCATCTCTGGGTCGAAGGCGTCTGGGAACTGATCATGGCTTCGGTGCTCGCCTTCCTGATGATCAAGCTCAACGGCATCGACCGGGAAGTCGTCGAAAAGTGGCTCTATGTCATCGTCGGCCTGGCACTGTTTTCAGGCATCCTCGGCACTGGCCACCACTACTACTGGATCGGCGCGCCGGGCTACTGGCAGTGGATCGGTTCGCTGTTCTCGACGCTCGAGGTCGCACCGTTCTTCACCATGGTGATCTTCACCTTCGTGATGACCTGGAAGGCCGGTCGCAAGCATCCGAACAGGGCAGCGCTGCTGTGGTCGATCGGCTGCTCGGTGATGGCCTTCTTCGGCGCCGGCGTCTGGGGCTTCCTGCACACGCTGTCGTCGGTGAACTACTACACCCACGGCACACAGGTGACCGCCGCTCACGGGCACCTCGCCTTCTTCGGTGCCTATGTCATGCTCAACCTTGCGGTCATGGCCTATGCGATCCCCGAAATCCGCGGGCGGGCGCCCTATAACCAGATGCTTTCGATGGTCAGCTTCTGGATCATGTGCACGGCCATGTCCGTGATGACCTTCGCGCTCACCTTCGCCGGTGTGCTGCAGGCCCATCTGCAGCGCGTGCTCGGTGAAAGCTACATGGACGTCCAGGACCAGCTCGCGCTGTTCTACTGGATCCGCCTTGGCTCCGGCGTCTTCGTGCTGATCTCGGCACTGATGTTCGTCTGGGCAATCCTCGTCCCCGGCCGGGAACGCAGCAAGACGCTGAGCGCATCGATGCAGCCCGCAGAATGAATGAACGTGCCGGTCCGGGTTACCCGGACCGGCCAATCTCCTTCCTCCTTTTTTACGGAGTCATGCCATGAGCATTGTTCAACCAAGCCTGGTACCGGTATCGATCGACATTCCGGCCTATAGCCCCTCCGGCAATGAATGCGCGCTGTTCGAGAATGCCTGGGTCCGGCAATTGCCGCTTCTGCTCAAGGGGCCGACCGGTTGCGGCAAGACGCGTTTCGTCAGCCATATGGCAGCAAAGCTCGGCCTGCCGCTTTCCACCGTCTCCTGCCATGACGATCTGGCCGCAGCGGATCTGACCGGACGCTACCTGTTGAAGGGCGGAGATACGATCTGGGTCGATGGCCCCCTGACGCGCGCCGTGCGTGAAGGCGGGATCTGCTACCTCGACGAGATCGTCGAGGCACGCAAGGATGTCACCGTCGTGCTGCATCCGCTGACAGACGACCGCCGCATGTTGCCGCTGGAGCGGACCGGCGAGCTGCTCGAAGCGCCTTCAGCGTTCATGCTGGTCGTCTCCTACAATCCCGGCTACCAGAACCTGCTCAAGAGCCTGAAGCCGAGCACCCGACAGCGCTTCGTCGCGATCGAGTTCGATTTCCTGCCACGCAACCAGGAGATCGAAGTGGTCTCGCGCGAGAGCGGACTGGCCGCAAGCCAGGTCGCGCCACTCGTCAACCTCGCTCAGCGCCTGCGCGCACTCAAAGGGCATGATCTCGAGGAGGGCGTCTCGACGCGGCTGCTTGTCTATTGCGCCTGCCTGATCGATGCCGGAATGCCGATCAGGGACGCGGTGCGCGCTGCGATGATCGAGCCGCTGACCGACGAGCCGGACGTGCGGGCAGCCCTTCTCGAAGTCGCCGCCTCCTTGATCGCCTGAGGACAGGCCCATGCTGGATTTCCTAGAACTCGAAGAAACCGTCGGGCGCGCCTGGCACCGGTTCATTGGCAACACCGGCACCTGGCGACGTTATCCCGAACAGGCTGTCAAACTGGCCGACATGATGCCGATGCTGGCGATCAGCTTTCGGGGACACGGCGGCGAGACCGCGGTCCAGATCGTTCCCGCACGCGGCCGCACCTCTGGCCACCGTCTGAAGTGGCGACAGAAAATGGGTCTCGGCGAGGAAAAGCTCGTTCAGCCTGGCCGGGATCACGCCTCGTTGATGCTGCCGGGCGAGATCGACATCTTTCCCGACCGGAAACTCAACATTGACCTCTATCTCTGGCTGGTCGCCTATATGGCGACCATGCCGCTTGCCCCGCGTGATGAGGCCGACCCGTTACAGGCCGACCTTACGTATCTGTCGCGGGCGCAGGAAACCGTGGCGGAGGTCTTTCAGCGATTTCCGGGCATGCGCCATAAATACTGCCGCCTGGCTGAAGCCGTTCTCGTCGAGCGCCAGCGCGGTTCACTCCCGTCGGTAGAGCAGCATGTCGAAAACCGTGTCCTGCGGCTGTTGCGCAAGGCGGCCGGACAGCCGGATACGACTTTGCCGGTAATCTTCCCGCATCGCGCGCCGCCGGGATATTTGCCGCTGCTGCCGGTGCCGCTGTGGCCCGATACCTTGCTGCGACCCGAGACCATTACCGAACGCGATGACGATGTGGCGGCAACAGGTGCCGCCTCCAGCCAGATCGCCGAGACCGAACGGCACGTGGCCGTCAGGGAAAACCCGGAGAACCGCAAGGGCGATCGTAGCCCCTTCATCCTCAACCGCTTCGAAAAAATTCTGGCGATGGCCGAGATGGTCAATGTCGACCGGCCGTCCGACGACAGCGACGAACACGACAACAAGGCCGCACAGGATCTTGACGAGATGACGCTCGGCGAGCGGAAGGGCCGCCCGTCTGCGCGTTTCCGCTTTGATCTCGACCTGCCGCCGGAAGCCGTCGACCCGACACCGCTGACATCAGAACTGACCTATCCCGAATGGAACTACAGGACGTCGAGCTATCTGAAAGACCATTGCCGGGTGCTGGCCAGCCCAGCCTCGGGCATGGAGGACCGGGCTGAACTCACACCGGAAACCAGGAGCCTGATCCGGCGGGTACGGCGCCAGTTCGAAGTGCTGCGTCCGCGCAACGAGATCCTGCGCGCGCAGATCGACGGCGCCGATCTCGATCTCGATGCCGTGGTGCGGGCTCGCACCGATCTGGCGGCCGGCGGGCAGGGGAGCGATCGCATCCATCTGATGAGCCGCCCGCAGGTTCACGACCTCGCCGTCACCATCCTGGTCGACGTCTCGCTTTCAACCGATGCCTGGTCCGACAATCGCCGGGTGCTGGACGTCGAAAAGGAGGCGCTGCTCATTCTCGCCCATGGCCTTTCGGCCTGCGGCGACAATCATTCGATCCTCACTTTCACCTCGCGGCGGCGCGACTGGGTGAAAGTGGAAAGCGTCAAAGCTTTCGACGAGCCGATGGGCCCGCTGGTCGAATCCCGTATCGCCGCATTGAAGCCGGGATATTACACCCGCATCGGTGCGGCTATCCGCCATGCCACATCAGAGCTCCAGAGGCAGCCCAACCGCAAGAAGCTGCTTTTGGTCCTGACCGACGGCAAGCCGAACGACGTCGATCACTATGAGGGACGCTTCGCGCTGGAGGACAGCCGCAGGGCGGTGATGGAAGCGCGCCGCAGCGGCATCAGCGCTTTTGCCGTCACCGTCGACCGCGAGGCGAGGTCCTATGTGCCTGCCATGTTCGGCCAGAACGGTTATGCGCTGGTCGGCAATATCACCCGGCTGCCGGCGGCATTGCCGGCGATCTACCGAAGCCTGGCGGGATAGAACGGTCAGGTACAACACGAAAAGGCCCGGTCTCGACCGGGCCTTTTCGTGTTTGTGGTCAACCGAGGTTCAGGCCGCCTTGCTGTGCGTGCGTTGCGCGTCGTCGATATAGGCATCGAATGCTGCGGCCACGGCGCGGATCACGAAGCGATGATCCTGGCTTACCGTTATGACGCCGTCGGCGATATCCAGCACGCCGTCATTGGCCATCGTCGTCAGCCGTGCATTGCCACCGAGAAGGACCTTCGGGTCGCGTCCGTGTGCGGTGGCGATTGCCTTGATGTCGACCGTGAAGTCGCACATCAGTCTCTCGATGATCGCGGCACGCAGGCGATCCTCATCGGTCAAACGATAGCCTTTGGTCGTTGCCAGCCGTCCAGACGCGATGTGGCTTGCATAAAGTCCTGGGGGAACCTCGTTCTGCACGTAGCCGGCTTGTGACCGGCCGATTGCCGAGGCGCCGAAGCCTATCAGCGTTTCACAATTGTCCGTAGTATAGCCCTGAAAATTCCGCCGAAGCGTGCCGGAGGATTGCGCGAGCACGAGATCGTCGTCGGGCAGGGCGAAGTGGTCGAGCCCGATCTGGCGGTAACCCGCTTCACAGAGCGCCTCGCTGATGGCGAGCGCCTGATCGGTGCGCGCCGAAGCGTCGGGCAGCACGTTCTCGTCGATCATGCGCTGGTGTTTCTTGAACGACGGCACATGCGCGTAGCCGAAGACGGCAAATCGCTCCGGCCGCATCGCCACTGCCGCCTGGACCGTCTCGACGCAGGAGCGAACCGTCTGGTGCGGCAATCCATAGATCAGGTCGAAATTGATTCCGGTGACACCGGCTTTGCGAAGATGCGCCACTGCATCCGCCGTCTGCTGTTCTGTCTGAATGCGGTTGATCGCCTTCTGGACGACCGGGTCAAAGCTCTGCACGCCGAGGCTGGCGCGTCCAACGCCCCCCTCGCCAAGCGCTTGCGCCATGGCTGCGGTCAGGCGTCGGGGATCGATTTCGACAGCCACGCCTGTCTTTTGACCAAACAGGTAGCGTTCGCGCAGGAGGGCCATCAGGGAAAGGAACTCTTCCGGCTCGATGATCGTCGGCGTCCCGCCGCCGAAATGGACCTCGCCGATTGGCAGCGGCGCGGACACATGATCGGCCACCATGCCGATCTCCTGCCTCAGCACGTTGAGGTAATCGAGGATCGGTTCGTCCTGCCGGGTAATCGTGGTGTGGCAACCGCAATACCAGCACATCGATCGACAGAAGGGGATGTGCAGATAAAGAGACACATCGCGATCCGCGGGAACCGCGCCGAGCCAATCGGCGTAGGTCTTGCGATTGACATCGGCGGAAAAGCGCGGTGCGGTCGGGTAGCTGGTGTAACGCGGCAAGCGCATCTCGGCATATTTCAAAAGGGCGGTGGACTGCATGGCGGTTCCTATCGGCTTGTCGAAACAATCGACCCGTTTCTAGGCCTCGTGCCCCCGTCGTTCTTTGCGAAATGCCAAGTAACCGAGCATGAAGGCGCAAAGCGGGATTTGTTTGCGCTTCGACAAAATGTCGCGTTGCCGTCGGCATTAGCCTTTGCAAATCCGGGCCGTTTGCGCCGGCGTTTCCCGGAAACCGAGGCAACAACGGCGCCCTGAACGGACTGAGATGACCACTGCAGAAACAGAAACCAAGCCCTTCATCGACGTGCGCACCATCCCGCCGGTGGAGCGCCATCCGAAGATCTTCGGCATGCTCAATGCGCTGGCCGAGGGCGGCTCCTTCATCATCGTCAACGACCATGATCCGCGTCCGCTGCACTATCAGCTGGAAAGCCGCTACCCCGGCGAATTCACCTGGGATTACCTCGAACAGGGACCGGATGTCTGGCGGGTCGAAATCGGCCGGCAACAGGCCTCCGGCTGCGATTGCTGCTGCGGCAGCAGCAGCGGCCACTGATACGAGTGTCCCGGTTAGGGCGTTTCCAGTTTAGGCAGAGCCGCAGGAACGCTCTATCTCTTTGTGTTTACGCATTTCCGGCCGGAAAACCGCTTCGCACTTTTCCTGGAAATGCACTCTTCTGGATGAACCGCGATGTTCGGAGCCACGCTTTCCCGCTGGACGATGTCCTATTTCGCGGCCGCGCTGATCTTTCTTGCCACCAGCGAGATCATGATGGTCCTCGGCTTCGGATATCCGGTTTCCTCCATCGAGGCACCTGAGACGCTGGCGCTCGTCCATACCATTGCGCTCGGATGGCTCAGCCTGCTGATGGCGGGGGCACTGCTGCAGTTCGTGCCTGTTCTCGTTGGTCGGCCGCTTTCGTTTCCCAACCTGGCTTTTCCAGCTCTGGCGCTGCTGGTTGTCGGCATAACCAGCCTGGTGCTTGGTTTTGCCAGCCTCGCAGGCGCCGTCAGCCTTTCACCGCTCCTTCTGCCGTTCGGGGCGACTGTGACGATCGCCGGTTTCGGCCTGCTCATCATCATCTTTGCATCGACGCTTTGGCAGGCGCGACCGCTGCCCTTGCCCGCGCGGTTTGTCGCCGTTGGTCTTGGCTCGCTGGTCATGACCTTCATTCTCGGTGGCATCTACGCATTCGTCCTTGCCGGACTTGCCGATGCGCCGGCCGCGATCGATCTGACGCTCGAAGGTGTTTCGCTCCATGCCACGTTGGGGCTGGGCGGCTGGCTGAGTTTTACGACCATGGGGGTCAGCTACCGTCTTTTGACCATGTTCATGCTGTCGCCGGACCGCGAACGGCATAGCAGCAGGATCGTCTGGGCGCTGGGTGCTGTTGCCCTCGGAATGATCGTCTGCATTGTGCCGATGATCCTTTCCGGTTCGGACGGGCGGACGATCCTGCTCGTCGGTGCGGCGCTCGCCGGTGTGATCGCCATTGGAATTTACATGGCGGACATCGTGCGGATCTACCGCGAGCGCAAACGCAAGCTCATCGAATTGAACAGCCGCGCCGGCATCGGCGCTTTCGTGGCGCTGATTGTCGCGACCGTATTCCTTGTAGCTTCGGTCTTGAGCGGCCGCATCGAAGAAGGCGTCGGTCCGCTCGTCTATCTCGTCACTTTTGGCTGGCTGACGGGCATGGGGCTGGCACAGCTCTACAAGATCGTTCCCTTCATCACCTGGCTCGAATGTTACGGCGCGCTGCTTGGACGCATGCCGACGCCGCGCGTTCAGGATCTGGTCGTCGAAACGCGTGCGGCGTTCTGGTTTCGCCTCTACTATCTCACCGTGATCGTTGCCTCGACAGCGCTCTATTTCGACAACGCATTGCTGTTTCGGGCGAGCAGCCTTGGCCAGTTGATTGCGGTCAATGCGTTGCTTTGGGAATTCGTGGCAACACGAAGGCTCAGCAACGTGCCCGGCAATCTTCAGCTTCCTGGCGGCTTCGCCCGTCCGCATCTCTTCTTCCCATCGTTTCAGTCACGGAGACAACCATGATCAAAGACCCCTACGAACTCGACGTCCGGCCGCTTCTCAAAAGCGGTAGCGATCCGTTCCAGGCCATCATGCGCGCCGTCGACGGTCTGGCACCCGGACAACCGCTCAAACTGATTGCAACGTTCAGGCCGGTGCCGCTTTTCAGCATCATGGCCGGCCGCGGCTTTGCCCACCAGGACCAGCCGCTCGGCAACGGTGACTGGGAGGTTCTATTCACGCCGGAGGAACAGGTCGACGAGATCAGGGTCTCCGCCGGCGACACGGATCTGGACGCCTGGCCGGATCCCGCGCGCCAGCTCGACCTGACGGATCTGGACCCGCCCGAGCCGATGGTTCGCATCCTCGCCGTGGTGGAAAAGATGCAGGCCGGCGAGGTGCTTTTCGCACTTCTCGCGCGTGAACCGTTGTTTCTCTATCCCGAACTTGCCATGCGCGGCCACAAATGGGCCGGGAACTTCGACGCGGCGGGCGAGACCTATCGCATCCTGATCCGCGTCGGTGGACACAAGGGGCACGAAAATGCAGCCGACTGAACGCGAAGAGCTGGTCGAAAGCATACGCAGCGCCCTGCGGATGATTGTCGATCCGGAAATGGGGTCCAATGTCGTGGATCTCGGTTTGATCTACGACATTGCTGTCCAGGATGGCGGCATCGTCCGCGTAACGATGACCACGACGATAAAGGCCTGCCCCGCCACGGCCTTTCTCAAGGAAGCCGTGCAGAACTGCGTCTGGTACGTTCCCGGCGTCGAATATGCCGAAGTGCGGCTGACCTACGAGCCGCCATGGACCCCGGAAATGATGCGCGAGGCATCTGCCAGGTATTAGGTCGTGGACGTGTAAACTTGCAGGCATGTAGCGTGCTGGTGCGCACTGTGCTGTCAATCATCTGAACCACAGCACCGTTCAGGTTCGAGATCGCTCTACGGCGACATCGCTGCGGCAGTCAGGAGCGTGAAGGACCATGCGCGTGTCTATCGGCTGTCGGCGGGCAAGGAGCCGCCGGAAACCACCTTTATCAACATCTCAGGCAAGCAGATGAATACGGTCCATGCCAATGACTTCCATTTCTACGAGGAGCTGAACAGCGTCATCCAGACCGAGCCGGGCGATGCATTCGATCCCGAAATTGTCGGCCTGTTCGCATCTATTGGCATAAAGAAGGGCAAGCCGTTCGCGCCTGATACCCGCATGAGGGCAATCCTCACCGAGGCTGTTGCGGTCGGCAATGCGACGGCCCGGTCCATGGTCTTTGCTCCCCGCGATGAACGCGCGAAATTTTACCCCGACCGTCAATGGAACAATGGCTTCATCGGCAACAGCTATCAGTTCCTGAACGACGGCGAACGCATGCTCGACGCGCGCACGATGTTCCACTACGCGGCGACGGGGATCACACCTGCGATGGCAGATGCGAAGCCCGGCACCGGCTCAGCCTACGCGTTTGCGGTCAGGGACTCGACCGGAACCTATCTCGACGGCAGCAAGACATACAAAATCACCTTGCCTGCCCCCGTTCCGGTCGGACAGTTCTGGTCGTTCACGGTGTATGACAATCAGACCAGATCAATGCTGGAGACTGACCAGAAGCTCGCAGGCATCGACAGCAATCAGCCGGGCATCAAGAAGAACGAGGACGGTTCGGTGACAGTCTGGTTCTCTCCAGAGGCTCCGTCGGGACAAGAGGGAAACTGGGTTCAAACCATACCCGGCAAGGGCTGGAATTCGCTGTTGCGGCTGTATGCTCCATTGGAGCCATGGTTCGACAAGAGTTGGAAGCCAGGCGACTTCGAGAGGGTTGATTGAACACGCGCCGCGGGTTCCGGATGTTTTGCATACGGTCCGACACCCGCCCCGCTGGGAAGTCACCGAAGAAATGAACCACAGGCACTGCATGAGTGCTAGATTTCTTGCGTCTGCCGCCGTGGCAAGTGTTTCTGCCCCCATCGCTTTTTTCAGCGCAGCCAATGACCGGTTATTGGCTGCGCTAGCGATTTTCGAGAGGTTCGCCTCACGTCCGCTGTCGGAGGCACAAGCTTCGATCCTGCGGGGCGGCGTCTTTATGAGTACATGGCCTCGTCGGAAGGTTGCCGCAGCGGAGGCAACCTTCTTTTTTGGTTATGCAGAACCAACTTACTCGGGGCGCTAGGCAGCACCCCGTGGCGCGCGCCGGGCGCGAACCAGCATCGGACCGTATTCGATGCAGAACAGCGCAAAGGCTGTGATCCAGAGTGCTCCCGATAGCGCGAGCAGGTGATGATAGTGCGCCGGCAGGATCTCGGCGAAGGGGCGCGCCAGCGCCGCGCCGATGATGGCGATGTAAGAGGCGCAGCTGAGGTTCGATGCAGCCAATGGCCGTCCGGTGTGTCCGCGGCTTGCGCGCGTCATGACGGCCAGCATCATGCAGGCTATGACCCCAACGGTCATCACATGCATGACGGGGTACGCGTCGAGAGCGCTGACCGCGCCTGCCGCAACGGCGGCAAAGCCGAGTGGAACGAAGGCATAGGCCGCGTGCAGGACGAACACGATCTTGTCCGGCCACGTGGTCCACCCGCGCCAGCGGATAAGCCGGGCCGCCTGCAGCAACGAGGCGGCGGACGCTACCGTAGCCGTGACGATGTGTTGCGGCGCGAAGGTCCAGCAGACAAGAGCAGCGACGCCGACGAGAATCGTCACTGTGTCAAAGCGGTTATAGGGAACCGGAAAGTCGGTCCGGCCGAACTTGTTCAGCCAGTTGCGGGTGAAGCTTGGCAGAATTCTGCCGCCGACAATCATGATCAGCATGACATAAGCGCCGATCGCCAGCCGTGCCGCCGCGTCGACGTCGAGCTCACGGACGACGGAGATATGGAACCACGCATTGGCGGCTGAAAGAAGAACCAGACCGCCGACGATTTTCAGATCTTTCCACTTCCGACCGACGATGATTTCGCGCGCGCAGATCGCGAGCAACGCCGGCATGAAGGCGGCCTCGATGATCACTGCGAACTTCAATCCGATAACATCGGTTGCAAGCAGCGCCAGCCGCCCGGCAACCCACAGGGCGAACAGGTAGGCGAGCGGCCTGCCAGAAACTGGCAGCCTGCCGGTCCAGTTCGGAACAGCGGTCAAAAGGAAGCCTGCGAGTACGGCGGATGAGAACCCGAAGAGCATCTCGTGTGCGTGCCAATGGGCAGGGCCATATTCGCCGGCAATGTCGATACCCGTGGTAAGGGCGGCAATCCATCCGGCCATGGCGAAGATCGCCCAGAGACTGGCGCCGAGGAAGAAGGGTCTGAAGCCATAGGAAAAGAGAACGGGACCGGTGGTGGCGATTCCGCGCGGGATTCCTCCGCTGGGCCTTGGTTTGCTGAAGTAACTAAACATTGTTCGATCCTGTTCTTTCGTCGAGCGGACGGGTGGATGGGATCGATTTATCCGGGGCTTGCCGAGGCATCTTTGCGAAAACGCAATTATAGAGCCTGGCGAACGCCGCCCCCGCGAAGATTTGCAGAAAAACATCCACTTTCCGGGGCGATTTGTTCCAAGACAAAGACGTCATTCGCTCTCGGTTCTACTTGAGGCATGACTACTGAAAAACCGGTGGTCAAAACCTGAGGTGAGCCCGCCAGGGACGGCAGAGGACACCGTAACACGTTGAATTTCGGCATGATTTTCGGACGGCCACTCCGGTCGCGCGGTCATGCCCAAGGAGAGCAATGATGACAGAACAGCTGCAGATGACTCGCCGGACGATTCTGGCCGGCGCCGCCTTCGCTGGCGCGCTGACGCCGATCCTGACGGCGACCTCGACCCAGGCCGCAACGGCCGCCGCTCCCGCGGCAGCGGACACGGCGCCGGTCGACATTGCGACAATTGAACGGGTCAAGGTCGACCTCGTCGCTCCGCCCTTCGTTCATGCTCACGATCAGGTCGCCAAGACCGGCCCGCGCGTGGTCGAGTTCACCATGACCATCGAAGAAAAGAAGCTGGTCATTGACGGCGACGGCACCGAAGTGCACGCCATGACCTTCAATGGCTCGGTTCCCGGTCCGCTGATGGTCGTCCACGAGAACGACTATGTCGAACTCAGATTGATCAACCCCGCCACCAACACGCTGCTGCACAATATCGACTTTCACGCAGCAACGGGGGCCTTGGGCGGTGGCGGCCTGACGCAGGTCAATCCCGGCGAGGAGACGACCTTGCGCTTCAAGGCGACCAAGCCTGGCGTCTTCGTCTACCATTGCGCGCCGGAAGGCATGGTGCCCTGGCACGTCACGTCGGGCATGAACGGCGCCATCATGGTGCTGCCGCGTGACGGGCTTAAGGATGAGAAGGGACAGCCGCTGACTTATGACAAGGTCTACTACGTGGGCGAGCAGGATTTCTACATCCCGCGCGACGAAGCCGGCAACTACAAGAAATACGAAACGCCCGGCGAAGCCTATGAAGATACCGTCAAGGTGATGCGCACGCTGACCCCGACCCACGTCGTCTTCAATGGCGCGGTCGGAGCGCTGACCGGCGAGAAGGCGCTGACAGCGGCCGTTGGCGAACATGTGCTCGTCATCCACTCGCAGGCCAACCGCGATACACGGCCACACCTGATCGGTGGACACGGCGACTATGTCTGGGCAACCGGCAAATTCCGTAATCCGCCCGAGCTCGATCAGGAAACCTGGTTCATTCCGGGCGGCACGGCCGGCGCGGCCTTCTACACATTCCGGCAGCCGGGCATCTATGCCTACGTCAACCACAACCTGATCGAGGCCTTCGAACTGGGCGCGGCCGGACACTTCAAGGTCACCGGCGAGTGGAACGACGATCTGATGACCTCGGTCGTCAAGCCGGCTTCGATGTAACCCCGATATGACAATCGGCCGCGTTGCCCGAAGAGGTCTTTGGGCAGCGCGAGGCAGCGACAAAGGCATGCGCCGGATCCATCGGCGCATGCCAATAGGAGGGGAAGAACATGCGCGATAGACGTCACAAGAATTCGGTTTCGGTGTTTTCCGTCGCCGTTCCAGCTTTGCTGCTGGTTGCCATCGGCGGGGTGCTTTCGGCCAAGGTCGGGCTGCTGGATGACCTCGACGCAACGGTCGACACCCGCATCGAAGCGCCAGTGACAGTGACGATCGAGCCGCGCCGCATGGAATACCGGGCCGAAGGCCACTTCATCAAGAATGGCTTTGCCGTCGATGCACCGCTGGTTGATGCGACGCTCGCGAAACCGTTCAGGATCATGAAGTACCAGGTTAGCCGCACGGACTATCAGCGTTGCGTCGAAGACGGCGCCTGCGAGAAGGGTGAGCCGGCGGCAAGCCTCGGCAATGATACCCCGATGACCGGCGTCAACTACACCGACGCCAGCAACTATGCCGCCTGGCTGACGGAAAAGACGGGGCAGGTCTGGCGTCTGCCGACCGATCGGCAATGGGCCTTTGCGGCCGGCCGGAAATTTCCCGACGACGCGCTCGGCATTGACGGCAGCAAGGACAATCCGGCGCTGAGGTGGCTTGCCGACTACGAGCGCGAATCCGCGCGGCAGAAGTCGAAGAACCCAATGCCGCAACCGTCGGGCACGTTCGGCGAAAACGAATTCGGCGTCGCCGATCTCGACGGCAATGTCTGGGAATGGACGCAGACCTGCCACCGTCGCGTGACGATCGGCGTCGATGGCGAAGTGCTGAAGATATCGCCAGCCTGCGGGATCTACGTCGTCGACGGCAAGCACCGTGCGTCGATGAGCTTTTTCATTCGCGATCCGAAGAGCGGCGGTTGCGCGGTCGGCGTGCCGCCGGACAATCTCGGCTTCCGCCTGGTTCGCGACGATCGTTGGTATGCGGACATGCTGTACGCCTTCGAGCGCCGTTTCCCCGGTGCGGTGTAACAGCGCGGGGCCTTGATTATCGCCGCTTAAGGGCGGCGAAAGGGTGTTGTCCGCTTCTTCCTCCCGATCGCACGTGATATAGCAGCCCGCATCGCCGATCCGCAGGAGACAGGAAACGACGTGGCTGCACTGGACCGAACACTCGTCAAATCACTCCCGCTGTTTCAGAAGATGAGCGATCAGGAGCTGGACAAGCTCCTGGCGCACGCGACCGTGCGGCGCGTCCCCCAGAATGAGGCCGTCTTCGAGCAGGGGGCTGCGGCGGATTCGTTCTATCTGCTTCTGCACGGACGCCTTAAGGTCACTCAGGTCACCCGCGACGGACAACAGATCATCGTCCGTGTCGTCAATCCGGGCGATCTGTTCGGCTTTGCCCGCGCGCTGCAGCGCAGCGACTATCCGGGAACGGCGATGACGGCAACGGAAAGCCTCGTCCTCGCCTGGCCGACCGAGCTCTGGAACGTGTTCGTCGAGAGCAATCCGCATCTGGCCATCAATGCGATGCACACGATCGGCCAGCGGCTCGACGAGGCCCATACCCGCATCCGCGAGATGTCGACCGAGGAAGTCGAACGCCGCGTCGCGCACGCGGTTCTGCGGCTGGCCGAACAGGCGGGTAAGCGCGAAGAGCTTGGCGTGCGCATCGATTTTCCCATTTCCCGGCAGGACATAGCCGAAATGACCGGCACGACGCTCCACACCGTCTCGCGCATTCTCAGCGCGTGGGAGGGGCGGGGACTGGTGCAGGGCGGACGACAGAAGCTGCTCCTTTGCGATTTGCCAGGGCTGCGACGTCTCGCTGAACAAGTCGAGAAGAGCTAAGGAATGACTGCCCCTCCACGAGGTGTGTTGCTTCCAGACGTCCGGTCAGGGCCGGTGGCCGGCTGCAATCCCTACTGCATGTTTCCTTAAATCCTATTCGATTTAAGGAAACATGCAGTAATTCAAAGTGCTGCAGCGATCTTTGCGCGTCTAATAAGACGCGCGGCGCTGTAGTCACCTTCGGACGAATGCAGTACCTATGGGCAAACTTTAGAGCGCCGTGCGTTCAGATGAACGCACAAAGGACGCTCTAGCACTTTGATTCTAGAGCATCTTATCCGCTTTCGGTGATTCTACTTGAAAGGGGATGCTCTAGTCGCGGGGTCCAATGGATCGACTTGATGCTATGCGGGTACTGCTTGCGGTGGTCGACGCCGGAAGTTTGTCGGCTGGCAGCCGCAAGCTGAATGCTCCCTTGCCGAGTGTCAGCCGCAAAGTCGCTGATCTCGAGCGGCACCTCGGTGCAAACCTAATCATTCGCACAAGCCGAAACCTGCAACTTACTGATGCCGGTCGTGATTATGTCGAAGCGGCGCGGAAGATCGTGTCCGACCTGGAGGAGGCCGAGCGACGCGCCTCGGGTGAATATCAAACACCGCGCGGAACGTTGACGATCACGATGCCGGTGGAGTTCGGAAGCCGCTACGTGCTGCCGATTGCATTGGACTTCATGGACAAGCACCCGGAAGTCTCCTTGAACATCTTGTCGTTGGACCGCTCAGTCAATCTCGTCAACGAGCAGGTGGATGTTGCCATTCGTCTCGGGGAACTTGCCGACAGCTCTCTTTACGCAGTCAAGGCTGGCGAGTTTCGCCTTCTGACGGTTGCCAGTCCAGCTTATCTCAAGCGGCATGGCGTGCCTGAGCATCCGAGCGACCTGCCGAAGCATGACGGCATCATGTTCAACAACCGCTCGTTCTTCTGGGGATTTGACGTCGACGGTAAACTGATCGAAGCTCTTCCGGTCACCCGGCTCGAAGTCAACACGGCGGCAAATTGTGTTGCCGCCGCGTTAGGTGGAGTCGGCATCTCCAGGGTCTTTGACTACCAGGTGCCAGAGGAGCTCTCCACCGGCGCGCTTGTGCCGATCCTGCAAGGTTATGGCGGCGAGGCGAAACCGATCCACATCGTTTATTCGCGTCAAGGGCTACTCGCATTGAAGGTGCGCGCCTTCATCGACTGGGCCCTGCCGCGGCTCCGTACGACTTGCAGTGGGTATGGATCGGCGGCCTGACAGCTACGCCCCGTCACCGAAATGAAGCTCGAACCTCTTCGATCGTTTGCTTCGGGCTCTGCAGATGAGGGTAATGCCCAACGCCGGCAAGAAGATTGAGTTTTGCGGAGAGCCTTGAGGCGAGTTCGAGCCCCATTTCCTTCTTGATGTAGAGGTCCTTCTCACCCCAAACCACATTTACGGGTGTTTTGAACCTGGCCAATTGGGTTTCAAAATGGTCCTGGTCCCGCGTGAAGTGAGAATAATAATACGAGAAAGCGTCTGCCGTCGTCAAAGCGCCGTGGTTCCAGCCATTGGCCATGTCGTCCTTGAATTCCTTCGATACCTCGAACTGAGCTTCTTGGGGCAGGCCTCGTCTGAAGGCGTTCTCGAGGATATCGGCGCGATTCTTGTTCAGTTGGGCGCGCGCCTGGTCGGTCGATCCCGCCACTTTCAGGCTTTGCAGGCTCTCGTACATGTACTGGGGCCTGTTGAAGGGAGCGAAGTCGCCGACAATGATCGTCCTGGCGATATCAGGCTTTTCCAATGCCAGGAGCAGCGCTGGCAGGGCTCCGATGTCGGTTGCGTAGATCGTCAACTTCGAGGTGTCGATATCCGCTTTCGCCAGGTATTCGTTCAAGACGCGCGCGTAGTCCTTGGGCGCATAGGAAAATCTGTCGACCGCTGGCCGTGATGAGAGACCGTAACCTGGCCAGTCGAAAGCATGAACCTCGTAGTCATTGCCAAGGGCGAGCGAAACATCTTTCCAGGCATAGAGGGTCTCCGGAAAGCCATGCAGGAAGAGAACGGTCCCCTTCGGTCTCGGGTTATGCACCACCATTCTTCTAAGCGTGATGTCTGCATCGATCTTCAGGAAGTCGATGTTGGCCTTTGGTTGTTGGCTGTCTTCGGCGCTTGCCGGAGCGATGGCAGAGCAAAGCACCGCGGCGGCCGCGAACAACGTCCGAATGGATGATTTTGGCATGTCAGTTTCCTCAATGTAGCGTCAGATCAGTAGACCAGGCGATCGACTTGCGCCTGAAGGCGAGGGCCGATCAGGAGGATTGCGGGAATGACGATCACGTAGCCGATCCCCCAGGAACGCAGCCACGTCAGGACAAATCCATTCGAAAAGCCCAGATTGAAGGCGAGAAGCGAGAAGGAGATGATCCCCGTCGTCACGACGCCCATCGACAGGGCGAATGCGATTTTCCGTTTCAGATGTATGTGCATGTCTTTCTCCCAGAAGGCTTGGAAATAGCGGTTCAATCAGCCTGCTTGTCGTCAGCGACGAGTTCAGGACCTGGCATAAGAATTGAGCGCCACGCCCGCGGCCGGTAGAGCAAGAATGCGAGAGGCAGCCTCTTGATGTCGGCAAGTCCCAAACGGGGCGGAATGACATACACCAGTCGCGAAAGGACGAAATGTCATGTCGCGAACGCACCCGAAGGCCCTTGTGACCTACGCGTCATGCGCGATCGGTCTCCTTTATGCCGATCGGCTGGCGCGCCGCGGATACGATGTTGTGATGCTTGCAAATGGTGCTGATCGACCAGCCGCGCTTGCACGTATTCTGCAAGCCGAAACCGATGCGGCGGTCGAGATCATCACTCCAAACCTTTGCACCGATCGCGGCCTGGATGACGTGGAAGCCAGTTTCGCGCGAGGAACCGGCTTTGACGTCGTCGTCAATAACCTCGGCCTGCCTCCCGGCAAGGCACTGGCCGAAGCTTCTGCGGCAGATCTCGACCGCCTGATTGGCACGAATGTGAGGGCATACACGCGCATTTCGGCGGCCGCCGCCCGGAACATGGCCCTTCGGCGCCACGGTGCGATTATCAACGTGGCGTCGGCCGGCGGCATCGCACCCGAAACTGCAACCGGCGTCTACGGCGCGAGCAAGGCCTTCCTGATCGCCCTGGCCCGCACGATGCAACACGAACTGGGACATCACGGCGTTTATGTACAATTGGTTCTGACCGCCGCAATCCGCACCGATGTCTGGCCATTTGCGGGATGTGAAGCCGAACTTCTGCCCGGAATGATGTGTGCCGCCGACCTGGTGGATGCCGCATTGGTCGGATTCGACCGCCGCGAGCCGCTGACCATTCCCTCTCTGGCGAAGGCAAGCCAATGGGCGCGGTACGAACACGCGCGCAAGACGCTGCTCGATGATCTCGTGAATGGCGAGTTGGCGCCGCGATATCGGCGCCTTGTCTGACCCGAGACTACGAAACGAGAGGCTGGCTCTCATTTCCCCTCAGTACCGGTCGCCGGGTGTCCAGCCTAATCTAAAGGGCATGAGCAGAGACCGAAGCTCGCCAGCGATGACGGCCTGCCTTCACCACAATCAGAGAGGAACGACGATGCAAGAGACGTTGGGAAAAGCTGTCATTACCGGTGCATCGAGCGGTATCGGTGCGCTTTACGCTGATCGCCTGGCTCGGAAGGGTTATGATCTGATCCTCGTCGCGCGAAACGGCGATCGGCTGCGGCGAGCTGCTGCAACCATTCACGAGCAGACGGGCCGCACGGTTGAAACGGTCACGGCCGACCTGACGGTCGCGGACGATGTGGCGCGGGTCGCGGCGCAGATCGCCGGTGATCCGCGGATAACTATGCTGGTCAATAATGCCGGCGTCGGCGCAACTGCGCCTCTGCTCCAATCTGACGCTCACGCCATGAGCGCGATGATCGCACTCAACGTCGACGCTCTGATGCGCCTCACCTATGCCGCGGTGCCTGCCTTCGTCGAGCGGAACAGGGGCACTATCATCAATATCGCTTCGATCGTGGCGGTTGCACCTGAGAGGCTGAATGGCGTCTACGGCGGCACGAAGGCCTTTGTTCTCGCCTTCAGCCAGAGCCTGCGTCAGGAGCTCGCCGACAGCAACGTTCATGTGCAGGTCGTGTTGCCAGGCGCCACTGCGACCGACTTCTGGGATATCGCCGGCTTGCCCGTGCAGCACTTGCCCCAGGAAATCGTCATGCCGGCCGATGCCTTGGTCGACGCCGCGCTCATGGGTCTCTCCCGCAACGAATTCGTTACGATCCCCAGCCTTCACGATGTCGGCGAGTGGGACACCTTCGAGGCTGCCCGCCAGGCGATGGCCGACAATCTGTCTACGAACAAACCCGCCGACCGCTACCTGGCCAACTGACCACCATTGAGGGCACACGGGCGACAACGTCGACGCCCGGCAGTGCCCTCGAACGAACGCTTAGATCAAGGGAAGCGCGAAGGCTCTATCGCTGTGTAGCATAGAGAAACATTGGCCATGGAACCAGCAGACGGCGGGACCGCCTCGCTTGGCTTGGCAGATCGGGGCCAGTTATGGACAGACAGTTTTATATCGGCGTTTTCGCGGCGATTTTTGCCGCATTCGCCTTTTCCCTCAACTTCATCGTGCCGTTCGTCATCGGCGATTACTCTACCTTCGATTTTGCTCTGATCCGCCATGTCGTTTCGGCGGTGGTTGGCGTGTATATCTTGGTGATCACCAAGGGGGTGGCGCAGTACCTTACCCCCGGCAACTGGCTCATCGCCACGTGGCTCGCCTTCATCGGCTATGTCGGCTATTTCCTCACGGTTACGGGCGCGGCCATCTATGCCGGGCCGGTGATTGCGCCCGCATTCCTCGGACTTGTCCCGATCGTTCTGGCCCTCATCGGCAATCGGCGGCAGGGATCCCTGCCGTGGCGATTTTTGATGATGCCGCTCATGCTGGTGTTGTTCGGTCTTGTTCTTGTCAACAGCGCCGCGTTCACCGAGGTCGGATTGGATTCTGTGCGTTCACTCTGGATTGGGGTTCCACTTTCTATCGCAGCCGTCGTGTTGTGGGTATGGTTTGCCATTGCTAACCAGGCAGCACTGGCCGCCAGACCGGGCATGCCTTCAGGTGTGTGGTCGGCTCTCATCCTCATCGGCGGCGGCATTTTGATGCTGGTTTTCTACCCGATTGGCGCAGCGATGGGGCTGTTCCAGCTTCCCAAGCTTGGTTTCGGATGGGGCACCGCTGCACCATTGTACCTGTGGGGTGTGTCGCTCGCTCTGGTGGCGACAGTTGGCGGCGTCTGGACCTGGAATGTGGCCGCGCGCAGCCTGCCGGTCGCGCTGGCGGCTCAATTGATCGTTTCAGAAACGGCCTTCGGCGTCATTGGTGGGCTCATTGTCCATGCTCGAATACCGACGGTTTTGGAAGGCGCCGGCGTTGCGATACTGATCGCCGGGGTCGTTCTGGCGATCCGTGTGTTCCACGGAAGAAGGGCCTGTTGAAGCGACCCATCATTCCATTTCTCCGGTAGCCTGGCGCGATTTTCGTCAGTTGGCTTCACCCATTGCCAGGACGATTTTTCCCTTCGGTCTCGGCAGCTCGCCTTCGAGCATCAAGTGCGCGTCCTTCGCTTGCTCAAACCGTAATGTCGCCCCGACATTCATCCGGAGGGCACCTCGGGAGACGAGAGAGGAGATGCGGGCAAGGCTTTCGGTCGATACGTCGACGAGAAAAAATTTGGACAGGACCTGGTGCTGTGCGGCCAGAGCCTGGTCCGGAACCGAAACGGCCGAAATCAATCGCCCTCCCTTTTTCAGCACCCGGAACGATCGCGTTTGGGTTTCTCCGCCCACCAGATCGATGACGGCATCGACATCGCGAATTTCGTCCTCAAATCTGGTTTTTGTATAGTCGATGACCGTTTCGCCACCGAGAGCAACAACGCTTTCGATGTCACCCGACGCGGCGGTGCACACTGTCCGAAGGCCCGCTTCTCTGGCGAATTGCACGGCATAGGCGCCGACGTTTCCCGCCGAACCGTGGATCAGCACAGTTTGGCCCCTTTCCAAACCAGCCTGATCGAAAAGTGCCTGCCATGCTGTCACCGCGATCACGGGCAGCGATGCCGCAGCGACGTGGTCAATCGACACTGGTTTGTGATCGAGCATGGAAGCACTGGCGACTGCGTATTGCGCGTATCCACCACAAAAGCGCTTGTTGGTGACGCCATAGACATCATCTCCAACCTTGAACCGCGTCACCCCAGCGCCGACCGCGCCGACCTCGCCTGAGATGTCCGAACCGAGAATGAGAGGGAGAGGCTGGGGCAGGGCGCTGTTGCCGGCGCGAATCCACCCATCCCAAGGGCCAACACCAGCTGCATGAACCTTGACGATGACCTCGTTCATCCTTGGCTCTGGAGTGTCCACGCGCTCTAACTGCATTACATCTGGCGGCCCGAACTGATGGACGCGCCATGCCTTTCCTGAGAAGGTCTTTGAGACATCCGGCATGTGTTTTCCTCTCGATGTTAGTGCAGTGACGAGCGCGCTGCTCACAGTGAAACAGCCCGGGCTCCACCGCCAAATCGCGTTGGGCCGCGCTGCGGACGCGCGATCGGCCGCGGTCCGCGAGCGCTGTTTCGAGGCTATCTGCCAATCGCCGCGTGGGGCACATTCCTGAAGCTTATGGCCATCCGATTGTAGGCGTTCATGAGGCTGATCGCGATCGTGAGATCGACGCGTTCGCGTTCGCTGAAGACGGCGCTGACAGCGTCATAGGCGTCACTAGGCACACCCGTCTCTGCCACGCGCGTCACTGTTTCGGCCCATGCGAGCGCCGCACGCTCGCGCTCGTCGAAGAGAGGGCCGGCTTCCCGCCAGGCTTGAAGCAACGCGATCTTCTCGATCTGCTGCCCCTTCTTCAAAAGATCCCGCGTGTGCATGTCGAGACAATAGGCACAGTTGTTGATCTGGGAAACACGCAGATAGACCAGCTCGAGCAAAACGGATGGGAGGCCGCTTTGCATGACGTAACCGTAGACACCGCCCAGCGCTTTCGCGCCGGCAGGAGCGATTTGGTTATAGTCCAGACGGGCTGACATCTGTTCATTCCTTTGTGTTGGCTGTGGTGGTCAGTTCCTTGTCGTCGGTGTCGACGACAAAGACAGCCAGAAGCTTCGCGGGTTCGGTCTTGCTCGCGTTGCGGCTTACGAGGTGGCTGGAGCCAGGGGTCTCGTAGAAGCTTTCGCCGGGACGATAGGTCCTCTTGGGCTCATCGTTCACCTGTGACTCGATTTCTCCCGACAGAACATAGGCAAAAATGAACGCCGATTTTGCATGGA
Organism: Ensifer sp. Root127; assembly: GCF_001425225.1. NCBI lineage: Bacteria > Pseudomonadati > Pseudomonadota > Alphaproteobacteria > Hyphomicrobiales > Rhizobiaceae > Ensifer > Ensifer sp. Root127. Next base: position 497,140 of record NZ_LMDX01000023.1, read on the forward strand.
CATGTGGCAGTGACGCTCCGCCTGGACCGTAATCGACGACCACGGCGCGAACCGACTTGCCGGGAATGTTCGGAATATTCTGCTCGAAGGCCGGCGTAACTGTTTCGAGGGGATCATGCGCGGCGACGGGCATCGCAACGGCAATGGCGACTGCGGCGCAGGCTGCACCGATGATGGATCGTGCATTCATGATGACATTTCTCCTTTGTGGCCTGTTCATCTACTCGCTATAAATACCCCTCGACTGGTCCTGTAATAAGCACCAGGAACGCGCGAAAATCTTGTACCACGGGACGGAATGGCTAAACCGCTTGAGCTGCAGATTGATCGCACTGCGAAGACCCCGCTGGCGGACCAGATCTGCATGGGCATCACTGCCGCGATCGACAGTGGCGTATTGGCATCAGGCGCGCGCCTACCCTCCTGGATAGACTTGGCGGCCCAACTTGGCGTCGCCCGTGGCACCGTTCGGCTGGCCTACGATAAACTGGTGGCGGCTCAGCTTATCGTTGCATCTCGCGCAACGGGAACGCGTGTAACGGAGCGACCGATCCTATCCCGGCGACAGGATTCCCCACCGGAGCCTGGCTCCTTCATGGAGCGGTATCAGGAGATGATCGCGGGCCCGGCAATCTTCCAGATGGGCGTGCCGGCGAAGGAGACCTTTCCCGCAAAACTCTTCGCCAGGATCCGGTCACAAAGTGTGCGCGCCGAGGCGAGCGCACCGGCGATGTATCCGGACCCACGCGGCGAACTCGAGCTGCGGCGAGAGATCGCCGCCTATCTTGCCATTGCGCGCGGGATCGAGTGTTTGCCCTCTCAGATCCTCATCACTTGCGGTTTTGCCAGCGGCCTTGGATTGACGCTCCACACGCTGGGGCTCGAAGGACGCAAGGCCTGGATGGAGGATCCCGGGTTTCCGTTCACGCGGCGCGGGCTAGAGCTGGCGAGATTGTCGCCTGTCCCTGTCCCGGTTGACGCCGACGGCATCGATGTCGACTACGGCCTTCGCACCGCTCCAGACGCGGGGCTAGTCGTTGTGACACCTGGACAGCAGGCCCCAACTGGAATGACGCTTTCGCTCGGGCGGCGATTGCGCCTTCTCGATTGGGCCGAGCAGGCGGGAGCTTGGGTAATCGAGGATGATTATTTGGGCGAGTTGCAACTGACAGGCCGCGCCGCGCCGGCACTCGCCTCGATTGATCGTGCAGGCCGGGTCATCCATATCGGCTCGTTCAGCAAGACCATAAGTCCGACATTGCGCCTCGGCTTTGTCCACGTGCCGCGGTCTCTGGAAGCCCGCTTCGCCGAGGTTGCTGCATGTTTGGCGCCTCCGCCCGGGCCATCCGTACAACTCGCCACCGCGGAGTTTATTTGCGAGGGGCATTTCTTGCGGCATCTGCGGCGCACGAAACGCGCATACACGGCACGCCGAGACGCATTGCTGCGGTGTCTGGAAGCGCGCGCAGACGGGATCATCGTCACGACAGCGGGTCTGGCCGTTCTGTTGCGCCTCGCCGATGGCGCTCCGGATGTTTCCATCGTGCGCGAAACGCTACCGTTCGGCCTGGCGCCGGCACCGTTGTCGGTATGGCACGCATCGCCGGCCCTTGCGAAACCCGGTCTGCTTTTGGGCGTTGCCACGTGCCCTCAGCAATATGTCGAGCGGTCTTGTGACCGCCTTCTCGAAATTATTCATCGCTGCACATCGTCGCGATGAGGAAGGCACCGGCCCAATCCGTCGGTCTTTTCTGACAGCCTGATCACGGATCCAATGTGCCAACCTTCAAAGGTGGCGGTCAACATACTCCGCCACTCGCGTGCACAAGGGCGAAAGAACGGAGCCTGAGGCCAGCAAGGGGCAGTCTATGGGAGCGCTGGTGATCGCGATCAATCACAGCCGGTGCTTGTCAGCTAGAGGCGCGGGGTTCTGGGTGAGAACTCCTCATCGAGATCCTCGAAATGAAAAGGCGGAGCGAGCGTTCCGTGTGCCTCAGTTGTGGCGAGGAGACCGTCACTGGACCGACTGATTGGCACGAACGGTGCCCTCTTGAAATCGCCGGAGTAAAACAGGGAGGCCGCTGCGGCGACGCAGAAGGCAAGAAAAAGATTGATGATGCCGGACATTTCACGTGCCTTGCTTTGATATTGGCGCCCAATCCGCGGCCAGTGTTCCAGGTGATGCTTGCCCCGACCATTTACCGCCAAACCACATGGCCTGCAGGCAAGTCTCGACGCCTTGACACAGATCGATAACGCACCTGGAACACTGGTATTCGTTGCGCATGTAGACGTAACCTTGATTTTTCAAGCGTTTGTATCCGATGCCAACGAACCCATCTTCCTGCGAGCGCGTATACCGGATATGTCTGCCAAGGGGCATTTCTGTAATCATTTGTATCCGCGCAGGCGGATTGCGGCGGCGCCCTGCCGAAAGTGATTATCGCAACGGCGCTTTCACGACCGTTTCTATCCTTGCGACACCCTCCAGCGTACGATGGACCGGGCATTTGTCGGCGATTTCAGCGATCTTGTCTCGAAGCTCCTCTGAGACCTCGCCGTCGATCGAAATGACGCGTTCGAAGCGATCAATCCTGCCGCCAGTGCTGCGCTCAGATTCCGTGCATTCCACACAATCCCTGGCATGGATCTTCGTGTGGGAGACATCAACGCCGATGCGCCCGAGCGGCAGATTCTTGTATTCGGCGTATTGGCGCAGCGTCATCGACGTGCAGGCGCCGAGCGCAATGGACAGGAAGTCATAGGGTGACGGGCCGGAATCGAGGCCGTCCATTGCCTTGGGTTCATCGGCGAAAAGACGATGGCTGCCGGCCTGGACGGTGTTCTGAAATTTGCCGCCGCCTGTCTCCGTCACCCGCACATGCTCTATCGGCTCCGCGCCTTGCGGCGTATCGGCAGCGAGATAGCGCGTCATCCATCCTGAAATGACCCGTCCGGCAAAGGCCGCGTCCTCAAGATTTGTGAGCAAGTGGTCTGCCTTGTCCAGCGATATGAAGCTTTTTGGATGTCTGGCTGCGCCGAAGATTTCGGTAGCGTTGTCGATGCCGACGGTTTCGTCCAAGGGGCTATGCAAAATGAGCAGTGGCTTTTTCAGCGACGCGACGGCGTCCTTGATGCGGTGCGCACGCGCATCCTCGACAAATTGCATTTTGACGAGGAACTTGCGTCCGGCGAGATCCACTTCCGCCGAACCGGACGTCTCGATCTCCTTGAGGCTCGCGCCCAAGTTCTTCAACACGTGGCCGACATCGGCCGGTGCGCCAATCGTTGCAACCGCGCGGACTTCAGCAATGTCCTTGGCCGCCGCGAGCACTGCGGCCCCGCCGAGCGAATGACCGACCAGCAACGAGGGTGCCTGGAAGTGATGACGTAGATAGTTGGCCGCCGAGACAAGGTCGGCAACATTCGAGGAGAAATTCGTCGATGCGAATTCGCCTTCACTCGATCCCAACCCCGTGAAGTCGAAACGTAGGACAGCGATACCCTCTCGGGCCAGTTCCGCTGCGATCCGGCGCGCCGACGCGAGGTCCTTGGAACAGGCAAAACAATGGGCAAACAGAGCGTAGGCGCGCAGGGGCCCGCTGGGGAAGTCGAGCCGGGCGGCAAGAGTTGCTCCGGAATGCCCGGTAAATTGAAGCCGTTGCGAACTGAAAGCCATAGGAATGCTCCTTCGCTGCTGGGACGTGCGCAGTCTATATGAGCGGCGGCGAGCGGCTACCCGGATTCGGTCCGGACCCATTCTGCTCGTGCCCTTCACCTGAGCCAAGCGTTGCGGCAAGCTGCGTTCTCGCGGGTGACAAGCGCGCCAACTTTGCGACTGCAGCCAGGCAACCAACGTGGAGCATCAGACATGGATATCAATCAGGTCGGATACTTCCTCAATCTGGCTGAAACGTTGAACTTCACGGAAGCCGCGCGTCGAAGCGGCGTGTCGCAACCGAGCTTGACGCGCGCAATTCAGCGCCTCGAAGAAGAACTGGGCAGTCCACTGATCTACCGCGATGGCAAGGACAGCCGCCTGACGGCGCTTGGTCGCGACGTCCAGGCTGAATTCATGCGGGTGGAACTCGCTCTTCGAAACGTGCGCGAACATTCAGAAAGCACAGTCCACGGCCGCCGCCGTATTCTCGACATTGCCGTTGCCCCGACGATCGGCCCCGCCAAGTTCACGGCATTCTTTGACAAAGTGCTCAGCCAACTGCCTGCCGTAAACCTCAACATGCATCAGTTGTCGGCCGGCGAGGGTGCGCTGGAGGTGCTGTCGGGCAAGTATCATGCCTGCATCCTTCCGGAAGCGCCGCGTTTCAACCCCAAGCTCAACATCGTGCCGCTGTTTCGTGAGCGATTTCTCCTCGCCTGCGCTGATGGGCACCCACTTGCTGAAAATGACGTCGTCAGCGTCAAGGCCCTCGCCTCGTATCCATATGTCGACCGGCTCGCTTGCGAGTTCCATACCCAGATGACAGAGCACCTGATGAACCACAACGCGGTGATGCAGCCACGTTTCAGTGCCGATCGTGAGGACTGGGTCCAGCAACTGGTGGCGGAAGGCCGCGCGATCTGCATTATGCCCGAGCGTTCGGTTGTGGTTGAGGGGATAGTGACCCGCAGGATCGAAGGCATGTCATTGGAACGAGAGGTGGTATTGGCATCCGTTTCCGGTTCCGGCACGCCACTTGAGATGCGCAAGATCGCCCAGATGGCAGCCCGTCACGATTGGGCCTGAGGCGCTGAAACGCCGCATGGCATCGCTATTGAATCTATGCACGCCCTCTATTGGGAAAATCGCCGACCCAGCGCCATATTCTGGCAGCAAGTCCAATAGGAGTAATGGCTGTGAAGTACACGAAGACCGATGACGCGATCGCCAGGCTGACGTCGATTCAGTACCAAGTGACCCAGAAAAATGCGACGGAACGGCCCTTTACCGGGTCGTACAATGACAACAAGGAACCGGGCATCTACGTCGACATCGTTTCAGGCGAACCTCTGTTTGCCTCTGCCGATAAGTTCGAATCCGGTTGCGGCTGGCCGAGTTTTACGAAGCCGATCGTACATGCAAATGTTCGCGAATTGTCTGATGGTACTCATGGCATGATCCGCACCGAAGTGCGCTCAGCTCATGCCGATAGTCACCTCGGCCACGTGTTCACAGACGGTCCGGCAGATCGGGGTGGATTGCGTTATTGCATCAACTCCGCGGCACTGCGGTTCATTCCGCTCGGCGAAATGCAGGCCGAGGGCTATGGTGCCTATCTCAACCAAGTGGAGACTTTCAAATGACCGAGAAAGCTGTTTTGGCCGGTGGCTGCTTCTGGGGCATGCAGGATCTCATCCGAGCGTTGCCCGGCGTCATCAAGACCCGGGTGGGTTATACCGGCGGCGATGTACCGAATGCGACCTATCGCAATCACGGCACCCACGCCGAAGGTATTGAGATCGTGTTCGACCCCGAGACGATCAGCTATCGCCGGATTCTGGAGTATTTCTTCCAGATTCACGACCCAACGACGGTCGACCGGCAGGGCAACGACATCGGCAGTTCGTACCGATCTGCGATCTACGTTCTTGGCGATGAGCAAAGACGAATAGCCAAAGACACCATCGCCGACGTCGACGCGTCGGGACTGTGGCCAGGAAAAGCCGTGACGTCAGTCGAGCCGGTTGGAGATTTCTGGGAAGCGGAACCGGAGCACCAGGACTACCTGGAGCGCTATCCCAACGGCTACACCTGCCATTTTCCGCGCGCGAACTGGGTGCTGCCCAAGCGGGAAGCGGCCGCGTAACCGCCGGTACGTCAGCTTCAAGAGAATGGCATCCCAGCGTTCTGGTGATTTGCCGGAACACTGGGATGCCTCTGTACGCGGATGCGATCGCGAGCACATTGCCCGCGGTCGCTTTTCGGCAACCGTGCGTGGTTGGTAAAGACGCCGGGTCTGGGAACACATATCCGAGGTCTTCGCTCCCTCCCAATAGTTGCAAAATTCCCGGATTTTACCAAAATATTCTAATTAAGATTGCAGGAAGAGGGTGGTAAGGTGCGATCTGCGTCGCTGACCTTCCCATCCGCTATTTGACCGAGTGGCCCATGTCGATTTCAGATGCGATCTACCGTCCGTTCGAAACCTTGATCCGGCCCCTGGATATTCCTTACCGACCGCTGCCGTCCAAGGGGCCCGCAACCGTCCTTCTGCATTTCATATCGATGTTCCGCGGCGTGCTGATCGCGCTCGCGCTTTCGTCCATGGCGATTGAGGCCATCAACCTGACTATCGTCTGGGGGCTTTCTGTCATCGTCGATGGCGTATCGCAGAACGGTGCATCCGCCTTCTTGCACAGCGAATGGCCCCTCCTGGCTTTTCTCGGGCTGCTGATCTTTCCGGCCATGCCGGTCGCCTCGTTTCTATTGAACACGCTCAACTCGCATACGCTCGGCGTCGGCATGCCGGCCGCAATCCAATGGCAGGGTCACAAGGCGGTCGAGCGGCAGGATCTGGCTTTCTTCCACGATCTTTTTGCCGGACAGGTCGCTTCGCGCCTGTCACAAGTATCATCCGCCGTTCAGCAGCAGATCATCGCCGCCTTCCAGTCCATTCCACGTTTCCTGCTGCAGATGGTCGGTTCCGTCGTTTTGCTGAGCGCCCTATCCTGGCAGCTCGCCCTGCCGGTCATCGTCTGGATCGGGCTCAATGTGGCACTCGCCGTCAAGATGGCGCTGATTTTCGTGGAACGCTCGCGCAGCACTGCCAAGCAGCGAAGCTTGGTGTCAGGCGCCATCACCGACCTTTACACCAACATGCAAATGATCAAGCAGTTCGCTGCCGAAGACAGCGAGGCCGGCGCGATCCGTCGCATCATTCACAACACCATACAGACGCAGCACAGGGAACAGCGCATCTATCGCACGTCTGAACTCATTGTCGTGGCGCTGAACATGGCACTTTGGCTGGCGATGCTTTCGATTGGTTTTTCGGGCCTCGTCAACGCCTTTCTCACGGTCGGCGAGTTCGTCGGGGCGGTCTATATCCTCCAAAGGCTGTCCGGGCACACCTTCACCTTCCTGCAGATGGGCCAGCAGATCTTCCAGGCGATCGGGACGATCAAGGATGCGATGCCCGTGATGACGACGCCGCCGACCATAACAGATCGGCCTGACGCGACGACCCTCGTGGTCAACAACGGCGAGATCCGCTTCCAAGACGTCTGCTTCGCATACAAGTCCGGCAAGCCCGTCATCGCCAATCTATCGCTGACGATGCGGCCCGGGGAGAAAGTGGGGCTGGTTGGCCTCTCCGGGGCCGGCAAGACCACGCTGGTGAGCCTGCTGCTGCGCTTCTACGACATCAACGAAGGCGCGATCCTGATCGACGGGCAGGACATCCGCGATGTCACACAGACAAGTCTTCGCCGCAACATCGGGGTCATCGCGCAGGACGTCGCGCTGCTGCACCGTTCGGTCGGCGACAATATCCGTTACGGCCGACCGGAGGCGACGCAGGAAGAGATCGAAGAGGCGGCCAAGACGGCAAGGGCCGATGTGTTCATCACCGATCTTGCTGATGGCGAAGGCCGTAAGGGTTATGGCGCCTTCGTTGGCGACCGCGGCATCAAGCTCTCGGGCGGTCAACGGCAGCGCGTGGCGATCGCCCGCGTTCTGCTGAAGGATGCGCCGATCCTCGTGCTGGACGAAGCGACTTCCGCCCTCGACAGCGAATCTGAGGCGGCCATCCAGGAAAAACTCAACCTGGTGATGGAGGGAAAGACGGTGATTGCCATAGCACATCGCCTTTCGACCATCGCAATGATGGATCGGATAATCGTGCTCGATCAGGGGCGCATCGTGGAAGAAGGCAGACCGGAAGAACTGGTTGAACGGGATGGCCTGTTTGCCCGTCTGTGGAAACGCCAGACCGGCGGCTTTATTCCTGAGGAAATAAGCGAACTGTGAGACAGGCAGTTGGTGGCGAGATGGGCCATCGGAGCGGTTTCCAACATACCGTCACCTGGAAGCCTGCCGTGTGTTCAATCGTTTTCCGCCGTTGCGTCCATGTTCACGCAAATGCTCCGGCTGAAGGCTGCCGGTAAAGATTTCCGTCTGGAACACCAGTCGTAGCGGACCTTTATCCGCCTGTTGATGCAGCGGTGAAAACCGCCAATTGAGCGTCGAAAGCACGCTGGTAGGCGGGCCGCGCTTCGCCGCGGGCGATATACTCGGTGAGATTCGGATACTCGTTCAATATGTCTGATCCTGCCAATCTGCGCAGCACCGTCACCATCAGAAGGTCGCCGGCGCTGAACTCGCCGTCGAGCCAGTCGGCATTGCCAAGTCTCGCGGACAGTTCGTTCAGCCGTTTATGGATGCGGCCCTCGACGGCAGACATCCGCTGCTCGTACCAGGTCTCGTCGCCCTCCAGATACCTGGCGATTTCGCGATCCACGATCGGCGGCTCCATCGTGTTGAGCGCGGCAAACATCCATGTGATCGCGCGCGCCCGGGCATTCGCCTCGTGTGGCAGCAGGCCCGAACGGCGCTCGGCGATATGGAAAACGATGGCGCCGGACTCGAACAGGGCGAGATCGCCTTCTTCATAGGTCGGGATCTGTCCGAAAGGATGAAGTGCTAAATGCACCGGTTCCTTCATCGTTTTGAACGAAACAAGACGAACGTCGTAAGGCTGGCCCACTTCTTCGAGCGCCCAGCGAACGCGCATGTCACGCGCCATGCCCCTGCCGCGATCGGGCGATCGTTCAAATGCGGTAATGGTGATAGTCATCGCTGTTCTCCTAGCTTGTCTGTCTTGAAGACGATTGACTAAGCGAGATTCCGACGCTCCGTGCTCGCGATTGCTCGGGGGGTATTACTGCAATTCTGGCCTATGCCCTGCGGGCATCATATCGGCGAAGATCAGACTTGGCAGCAATTGCATGGCGCCTCGCCACTACCTGACTACTGAGAGGCCAGTCGATCGCAGAATGCCCCGTGATCTTGCCGGATTTTATGGTCTTGCGAGCAATCTAAAGAAGTTTGCGGCTTCGGGTCAGGAAGCGCTGTCTGGAGCAAAGTTCCGACCTTGCAAATGCTGCGGAATCGATTAAAAAATAAGCAACGAAGAATTTGTTAAGAAAATAGGCAATTCTGTTGCGGAATTTGCTGCGCTGCATCATGATCGCCTCATGACAAACCGCGACCTCACCATTCTCGTCATCGACGAGAACGCCATTCGTGCCTCGATCATCGAGGAAGGATTGCATGAGGCCGGGCATCGCAAGGTGACTGTCATCCATGAGGTGCAGGGTGTCGCGCGCGTCATCGACAGTCTTAGGCCCGATGTAATCGTCATCGATATCGAAAACCCCAATCGCGATATGATGGAGCATCTGTTCCAGCTGACGCGCACGGTGGGGCGGCCGATCGCGATGTTCGTGGATCGCTCCGACACCGCTTCGATCGAGGCAGCGGTCGAGGCAGGCGTGTCCGCCTATATCGTCGATGGTCTCAAGAAGGAGCGCGTCAAGCCGATCCTCGACATGGCCGTCAGTCGTTTCAACGCCTTCAGCCGATTGCAACGGGAACTGGCCGATGCCAGGTCCGCGCTCGAGGAGCGCAAGGTCATCGAGCGCGCCAAGGGCATTCTGATGAAGATCCGTGGTCTCTCGGAAGAGGAAGCCTTTGCCCTGCTGCGGCAGACGGCGATGAACGAAAAGAAGAAGATGTCTGAAATCGCGCAAAGCGTGGTGACGGCCGCCGGCCTGCTGATGTGATGGCGAGCGCCGCGTACCGGCTTTGTCGCAAGGAGTAGGTGGAGTGAACAGCATGGCCAATTTCGGCGATATCGGCAGCGGCCTCACCTCGTCCGGTCATGGTTTACCGGCGCCGCAAAAGATGCGCAGCGAGGGCGCCCGCACGCTTCGTGCCGGCTTCATCCCGCTCGTCGATGCATCGGTCCTGATCGCCGCTTGCGAGTTCGGTTTTGCCCGCAGCGAAGGTCTGACACTCGATCTGGTCAAGGATGTCTCCTGGGCCAATGTCCGCGACCGTTTGGCGTTCCGCCAGTTCGATATTGCCCACATGCTTTCCCCCATGCCGGTTGCGGCCATGCTTGGGCTTGGCTCCAATCCTTCGCCGACAATCACGCCCTTCTCGCTCGGGCGTGGCGGTAATGCCATCACGCTGTCCAATCGGCTCTTTGCCCGTATGGTGGAGGAGGGGGGGCTTGAAGGCGCCGAGAACGCGCTTGCCAATGCGCAAGCGTTCGCCGCCGTACTTGGTCGCATGAAAGCGAATGGCGATGCGCCGCCGACCTTGGGCGTCACCTATCCGTTCTCCTCGCACAATTACGAATTCCGGTACTGGCTGGCTGCCGGCGGCGTTGATCCGGATCGTGACGTCAAGCTTGTCGTCGTGCCGCCGCCGATGACAACAGACGCGCTCGAAGCCGGCGCGATCGATGGTTTCTGCGTCGGCGCGCCCTGGAACATGGTTGCATCCGAGCGCGGCGTCGGACGTATTGTCGCCGCCAAGCAGGATATCTGGCCGTCGGCGCCCGAAAAGGTCATCGGCATGCGCCCCGAGTGGGCCGAAGCCAATCCAGAAACGGTTTCGCGGTTGATCGTGGCGCTGGATGCTGCCGCCCGTTGGTGCGACGATCCGCAAAATCGCGACGCCTTGTCCGAAGCGCTCGCCGACCAGCGCTATGTCGGCGCCCCGGTCGAAATCATCCGCCGCGTGCTTTCCGGTGAGTTCACCATCGACGCTCAAGGACAGCGTCGGGTCATCGACGACTATTTCGTCTTCCACCGCAACTTCGCCAACTATCCCCGCCCCAGCCATGCACTCTGGATCTACAGCCAGATGGCGCGCTGGGGACAGGCCGACTTGGGTCCGGAAGCGACGACGGCGGCAGCTTCGGCCTATCGCCCTGACCTTTATCGGCTTGCGCTCGGGGCCGATGCGGCACCGGCTCAGGATCGAGGGCGCATCCGCTGAGGATCGCTTCATGGACGGCCATGTTTTCGATCCTGCCGCGATTGAGGCCTATGTCGAGGCGTTTCCTGTGCGTGCAGAGGGCGGCGCGACCGCATCTGGCGCTGACAACTGATGGTTCGGCCGCTGCTTGTTTGGGCAGAGCGGCCGAGCCGGCTGTGTGCAGCGCACAATAATTCAGCAGATTCTACAATAGCTGTTTTGCTGGGCAATTACGCTCGTTCGTATTTTTATCATTCGATATCAAACTATTAGTTCCTGGCTTGTCGAACTGGCACGGCTCTTGCTTTTAAGAAATTGCTTCGGTCAACGGCGATTGAAGCGAGTTCAAACGCCAGATCGCGTTTGCCAGAGACACTGACGTCGCACGGTTTTTGTTTCCCGAGGAATCCTCCTGATCCCGGACGCAATCTCCAAGCGGCGTTTTTTTATGTCCGGTTTTGCCCGGCAGCAGCAGAGGAACCTGCGCATGATCAAGTTTTCGACTGGCGGACTGACCCGCCGCGGCCTGCTGAAAACCACAGCGACGGCCGCTCTACTCGGTGCCGTCAAGACGGCCTTCCCGACCGGCGCCTTTGCACAGTCGACCGGTCCCGAGACTACCAAGGCGGTTCTCGGTTTCATTGCTCTGACAGACTCCGCGCCGCTGATCGTCGCCAAGGAAAAGGGCTTGTTCGACAAATACGGCATGACCGAAGTCGACGTGGTCAAGCAGGCCTCCTGGGGCACCACACGTGACAACCTCGTGCTTGGCTCAGCCGGCGCCGGCATCGATGGCGCCCATATCCTGACGCCGATGCCCTACCTGATCTCGACCGGCAAGGTGACGCAGAACAACCAGCCGCTGCCGATGGCGATCCTCGCGCGCCTCAATCTCGACGCGCAGGCAATCTCGGTCGGTGGCGCCTATGCCGATCTCAAGGTCGGCCTAGACGCGTCGGCGCTCAAGGAAGCCTTTGCCAGGAAGAAGGCTGACGGCGCGGCCGCCAAGGTGGCGATGACCTTCCCGGGCGGGACGCATGACCTGTGGCTGCGCTATTGGCTTGCCGCTGGCGGTATCGATCCGGACTCCGATGTCGAGACCATCGTCGTGCCGCCGCCGCAGATGGTCGCCAACATGAAGGTCGGCACCATGGACTGTTTCTGCGTCGGCGAGCCGTGGAACGAGCAGCTCGTCAACCAGAAGATCGGCTATACCGCCGTCAACACTGCCGAGATCTGGAACGAGCATCCGGAAAAATCCTTCGCCATGCGGGCCGACTGGGTGGAGAAGAACCCGCGCGCCGCAAGGGCGCTCACCATGGCCATTCAGGAAGCCGCGCAATGGTGCGACGACATGGCCAACAAGGAAGAACTGGCGAAGATCGTCGGCAAGCGCAGCTGGTTCAACGTGCCGCCGAAGGACATCGTCGACCGGCTGAAGGGCGAATACGACTACGGCAACGGCAAGGTCGTCGAGGCGAGCCCGCACTTCATGAAGTTCTGGCGCGACCACGCCTCCTATCCCTTCCAGAGCCATGACAGCTGGTTCCTGACGGAGAACATCCGCTGGGGCAAATTTGCTCCCGACACCGACATCAAGGCGCTCGTTGCCAAGGTCAACCGCGAGGATATCTGGCGCGAGGCGGCCAAGGAGCTCGGCGTATCCGACATCCCGACCTCGACGTCGCGCGGCATAGAGAAATTCTTCGACGGCAAGGTGTTCGATCCCGCAGACCCGCAGGCTTACCTGAAGAGCCTGAGCATTTCGCGCGTCGCCTGAGCCTTTTTGGCGGCGGGCGAACCCCGCCGCCACTCGACTTGAACCTCTAGGAGAACGGTATGTCCGTCACCAATCTCAAGCTTCCGCAGGATTCCGCTTCACGGCCCGCGGCCCGCGTCATCGCCTTTACCCGTGCGACGAGGCCCGGCGGCGGCCGCCGGCTGCCGGCAGCGCTCGCCACCGCCTTTACCAATCTTGTCCCGCTGGTGGTGACCCTGAGCTTCATCCTTGTCGCCTGGCAGGTGATCTGTTCGGCGCCCGACTCCAGCCTGCCGGCGCCGACACGCGTTCTGGAAGAAAGCTGGGAGCTCATCGCGCACCCGTTCTATGTCGGGCAGGGCGTCGATCAGGGCCTGTTCTGGCATATCTCGGCCAGCCTTCAGCGCGTCGCGATCGGTTACGCGATCGCCGCTGTCGTCGGTATCGCGCTTGGCGCACTCGTCGGCCAGAGCGCCCTTGCCATGCGCGGGCTCGATCCGATCTTCCAGGTGCTGCGCACCGTGCCGCCGCTCGCCTGGCTGCCGCTGTCACTCGCTGCCTTCCAGGATGGTACCCCCTCGGCGATCTTCGTGATCTTCATCACCGCGATCTGGCCGATCATCATCAACACCGCGGTCGGCATCCGCAACATTCCGCAGGACTACCAGAACGTCGCCAAGGTGCTGCGGCTCAATGCCTTCGAATATTTCGCCAAGATCATGCTGCCGGCGGCTGCCCCTTACATCTTCACCGGTCTTCGCATCGGCATCGGCTTGTCCTGGCTTGCGATCGTTGCCGCCGAGATGCTGATCGGCGGCGTCGGCATCGGCTTCTTCATCTGGGATGCGTGGAACTCGTCGCTGATCAGCGACATCATCGTTGCGCTCATCTACGTCGGCATCGTCGGCTTCCTCCTCGATCGTCTCATCGCCCTCATCGGCCGCGTCGTCACCCGCGGCACGGCAACTGCGTGAGAAAGGCAAAGACCATGACCAAGAGCTACCTCTCGCTTGAGCTTATCGACAAGAGCTTCGAACGCGGCGGCGTCAAGACGGACGTTCTGAAGCAGGTTTCGCTTTCCGTCGACAAGGGCGAATTCATCTCGATCATCGGCCATTCCGGCTGCGGAAAGTCGACGCTGCTCAATATCGTCGCCGGCCTGACGCAGGCGACCACAGGCGTGGTGCTGCTCGATGGCCGGGTCGCCGACGAGCCGGGACCGGACCGCGCCGTCGTCTTCCAGAACCACTCGTTGCTGCCCTGGCTGACGGTTTACGAAAACGTCCGCCTCGGCGTCGACAAGGTCTTCCGCGCGACCAAGGGCAGGGCCGAACGTCACGAATGGACGATGCGCAATCTCGAGCTGGTGCAGATGGCGCACGCCGCCGACAAGCGCCCGTCCGAGGTGTCGGGCGGCATGAAGCAGCGCGTCGGCATCGCCCGGGCGCTGGCGATGGAACCGAAGGTTCTGTTGCTCGACGAGCCGTTCGGCGCGCTCGACGCCCTGACCCGCGCCCATCTGCAGGACCAGGTGATGCAAATCCACGCCGAGCTCGGCAATACGGTGCTGATGATCACCCATGATGTCGATGAAGCGGTGCTGCTTTCCGACCGCATCGTCATGATGACCAATGGTCCCTCGGCGCGCATCGGCGAAATCCTCGATGTGCCGCTAGCCCGGCCGCGCCGGCGCATCGAACTGGCGGCCGACCGAACCTACCTCAAATGCCGCGAAGCGGTGCTCAAGTTCCTCTACGAGCGCCACCGTTTCGTCGAAGCTGCGGAGTAATTTCCTATGGCTCACCAAACGCCCGAAAAACTCGTCATCATCGGCAATGGCATGGCGCCCGGACGCATGCTGGAGCACCTGTTCGAACAGGCGCCGGGGCAATATCAGGTCACGATCTTCAACGCCGAACCGCGCGTCAACTACGACCGCATCATGCTTTCGCCGGTCCTTTCCGGCGAAAAAGACTACGAGCAGATCATCATCCACGGCGATGGTTGGTACATCAAGCACGGGATCACGCTCTACAAAGGCCACAAGGTCGTGGCGATCGACCGCGCGAAGAAGACTGTGACCTCTGATCACGGTGTGACCGAAAGCTACGACAAGCTTGTCATCGCGACAGGCTCAGTGCCCTTCATTATCCCGGTTCCCGGCAAGGATCTGCCCGGTGTTATTACCTACCGCGACCTCGATGACGTGCAGGCAATGTTGCTTGCCGCGCAGTCGCGCGAAAAGGCTGTCGTCATTGGCGGTGGCCTGCTCGGGCTTGAAGCGGCCGCCGGACTTGCCTCGCGCGGTATGGATGTGACCGTACTGCACGTGATGCCAACTCTGATGGAGCGCCAACTCGATCCGGCGGCTGGTTATCTCTTGCAGAAAGCCGTCGAGGAGCGCGGCATCAAGGTCATCTGCAGGGCCAATACCAAGGCAATCATCGGCGATGGCAAGGTCGAGGGCATCGAGCTCGACAACGGCACGATCATTCCCGCGACACTCGTCGTCATGGCTGTCGGCATCCGGCCGAACGCGGGCATCGCCAAGGAAGCCGGCCTAGCGGTCAATCGCGGCATCGTCGTCGACGACGGCATGCAGACCTCCGATGGCGATATCCTGGCGCTTGGCGAATGCGCCGAGGTCGGCGGCATGGTCTACGGCCTCGTCGCACCACTCTACGAAATGGCGCGCATCGCCGCATCGCATCTGGCGGGCGATCGCTCGCCCGCCTTCGTGCATTCCGACACGCCGACGAAGCTCAAAGTCACCGGCATCAACCTGTTCTCCCTCGGAGACTTTGCCGAAGGCGACGATCGCGAGGAGATCGTGCTGCGCGATGCAGCCGGCGGCGTCTACAAGCGGCTGGTGCTGAAGGACAACCGCATCGTCGGCACAGTGCTTTATGGCGAAACCGCCGATGGCGCCTGGTTCAACGATCTGAAGAAGAAAGCCACCGATATCTCGGAAATGCGCGAAACGCTCATTTTCGGCCAGGCCTATCAGGGAGGGTCCCCGCTGGACCCTATGGCGGCCGTTGCAGCCTTGCCGGATGATGCAGAAATCTGCGGCTGCAACGGCGTGTGCAAGGGCAAGATCGTGGCGACGATCCAGGGCAAGGGACTGACGTCGCTCGACGATGTCAGGGCGCATACGAAGGCGTCCGCTTCCTGCGGTTCCTGCACCGGGCTCGTTGAGCAGGTGATGTCGCTGACGCTTGGCGAAACCTACAATCCCGCCGCCGTCCAGCCGATGTGCACCTGCACCGAGCTTGGCCACGACGATGTCCGCCGCCTGATCAAGGCCAAGGGCCTGAAGACCATTCCCGCCGTGATGCAGGAACTGGAGTGGAAGACATCCTGCGGCTGCGCCAAATGCCGCCCGGCGCTCAACTACTACCTCGTCTGCGACTGGCCGGACGAATATGCCGACGACTACCAGTCGCGCTTCATCAACGAGCGTGTGCACGCCAATATCCAGAAGGACGGCACCTACTCCGTCGTTCCGCGCATGTGGGGCGGCGTCACAAACTCTGGGGAATTGCGCGCGATTGCCGACGTTGTCGACAAGTTCGAGATCCCAATGGTCAAGGTCACCGGCGGTCAGCGTATCGACCTGCTCGGCATCGAGAAGGAAGACCTGCCGGCCGTCTGGGCCGATCTCGGCAAGGCCGGCTTCGTGTCGGGCCAGGCTTATGCCAAGGGCCTGCGCACGGTGAAGACCTGCGTTGGTTCCGACTGGTGCCGCTTCGGCACCCAGGATTCCACCGGCCTCGGCATCCGCATCGAAAAATTCATGTGGGGGTCCTGGACGCCGGCCAAGCTGAAATTGGCCGTCTCCGGCTGTCCGAGAAACTGCGCAGAAGCCACCTGCAAGGATATCGGTGTCATCTGCGTCGACAGCGGCTTCGAGATCCACTTCGCCGGTGCAGCCGGGCTCGACATCAAGGGCACCGAGGTTCTTGGTCTGGTGAGGACCGCGGACGACGCCCTCGAACATATCGTGGCGCTGACGCAGATGTATCGCGAGCAGGCCCGTTATCTCGAGCGCATCTACAAGTGGGCCAAGCGCATCGGTCTTGAAGAAATCCGCCGGCAGATCATGGACGATGCCGAACGGCGCAAGGCGCTCTTCGACCGCTTCGTCTTCAGCCAGAAATTCGCCCAGGTCGACCCATGGTCGGAGCGTGTCTCCGGCAAGGACAAGCACGAGTTCCGGCCGATGGCGACGGTCGGATTTTCAGAAGCGGCGGAGTGAAGAGCATGGACATGAACTGGATCTCAATCGGTGACATCTCCGACATCCCGCTTCGCGGCGCACGCTGCGTGCGCACGCCCGAGGGCAAGATCGCCGTCTTTCGCACCGCCGAAAACGAGGTTTTCGCCATCGAAGACCATTGCCCGCACAAGGGCGGGCCGCTGTCGCAGGGCATCGTCCACGGCACGGCGGTCACTTGCCCTCTGCACAACTGGGTGATCTCGCTCGAAACCGGCAAGGCGCTGGGCGCAGACAAGGGCGCCGTGCGCACAATCCCTGTGCGCAACGATGGCGGTGCGCTGTTCATCGCACTCGAAAGCCTGATGATCGCGGCGGAGTAGTCATGGCAACCGAAGTCAAAACCACGTGTCCCTATTGCGGTGTCGGCTGCGGCGTGGTCGCGACGGTTGGCGATGACGGCGGCGTCGGTGTGAAAGGCGACCCGGATCATCCGGCCAACTTCGGCCGGCTTTGCTCCAAGGGGGCGGCGCTTGGCGAGACGCTCGATCTCGACGGGCGGCTGCTCTATCCCGAGATCGGTGGACAGGCAGCGGAGTGGGATAAGGCGCTCGACCTCGTCGCCGATCGCTTTTCGCAGGCGATTGCCGAGCACGGGCCGGATTCTGTCGCCTTCTATGTCTCCGGTCAGTTGCTGACCGAGGACTACTATGTCGCCAACAAACTGATGAAGGGGTTCATCGGTTCGGGGAATATCGACACAAACTCCCGCCTCTGCATGTCCTCATCGGTGGCCGGTCATCGCCGCGCCTTCGGATCGGACACCGTTCCCGGTTGCTACGAGGATCTGGAGCTTGCCGATCTCGTGGTGCTGACGGGCTCCAACCTCGCCTGGTGCCATCCGGTACTCTACCAGCGCCTCGTTGCTGCCAAGGCGGCGCGCCCACAGATGCGCGTGGTCGTCATCGACCCGCGCCGCACCATGACGGCCGATATCGCCGACATGCATCTGGCGGTCCGGCCGGATGGCGACGTCGCGCTCTTCAATGGTCTCCTTGCGTACCTGGCCTCCAGCCCGGCCGTAAACCAGGGCTACATCTCGGCACACACCAGCGGATTTGCCGAGGCCCTCGCCGCGGCAAGCGCCTTCGATCAAGCCACACTGGCGCGACTAACTGGGCTCGACGAACAGGAACTCGCCGCCTTCTTCCGACTTTTCGAGAGCATCGAAAAGGTCGTCACCTGCTACAGCCAGGGGGTCAACCAATCGGTCTCCGGCACCGACAAGGTCAATGCCATCATCAACTGTCACCTGGCGACCGGCCGGATTGGTCGACCCGGCATGGGGCCGTTCTCCCTGACGGGCCAACCCAACGCCATGGGCGGCCGCGAGGTTGGCGGCCTTGCCAATATGCTGGCCGCCCACATGGACATAGAGAAGGCCGGAGACCGCGATCAGGTCAGACGTTTCTGGGGTGCGCCGGCCATCGCCGCAAGACCAGGCCTCAAGGCCGTCGACATGTTTCGCGCAGTCGCCGATGGGCGCATCAAGGCGATCTGGATCATGGCGACCAATCCGGTGGTGTCGATGCCGGATGCCGATGCGGTCGAGGCAGCGCTCAGGGCCTGTCCCTTCGTCGTGGTCTCCGATGTCATCAGGCAAACAGATACGACCCGTCATGCGCATGTGCTGTTACCTTCGCTTGGTTGGGGCGAGAAGGATGGCACCGTTACGAACTCCGAGCGCCGCATCTCCCGCCAGCGCAGTTTCCTGACGGCTCCTGGTGAAGCCCGGGCGGACTGGTGGCAACTTGCCGAAGTCGGCAGCCGCATGGGTTTTGCCGGCGCCTTTGCCTACGCATCGGCATCCGAAATCTTTGCCGAACATGCCGGCCTTTCCGGTTTCGAGAACGATGGCCGGCGCGATTTCGATGTCGGCGCCTATGCCGAAATCGATGGTGCCGGCTATGATGCACTCATGCCGTTCCAATGGCCGCAGCCGCGGGGCAAGGCAAGTACTGTGACGCGCTTCTTCGCCGATGGCGGATTCTACCATCCGGATGGTCGCGCGCGCTTCATCACGACCGCAAGCCAGCTTGCCAATCGCGTCAGCGATGCCTTCCCCTTCACCCTCAATACGGGGCGCGTTCGCGACCATTGGCACACGATGACCCGGACGGGAAAGAGCGCGCGGCTCTCCGCCCATATCGGCGAACCCTTCGTCGAGATCCACCCCCGCGATGCGATGGAGCTTGATCTTTCGCCTGCTGATCTCGTGGTGCTGGAAAGCCCCTTTGGTGCGGTGGTCGTCCGAGCACTGATCACCGACCGCCAGGCGCGCGGCAATCTCTTCGTGCCGATGCATTGGAACGACCAGTTCGCGGCTAAGGCGCGCATCGATGCCTTGGTGCCGCCGATCACCGATCCTGTTTCGGGCCAGCCCGCCTCCAAGAACGTTGCCGTTTCCGCCCGCCGTTTCTCAGCCTCCACCTATGGATTTGCAGTCAGTGCCGCAAGGCCGGAAGGGCTTGATTGCGCCTATTGGGCGCTGGCCAAGGCAAGGGGCGGGTGGCGGCTCGAACTGGCGTCGCAGACCGAGCCTGATGATTGGGTGGCGTGGTGCCGACGCATCTTCGATATCCCGGCGGATATCGAACCAATCGGCTATGCCGACGGGCCGTCCGGCCATCGCCGGCTTGCCTTCTTCGATGGCGCCAAGCTGTTGCTGGCGCTTTATCTCGCGCTAGAACCCGTCGCCGTTGCCCGCAGCTGGGCGGTGGAGCAGCTCGGGGCCTCGCATGCCGATCTGCGACTTCGCTTTGCGCTCGTGGCCGGCCGACCGGGTGCGGATAAGCCCGATCCGGGAGCAACCGTCTGCTCCTGTTTCAATGTCGGGATCAACCAGATCGTTGCTGCCGTCCATGGCGGCTGCCGCTCGGTCGAAGCTATCGGCCAGACGCTGAATGCCGGAACCAATTGCGGCTCGTGCCGCGCCGAGATCAGGGGGATCGTCGATGGATGCCTTGCTGCTGCCGCGGAATGAAATGCGCCCGCGCGCGGACCCGCCGCGCATGATGCCTTTAGCGAAGCTGCCCGTGTTCTTTGCGCTCGAAGGCCGCCGTGTCGTTGTGGCCGGCGGCTCCGACGCCGCTGCCTGGAAGGCGGAACTGTTGGCCGCCTGCGGTGCCGAGGTGCATGTCTATGCACCGCCTGAGGAAATCGGAGAGGCCTGCGCCCGCCTGTTCGAGGGCGGTTCCTCTCACCCAGGCGGCAGGTTCACTCATCACCGCGAGGCCTGGACAAAGGAAGCGATCGCTGGCGCGGCGCTTGCGATTGCCGACTGCGAGGGCGATGAGGACGCGCGGTCCTTCTTCGAGGCGGCCAATGCGGCTGGCGTGCCGGTCAACATCATCGACAAACCGGCCTATTGCCAGTTTCAGTTCGGCTCCATTGTCAATCGCTCGCCGGTCATTGTCGCAATATCGACTGACGGCGCCGCGCCCATTCTTGCCCAGGCGATCCGTCGCCGCATCGAGACCTTGCTGCCGCCGGTTCTGAAAGATTGGGCGTCGCTGGCACAGGCGATCCGCGACAAGGTCAATGCGCGCCTCAAACCCGGCGCGGCACGCCGCGCCTTTTGGGAGCGTTTTGTCGATCGTGCCTTTCAGGAGACACCGGAGGAGGGTGTCGAGATGCGGCTGGTGGCGGAGATGGATCGCTTCGCGGCGAACCGGACCGACACCGGCCGCGTCACGCTCGTCGGTGCCGGGCCGGGTGACGCGGAACATCTGACGCTGAAGGCGGTGCGTGCTTTGCAAGCGGCCGATGTCATCCTTTTCGACGGTCTCGTTTCCGATGAGGTGCTGGAGCTTGCCCGTCGCGAGGCCAAGCGTCTGCTGGTGGGCAAACGTGGTGGGCGCGCGAACTGCAGCCACGAAGACCTCAACGACATGATGGTATCCTGGGCACGCGCCGGCAAACGGGTTGTCCGGCTGCAATCCGGTGACCCGGCGATTGTCGGCCGTGGCCGCGAGGAGATCGCCCGGTTGGAAGAAAGGGGCATTGCGGTCGATGTCGTCCCGGGCATCACGGCGGCGAGCGCGATGGCGGCACGCCTGTGCGTCCCGGTTGGAGACCGGGATCATAGCGGTCCCATCTCCCGTTGGGCGTGACGACGGAGACCGCCTTTATTGACAACGATCGCAAGGCGACAGTTGAGGGACGCATCCTACATGCGCATTCCGCACTGTGGTTCTATAGGCAGCAAACCGCCAGCAGCGTCGTCACTTCCTCTGGGACCGGCCGCTGCAGCATCTCTGTCATTCGCCCTGGGCGAAGCGCCACCATGAACTCTGATCAAGGCGCCGCTGCGGGATCCGCGACGAAAGCAGGGCCGATCGGCAGCGCACGTTTATGTCCGCTCCCCCGATACGCTGCAAGAATTCGCTCGGCGGCCGACTTGCTTATGGTCTTTCCTTCGAGGAAGTCATCGATCGCGTCATAGCCAATTCCATAGACCTCTTCATCGGGCTTCAGCGGGGCGTCTGTCTCCAGATCGGCTGTGGGGACCTTGGAGACGAGATCGGACGGTGCGCCCATGTAAGTGGCGATGGCGCGTACCCGTCTCTTGTTCAGCCCACTGAGAGGGACGACATCTGCGGCGCCGTCTCCGTGCTTGGTGAAGAAGCCCATCAGGGCCTCGGCGGCATGGTCCGTTCCAATCACCAGCCCGTTTGCGGCACCGGCGATCGCGTACTGGTAGATCATCCGCTGACGCGCCTTCACATTGCCGAGGTGGAAGTCGTCGCGCGCCGTGCCAAAAAGATCGCCAGCGGATTTTCGAACCTCAGTGAACAAAGCGTCGGCAGCCGGTTTGACATTTGCTTCCAGGCCAAGATCGGGGTTGATCACCGCCAGACATTCGAGAGCGGCCGCTTCGTCAGCCTGTGTCCCATAGGGCAGCCGAACGGCGATGAACTGCGCGAGATAGCCGTCCTCGCGCAACGCCCGGACGGCCGCTTGTGCAAGCAATCCGGCAGTCAAGGAATCGACCCCACCGCTGATTCCCAATACATAGGCCCGGGCATTTGCCTGTCGCAAATAGCCGGCCAAAAAAGCAATCCGCTCTCTTGCTTCCATCTCTGCATCGAACTCGTCCGGCACGCCGAGTGCCCGAATGATCTCGAATTGCTCGTCCACTGACCAATTTCCGGTCAAATCTGCCTCCCATTCGCCGCGTCCGCGTCAAGTGCTTTCATCGTCGGCTCATCTTTTGTGGCGGTCCTCCCAATGTTGCTCGGCGCCCGGCACTGGGGCAAGCCAGGGTTCACGTCTCTTCACCCACAATTCATAGGTCGGAACCAGGTTGGTCGGTGCATCGCTCAAGCTGCCAAGTTGGACCTCGGCTTCATCTTCGTCATAAGCAAACATGTGGGAGCTGCAGCGCGTGCAGAAACGCTGTCCGTTATGGGCAAGCGTTGTCTCCCCGGTAGCGTCGAAATCGACTCTGGCCCAAATGGCGTAGAATGTGAACGCCGATCCGCTCTCTCGGCGGCAATTGGCGCAATGACAGATACCAACTCGGATGGGTTCGCCTTTCACCTCGTATTTGACCTGCCCGCAGAGGCAGCTACCTGATCTCTTCGTCATGGTTGTGGCTCCGTTTCCTCCACAGGCGGGGGCTGGTTCGATCATCAATGACTCACCGGGATCCGGATTGCCATTGCTAAGGGCGTCGTACGTGTTTCCGCTGCCACCCTCATCGCGCGTAACGAACGCCGTCAAATCAATCAATGACCGACTGATGCAGCACGTACAACGGCACCGTGAATGGTGCGGAAAACAAGGAGCATCGCTTTCTGAAACTGAACCTGAGAGCGCTCGCCTCTGCCTTCTGCGCGATTCTCGCCGTAGTCTTCCTGATGGGCGTAATGGCGCGGATACTACAATTTGTGCTGGCCGCATTATTGTGGGCTTGGCGAACGATCGTGATAGTGTTGAGATTGTTGCGCGTGGGGATCTCCAGGATGGCGAGCGGATGATCCTGTGCTGTTGGGGCAGGCTTAATCGTTCCGACCTGGCACATAGCCGTATGAGGGCAAAGTCATGGTCCCGTTACCGCATACCGACCAATCCATCCAGCCATCGACCGGCACACTGCGACCGGATATCATCGCGGGCCTGACGGCCGCGGCCGTGGTGCTGCCGAAGGCCATGGCCTATGCGACCGTTGCCGGCCTTCCTGTCAGCGTCGGGCTCTACACCGCCTTTGTGCCTATGATCGTCTATGCCCTGCTCGGCACCTCGCGCGTGCTCAGCGTCAGTTCGACGACCACGCTTGCGATCCTGACCGCAAGCCAGCTCGCGCTCGTCGTGCCTGATGGGAACCCTGAGAAGCTGATCACCGCAACCGCAACGCTGACGGCGCTCACGGGCCTGCTTTTGATCGCGGCTTCGGCCCTTCGTTTGGGTTTCGTGGCAAATTTCATTTCGTCGCCGGTGCTCACGGGTTTCAAGGCCGGGATCGGCCTCGTCATCGTGTTGGACCAGGTGCCAAAACTGTTCGGGCTGCATTTTACCAAGGAGGGGTTCTTCCGGGATATCCTGAACCTCGTCCACCATTTGCCCGAGACGTCGCTCGTCACATTCGCGGTCGGGGCCACGGCACTGGTGCTTCTACTCCTCCTGGAAAGCCGTTGGCCGCATTCTCCGGCTCCGCTCGCTATCGTCGCAGCGGGAATTGCCGTTTCGTGGTTCGCAGGCCTTGGCCCGGCCGGCGTTGCCATCGTCGGGCACATTCCTCAAGCCCTGCCTTCGCTTGTGCTTCCGGATATCGACCTGATCGTGCAACTCATTCCGGGTGCGTGCGGCATCGCGTTGATGAGCTTCACCGAGACGATTGCTGCTGGACGGGCTTTCGCAGTCGCGGGTGAACCGCCCATCCGCCCAAACCGCGAACTGGTAGCGACCGGCGCCGCCAATTTTGCCGGCGGGCTTTTCGGCGCGATGCCGGCAGGCGGCGGCACATCGCAGACGGCG
The DNA here is from genome assembly GCF_001425225.1 of Ensifer sp. Root127. Classification (NCBI taxonomy): domain Bacteria; kingdom Pseudomonadati; phylum Pseudomonadota; class Alphaproteobacteria; order Hyphomicrobiales; family Rhizobiaceae; genus Ensifer; species Ensifer sp. Root127. The sequence goes on from NZ_LMDX01000023.1 coordinate 521,140, forward strand.
GTGGTACGCGCCGTCGGGGGACGCACGCAAAAGGCATCGCTGGTGACGGCGGCGGCGGCTGCGGCGACAATGCTCGTTCTTGCACCGCTCCTCGGGCTTTTGCCGCAGGCTGTGCTCGCGGCCATCGTCATCGTCTACTCCGTCGGCCTCATCCAGCCGGCCGAGTTCGTCTCGATCCGCAAGGTTCGCCGGATGGAGTTTCGCTGGGCACTCGCCGCCTTCCTCGGCGTGCTCTTGTTCGGCACGCTCCAGGGCATTCTCGTCGCTATCACCCTGTCGCTCGTCGGCCTCTCGGCGCAGGCGGCAAACCCTCGCATTCACATGGTCGGCCGAAAACGCGGCGCAGACGTTCTGCGGCCGCTTTCGGCTGAGCATCCAGACGACGAAACCTTCGAAGGCATGCTCATCCTGCGCCCGGAGGGGAGGCTCTTCTTCGTGAACGCCCAGCAGGTCGGCGACCGTATTCGCACGCTGGCTAATGAACAAAAGCCACGCGTTCTGATGCTTGACCTCAGCCGCGTTGTCGATATCGAATACTCGGCACTCCAGATGATCATCGATGGAGAACGAAGCCTTGCGCGCGGGGGCATCGAACTCTGGCTCGCAGGCCTAAACCCGGATGTGCTCGCCTATATCAGGGCGTCAGGGTTTGCCGACCAGCTTGGGCCTGACCGCATGTTCTTCAACACCCGCACTGGTATCCGCCGCTACCAGGACAGCCTTGCAGTCGCGCCGCCACAGCCCGGTGCGGCAACGACCTGATGTTCCGTTTGTTTTCGCGCGGAGAGTTCTGCAGCGCAATGCTAAGCTGCGGACCCGATATCTGATCGAGATTGTCAAGTAATGGTATCGACTATGTCGAACTGTCTGAAAATTATACAAAAAGGCACCCGTAGCTTTAGTTTTACGGCTCCTTTTAAAGTTTAGGATATAATATTATTTAATGCCGAATGGCACCTTGAAACGAGTGTGTAAGGGTGTATTCTCGCAGAAATAGCGATGAGCATTTAGTCAGATTTGGTTCCCGATTTCCGAGTAATGGGGAAGGCACTATGATTGACTGGTTCGTAAACACGCTTCGCACTTATCCTGAAATTGCAATATTTCTCTCCTTGGCGCTTGGGTATTACTTTGGGTCGTTCACGTACAAAGGCCTCGGCCTCGGTGCGGTGACAGCCACACTGATTGCTGCTGTCATCATCGGGCAGCTCGGGATCACCATATCGCCACCGCTCAAGGCCACGTTCTTTCTGATGTTCCTGTTTGCGATCGGTTACGGTGTCGGGCCGCAATTCGTGCGGGGCATCGCCAAGGATGGCCTCCCGCAGGCATTGTTCGCCGCGGTTGTCTGTGTCTTCTGCCTCGGAGCACCCTATATCGCCGCGAAGATAGCCGGCTACGATGTCGGCTCAGCGCTTGGGCTATATGCCGGTTCGCAGACCATCTCCGCGTCGATGGGTTTGGGAACGGACGCAATCAATCGCCTCGGTCTGGCGCCGGAAGAAACCAAGAAGCTGCTGGATGCGATGCCGGTCGCCTATGCCGTCACCTATATTTTCGGCACGATCGGATCGGCTATTGTGCTGGCCCTGATCGGCCCCGCGCTCTTGGGTATCGACCTCGAGGCGGAATGCAAACGCTACGAGGCGGAGCAGGGCGGCAAGAAGGAGACGGGCGGGGCGGGAACCGCCTGGCATCACTACGAGTTGCGCGCCTATCGCGTTCGGGAGGGAGGGCCGGTCGTCGGCAAGACGGCACATGACGCCGAATCCATGATCCCCGAGCAGCGGGTTTTCATCGAGCGTATCCGCCGAGGATCAAAGATCGAGGATGCAACGGCGGACACGGTCATCCAGGCGGGCGACGTCGTTGCCGTGGCAGGCCGACGCGAAGTGCTGGTGAGCCTGATCGGCCATGCGGCAGAGGAAGTCGACGATCGCGAGTTGCTGGCGGTGCCCGTCGAGGGTGTCGATGTCCTTGTCACCACCAAAGAGGCGAACGGAAAGACGCTGGCCGAACTGGCACAATGGCCGTCGTCCCGCGGCGTGTTCCTGCGGCGGATCGCCCGTGGTGCCACGGCGACGGAAATCCCGATCCTTCCGAACACACAAATCCATCGTGGCGATATCCTGACTATCGTCGGACGGACGCAAGATACCGCGGCTGCCGCCAAGGCACTTGGTGTAGCCGATCGTCCGAGCGACGTTGCCGACGTCGCGTTCATCGGCGCTGCGATCGCCATTGGCGCCTTGATCGGAGCACTCGTCTACAAGGTCGGCGATGTGCCGTTTACACTGTCCACGTCAGGGGGAGCGTTGATCTCCGGTCTCTTCTTCGGCTGGCTGCGCTCCGTGCGGCCGAAATTCGGACGGATTCCGACATCGACGGTCTGGTTCATGAATTCGGTGGGCCTCAACGTCTTCATCGCCGTGGTCGGCATCTCGTCGGGGCCAGGCTTTGTTGCAGGCTTACAGCAGCTTGGTTTCAGCCTGTTCCTTTGGGGCATATTCGCAACCACCGTGCCGCTGGTGCTGGCAATGTATGTCGGGAAGTATGTGTTCCGGTTCCACCCTGCCATTCTGTTGGGATGCTGCTCCGGCGCGCGCACGACGACTGCCTCCCTCGGCATGATCAATGATCGTGCCAAGAGCCAGATCCCGGGGCTCGGCTATACCGTTACCTATGCCGTCGGCAACACCCTGCTGACGATCTGGGGCATGGTTCTTGTGATGATGATGACCTAGAGCATTTCCAGGAAAAGTGTGAAGCGGTTTTCCGTCAGGAAATGCGTAAAAACAAAGAGATAGAGCGTTTCTGTGACTTCGTCTAAATCGGAAACGCTCTAGCGTTTCGGGCCGTCATGGATCGTCTTTCGAAGCTCGGATCGGCAGAAGCCGCGTCGGTTTTCGAAGTGTATCAGTCTCATTTTGCGACCGGAACTGTAGCTGCCACTGAGTGAGAACCGCGGGCTGGTGACAGCGGGCAGCCGATTCAGAACGGAGTTGGGAGCGCGTTATGCCAAACAAGACCACGCATGTTGATCAATTTCTGCTCATCCATTCGGCACGGGCCGATAATTGGCGCGAGATCACGACATTGGCCGATGCCTGGGCCGCTAACCGGGGCGAGCGGACAGCGCTGGAGGCGGCGATCGCCGAAGTGGCACCGGCCGAGGAGTACCACGCCTATCCGGGTGGGCGATTGCTTTCGGCGCTGGCCGAGCGCATCGCCACCAACGATGCCGGCGGGGCGGCGAAACTCGCGCGGCGCATCTCCAACGGGCTTCTTTCCCATTCCTATCGCGGGCGCCCGAGCGAGTGGGACGTTCATGACGAGATGTCGGCGACCGAAGTGGTCGACATCATGCCGCCCGGAACCGGCGAAGCGGGCGGCCGCCGGCCGTATTTCGAAGTTCTGTTCGTCAACAGCCAGCCGGCCGTGCGGTGGGAGGCGTTCGCAGCCGAGATCCGCAGGCTACGCCGGCCCGAGGATGGCTTCATCTACGAGCCTGTTCTGGTGGGATCCTTTGAGGATGCGTTCTGTGCGGCCGCATTGAACCCGGCCATCATTGCCGTCGTGCTCGCCGAGGGTTTTCCCTATCGCTCGCGTCACGACGCGCCGGTGCTCCGCTCCGTGCTTGATCCGCTTGGAGAAGCCGAGGGACCGGACATGTCGGCGCTGCGTCTGGCGCGCGGGTTGAAGCGGATCCGGCCGGAGCTCGACGTCTATCTGCTGTCTGACCGTCAGGTGGAAAAGATCGCCGGCGATCCGGCCGCAGATGCGGTTCGGCGTGTGTTCTACGCGGTCGAGGAACCGCTGGAGATGCATCTCGCCATCCTTGAAGGCGTGCAGGCGCGCTACGAAACGCCCTTCTTCGACAATCTGAAGAAATATGCGCGGCGGCCTATCGGCACATTTCATGCCCTGCCCATCGCCCGCGGCAAGTCCGTCTTCAAGTCGGACTGGATCCGCGACATGGGCGAGTTCTATGGGCTCAACCTGTTCCTGGCGGAAAGTAGCGCGACGACAGGCGGCCTTGATAGTCTCCTGGAGCCTACCGGCACGATCAAGCGCTCTCAGGAGTTGGCCGCACGCGCCTTCGGCGCTGACCACGTCTTCTTCGTGACGAATGGCACGTCCACCTCCAACAAGATGGCGGTGCAGGCGCTTCTGGCGCCCGGCGACATCGCGGTTGTCGATCGCAACTGCCACAAGTCGCACCATTACGGCATGGTGCTGACCGGTGCGCAGCCATACTACGTCGAAGCTTTCCCGATGACGGAGTATTCGATGTATGGCGCCGTGCCGCTCGCCACCATCAAGCGCGCGCTGCTGGCCTTGCGGGCGGAAGGGCGCCTCGACCGGCTGAAGCTGCTTGACCTCACCAACTGCACTTTCGACGGACATATGTACAATGTCAGGCGGGTGATGGAGGAATGCCTAGCCATCAAGCCAGACCTTATCTTCCTCTGGGACGAGGCGTGGTCCGGGTTTGCCCGGTTTTCGCCCTTCCTGCGTCCGCGCACGGCCATGGGGGCGGCAGCCGATATCGAGGATTGGCTGCGCGATCCGGCCTCGGTCGACGCTTATGAAAAGCAGCGCGCCGACCTCGGCAAGGATCCCTCCGATGAAGCACTGCTCGCCGCTCGCCTGATCCCAGATCCGCGCCTTGTCCGCCTTCGGGTCTACCAGACCAACTCGACGCACAAATCAATGTCGGCGATCCGGCAGGGCTCAATGTTGCTGGTCAAGGATGTCGATTTTCACAACGTCGAGGCCCAGTTCCACGAGGCGGTATTCACCCATGCCTCGACCAGTCCGAACCAGCAGTTGATCGCCAGCCTCGACATTGCACGCAGGCAGATGGAACTCGACGGTTACGGACTGGTGATGAACGCGATCGAGATCGCGCTCAAGATCCGCCGGGCGATCAACGAGCACCCGCTGATTTCGAAATACTTCCGTGTTCTTGGTGCCGATGAGATGATCCCGGCGGAGTACCGGCAATCAGGATTCAAGGACTATCTGGCGCCCGGCTCGACCTGGGCCACAGCGGTCAAGGCGATGAACGAGGACGAGTTCTACCTCGATCCCACGCGCATGACGCTGGTGTGCGGGACGGCTGGTTTTGATGGAACGCAGTTCAAGGGATTGTTGGCGAACGAATATGATATCCAGCTGAACAAGACGTCGCGCAACAGTGTGCTGCTACAGTCCAACATCAACAATACCCGCAGCGATATTGCGCATCTAATCCGTGTTCTGGTCGAGATCTGCCGTGGCATCGAGAAGCGCCTGGCCGACGGCGGGGAGGGCGAGCGTGCGGCTTTCGCGGCACGGGTAAAGTCGCTGATGACCGATGTGCCCGACCTTCCCAATTTCAGTCACTTCCACGAGGTGTATCGCGGAGATGCGGGGCGGACGACGCCGGAGGGCGACATGCGCGCTGCCTTCTTCAACGCTTATGACGCGTCTGTGTGCGAATACGTGCCCCTCATTGGTGCCGAATGCGACCGGCGCCTGAAGGACGGGCCGGAAATGGTCTCCGCCAATTTCGTCATTCCCTATCCGCCCGGGTTTCCGATCATGGTGCCGGGGCAGGTGCTGACGCAGGAGACGATCGACTTCATGCGCAAACTGGATGTGAAAGAGATCCATGGCTACGAGAAGGCGCGGGGACTGAAGCTGGTTAAGCCAGACGCAGTCGCCGCCAAGGCGAAGCGTCAACCAAAATCACGGTAGCGCCGGAATGTATCGGCGCTCGATTGTTTCGATTTGGTCATCCCCGTCGTGATCCAGCACGCACTGACGACTGGAGCGGCGGCCACAGCGAGTTGGCCGGGTGATTACGATCCGGCCTGTCACATCGGTTTTTTTGAGGCTTAACTTTTTGCATGAGCGTTTGGGGTTGGCAGTGAAGGCGTCGTCGTCCCGGGGCAAGGGGGAGCTAATCTGGACATGGTTTGGGTCGAGCAATTCCTGATCAAATATCCTGAGCTTGCCGTATTCCTTGCTATCAGCATCGGATATCTGATCGGCGATCTCAAGTTCAGCGGCTACAGCCTCGGACCTGTAACCGGCTCGCTGTTTGCGGGCATCCTGATCGGGCAGTTCGCCCATGTGCCGATTGCCGGGATGGCGAAATCGCTGCTGTTTCTCCTGTTCCTCTTCGGCATCGGCTACTCGGTCGGACCACAGTTCCTGCAAGCCCTGAAGCGGGATGGGATGAAGCCCGTGTTGCTTGCGGTCGTCGTCTGTGTGACCGGGCTGCTCATGGCCGTCGTGGTTGCCAAAATCCTTGGTCTCGACCCCGGTTTTGCGGCGGGACTGCTGTCGGGCTCCCTCACCGAAAGCCCGGCGATGGGCACAGCAACCGAGGCAATCAATGCGCTGCCGCTGCCTGAGGCGGATCGCGCGCGGTTCGTTGCGCACATCGCTGTGGCCGACGCTGTTTGCTACGTCTTCGGCGCGGTTGGCGTCATTCTGTTCTGCAGTGTCGTCGGCCCCAGACTGCTTGGCATCGATCTCGTTGCCGAGGCGTTGAAGCTGGAGAAGGAGTACGGAATTACCCGCAAAGCGGTCGGTGTCTCCTCCGCCTGGCACAGGTTCGAGATTCGCGCTTACCAGATCGCGGACGGCGCGCCAGCTGTTGGTCTGTCGATAGCCGCCGCCGAGGCGACGTATCCAGAACACAGGCTTTTCATTCAGCGCTTGCGTCGAGGGGAAGCAATCATCGAGGCGGCCCCGGAGGTCGTGATCAACCCCGGTGATATCGTTGCCGTATCCGGAACGAGGGAGGCGCTGGTCGGCGTCCTCGGACCGCGCGCCGAAGAGATCGAGGATCGCGAACTGCTCGATGTCCCGGTATCGGTTTCTGATGTGCTGCTGACAAGCCCTGATCTCAAGGGCCGAAGCATCGCGGCTGTCGCCAAGGAAAGCTGGACACGCAGCCTCTACCTGCGCGCTATTACGCGTGGGGGGCAGGATATACCCATCGCGCCGGGGATCACGGTGGAACGCGGCGATATCCTGCGCCTGGTGGGACCGGAGGCCGTCGTGTCAAGCGCCGCCAAGCGCATCGGTGTCGTGGTCGCGCCGACGACGGCGACAGACTTCCTGGTCCTTGGTTTTGCGATCTTCCTTGGCGGGCTTGTCGGCGTTCTCGTCACGTTTCCAATCGGTGACATGCGGATTTCGCTCAGCACCAGTGTGGGCACGCTCCTGGCTGGGTTAACGGTGGGGCACCTGCGCACGCGCTTCCCGCTTTTCGGCCGAATACCGGATGCCGCCGTGTCGCTCATGACCTCGCTTGGTCTTGCCGCCTTTGTCGCGATGACCGGTCTTCATGCCGGACCTGTGTTTGCATCCGCCATCGCCGAAGCGGGCGTCGGACTTCTGTTCGGCGGCATGATCGTCACCATGGCTCCGTTGATTGTCGGCCTATACTTCGGGCGTTACGTGCTTGGCATGAACCCCATTTTGCTGCTGGGCGGGCTCGCGGGGGCACAGACCATGACAGCCGGCATGGCGGCGGTTCAGGACAGGTCGGGAAGCACTGTTGCCGTCCTTGGCTACACGCCGGCGGTTCCCATCGGCCATATCCTGCTCACGACCTGGGGAACGGTGATCGTCGGTATCGTCTCGGGATGAAAAACGGCAAGTTTAATCAATCAGCGGCGACGCTGCTGCATGCTAGAATTCGCAACAGACTTTCATAGTAAAAAGACGAATACTGACTGCGAATCGACGATGCGAATCGCCAATGATCTGAAAGGTGCTTTTGATGCGACAGACACTATACATTGTTCCGCCTGCGCTTCTCATCGCTGCACTGGCGGGCGCAGGGCCCGTGTCGGCGCAGGAGGCGGTAAAACCGGCGGTGCAGCCCACGGAGGCCAGCAAGGCTCCGGAACACTGGATTCCCAAGCTGCGGGTCGGCGACGACAATGCCTATTTTGAATTCTACGGCCAGATCAACAAGGGCCTGCTGGTCTACGATGACGGCGGGGCAACGGATAACTACTTTCCGGTCGACAACGGCAACTCGTCCACGCGGGCGGGCTTTCGCGCATACACCCTCATGGAAAAGGGTTGGTCGTTCGGCGCCAATCTCGAATGGGAATGGAACCCTTATTCGACAACCAACGTCAACCAGTTGAACAAGGACCACTATGATTGGGGGACTGACCTGCTGCGCAAGGCGGAAATTTACCTCGACTCGAAGGAATACGGCAAGTTCTGGTTCGGCCAGGGCAGCATGGCGTCGGACACGACGGCCGAGGTCGATCTGTCCGGCACGGGCGTGGTCGGCTATTCGCTTGTTTCTGATATGGCCGGGGGACCGTTTTTCCGCAACGATGACGGGACGCTTTCGACGGTAAAGGTCAAGGACGCGTTCACCAACTATGATGGTCTCGGTCGCAAGTTCCGCGCCCGATATGACACGCCTTCGTATGGCGGATTCAGCTTTGCGAGCTCGGTCGGCACACAGGTCGTGCCCGAAGAAACCGACGTTACCGTGTGGGACATGGCGGTTCGATACGATGAGACCTATGATGCCTTCAAGGTCGGTGCCGCAGTTGCCTTTTCGAGGCCAGGCGACGGCAACTCGATTTACGACGCGTCCGTTTCCGTCTTGCATATTGATACCGGTCTCAGCCTCACCCTTGCCGCGGCCTATTCCGACAAGGAAACGGTCGATGGACACTATGGCTACGTGAAGGTCGGCTATCAGACTGATATTTTCGACGTCGGCAAAACCGCGTTTTCGGTCGACGCCTATTTCGGCAAGGACATTGCGGGCAAGGGCAGCAACAGCGATTCCTTCGGGGCACAGATTGTCCAGAATCTCGACTATCTGCAGACGGAACTCTATCTTGGAGCCCGGACCTACTCCTTAGATCAAGAGACCGCCGACCTCCAGGATAGCTTCGCTGTTCTGGGCGGCGCCAGAATAAAGTTCTGAAGCAACAGTCGGCAGCGTGCTGCCGGCCGTGCCACACGATCATCGTGCATTCGTTCACTATTGTTTCGACTTGGCCGCTTCGGCGGGCCTTGCAGTTCACAGGGAGGAATGACTCATGGCAGACATCGACTATCGCGAATACGAGAAGATGAGCCCGTTCGAAATCAAGGACGGCCTCATGAAGCTTGCCAAGCGCAGCGCACAGAAATCGACGAATGCTCTGCTCAATGCCGGCCGTGGAAATCCAAACTGGATCGCAACGACCCCGCGCGAGGGGTTCTTCCTCTTCGGCCAGTTCGCCCTGACCGAAAGCCGGCGGACCATGGACAACCCGGCGGCGGGCCTCGGTGGCATGCCCCAGATGAAGGGTATCGCGGCGCGCTTCGACGCGTGGCTGGCAAAACATGCCGAGGACCCGGGCGCCGACTTCCTGTCGAGGATGGTCGAGCACGGCGTCAAGATGTTCGGTTTCGATGCCGACGCCTTCGTTTTCGAACTGACGGACTCGATAATCGGCGACAACTATCCCGTCCCGGACCGGATGCTGGTGCATGCCGAGCAAGTCGCGCATCGCTACCTGATGTGGGCAATGGGCGCAAATGCGCCGATCGGCAAGTTCGATCTCTACGCCGTTGAAGGGGGAACGGCGGCGATGTGCTACATCTTCAAGTCGCTGATCGCCAATCGCATCCTCAAGAAGGGCGACACGATCGCGATGGGCACGCCGATTTTTACCCCCTATATCGAGATTGCGGAACTCGAGGACTATGCGTTCAAGGCCGTCCATGTCAGAGCGACGCAGGAGCACCGCTTCCAGTATTCCGACGAGGAGATCCGCAAGCTCGAGGACCCGAAGATCAAGGCATTCTTCGTCGTCAATCCGGGCAATCCGACGTCGATGGCAATCGATCCGCAGACGATGAAAAAGCTGGTCGATCTGGTCAATACCAAGCGGCCGGACCTCATCCTTCTGACCGATGACGTCTACGGGACGTTCGTGCCGAACTTCCGCTCGCTGATGTGCGAGCTGCCCTACAACACCATCTGCGTCTATTCCTATTCGAAGTATTTCGGCTGCACGGGATGGCGTCTCGGCGTCATCGGCATCAACGAGAAAAACATTCTCGACGATCTCTTGACCAAGCTCCCGGCCAAGGAACTGGAGGCGCTGGACAATCGATACCGCTCGATCACGCTCGAACCGCGCAAGCTCAAGATGATCGATCGCATCGTTGCCGATAGCCGCGACGTCGCGCTCAATCACACCGCGGGGCTCTCGTTACCGCAACAGGTGATGATGACCATGTTCTCGATCAGCGAACTGATGGACACGGACAAGGTTTACCAGAAGGCCTGCATGGCGATCTGCACCGACCGGGTGAACATGCTGCTTGAGGGACTGCCGCTCGACCTGCAGCCGAATGCAAACTTTGCCGGCTACTATGGAACGATCGATTTCGAGTTCTGGCTGCGCAAATATGTCGGCGAGGAGATGGTGACCTGGCTGAAAGCGAATGTGCATCCGCTCGATCTGGTCTACCGGCTGGCGGAGGATCATTCGATCGTGCTGCTCAATGGCGGCGGCTTCGATGCGCCGAACTGGAGCGTCCGCGTCTCCTTCGCCAATCTTCCAGACGATGTCTACGACGACATCGGCCGCGGGGTCCGTGCAGTCGGGCGCGGTTATGTGGATACGTTCAACGCGCTGAAAGGGAAGTAACACTCCCCTTCCGGCATGCCGGCAGATTTTCCAACAGCGGTTCGCAAATTACTGCGAACCGCTCTCGCTGCGCGAGTCACGGCCTCGGCTCGCTGCGGCGCAAGACGTCCGACGAGGTATCTACCGTCAGAGGTAGATGTTGTTCGTACCAGCAAGCAGTGCGCGATAGTCAAATTCACACGTCAGTGAGAAGGAGTCATTCGATGCTAAGCACATCCACAACGATGCTCAACTACAAGGAACACAAAGGTATCGGACAGAGAGCCGGCGGGATCACATCGCGGCATCGCGGGTTGGTCAGACGACTGCTCGTGACGGTCGCCCTTTTGGCGGCCGCCCCCACCTTGGCCCAGAACATGCAGGAGCCTTCCAAGCAATACAGCAAGGAAGAGATGCAACAGGCACTAGAGACCAGGGAACAGTACGACGTTCACGGTCTGCGCTTCGCAATGTCGGAAGCGACATTGCGACCTGGAGCGGAAGGACTTCTTGACGACATCGCTGCGGCGCTCAAGAACTTCCCTGAATGGGGCCTGAGAATTGTCGGCCATACCGATACCAGCGGTAATGAGGAGACCAACCTGCGCCTTTCCGCCGAGCGTGCAGAGGTCATCAAGGCGGCTCTCGTCGAACGCGGAATCGATGCCGCCAGGCTGACGACGGGAGGCGTCGGACAGGCCCAGCCGATTGCCAGCAACGATACGGCCGATGGCCGGGCTCTCAACCGCCGCGTCGAGCTCGTCCGGGTCACCGACTCGGCCGAAGCCAAGAAACTGCTCAAGGCCATGACCGACTACCTGGCGGCTCAGAATGCCCTGTCGTTCGGCTATGATTCCACCTTCCAGGTCGTCACCAACAGTGATCAGAAACTCGGACTGGCAAGCTCGGGGACAGTGACCCTCAGTCGGCCCGACAAGGTACACACGACCCGTTCGGGCGGCTTTGTCGACAGCGAGGCGCTGTTCGATGGAAAGACGCTGACACTCCTGGGCAAGAACCTCAACAAATACACGCAGGTCGAAATACCCGGGACAGTCGATCATCTGATCGACGAGCTGAAGGACAAGTACAACTTGCCTTTGCCGGCCGCCGACCTGTTGATGACCGGTGCATATGACGAATTGATGCAAGGGGTGTATGATTCTAAGGATCTGGGAAGCGGCGTCGTCAATGGCGTGGAGTGCGATTCTCTCGCCTTCCGCAAAGACGATGTCGATTTCCAGATCTGGATCGCGCACGGGGCAGAGCCCTATCCCTGCCGCCTGGTCATAACCTCCGGGCAGGTGAAGGGTGGGCCGGAATACAGCATCCAGATCAGGGATTGGAAATCCGGGGCGGCCGTTGCGCCGGGTGATTTCGACTTCAAGAATGCGTCGAATGCCGAAAAGATCGATGTGAACGACCTCCAGCACAACCTGGGTGAATTGCCAGAGAACTTCAAGGTAGGAGATAAAAAATGACCTTCCGTAAGCGCGCAGCAATTATCTGCCTTGTTTGGGCAGTTCTGTTTGGCATCGGCGAGCTGGCGAAGGATGCGCCAGTTCTCGCGATCCCCACCTTTACCTCTGAGGCCGTTGCCGTAGTCGGCCGGCCGTTGACGCCGGTCAGTGTGGCCGGTGCCGCGCGGCGCACGACCCGGCGCTGTGCCGCAGGCGTTTATAACTGCTAGAAGAGCGCGTGGCCGTTCGGCAGGCATGGCCGATTTCGGATAGGAATTCGGACGGTTGATGCTGTTCGGCCCGCACTATCTCGGCTCCAGCACATTCCGACACTTTTGCCGTCAAGGCTGGAGCGGGTCTTCTGCATGCCTCCAATTGCGTGGTGAACCGCTGCGAAGGCGTTGCTCCTAAAACTGCGGTCTATCGCCGGTCAGGCGCGAGTTGCTGCGCCCGACGGCTTGGCATCGCCTGCCGTGACGTCTTCTGCACTTTGTGTAAGTTTGCGCGCTATTTCATAGAATGCATGGACAAGTTTCCCGTTGCTGCGTTCGCGCAGGCAGATGAGCGCTTCGTCCATCAGCATTTCCGGGGCATCGATCTTGATCGGCACGAGACGCGTGTCCTGGCCGAACTCGGCGGATGAGACGAAACCCACGCCGCCGCCGGCAGCGACGATCTCGCGAACCGCCTCGCGGCCCTCGGCCTCGATCAGCGGCGTCAGCGTGACGCCGCATTGTGCGGCCATGGCCTCGAGCTTCTGGCGGGTCTTGGAACCTCGCTCGCGCATGACGAGCGGATGTTTTGCAAGCTCTGCGAAGGTGGCGCTCTGACATGTCGCCAAAGGATAATCGCGGCTTGCGAAGGCGACGATCGGCGTCGAATTGAGCTTCAGAACGTCGAAGTCGCCGGCCTGCGGGACTTCGCCGAGAACGCCGATATCCGCTTCATAGGCGTGCAGGCTGGTGATGACGGTTTCCGTGTTGCCCGCATCGATCGAAACCTGCACGGTCGGGTAGGCCCGCCGGAAGGCGGCCAGGATGTGCAGCAGATGGTGTGCGGCATCCGCGACGATCCGCAGCTTTCCAGCCCTTAATGCGCGCGACTCCGAGAGAAGATCGAGTGCCTGTTGCTCGACGTCGAACATGCGCCGGGTGACTTCGAGAAGCTGCTGGCCCGCCTGGGTCAGCGTCACCTGCTTCTTGTTTCGATTGAAGAGCAGGACGTCATACTCCTCCTCCAACTTGCGAACCTGATCGGAGACGGCGGGCTGCGTCAGGAAGAGCGCCTCGGCTGCCCGCGAGAAGCCGCCGTGGATGGCCACATTGTGAAAGGCACGGAGCTGGACATAGCGCACGGTAACATCCCCACAGATAAATTCTATCTATGGAACCATCAGAACGAACGATTTGATTTATGTAAAGGGGCAAAAGATAATTTCCGGAGTTAACCCTTTCCGGAGCGCGCCTATGAATCTTTCGGCTGTCGCCCTTGAACTTACCGCCGCAACAGTCCTGCTGCTTTATGCCGTCAGCCTCGTCAAGAAGGGCGTCGAAGCTGCCTGCGGCGACGTGGTCACCCGTGCCGTTGGAGGGGCTGGCGGCAGGCCCCGCGCGGCAGCCTACGGCTGTTTGATTGCAATTGCCCTGCAGAGTTCGACGGCGGTTGCGATGCTCGCCGCCAGCTTTGCCGTGAGCGGAGCTCTGAGCCTCGAAGTCGGGCTGGCGGTCCTTCTCGGCGCGGACCTGGGCTCTGCCCTTGTCGTCAAGATCTTGAGTTTTGATTTGCACTGGCTGGCGCCATTGCTGATTGCCGCCGGCGGCCTCCTGCATCTCAAGGCGTGCGCTCGCAAGCCGGTCGAGGCCGGGCGTGCGGTTCTCGGGATCGGCCTGTTGCTCCTGTCGCTGCAGATGATCGGCCATGCGACCCTTCCGCTTGGTCAAAGCCCATTGCTGCCGGCAGCGATCGACATGCTGAGCAAAGACCCTCTCACGGTCATGATCGTGGCTGCGGTCTTCACCTGGGGCCTGCATTCCAGCGTCGCGGCCATCCTTTTGATCCTGACCTTTGCCGCAAAGGGCCTGCTGCCGCTCGATGTCGGCATTCCCCTGATCCTTGGCGTCAACCTTGGTGGTGGGCTGATCGCCCTGTGGCTGACCCGAGGCCTGCCGGTGGAAGGCAGGCGGCTGCCGCTTGGCAATCTCGTCTTTCGCGCGCTGTTCAGTGCCGCAGTCTTTGCGCTGTTTTCCGCGCAGCTCTCTTTTGCGTGGCTGCCTGGCACGACGGTCGCTGCCGAGCTCGTCAATCTGCACGTGCTGTTCAATGCTGCACTGGTGCTCCTGGGTCTCATATCGTGTGGTCTGATGGCGCGCATCGTTCGCGTTCTCACGCCTGACAACGCTGGGGGAAAAGATGCCGGTCTTGCAGCGCATGTCAGTGCGCTCGACCGGTCTCTGATCGAAAAGCCGGCGCAGGCTTTGGCGGCGGCCGCTCGCGAAGTGCTCCATATGGGCAACCTGATCACGCGTTTACTCGAACCGGTCATGGGGGTAATCGCGTCGCCAACGCCCGAGACGGTCGATGCGCTGCGCCGCATCGACGGCGACATCCATCGCGCACATAGCGAGATCAAGCTCTTTATCGCCGCAGTTAATAGAGGTGTGCTGACGGAGGAGCAGTCCCGGCGCGGCATCGAACTCACCGAGGCGGCCATTCATCTGGAATATGCCGGCGACGTGGTGTCGAAGAGCCTGTTGCGCATGGCGGAGGAGCGGCTGGAAGGGGCGGGCGCCTTTTCGCAAGCCGGCTGGCACGAACTGACGGCGCTGCATGACGCAGTGTTTTCGAACGTGAAACTTGCCGCCAATCTGCTGGTCTCGCCCGAACCGGTGATTGCCCGCGAGATGGTGCGCCAGAAGGAACACGTGCGCCGGCTGGTGCAGGAAAGCAGTCAAAGCCACCTTGAGCGGCTGAGGCAGGGAATTGCTGCCAGCATCCAATCCAGCGACATGCATCTGGAGATCGTGCGTGCGCTGAAAGAGCTCAATTCACTGGTCACGACGATGGCCTATCCCCGTCTTCGCGAGACCGGGGATCTGCTCGAAAGCCGCCTCGTTCCGGCGGCATAGATGTATAAGTGAAGCTTATAGATTCATACAAAAGAACGATTTTACATATATATCCGTCCACCGCATTGTCGGTTCCGGAGACGCCAACGTGAGGACGGACAATGCCAAACACCGCTTCTGACAGAACCATCGCACCGCTGGAAACGCCGAGACTGGGCGAGCCCTATCTGCTGACGCCCGGTCCGCTGACGACGGCCTATGAAGTCAAGGAGGCTATGCTTAGGGACTGGGGATCATGGGACGGTGATTTCCGTGCGATGACTGCCGACCTGCGTCGCCAGCTTCTCGATATTGCCGGCGATGCCAAGGGCGAGTTCGATTGCGTTCCGATGCAGGGCAGCGGTTCGTTCTCGGTCGAGGCGATGCTGGGCAGCTTCGTTCCCCGCGACGGCAAGGTGCTGGTGCTGATGAACGGCGCCTATGGCAAGCGCATCGCCCAGACGCTCGCCTATCTCGGCCGCGACCACGTGACGATCGACAAGGGCGATTACATGCCGCCACGCGGACCCGAGGTTGCCGCTGCGCTCGACGCGGATCCGGCCATTACCCACGTGGTCGTCGTCCACTGCGAAACCAGCTCCGGCATCCTCAATCCGCTGAAGGAAATCTCCGAGGTCGTCTATGCCAGAGGCCGCAAGCTGCTGGTCGACTCGATGAGCGCCTTCGGTGCCGTACCGGCCGGCGTTGCCGACTTCCGCTACGAGGCGATCGTTTCCTCAGCCAACAAATGCATCGAAGGCGTGCCTGGCTTCGGCTTCGTCATCGCCCGCAAAAGCGAACTGGAGGCCGCCAAGGGCCGCAGCCACTCGCTCAGCCTCGACGTGCACGCGCAATGGGACTACATGAACAAGACCGGTCAGTGGCGCTACACGCCGCCGACGCATGTCGTCGCTGCATTCCTGGAGGCCCTTCGGCTGCATCGCGAGGAAGGCGGAGTCTCCGCCCGCGGCGCGCGTTATGCCCGCAATCGCGACGTCATGGTCGCCGGCATGCGCGAGGCAGGCTTCGAGACCCTGCTTGCCGACCGGTGGCTGTCGCCGATCATCGTTACCTTCTTCAGCCCTGCCGATCCGGCTTTCGCCTTTGATCGCTTCTACGACCTGATGAAGGAGAAGGGGTTCATCATCTATCCCGGCAAGCTGACGGTCGTCGACAGCTTCCGCGTCGGCTGCATCGGCCGCATGGATGAACATGTGATGCGCCGCGTGGTCGAGGCCGCGCGCGCATCCCTCACCGAAATGGGGGTCGCCAATGCTGCGCCTCCGGCGATCGCCCTTGCCGAACGCAGCCGTCTCGCCGCCTGAATGAACGATAGGATTTTCCCGATGAACCAGATGTCCAAGATCAACGTCGCCGTCACCGCGAACCGGCGCAGCTATCCCTGGCCAAACGTCCCAGCCATCGCCATCTGCCTCGATGGCTGCGAGCCGGCCTATCTCGACGAGGCCATCAACGCCGGGTTGATGCCGACACTTGCCCGCATGCGCCAGACGGGCACGGAGCGCACCGCGCTCAGCGTCATCCCGAGCTTCACCAACCCCAACAACCTCTCCATTGCGACCGGCCGTCCGCCGGCCATTCACGGCATCTGCGGCAACTACCTCTACGAACCGCAGACCGGCAACGAAGTGATGATGAACGATCCCCGCTTCCTGCGCGCGCCGACCATCTTCAAGGCCTTCTACGATGCCGGCGCGAAGGTCGCGGTCGTCACCGCCAAGGACAAGCTCCGTGCGCTTCTCGGTCACGGCCTCAAGTTCGACGAGGGCAGGGCGGTCTGCTTCTCGTCCGAAAAGTCCGACACGTCGACCAAGGCGGAACACGGCATCGATAATGCCTCGGCCTGGCTTGGGCGCCCGGTGCCGGAGGTCTATTCGGCGGAACTTTCGGAATTCGTCTTTGCAGCCGGTGTGAAACTGCTGAAGGAATTCGCTCCTGACGTCATGTACCTGACGACCACGGACTACGTGCAGCACAAATATGCGCCGGGCGTCCCGGCGGCGAACGCCTTCTACGAGATGTTCGACAAGTACCTGACCCAACTCGACGCGCTTGGTGCGGCGATCATCGTGACGGCCGATCACGGCATGAAGCCGAAGCACAAGGCCGATGGTTCTCCCGATGTCATCTACGTGCAGGACGTACTCGACGAGTGGCTCGGAAAGGACGCTGCCCGCGTCATCCTGCCGATCACGGATCCCTACGTCGTGCACCATGGTGCGCTTGGTTCGTTTGCGACCGCCTACCTGCCGGAACGCGCCGACAAGGAAGAGATCATCGAGCGGCTGGCAGCAATCGGCGGCATCGACCTCGTGCTTTCGCGACCCGAAGCCTGCATGCGTTTCGAACTGCCGGATGACCGCATCGGCGATATCGTCATCATCTCGTCCGAGAACAAGACGCTCGGCACCAGCGAGCATCGCCACGATCTTGCTGCGCTGAACGAACCGCTGCGCTCGCACGGCGGCCTCACCGAGCAGCAGGTGCCCTTCATCTCGAACCGCAAGTTGCCCGAACTTGTTTCCGCGGCCACGCTGCGCAACTTCGACGCCTTCTACTATGCGCTCGTCGCGGCGGCGCAGCCGGCAAACTAGGGAGCGGACGATGACCAAGGTGGAAACGACATTCGCCATTCGCCATGAGCCGATGCGTATCGCCGGCAGACACGTCGATGCCGAAGGGCTGATCGAGGTGCATTATCCCTGGAACGATGCCGTCATCGGCACCGTTCCGGCAGGCAACGCCGAACATGCTCGCAGGGCCTTCGAGATCGCGGCGGCCTACCAGCCGAAGCTGACACGCTACGAGCGCCAGCGCATCTTGCTAAAGGCGGCCGAAATGCTGGTCGCCCGCAAGGAGGAGATCTCCGATGTCATCACGCTGGAGCTCGGCATATCGAAGCAGGACTCGCTCTACGAGGTCGGCCGCGCCTTCGACGTTTTGACGCTGTCGGGTCAGATGTGCATTCGCGATGACGGCGAGATCTTCTCCTGCGATCTCACCCCACACGGCAAGGCGCGCAAGATCTTCACGATGCGCGAGCCGCTGACCGCCATCTCGGCGATCACCCCCTTCAACCACCCGCTCAACATGGTGGCGCACAAGGTTGCGCCGGCCATTGCCACCAACAACTGCGTGGTGCTGAAGCCGACGGAGCTGACGCCGATGACGGCGCTCATTTTCGCCGACATTCTCTACGAGGCCGGATTGCCGCCGGAAATGCTGTCGGTGGTGACCGGCTGGCCGGCGGATATCGGGATGGAAATGATGACCAACCCAAACTTCGACCTCATCACCTTTACCGGCAGCGTGCCAGTCGGAAAGCTGATCGCGGCGAACGCCCACTACAAGCGCCAGATCCTCGAACTCGGCGGCAACGACCCGCTGATCATCCTCAATGATCTGTCGGATGACGACCTGGCAAAGGCGGCGGACCTGGCGGTCGCCGGCGCGACGAAGAACTCGGGCCAGCGCTGCACGGCCGTCAAACGTATTCTGTGCCAGGAAAGCGTGGCCGACCGCTTCGTGCCGCTCGTTCTGGAACGGGCCAAGAAGCTGCGCTTCGGTGACCCGATGGATCGGGCAACGGAACTGGGCACGGTCGTCCATGCCCGAGCCGCCGAAACCTTCGAGCGTCGCGTGCACAAGGCTGCCGAAGAGGGAGCGGAGATCCTCTACGATCCCGGCCGCCGCGGCGCCCTGCTGCCGCCGATCGTGGTCGATCGCGTGCCGCATTCGAGCGAACTCGTGATGGAGGAAACCTTCGCGCCGATCATCCCGATCGTGCGGGCACCCGATAATGACGATGCCCTGATTGCGCTGTCCAACTCGACCGCCTTCGGCCTGTCGTCGGGCGTCTGCACCAACGACTTCCGCCGCATGCAGAAATACATCGCCGGTCTCAGGGTCGGTACGGTGAACATCTGGGAAGTGCCCGGTTATCGCATCGAGATGTCTCCTTTCGGCGGCATCAAGGATTCCGGCAATGGCTACAAAGAAGGTGTGATCGAAGCGATGAAGAGCTTCACCAACGTCAAGACGTTTTCCCTGCCCTGGTGATCAGGGCCCTGGTGATCCGGGTGTCCCCTGCCTGACCACCATTTCTGGGAGCTGTCGACCGACAGCTCCCTTTTTCTTGGGGCCTGTTGCGAGCCGCATTGTCTGCATCTGCCGCTCGCTGATGCAGGCGTTCGCTTCTTCATCAATCGGCAGCAGATGCCAGTGAGACGGCAGAAGACCTATAGATTTTACTTTGCTAATGATAAGAATAATAAATTTTACTAATTGAATGCACCCACGCAGAATGCCTCCTGAAGCGTGCAAGACAAGGGCAGCGACAGATTGCCCGCCATGCTTCCCGGATTTTTCCAGGCCTCCAGAGGAGATTTTCAGCATGACCAGACACATGTTTTTTATGCTTGCCGGCGCCATGTCTGTGGCTCTTCCCGTCATTGCTTCCGCCCAGACCGCGCTCACCGTTTACACCGCTGTCGAAGCTGTCGACCTTGATCGCTACAAGGCAACCTTCGAGAAGGCGCATCCCGATATCACGATCAACTGGGTCCGGGATTCAACCGGCGTCATGACGGCAAAACTGCTCGCCGAAAAGGACAACCCGCAGGCGGACGTCGTCTGGGGACTTGCTGCCACATCGCTGCTTCTCCTGAAGACTGAGGGCATGCTGGAGGCGTATCAGCCCAAGGGCGTCGAGGCGCTCGACAAGAAGTTCGTCGACGGTGACACACCGCCGAGCTGGGTGGGAATGGACGCCTATGTTGCGGCCCTCTGCTACAACACGGTCGAGGGCGCAAAGCTCGGGCTGAAGGCCCCTGCAAGCTGGGACGACCTGACGAAGCCTGAGTACAAGGGCCACATCGTCATGCCGAACCCGAGCTCGTCGGGCACCGGCTTCCTCGACGTCTCCGGCTGGATGCAGATGTGGGGTGAGGAGAAGGCCTGGTCCTTCATGGACAAGCTTCATGAGAATATCTCGGCCTACACGCATTCCGGCTCGAAGCCCTGCAAGATGGCCGGTGCTGGCGAGGCTGTCATCGGCGTTTCCTTCGAGTTCCCCGGCGCCAAGGCCAAGAGCGCCGGCGCGCCGATCGACATCATCTTCCCGAGCGAGGGCTCGGGCTGGGAAGCCGAGGCGACGGCGATCATTGCCGGCACGGCAAACCTTGAAGCCGCCAAGACCCTCGTCGACTGGTCGGTCACCAAGGAAGCCAACGAAATGTACAATGCTGGCTATGCCGTGGTCGCTTATCCGGGTGTCGCCAAGCCGGTCGAGCATCTGCCCACCGACATCGCTTCAAAGATGATCGACAACGACTTCGAGTGGGCCGCGAACAATCGCGCCACCATTCTGAAGGAATGGCAGAAGCGCTACGACGCAAAGTCGGAACCGAAGAGCTGATCGGCCCAGGCGGAGCGCATGCGCGCTCCGCCTGTCGCATTCTCTCCTTGGGTCGCATTCGATTTAAGGATGAAAACATGCAGCAATTCAAAGTGCTACAGTGACCTTAGTGCGTCCCTTATGACGCGCGGCGCTGCAGAAATCCCTGACAGCCAGCGGAGCTTGCAGATGAGACATGCCATGTCGATCGAACCGACACCCACGAGCATTCCCCGCGCCTCTGACCAGGAGACCACACCGTCATCCCCCTGTCTCGAAATCCGCGATCTCTGGAAGAGCTATGGCGATTTCACGGCGCTGCGCGACATCTCGCTCGATATCGGCAAGGGTGAATTCGTCTGTTTCCTCGGCCCGTCGGGCTGCGGCAAGACGACCCTTTTGCGGGCGATCGCCGGCCTCGATCTGCAGACACGCGGCGTCATTCGGCAGGATGGCCGCGACATTTCGGTTCTGCCCGCGTCGAAGCGCGACTACGGCATCGTCTTCCAGTCCTATGCGCTCTTTCCCAACCTCACCATCGAGCAGAACATTGCCTTCGGCCTGGAAAACACCGGCCGCTCGAAGGCGGACGTCGCGGCACGTGTTGCCGAACTGCTTGAAACGGTTGGGCTTTCGGCGCAAGCCAAGAAATATCCCGCCCAGCTTTCCGGCGGACAGCAGCAGCGCATCGCTCTTGCCCGCGCCATCGCCATATCCCCTGGGCTGCTTCTGCTCGACGAACCGCTGTCTGCCCTCGACGCCAAGGTGCGCGTTCATCTGCGCCATGAGATCAAGTCGCTGCAAAGGAAGCTCGGTGTCACGACCATCATGGTGACGCACGATCAGGAAGAAGCGCTCGCCATGGCCGACCGGATCGTCGTGATGAACCACGGCGTCATCGAACAGGTCGGATCGCCGACCGAAATCTATCGTCATCCCAAGACCCTGTTCGTTGCCGACTTCATCGGCGAGACCAACCAGTTCCAGGCAAAGGTCCTGCCGGATGGTCAGGTCGAGATCGGGAATTCCGCCTTCTGTTGTCCAACGGATGGCTTTGCCGTCGGGGATCCGACCACGGCGGTGGTCCGCCCTGTCGATATCATCCCGCACGGCGCCGACGCACACGCGGTCCATTCGCTCGATCGGCCGGCGACGCCGCAGAATCTGATCGATGCCGAAGTGCACGAGATGGAGTTCCTCGGCATGTTCTGGCGGACGCGGCTGACCGCGCCGCGGCTCGGAGATCGGCCCCTCGTCGCCGATTTCTCGGTCAATGCGGTGCGCCGGCTGCGGATCGAAACGGGCGGGGTCATCCAGGTCGAGATACCGCGGGAACGCCTATTGCTCTATCCGAGGGGCATCTGACAATGAGCATAACGATCGACTACGCCCCACCGGGCAAAAGACTGCGCCAGCAGGCCTCGCGCGACGACCTCGTCAAACTCGGCTTCATGGCCGTCATCGGGCTCTACCTGATCGTCGCACTGGGCGCGCCGCTTTTCGTCATGCTGTCGAAGTCGATGTCAACCTACCGCTTCGATCTGAGCGCCTTCGAATTTCAGGTGAGCGACGAGACGGGGAAGAATTGGGCGACGGCAGTCACTGCGGATGCGCTCAACCGGGAACTCGGCGTTGCCACCGAGAAGGACCTGGCCACAAATTCGGACGGCCGCCTGGCCGCTACGAAATTCTTCCCGCAGTTCAATTTTCGCAGCCCCGTCCATTACCGCATTCGTGGGATGACGGACGATACGGCGTTTCTCGCCGGCTCCACGCTGGAGAAGGGCACCGAGTGGCGCGAATATGATTCCGCCACCTTCCGCCGGGTTGTGTTGCGCCCGGCCAGCACCATCGGCGTCGAAAACTTCAAGACCTATTTCTCGACGCCGGCGCTCGCCCGTTCGATCTACAACTCGGTTCTGATGGCGTCGATCAGCACGGTGGTGACGGTTTCGATCGCGTTTGCGCTCGCCTATGCGTTGACGCGCAGCTGCATGCCGCTCAAGGGGCTGTTCCGGGGCATCCTCACCATACCGATCCTCGTGCCGTCGCTTTTGCCCGGCATTGCGCTGGTCTATCTCTTCGGCAATCAGGGCGTCTTCAAGGACTGGCTGCTGGGCTATTCCATCTACGGTCCGATCGGCATCGTCATCGGCTCGGTGTTCTTCACGCTGCCGCATGCCTTCCTCATCATTCTGACCGCCTTGTCCGTTGCCGATGCGCGCCACTACGAGGCCGCGGCATCGCTCAGGGCCAGCAAATGGCGTACTTTCACCACCGTGACGGTGCCGGGCGCGCGTTATGGCCTCGTGTCGGCCGCCTTCGTCGTCTTCACTTTGGTCATCACCGATTTCGGACTGCCCAAGGTGATCGGCGGGCAATACGGCATGCTGGCAGTCGATATCTACAAGCAGGTGATCGGCCAGCAGAATTTCGAGATGGGTGCTGTCGTCTCGGTCATTCTTCTGGTGCCGGCGGTGCTCGCTTTTGCCGTCGACCGCAGGATGCAGAAGCGCCAGGTGGCGCTGCTGTCGGCGCGGGCGGTGCCCTATGCGCCGAAGCGCAATGTCCGCATGGACGGCTTCTGCTTTGCCTTCTCGTGCCTCGTCAGCCTGTACATTCTCGGCATGATCGCCATGTGTCAGATCGCGGCACTGGTGAAGTTCTGGCCCTACGACTTGACGTTGACGACGAAGAATTTCGCCTTCGACCTGATGGATGGCGGCGGTTGGGCGGCCTATGCCAATTCGATCAAGCTCGCCTTGCTGACGGCATTCTTCGGCTCGGTGATCGTCTTTGCCGGCGCCTACATGGTCGAGAAGGCCGACGGGTTCCGCTTCGGTAGGGGCGTCTTTCATTTCCTCGCCATGATGCCGATGGCCGTGCCGGGCATGGTGCTGGGCCTGGCCTATATCTTCTTCTTCAACAACCCGGCCAATCCACTCAGCTCCATTTACGGCACGATGACGATCCTCGTCGTCTGCACGGTGACGCACTTCTACACTGTGGCGCACCTGACGGCGCTGACCGCGCTAAAGCAGATGGATCCGGAATTCGAATCCGTCGGGGCGTCGCTCAAGCAGCCCTTCCACCGGCTGTTCTTCCGGGTCACTTTGCCGGTCTGCCTGCCGGCGATCCTCAACATCGGCATCTATCTCTTCGTCAACGCCATGACGACGGTTTCCGCCGTGGTCTTTCTCTATTCAACCGACACCAAGCTTGCGTCGGTCGCCGTGCTCAACATGGATGATGCCGGCGACATCGCGCCGGCTGCGGCCATGGGCATGATGATCTTCTACACCAATGTCGTCGCCAAGCTCATCCATGCGGGGGTCACACGCGGGCTACTCGCGCGCACGCAGGCGTGGCGGTAGGCCTTACGGTGTCGGGACAGGGTGGCGTTCGGCTGCCGGGCTTCTCCCTTGGCAATGGGCTGAGGCCCCGCCGGTCGCCTAGGCGACCTTCATGTCGGGCAGCACACGACCAGGCTCTCCTGAGGTCGATCGCGAAGGCCGGCGGTGCGCCAGTTCTGCCAGGCGCGTGCGCTGCGGCGTACAGCCGTAGGTCTCCCTGTAGGTCCGGGAGAAATGCGAGGCCGAGGAAAATCCGCATGCCACGGCGATCTCGAAGACGGGAAGCGATGAATTGACGAGAAGCAGGTGCGCGCGCTCCAGCCGCAGCTGGAGATAGTAGCGCTTGGGGGAGCGCCCCATCTCGCGCCGAAACAGGCGTTCTATCTGACGGCGCGACAATCCAGTCGTGGGAGTTATGTGGGCAAGTTTCAATGGATCGGCGAGGTTCGCCTCCATCTGCTCGATGATGTCGATCAGCAGACGGTTATCGATGCCGACGCGGGTCTGAAGCGGCAGCCGCTGGCGCTCTCCGGCGCTGCGGACCCGTTCCGATAGAGCCAGCTCGCAAACGCGATTTGCTACGTCCCGTCCGAGATCATCTTCGACAATGCGCAGGAACATGTCGAACGGGGCATTGCCGCCGGCGCAGGTATAGAGGTCGCTGTCGATCTCGAAGGCCGTCTGGCGGGCTTTCGTCGTGAAGAACCGTTCGGAGAAGTCCGGAAAGTGCTCCCAATGCACGGCGCAGCGACGCCCATCGAGCACGCCGGCCCGTGCCAGGCTGTAGAGGCCGCCTGCGAGTCCAGCGATGGCAATGCTTCCCCGCCGGGACAGCCGCAGCCAGCCTTCGGCCTTTCCGTCGGCAGGGGGAATGGCGCGGCCGCCGCAGACTACGATCATGTGGGGACGCTCAGGTTGTTGCAGCCCGTCCCGCTCAGAGGTGAGCGCTGCGTCGGCCATCAAGCGCATGCCGCAGCTTGACAGCGCAGGCTGGCCGTCGCGTGTCACGGTACGCCAACAATAGTGAGGCCTGCCCAGGACATCATTGGCGAGGCGAAGCGCTTCAAGCGCGGAGGTGAATGCGTGCTGCGTGAAGCCGTCGAGCAGGTAGAAGGTAAATCGACGGCCTTGTGTGCATGCCTGTTGCACTGCCTGCCTCCCTTTGCGTCAATGAGTGCTTGAGATCAAGATGCAAAGAAGAGTTACATTATGAAACATAAATAGACATCTTTCATGCGTGATTATGCGCGGGCCCGTGGTTTGATGCGCTTCAGACCGGGAGAATGAAGGCGAAGTTGGGTTGCGGTGACGCGTTTTGCGACGCGTCTTGTCAAAACACCAAAAATGATCGCAGATATCCGCATGTCAGATACTCAAAGCGCTCGTGCCCTTGCTCCCCGCCGTCATGGCGAAATCCTCCGCCGTCTAGCCGCCGATGGCACGGTCAGCATCACCGAGCTTGCCGATTTTTTCGATGTGTCGCGCCAGACGATCCGTCGTGACTTGAAACACCTGGCGGAGCGAGGCCAACTTGATCTCGTTCACGGCGGCGCGACGCTGTTCGAGCCGACCGAGGCCGCCTTCACGGAGAGGCGTGGTGAAAATGCTGCGGCGAAGGCATCGATTGGCAGGGCTGCAGCGGGTCTCGTGCGCGACGGCATGGTCGTGTTTCTCGATTCCGGCACGACGACGCTTGCGGTGGCCCATGCCCTGTCAGAGCGAAAAAACCTAACGATTTGTACGACTTCCCTTTCGATAGCGCTGCAGATGTGTCGCCAGCCGCTGGTGCGGGTGCATATGCTTGGTGGTGAGATCGATCCGGCAGAGGAGGCGGCTGTCGGCATCGATGCACTTGAGGCGATCAGCCATTTCCGGGTGGATGTGGCTTTCCTCGGCGGCGGCGGATTGTCGCCGGACGGTGAGGTGACTGACTTTACCCGCAATGGTGCCGAGCAGCGCTCGCGCATGATCGCGATGGCAGCGAAGGCCTACTTCATTCTCGATAGCTCGAAGTTCGGCCGGCTGACGCCGCTGCGCATTCCGCGCTTCGAATTGGCAGCCGGGGTAATCGTCGATGCGCGACCGCCGCAGGCGATCTGCGAAGCGCTGGAGCGCCGAGGTCCAGGCCTGATTGTCGCGACGTAATGTAATATTTTGTAACTTATTGTCTTGTTATTTGCTCTTCCGTTGTTATGGTGTGGCCTTCCATGGCTTCGGGAGGCTGTTTCATGGCTCAGAATTTTCCAACGCAGGCACAGGTCGTCATCATCGGCGGCGGCATTATCGGCTGTTCGGTCGCCTATCACCTCACCAAGCTCGGCTGGACGGACGTCGTGCTCTTGGAGCAAGGGCAATTGAGCGGCGGCACCACCTGGCACGCAGCCGGCCTTGTCGGCCAGCTGCGCAGCCATGCGAACATGACCAGCCTGATCAAATATTCGACGCAGCTCTATAGCGAGCTGGAGGCTGAAACCGGGCTCGCCACCGGCTGGAAGAATTGCGGCTCCGTTTCCGTCGCTCGATCGGCCGACCGTATGACGGTGCTGAAGCGCACGGCCGCGTCAGCCCGCGCGCAGGGCGTCGCCATCGAGGTGATTTCGCCGAAAGAGGCCCAGGATCTCTGGCCGGTGATGGCCATCGACGACCTGGTGGGCGCCGTCTGGCTGCCGGGTGACGGCAAGGCCAATCCGACCGATCTGACGCAGTCGCTCGCGAAGGGCGCGCGCAATCGGGACGCGCGCATCATCGAGCGTGTGCGCGTCACCGGCATTGTCACTGCCGATGGCGCGGTTACCGGTGTGGAAACGGATCAAGGGACGATCGCCGCCGAGATCGTCGTCAATTGCGCCGGCCAGTGGGCGCGCAAGGTCGGGCTGATGTGCGGCGTGTCGGTGCCGCTGCATTCGGCCGAACACATGTACATTGTAACCGGCAGGATTGAAGGCGTTCACCCGGATCTGCCGGTCATGCGCGACCCCGATGGCTACATCTACTTCAAGGAAGAGGTGGGTGGCCTGGTCATGGGCGGTTTCGAGCCGGAAGCAAAACCGTGGGGCATGGCGGGCATTCCGGATGATTTCGAATTCGCCTTGCTTCCTGACGACTGGGACCAGTTCGAAATCCTGATGCAAAGCGCCCTGCAACGGGTGCCGCAACTGGCGACATCAGAGGTGAAGAAGTTCTATAACGGTCCTGAAAGCTTCACGCCCGACAACAACTTCATGCTCGGCGAGGCGCCGGAACTGAAGAACTTCTACGTCGGCGCGGGCTTCAACTCGATGGGCATTGCGAGCGCCGGTGGCGCCGGGCGTGCGCTGGCGGAATGGATCGTCAACGGCGCGCCGACCATGGACCTCTGGCCGGTCGACATCCGTCGCTTTGCAAACTTCAACAACAATCCGCGCTGGCTGCATGACCGCGTCAAGGAGACGCTCGGGCTGCACTATGCCATGCCCTGGCCCAATCGCGAGCTGGACACGGCGCGACCTTTCCGCCGCTCAGCCCTCTATGATCGGCTTGCGGCAAAGGGCGCCTGCTTCGGCTCGAAAATGGGCTGGGAGCGTGCCAACTGGTTTGCGGCCGAGGGCGAAAAGCCGGTCACGGACTATGCCTTCGGCCGGCAGAACTGGCACGAGGCGGTCAAGCGCGAGATGAAAGCAACGCGCGAGGCGGCCGGCATCTTCGACCAGACCTCCTTCGCCAAGCTTCTTGTCCAGGGGCGCGATGCTGCAGCAGCACTCAACCGCATCTGCGCCGCCGATATCGACGTTGCGATCGGTCGTTCCGTCTATACCGGGCTCCTTAATGTGCGCGGCGGCTATGAAAGCGACCTGACCGTGCTGCGGCTGGCGGCGGACCGCTTCCTCCTCATCACCGGTTCGGCGCAGCCGGTGCACGACGCCGACTGGATCCGCAAGAACCTGCCGGCCGAAGCGCATGTGACGCTGACTGACGTCACCTCTGCCTACGCGGTTCTGGCGCTCATGGGTCCGCGTGCGCGGGATATCCTGTCCCGGTTGACATCAGCCGATCTCTCCAATGCCGCCTTTCCCTTCGCGACGATCCGGGAGATCGATATCGGCTATGCCACGGCCTATGCCAACCGCATGACCTATGTCGGTGAACTCGGCTGGGAACTGATTGTGCCGACGGAGTTCGCCGTCGGCGTCTATGAGGCGTTGCACGACGTCGGACGGGATTTCGGGTTGAGCGATTGCGGCTACTATGCGCTCGAGGCGCTCCGGCTGGAAAAGGGCTATCGCGCCTGGAGCCGCGAGCTGACGCCGGATGTCAACCCTTACGAGGCGGGCCTTGCTTTCGCGCTCTCGCTCGACAAGCCGGACGGCTTTCTCGGCCGTGACGCGTTGATCGCCGCAAAGGAGAAGGGGGTGCCCACGCGGCGCATCGTGCAGTTCACCGTCGATGATCCGTCGCCGATGTTATGGGGCGGTGAGCTGGTTCTTCGCGATGGCAAGCCCGTCGGCGAAGTCCGTTCGGCGGCCTACGGCCACACGCTCGGCCGCTCCGTCGCCCTTGGCCTGATCGAACATTCCTCTGGCGTCAACAAGGAATTCCTGGAGGGCGGGAGATTCGAAGTCGAGCTTGCTGGTGACCGGTTCTCCGTGACCGCGCATCTGTCCCCGGCCTATGATCCAAAGGGTTTGCGCGTCAAGGCGTAAGGATATTCGCGGGTGAGCGG
Organism: Ensifer sp. Root127; assembly: GCF_001425225.1. Classification (NCBI taxonomy): domain Bacteria; kingdom Pseudomonadati; phylum Pseudomonadota; class Alphaproteobacteria; order Hyphomicrobiales; family Rhizobiaceae; genus Ensifer; species Ensifer sp. Root127. The sequence continues at coordinate 549,836 of NZ_LMDX01000023.1, forward strand.
TTTCCCGATCATCCGCGAGCGATTTTGTTTGAAAACCGTGCACAGTGCTGCTGCACTCCGGAATGCGTATCGACTTGAACGCTTATACCCGCCACCGCCTCGGCGTCTGGATAATCCACGCACCTCACCGGGCTGAGATTGTGTCCCATTGCGTCGGCCGACCTTTAGCCTGAGGGGTGTGTCGCAACCAGACACTGTGCGGCCGCTCCTCTTGAAAGCCGGGCTGCGAAGTAATACCTTGATGAAACCATTCCTTACAACGGTACCGACAATGACCACGACAGTTACAGCCAAGGGGCAGGTTACGATCCCGAAGGCAGTGCGCGACCTCTTGGGTATCGTGCCTGGAAGCAAGGTTGATTTCCAGCGCGCCCCGGATGGAAGCGTCGTGCTCGTACATGCGGCCAAGAAGCAGCAGCCCAGCCGCTTCTCGAAGCTGCGAGGGCACGCCGGTAAAGGGCTGGATACCGACGCGATCATGGCACTTACGCGTGGCGAACCGTGATACTTGTCGACACGAATGTTCTTCTCGACGTTGTCACCGACGATCCGACATGGGCTGATTGGTCCATAACCCAGCTCGAAAACGCAAGTCTTCGTGGGAAACTGTGGATCAACGACATCGCCTATGCCGAGCTTTCCGTTCGCTACGACCGTATCGAAGATGTCGAAGCGTTCGTCGACCAGGCCGGCTTGGAACTGACATCGGTGCCTCGCGAAGCTCTCTTTCTGGCTAGCAAGGTCTTTACCCGATATCGCAAGGCGGGTGGGACGAGGACCGGCGTGCTCCCCGACTTTTTCATCGGCGCGCACGCGGCCGTCAGCGGCTTGCCGTTGCTGACGCGTGATGTCGGCCGCTATCGGACCTATTTCCCCACTTTGACGTTGATCGCGCCGCATTTGCCGACGTAGAGACGCGGCGCGCTCCGCTTCAAAATGGGGGCGCCGGGCAAGCCGTCGCGATTATTGGAACTGGATGCCGTGGGTGCGCTCTGAATGGTCCGTGTTGGCACAGAGGCTCCCGCATCACCATGTCCGACACGGTAATAACTTCCGGTCAAAGGTGCCGCCAAAGTGTTCCGGCTTGGAGCGACGTGGATCGTTAATGATAGGCATTATGGTCCGGACAAAACATTCGCATATGCATAGATAATAATGTAGCCTGACGTTGTGCGGCACGAGCGCAAACACGCGGCGAGCATACCGGCGGTGTTGGCTCGTGCGCCCTCCTTATGACTTTGGGAGGAAGAACATGGATTTTGGCATTGAAGGCGGCTCGGAGGCGGCTTGCGCGACAACGCCGACGGACGCTGAATTAGAAACACAGCTTACCCGTATCCAATCAAGTCCCGAATTCGATGCCCCGGACCGGGTGCGGAACCCTCAACTCGTGTCGTTGAGGAAACCCGCACAGGCAAGGGCGAGCGCAGCAAGTCTTATTCGGTCGCCAAGAAGGCTTTCGGGCAGGACGCGTTCCATTGACGCGCGAACTGATCCCTTCGTGTGCGCCTGTCCAGCCGGGCAAACGACGTGCTTTCGACAAGGCAATAAATCGAAGGGTGGAGAAACGTGAGGACAAAGAAATGGACGACATAACCGATAGGCCCATTGAGGCACAAAGTGAAAAAAAAACGAAGAAAGAGGCGCGTCGTTACGAAAAGCGCCTCGTAAAGTTGCAGGTCGAGTTGTCGTATCTGCAGTCCTGGGTGCAAAAGTCAGGAGCACGTATCGTCATCATCTTCGAGGGACGGGATGCCGCCGGCAAGGGGGGCGTCATCAAGCGCATAACCCAGTGGGTGAGCCCACGGGTCTTCCGTGTGGTCGCCCTGCCTGCACCCACGGACCGGGAGAAGTCCCAGATGTACATGCAGCGCTACATTGCTCATCTGCCTGCCGCCGGGGAAGTCGTGATCTTCGACCGCAGCTGGTACAACAGGCCGGGGGTCGAGCGCGTCATGGGGTTCTGTACGGAAAAGAAGGCGCGACACTTTCTCGAGGCGCTGCCGCGGTTTGAAGCGGCGATCGTCGAGAATGGCGTCACTTTGCTGAAGTATTTCCTGACAGTGAGCGAGGATGAGCAAGAGCGTCGCTTCCGCCGCCGTATCGATGACCCGTTGAGGCAATGGAAACTGAGCCCAATGGATCTGGAATCCTATCGCCGCTGGTGGGATTATACGCGTGCCTATGACGAGATGATCCGGATGACGGATAGCCAACTCGCGCCTTGGTGGATTGTTCCCTCGGACAATAAAAAGCGCGCGCGCATCAACTGCATCTCGCACATCCTCAAATCGATACCCTACGAGCGCGTGAAGTTCGAAGAACCCGAGCTCGGTAAGCGTCAGAAGCGGCCGTCGGGCTTTATTGAAGACACGAGCCCGCGTAATGTGGTGCCGGATATCCAGGGATCCGCCGGTCACTAGAAATGCAGGCAACGACGGAGCGATGGTGCTGGGACGCCTGCATTCCCCGTTCGATGCCTGAATCACTCGATGAGCGAACAATCTGTTGGAGATAAAGCGATGAGTGCGGAAAAAGATACAGGACAGCCCGCCGCCATTCCGACCGCGGCCGATCTGCGCAAGAACTTGCTCGAAAAACAGCTCGCCGCAATGGAACGCGACGACAAGATCAGGGATCGGGAGCGTGAGGAACGCGCGAAGTTCGCCGATGAATTCTTCAAGGATCACGTCGGCGAAGCGGAGCGGGCAATCATCCGCAAGGTGGTCATGCGGGCAGTTGCAGATGGAAAGATGGAGGCGCTCGTCTACACGTTTCCCTCCGATTTCTGCACCGACAACGGCAGGGCAATCAACAATGCCGATCCGCAATGGCCCGAGACGCTGCAGGGCAAGGCCAAGGAACTGTACGATCGATTTAAAGCTGCCGCGCAACCTCAAGGCTACAAGCTGAAGGCAATGGTGGTCACGTTCCCTGGAGGGATACCCGGGGATATCGGCTTCTTCCTGAACTGGGAAGCGCCAATAGCTTAGCTCGAAATGGTGGCAGGGCAGGATCTAACTGCCTTGCCATATGTTCGTCCTACGAGGGGGCGAGGGCGCTGTCATGGATGACGATCGACTTGGTAAAAGCAATAGCTTAGCGCCTGCTCCGGTGGCGACGGCCTCAATCGAAACACGGATCACGGACCTCGTCCGGTTCGGTATCGTTGGGCTGTTTGCCTATTGGTCGCTGACGCTAGTGGTACCCTTTGCCATTATCGGCATATGGGCCGCTATCCTGGCGGTCGCGCAGTATCCGCTTTATCGCAGGCTTGAAAAAATGCTTGGTGGTCGCGGAAAGCTCGCGGCCGTGCTCATTACGCTGGTGAACCTTTCCCTCATTATCGGCCCATTGTCGGCTCTCATCTTCGGTTCGCTCGACGGCGCGCAAGTGGTGTACGAAAAGCTCAAGGGTAGCGAGGCAATCATGCCGGCGCCGCCAGAGGCCGTTCGGAACTGGCCCATCATCGGAGAGCGGATCTACAATGCCTGGAGTCTTGCTTCAAACAATCTGGCGGCCGCCCTTAACCGGTTCCAACCGGCACTGCTGCAAGCCGGCAGCAAGGCCATCGGCGTTCTTGCCAGCATCGGGTTGGGATTTGTAGGTTTCATTGCGTCGGTGATTGTCACCGGCTTTCTGTTTCGCCCTGGCTTGAAGATCTCCGAGTTCTTGAATGTGTTTGCGCACAGGATCGCCGGAGAGCGAGGGCAAGGGTTCGTACGTCTTGCAACCGCCACGATCCGAAACGTCGCAAGAGGCGTCATCGGCGTGGCCTTCATTCAGACGATATTGTGCGCGTTGGTTCTGAAGCTCTTCGCGGTGCCCGCAGCCGGGTTGATCGCGTTTGTCGTGATGATCCTGTGTATCGTGCAAATCGGGCCGTTTCCTGTTTTCCTGCCCCTGATCGTGTGGGGATGGATGACAATGGAGTTCCAGTCAGCCTTGCTCATGACGCTTCTCCTCGTTCCGATCGCGTTGATCGACAACATTATGAAGCCCATTCTGGTCGCTCGTGGCCTTTCCACACCAATGCTCGTCATCCTGGTCGGGGTGCTCGGCGGTACGCTTGCCTATGGATTGATCGGCCTGTTTCTGGGCCCGATTGTGCTCAGCGTCTTTTATGACCTTCTTGCCGTCTGGATCCGTTCAGACAGGATAGCTGCGCAGCCAGATCAGCGCCCGGCCCGGCAAAGCGGCGGAGTCGTTTCTGACACCGGTATTCAAGGCTAGCCTATGATGCCGTTGGCGCCGTCGCGCTCCCCTCGCTATTTGGGCGTCCGGCTACCCGAAGCGCCTTCGCGGACGGGCGATGCCTTCCCAAAGGCGCCGGGGGGGCAGCAATAGCGCGCAGCGATGAGTGAGAGATCTGCGGTTCGATGACGCTCAAGGCGCGCTAAATTACGCCGCGTTCAGCGCCGACGATCAATCTGACGGTTTCATGGCGGCGCGCAAGGTATCGTTGATACGATCCTGCCAGCCGGGCCCGTCCGCCTGGAAATGGGCGAGCACATCGCTGTCGATCTTCAGCGATACGAGTTCCTTGGTGTTCGGGATCGCAGGTCTTTCGACGGCGGGAGCTGCCACCTTCTTCGCCGGCCTGAACAGCGCCTCGGCGGCATCTTTTGGATTGGATGGTCTTCGTGGTGTCGTCGCCATGGTCGCTTCCTTTCGTGGCCGATGGGGTCCTGTCGTCCCGCTCGTTCAACTAAGCGATACATTGCTTCAGTAACAGGCGGCAGACCGGCACGCCACTGAAACAGACCCATATGCGCGCGACCCGCCGTATTCTGTCCGTTTCGATGGTCTTGCTGCAGCGGCGTGCCAAGCGTTCGAAATTGCAGCGGCCGGCCAGGGCGTTCCCCCACAAGGTTCGTCAATACAATCGGGTGCCGGTCACCCTATTGCGCGGTGACAGCGGCGGATCGGCGGGCGCTGGTGGACCTGCAAGACGACCACGCCGGCGAAAGCTACAGCGCCGCCCGTCTTATTAGACGCGCAAAGGTCGCTGTAGCACTTTGAATTGCTGCATGTTTTTATCCTTAAATCAAAGACGATTTAAGGAAACATGCAGTAGGACAAGTCTCGTCTCTCCCGAACTGCCTGGCGGCCGAGGTGCTTGGGTTCGTCAAGCCATACCGGAAGATCGAGATGAAAGTATCATTTCAGGCGTGCTTCGCGGCAGCCACGAAGGTAGCAATCTTGTCGATGTCCTTGCGAAAGCCACCTTCGGGAAGAGCGCGATTCGTATGGGTGAGTGAGTCCACCGCCCAGGGCCGGACAGCCTCGATCGCAGCTGCGACGTTCTCCGGCTTGAGGCCGCCCGCCAGGATCACCGGCCGTTTGCTGCGTTTTACGATCTCGCGGCTGAGCGACCAGTCATGGGTGACGCCGGCAGCGCCAATGCCGCCGATATGGGCAGCGACGGAATCCAGGATGAAGATGTCCGCAAACGGCTCGAAGCGCGCTGCGTGATCAAGCGCCTCCGGCCCGGTCATCGGTATGGCCTGGAGGATCTTCAGGTCGGGGTATTTTGCCAGCAGCTTCGTGCGCAACGTCTTGACGTGCTCAGGGGTCACGAGCTCGATGTCGCCACACAGATGCAGCACATCAGGCTGCACCGCGTCCACCATCTCGGCGATCGCCTCGAGATCACTCTCCACCGACAGCGCCACCCGTTGTGCCTTGCCCTTAAGGGCATCGGCGATCTCGCGCGCAGTGGCGAAGCTGATCTCGCCGGGCAAGCCCCGGTTCGAAGGCGTGAGGCCGAGATAGTCGACGCCGACTTTCGCCGCAGCCAGGGCCTCGGCAACTGTCTGCATGGTATAGATTTGTGTTTTCAATGCCCTGCTCGTGTTTTGGCTAGATTGATTTCGGGAGGATCGCCTTGACCATGCGCTCCTCGGTGAGTTGAACCCGCTCGGCATTGCGTGCGGCAAAAACGGCATAGAGCGCATCGACCAATGTCATCTGCGCGATCTGCGCTGCCATCGGCTCGCTGCCCTGCTCATGCGAGACGCTGACGAGCACGACATCGGCGAGCCGCGCCAGCGGCGAGCTGCTATTTCCGGTGATGCAGAGCGTTGAGGCGCCGCGCGCCTTGGCTTCCTGCAGCACGAGAACCGGATCGCTTGTAATGCCGGAATAGGAAATGGCGACGGCGAGATCGCCCGGCCCAGTCAGCGCCGCATGCATGATCTGCAGTTGGGAATCGACTGGCGCATCGCATCGCAGTCCCAGCCGGATACAGCGTTGATAAAATGCCTGCGCGACGATGCCGGACCCGCCCACGCCGCCGACCAAAATGTGCTTGGCACCGGCCATCAGATCGATCGCCGCAGCCAGGGTCTTTTCATCGAGAACACCGAGCGTATCGGTCAGGGCCTGGCCAATTGCGCGAAACAATCGGCTTGCGGCCTGCAGGTCGCTTGTCTGCGGCTCGGACGACATTTCGGCTTGAACGATGCGCGGCTCCTGAGCCATCGCCAGCTTGAGATCGGTGAATCCCTCAAAGCCCGCGGTGCGGCACATGCGCAGCACGGTCGTATCACTGACATCCGTCGCCTGGGCGATTGCCGACATCGACTGGCGGATTGCGCTGTCGCTGTTGTCGAGCATCCAAAGCGCCACGCGCCGTTCGGAATCTGACAATTTCGGCAACACACTTCGCAGCCGGATGCTGGCGGGAATGCTGCTGTTGCCTCGCAAATCATTGACCATTGACGGGGCCTTTTTTCGGGTTGGCGGTGCGCCTTGGCGAAGAGGCTAGCATAGTCATGTTGTGGTGTCACTATAGACACGACTTATATGATGTGGCATCACTACATCAACGCGAGAAGATGCGCTGCTGGACTTCTGGGAGGATGTCATGGGACTGAAGCGTTTGTTGATTGCTGGTGCGGCCATGGTGCTGACCGCCCTTCCGGCCGCGGCCGGTGAGCTGTCCTTCTGGCACGCCTATGCGGGCCAACAGGACAAGGTCGACTTCATCAATTTCGCCCTGGACGAATTCGCCAAGGCGCATCCCGACATCAAGCTGGATGTCGTTGCGGCCGAGCAGTCGGCCTATAAGACCAAGCTCAACACGGCCATGGCGTCGGGCAACCCGCCTGACGTATTCTACACGCTGCCCGGCGGCTTTCTGAATGCCTTCGTCAATGGCGGGCAGATGTACGCACTCGACGCAGACCTTGCCAAGGACGGCTGGGGCGACAGTTTCCTCGAAAGCGCGCTCGCGCAGACAAGCAAGGATGGTCACGCCTATGCCGTTCCCGTCGATGTCGACTCCGTCGTCTTCTGGTACGACAAGGCGCTTTTTGCGGAAAAAGGCTGGACGGTGCCGTCAAGCTACGATGAGCTTCTGGCATTGGCCGAGACGATCAAGGGCGCGGGCATTGTCCCGTTTGCGCTTGGCAACAAGGATGCCTGGCCGGCGACGTTCTGGTTCCAGTATCTCGAGATGCGTCTCAAGGGGTCCGGCGTCGTTTCCGCATTCGTCAACAAGGATGCCAAGGCCGCGCTCGGCGACGAGGCGACCAAGGCGCTGGAACATGTTGCCGCGCTCTCGAGCAAAGGCTATTTCCCGATCGGCTTCAACGGCATGGGCGACCAGGAAGCCAACATGCTCTTTCTCAATGGGCAGGCAGCCATGATGCTGAACGGCACCTGGCAGATCGGCGCGTCCGCCGATGCGCCCGAAGGCTTCGAGCTTGGCTATTTCGCATTCCCGACGGTCAAGGACGGGTCTGGTGACCAGTCCGACGTCCTCGCCGGCGTCGCCGCCACGTTCGGCATTTCGCAGAAGGCCGAGAACAAGGCCGATGCCGTGACCTTGCTCAAGTTCCTGACGTCGAGCCAGGTCATGACCAAGTATGTCGAGCTTCGAAAGACGATGGTCACGGTGAAGGACGCAACGACCGAGGCAGCCGCAGGCCCTGTCCTGTTCGATATCAGCAGCAAGCTGATGGCGAAGGCAGGCCACCTCGATCCCTTCTATGACACCGCCATGCCGCCGGCTGCGACCAATATCTACTACACGTCGCTCCAGGGTGTACTTGACGGCTCGGTGCCGCCGGCCGATGCGGCCAAGCGCCTCGAGGATGCGCTGCGGGCCGACAAGTAGTTGGCCCCAGCAACATGACCAGTTTGCGCGGCAAGCCGCTCGCCGCGCGAGCCCTCCATGGAGCCCAAGAACGATGAGTACCAACAAGGGCTTTGCCAACAGCCACAACAGGGCGGCGCTCCTGTTTCTGTCGCCTGCATTCCTGCTCATTGCAGCCTTCATCGCCTATCCCGTCGTCTATGCCGGTTGGCTCTCGTTCTTCCGTTGGGACGGAGCGTCTGCGCCGGTATTTCAGGGAGCGGGCAATTTCGTCCGTCTTGCCGGCGACCCGATCTTCTGGCGGGCGCTTGGCCGCAACCTTCTCGTCGCGCTTTCGGCCATGGTCTTTCAGGTGTTTCTTGCGCTCTGCATCGCCTATTGCCTGGTGCGCATCGTGCCTGCGTTCAGCCGAATATTCCTGTTCTTTTATCTCGTGCCGGTGATGGTCAGCGAGATCTGCATCGGGCTGCTCTGGCGCTTCATGTACAATCCCTATTTCGGTCTGGTGAACGCGGCATTCGGTGCGCTTGGGCTGGATGGCCTGAAGCGCGGTTGGCTCGGCGAATCCGGCACGGCTTTCTCAGCCGTAGTGGTGGTGATGAGCTTCACCTATCTCGGCCTTTATGTCCTGCTATTCGTGGCGGCGGTCAGGAGTGTGCCCGAAAGCGTCTACGAGGCCGCCGAGATCGATGGGGCCGGCCATTTCACCAAGTTCTTCTCGATCACCATCCCAATGGTCGGCGACGCGGTTCGCGCCAATTCCCTGCTGGCGATCATCGGTTCGCTCAAGACCTTCTCGCTCGTCTTTGTGCTCACCAATGGCGGCCCGAACCACGCAAGCGAGGTGGTCTCCACCTACCTCTACAAGATGGGCTTCGGCAGTTTCGAGATGGGCTATGCGGCAACCATCGGCTTCACGCAGATGCTGCTGACGGCGGTCGGCGCGTGGCTCGTCTTCCGGTATCTGAAAAGAGCCGGCGTCGGCGGGAGAACTTGAGCCATGGCTGCCGTTCGCCGCTGGACAGTCACCAATACGGTGGTCCTCGTTCTCCTGACGCTGCATGTGCTTCTGGTTGTCTTCCCGTTCATCTGGATGATCTACAGCACCTTCAAGACCAACAAGGAGTTCATGCGCTCGGTCTGGTCTTTGCCCACGAGCTTCTCGCTTGACGCCTATGTCGGCGCCTGGAGCGGCGGCGCGCTTGGCGGCTACGCTGTCAACTCGCTGCTGATCATGGCCGGCGCGACGGTTCTCACCGTGGCGGTGTCAACCCTCGCCGGTTACGCGCTGGCAGTCTATCGGCCACGCTGGATGCCTGCCGTCGAACTCAGCCTGACGGCGGCCATGGCGATCCCCGCCTATGTCGCGCTCGTGCCCTTGGTGGTGATGCTTCGTGGCGCCGGACTGCTCGATACGCATATGGGTGTCGTGCTGCCGACTGCCGCCTTCAACGTACCGGTCACGATCTTCATCATGCAGGCCTTTTTCAACACGCTGCCGCGCGAACTCTTCGATGCGGCGCGCATGGATGGTGCTTCCGAGTGGTCCATCTTCGCCCGCGTCGCGCTGCCGATCGCGCGCCCGGCGATGTTCACCGCGGCGATCGTCAACATGATCTGGGTCTGGAACGATTTCCTGTTTCCGGTCGTCTTCATCAACAATCCGGCGCGCAAGACGTTGCCCGTGGGCCTCACGGATTTCGTCGGCGAGCACATCACCAATTATCCGGTGATGCTGGCGGCCATCCTGATCGCCGCCATCGCGCCGCTGGTTCTCTTCATCTTTTTCGAACGCCAGATCACCGCCGCTTTGCTCGGCGGTGCCGTCAAGGAATAGCCGTTAATGACCCGGCTCAAGTCCGGGTCCAATGCAGGAGAAGTTTCATGTCGCCTAAAGAGCTCGATTTTGCCAGCCGGGCAGTCTTCTACACGCCCGAAGAGCATTCCCAGTCGATCAGCTATCCGATCTACATGTCGGCGAATTTCCAGTATGGCGGCGACATCTACGACCAGATCGTCGCCGGTGCGCGCAAGGAAGTGAACATCTATTCGCGCTGCGGCAACCCGACCGAATACAAGTTCGAGGAACATATCGCCCAGCTAACAGGCGGCACGGCATGCCTGGCGACCGCTTCCGGAATGGCCGCGATCTCGCATGCGCTGTTCGGCATCCTGAAAGCGGGCGACCACATCGTTGCCGATCTCACCACCTATTCGAGCACGCACGAATTCTTCGATCACCGCGCTGGCGATTTCGGGCTGAAAGTGAGCCTTGTCGATTGCACCGATGTCCGAGCGGTCGAAAACGCGTTTACCGATGAGACCAAAGTTCTCTATGTCGAGGCGATCGCCAATCCAACCATGAAGGTGCCGCCGCTCAAAGCGCTGGTGGAGCTCGCCCATTCGCGCGGCATCGTGGTCATTTGCGACAACACCTTCGCGTCTCCGGCCGTTTGCCGGCCTCACGAATTCGGCGTCGACGTCGTGGTCGAAAGCGCCACCAAATTCATCGGCGGCCACAACGACGCGGTCGGCGGGGTGATCACGCTGAAGTCCGACATCCTGCCTGCGGATTGGCTGGAGGACGTCCGCTGGAATACGCTCAACAAGCTTGGCGCGCCGCTGTCGCCGTTCAATGCCTGGCTGTTGCTGCGCGGGGCACAGACGCTTGCGTTGCGCCTGGAAAAGCAGTGCGCCAATGCGCTTGCCCTTGCAAAACATCTTGAAGCGCATCCCAAGGTCAAACGTGTCTTCTATCCGGGGCTGCCCTCGCATCCGAACCATGCCTCGGCGAGCGAGCAGTTGCGCGGCGGTGGCGCCATGCTCTCCTTCTGCGTCGAAGACGAGGCTTCGGGCGTACGGCTCTTGAAGCGGCTGAAGCTCGGTTCGTTCGCGGCAAGCCTCGGCGGACTGCGCACCACGACGCAGATGCCGGCGACCATGGCCTTTCTCGATATTCCCAGCCAGGAGCGGGAGGCGATGGGCGTTGTCGATGGCCTGGTGCGCTTCTCGGTCGGTATCGAGCATGTTGACGACATCATCGCCGACGTAGATCAGGCGATAGAACAAATGCATCTCGATCTCTAGGGTTTGCGCAATGGCAGCGATCGTCCTCCTTGGCGATATCAATATCGACCTCGTGCTTGATATCCCCGAGTATCCGCTCGAGGGAGGAGAGGCGATCGCAACGGCCCAGCGGCACATGCTGGGCGGCTCAGCCACGAATACCGCTATCGCGCTGTCACGCGCCGGCCACGACTGCCGGCTGATCGGGCGCGTGGGGCAAGATGCCTTGGGAGAGCAGGCGCTGTCGTGGCTCGAGGACATCGGTGTTTCGACGGCGTGGATCGGCCGGGACCCGTCGGAGCCCACGCAAACGAACATCGTGACCGTCGGCAAGAGCGGTGAGCGAACGATGTTTGCCTATCGCGGGGCCAACGCACACCTGTCCCCGGCATCGATCGTCGACGCCCCGTTCGAGGATGCAGCGCTCTTTCATCTCTCCGGCTACGCCTTGTTGCAAAACCCGCAATCCGACGCAGCTTATAGAGCGATCGAGCTTGCGCAGCGGCACGGGATCCCGGTGACATTGGATATTCCGGCCGGTGTTGCGTTGTCGGTCGCGCCGCATGTGCGCAATCTGCTGCCGAAGCTCGATACCATCATGCTCGGCAGGGCCGATCTTGCACCGCTTGCGGGAGAAGGCTCCGAAATTCCTGTTGAAGAGGCGATCAAGTCCCTGTTGCGTCAGGGCGTGCGAAGGATCGCGCTCAAGCATGATGTCACGGGTTCGTCTCTCTACCAAAACTCCGGGGCTGAAAGCGCGCCGTGGTTTTCCGTCGCTACGGTCGACACGACAGGGGCAGGTGATGCCTTCGCGGCAGGACATATAATCGGGCGCGTGTCGGGATTGCCTGGATCCGAATGCTGCCGGCTTGCAAATGCGTTCGGCGCCGTTGCGGTGACCCGGCAGGGAGCAGGGTTGTCGATGCCCGCGCTGGAGGAAGTCATGAAGCTGATCTCCGTCAGTAACGGCAACAGACCTGGCATAGCGGGCTCCGACGAACAATTGGGACGACAGTAACTCTCGGCCCAAGTCCTGCAGGATTCACACCGAAACGGGCTGGCAGGCGTATGTCTCTGTTCGCTCGACGAGGCGCCCTTGCCCGTCACCTTTTCTGGCGGCTTCGGCCAATGACGCCGCTGGCGCAATGTCGCCGGCAACGCGCTCAAATCGGAGCCGCAGGCAATCTGTGCTTCGGCTGAAATCACTCCCTGCGTTCCTCTACACAGCATCAGGATCCGGCGCGACATAGTCGTGCTGAGCCCTTGGAAACATGGGCTTTTAAAGCTGAAGATCATGTGCAGCGGCATCGAACAGCCGCCCAGCCTAGCCAAAGGGAGTGTTGACCCATTGCGCCTGGCCCCGCAGTTTTCCCGAAACGAAGGCCATTCTGCCTTGGGAGGGAACATGTCTGGTTCGTGCCGTTCGCTGATGCACTCGGTTGCCATCGCTTCGATCGCCTTGCTCTATGGGCAGGGGGGAGCGAGGGCCGATGAGAAGCTGTTTATCTATAACTTCTCCGACTATTTTGCCGAAGACACTGTTTCTAACTTCGCAAAGCGTAGCGGCGTGGACGCGCGTGTCGATTTCTTCGATTCGCTGGAGGTCCTGGAGACACGCTTGCTGGCAGGGGGAAGCGGTTTCGATGTTGCCTTTCCAAGCGCGACTGTCGGCGAGCGGCTCATCCAATCGGGTGCACTGAAGCCGATCGATGCTTCCAGTCTCAAAAACTATAAGAATCTGGACAAGGATCTCCTGAAGCTCGTTGCCGAACACGACCCGGGCAATCAGTACCTCGTCCCGTACATGTGGCTGACGACAGGGATTGCCTACAATCCGAAGCTCGTTGAGGAGCGGGTCGGCGACGCCCCGACAAACAGCCTCGATATGTTCTTCAAGCCGGAACTGGCGAAAGAGTTTCAGGACTGCGGCATTGGCATCGTCGATGCGCCGAACGAGGTGGTTCCAATCGCTCTGAACTATCTCGGGCTCGATCCTTATTCGACAAAACAGGAAGATCTTGACAGGGCCAAGGACCTGCTCCTGACGTTGCGCCCCTACATCCGGCACATGCAGAGCGGCCAACTGGTGGCGGACATGGCATCCGGCCAGCTGTGCCTGGCGATGATGTGGAGCGGTGACGCGGGCATTGCTGCAGCGCGCGCCGAGGAAGCCAACAACGGCATCGCGGTCAATTATTCAATCCCGAAGGAAGGCACGATCATCTCCTTCGATACCATGGCCGTGCCCGGCGATGCGCCCGATCCGGAGCAGGCACTGGCCTTCATCGACTACGTTCTCGAGCCGAAGACAGTCGCCGACATCAGCAATCACGTGTTTTACGCCAACGCCAATGCTGCTGCCACGCCGCTGGTCGACGAGGCGATCCGCACGGACCCGAACGTCTATCCGCCCGCGGAAGTTCGCGCCAAGCTCTTCGTCGACAAGTCGCTGCCGCCACGCCAGGCGCGCGAGCGTACCCGGGTGTGGACTGCGTTTAGGGCCGGCAACTGAATGTCTTGCCTGAAAAGCGGGAGCAGAAGGACATCCGTGTTGCAATCTTACGTATCAATTGAGAATCTTTCCAAGTCCTTCGGTCTGTTCAGCGCCGTCGACAATATCTCGATCGGTATCGGGAAGGGGGAATTCTTCTCGCTTCTTGGTCCATCCGGATGCGGCAAGTCGACCCTGCTGCGCATGATCGCCGGTTTCGAAACGCCGACATCGGGGGTCGTCCGGCTCGACGGGGAAGATGTGACGGACGTTTCGGCCCATCGCCGACCAACGAACATGATGTTCCAGTCCTACGCGCTGTTTCCCCATCTGTCAGTGGGCAAGAATATCGCCTTCGGCCTGCAGCAGGACCGGCTGGCAGGAGCTGAGATCCGGCAGCGTGTGGGCGAGGTGGCCGAAAAGCTGCAACTGACGGCGCTGCTGGATCGCAAGCCGCAGCAGCTGTCTGGAGGACAAAGGCAACGGGTCGCGTTGGCGCGGGCACTGGTCAAGCGGCCGAAGGTGCTGTTGCTGGACGAACCTCTCGGTGCGCTTGACAAGAACCTGCGCACCGAAACCCAGCACGAATTGGTCAGGCTTCAGCGGGAGCTGGGGCTAACCTTCATCATCGTCACCCACGACCAGCATGAGGCAATGACCGTGTCGTCGCGCATCGCGATCATGCGGCAGGGCAAGGTACTGCAGATCGGGTCGCCGGCCGAAGTCTACGAAACACCGGTTTCGCGTTATGTCGCAAAGTTCCTGGGTGAGGCGAATGTGTTCGAAGGCGGCACTTCCAAACGTTCCGGCAACGAGCTGACGGTCGAAAGTGCTGAGGCAGGCGGTTCGATCATTGCCACCGCCAGTGACCATATCTCCGCCAATGGCCGCTTCTGGGTGTCGGTGCGGCCGGAGAGGGTCGAGCTCAACAAACAGGCCAGCGGTCTTGAGGGCGTCATCGAGCAATTCAGCTACGCCGGGGCAGGGCGCCACTATCGGGTGCGCCTGAAGAGCGGGGCAACGCTGGACGCGCTGCGCGTCAATCTGGGCGCTGAGGACGATCTGGCGGTCGGTGACACCGTTTATGCCTCATGGATGCCGCAGGCCGCCCGTCTGCTGGCCGACTAGGGGAACGACACGATGCAATCAAAACCTGATCTCGGCCGGCGCGCACTGGTGCTCGTGCCCTACGGCTGGCTGGCCGTCTTCTTTCTCATTCCGTTTCTGCTCGTGCTGGCGATCAGCCTCTCGTCCGTTCGCCTCGGCATGCCACCCTATGAGCCGCTATTTGCCTGGCAGGGATCGCTGCTCAGCATTCGGCTCAATCTTGAGAACTTCATTTTTGTGCTGGGTGAAAACACCTATCTCCTTGCCTATCTCACGAGCCTGAAGGTGGCGGCGATTTCGACGGCACTGATGCTGGCGATCGCCTATCCGCTAGCCTACGGCATCGCCAGTTGCGCGCCGGCGTCGCGCTCCTTCCTCATCTTCCTCGTGATCGTGCCGTTCTGGAGCTCGATGCTGATCCGCGTCTATGCCTGGATGAGCATTCTGCGCAACGACGGGCTGTTGAATTCGCTGCTCCTTAACCTCGGCATCATCTCCGAGCCGCTGCGGATCATGAACACCGAGACCGCGATCTATATCGGCATCGTCTACACCTACCTGCCGTTCATGGTGCTGCCGATCTACGCCAATCTCAGTGCCAGCGACCGTACCTTGATCGAGGCGGCACGCGATCTCGGTTGCTCGCGCATGGCGGCATTCTGGCGCGTCACCTTTCCACTCAGTTTGAGGGGTGTTGCCGCAGGATGTGCACTGGTCTTCATCCCGGTCATCGGCGAATTCGTCGTGCCTGACCTGCTTGGAGGTGCGGACACACAGATGATCGGCAGGACGATCTGGATCGAGTTCTTCAACAACCGGGACTGGCCGGTGGCCTCCGCCGTCACCGTGCTGCTTCTCGTCATCCTGGTGATACCCATCGTCCTGTTTCAGACACGTTTGTCTCGAACCTCTAAGTGAGGAGCGACTATGCCCCAGCCATCCTGGTTCAACCGGCTTTCCATTTTCACCGGGCTCACCTTCCTCTACCTGCCGATCGTGGTTCTGGTTGCCTACAGCTTCAACGCCTCGCGGCTGGTCACCGTCTGGGGCGGGTTCTCCACTCAGTGGTACACGGCCGCGATCACCAATCAGTCGATCGTCGAGGGCGCCAAGATCAGCTTTCTCGTGGCGGCGATCTCGGCAACATTCGCGACCGTTCTCGGATCGCTTGCGGCGATCGTGACTGTCAGAATTCGGCGCTTTCGTGGCCATCATATCTTCAACGGCATGCTGGTGGCGCCGATGGTGATGCCGGAGGTGGTAATGGGAGTGTCGATGTTGTTGATGTTCGTGACGTTGGGCATCGATCGCGGCCCTGTAACGATCACGCTTGCCCATGCCACCTTCACCATGTGCTTTGCGGCAGTGGTGATGCAATCCCGACTGGCCGAACTCGATCCGTCGCTGGAGGAGGCCGCAAGAGATCTCGGCTGCCCGCCATTCCTGGCGTTCGTGAAGGTGGCCGTGCCGAACATGGTTCCGGCCTTCGTCTCGGCCTGGCTGCTGTCGTTCACGCTGTCGCTCGACGATCTCGTGATATCGAGTTTCACGACCGGGCCCGGAGCCTCGACCTTGCCGATGAAGATCTATTCGCAGATCAAGTTCGGCGTGACCCCTGAGGTCAACGCCATCTCGACGATCATCCTTGGTGTCGTCGTCTTCGGCCTGGTGGCGTCACGCATCGTGTCCAGGCCATCGGCAAAGAGCAGTCTTGCCGTTTAGGCGTTCGGTCCGGTGGCGGAGCCCATAGCGTTAATAAGGCCTCAGTCGCCTGCAACGGACATCCGTCAGTTGCAGGCAAGTTCGCCCGTGAGCTGCCCGCGCTTGGCGAGGTAGCCGGATAGCGGGTCTTCGTAGACGTTCCTGGCCGAAGAGACTGCATCTATGAACAACGCAAACAGCGCCGTTTGTGACGTGATATCCAGCTTCGAGTAGAGATTTCGGCGGTGGAGCTTCACTGTTGCCGGCGAGATGCCGAGTCGCGCCGCAGCCCCTTTGACGGAGTAGCCGCGCAGAACGAGCTGAGCGACCTGGCATTCGCGCTCCGTCAGGACGCTGCGGCCGAAATTGCCTATCGCCTGGGCAAGCGCCTTCTGCAACGCGGAAGCCTCGCCATCAAGCGTCTCGGGTCTGAGGTCGCGGAAATGGCGGATGACTGCCGTGCGCAGGATCGGAGCGAGGCTCTCGAGCAGTTGCACTTCCTGTGCGCTGAACGCGATGCTCGACCGCTTGCGGCCGAGAGAGATCGCGATCTTCGAGGCATCGTCGAGGCTGACGATGAAGTTGAACTCGTCATGAAGTCCGGAATGCTGGTAGTATTCGCGGTAGTACTGGGTTCGATCGAACGAAGGCGCGATCTGGCTCAGGCGATAAAGCCCGTCATCTTCGTTCTCGACAGCGAGTTGATAGAACGGATCGAGCCGGTAGGGGCCCTGAAGGTAATGCCGGATGTCGGACAGGCCGCGATGCGTCTGCCAATCGTTGAAGAGTATCTTCGGCGCACTGTCGCCGCGATAGAGCAGGATCAGCCCCGCATCCACGGAAACGTGCTGCTTCAGTGCCTCAGTCAAGCGCTCCTGGAAATCAAGTCGACCGATATTGCCGATCAGTGACATTGCCAGTTCATTGATTGCAGGCGACTGCGTAACCGTGCCTGGCTCGCTCGTCGCGATACACCCGTTCATGAAAATGTCCTCCCTCGCGCGAGCGTAGGTGAGTTTCGAAACGGCCGCAAGACATGGCCATGGCCTGTTGCGGACATGGTCGGAACGCCCGCGCCAACCGCCGATCGGCGAACCTAGCCCTTTGGAGTATTCCGCATCCGGCCGCATTGCCGCTTACTCCATGCATCCGCTTCATCTGTTCGGACCTCGGGAGGGAAAGACGTGCGCACCAAGAAATCACCTGTTCTGCTGCACCAGCTTCTGGCTGGCACCATGCTCGCCGCGCTTGCGGCCGGATCATCGTCGACGGTTGCGAATGCAGCTGCCGACCTTATCGCCGTCAATGGCGACGTGCGGACCGTCGATCCGAATACGCCTCGAGCGGAAGCCTTTGCCGTCGAGGGCGGAAAGTTCGTGGCGGTCGGCACCAGCGCCGAGATCCGGTCGCTCGCCGATGGCAAGACCACGGTGCTCGATCTCGGCGGTAAGACTGTCACGCCCGGCTTCATCGATGGACATACGCATCTGACAAGCGGCACGGACTACGTCACTGGCGTCGATCTCTCCTACATCCCAGACAAGGAAACGTGGCTGAAGAAGATCAAGGAGGCGGATGAACGCCTGCCGCCAGGCGTGTGGATCACCGGAGGCGGTTGGGACTATACGCTGAAGGAGGGCGAGCTTCCGACGAAGGAAGACATCGACGCCGTGGTCAAGGATCGCCCCGTCGTTCTGCGCGATATCGATTTCCACTCGATCTGGGTGAACACCAAGGCATTGGAAATCGGCGGCGTCACCGCGAAATCCGAGGTGCCCGCCGGGGGCGAGATCGTCGTCGACGCCAAGACCGGAGATCCGACCGGGATCCTGCTAGAAGGCGCTGGCGACCTCATCACCAACAAGAAGCCGGCCTATTCCGACAAGGAACGCGCCGAAGCGCTGCTGCAGACCGTGAAGTTTGCCAACAGCGTCGGCCTGACCGGCGTTCATGACATGTCGTCCATCGCCGCTGTCTACGACTATCTGAAACTCGTCGAGGACAAGAACCTGTCATTGCGGGTCTGGTACGGTTTCTTCGAGGACAAGGCTGCAAATATTCCGGCGGCGGCAAAGGATCGTGAGACCGTCGACAGCCGCGTGGCTGCCAGCGGCGAGACCAAGGTGAAGGGGCCACTCCTGACGGTCGGTTACGCCAAGTCGGTCGTCGACGGGGTGCTGTCGACCCACACGGCCTACCTGCTTGAAAACTACTCGGATCGCACGGGATGGAAGGGAGAGCCCTTCCAGTCGGAGGCTGATCTCAGCGCACTGATCAAGGCTGCCAACGACAACGGTTTCCCGACCGCCGTCCACGCGATTGGCGATGCCGGCGTGCAGATGACGCTGAACGCATTCGAAAAGGGACAGTCACCCGGCAAATACCCCAATCGCGTCGAGCATATCGAAATCATCTCTCCGCCCGATATCGAGCGTTTCAAGAAGCTCGGCATCGTCGCGTCGATGCAACCGAACCACGCAACCGGCACGATCGGAAAATACATCACCGAGCGGGTAGGCCATGAGCGCGAAAGCCATGCCTATGTCTGGAAGTCGATGCTGCAGCACAAGGTTCCCGTCGTGTTCGGATCCGACTGGGCGACATCGCCGCTCAGCCCACTGACCCAGATCAACGATGCCGTTTTCCGCGAAAGCCCGTTCGGGCTCGGCGATGGTCCATGGCACCCCGAGCAGGCGGTCACTTTTGACGAGGCCCTGTTCGCCTACACCCAGGCCGGCGCCAACATGACGCCGTGGGCCAATGAGATCGGCTCGATTTCGACCGGCAAATGGGCAGACTTCGTCGTGCTCGACGCCAAGCTTCCCGACCCCGTCGACCGGTCCATTCGCAAGCGGCATGTCGAGGCGACCTATGTCGCCGGAACGGAAGTCTATCGGGCGAAATAGCAGCCCCAAACCGCATCCGGCGGGGCCGGGCAGCCTCCCGTCCCGCCAACCACTGACCATGCATTCAGGAGCATACATGTCCAAGGTAATGAAAATCGATCGCAATGGCGTCGGCCTGCGCGAGTTGGAAAAGTGCAGCGTCGTGCCCGTCGAAGCGATCCTATCGGGTTTTGCCGACGAGATGGGCGATGTCCACTTCGAGAGCGCCGACGGCTCGATCGTCGTCGGTACATGGCAATCGACGCCCTATGCCGAAATGCTCTCCTACCCTGACGGGGTGGAGTACAGCGTCATCCTCTCGGGAAAAGTCTCGATCACCAGCCCGGACGGATCGGTGGAGACGTTCCAAGCCGGCGAAAGCTACCTGCTGCCGCAGGGGGTTGAGGTCCGGTTCGAGGTGCTGGAGACGATGCGCAAAGTCTACGTCTTGCATACAGCAAAGACTGACGGGTGACCTATGGCACACCCAATGCAACGACCGTCGGTAGCGTCGCTTGCCGACGTGAAGATGTCGCCGTTCTGGCTGGATCGGCCGGATGCTCCCGAGGCGCTGCCGCCGCTGACGGCCCATCGAAAGGCTGATCTGCTGATCGTCGGTGGCGGTTTCACTGGCCTCTGGGGCGCAATCCAGGCCAAACAGGCGCAACCCGATCTCGATGTGGTGCTGATCGAAAAGAGCACCGTCGCAAACGGCGCTTCCGGTCGCCCGGGCGGCGTCGTCTCCACGTCGGTGATGCACGGCCTGTCCAATGCGGTGCGCGTGTTCCCCAACGACATCGCCGAGCTGGAGCGGTTGGGCAAGAAAAACATGCATGGGTTCATGCAGACCATTTTCGACCATGGTATCGACTGCCACGCCGAGTGGGGCGGCGAACTGACCGTTGCCGTGGATGCAGACCATCTCGAAGCTCTTCGCAGGGAGCATGAACTGCACCTTCAATATGGCCATCAGGCCGTGTTTCTAGATCAGGACGCGGTCCAGGCGCAGATCGGATCGCCGCGCTACAAGGCGGGGATCTGGTCAAAGGATATCAGCGGCACGGTGCACCCGGCCTTGCTCGCCTGGGGTTTGAAACGAACGGCCCTTTCTCTCGGCGTTGAGATCTTTGAGAATACGGAGTTGCTGGCGCTCGATGAGGTCGGGCCCAAGATCAAGGTCAAGACGCCCTTCGGCTCGGTGACCGCGCCAAAGGTGCTGCTGGCCACCAACGCATTCGCTTCCGGCCATCCCGGCATCAAGCGCCGTGTTGTCGCCGTCAGAGATCGGGTGCTCGCGACCGAGCCGTTGTCTGAGCAACAGCTGGCGTCGGTCGGCTGGAAGAACCGGCAGGGTGTTTACGATACCCGGACCCAGATGAACTATATGCGCCTGACGAAAGACAACCGGATCATCTTCGGGGGAAGGCTCGGCTATGCCTTCGCGGGCACGACGTCGCCAAGCGTGGATAGCGACGTCGAGACCTATGAGCCGCTGGCGGCCGCGTTCTTCGATACGTTTCCGCAGTTGCAGGGCCACCGTTTCACGCATGCCTGGAGCGGCCCGATCGATCTCAGCACACGCATGGCGGTGCATTTCCAGAGATACCACGCAGGCAAGGTGGTTTATGCCGGCGGCTACTCGGGTTTTGGGGTCTCCGCGTCGAGGTTCGGCGCACGCATAGCGCTCGACATTCTCGACGGCTCGAAGACTTCGGAGAGCAGGCTGGATTTCGCAACGCAGCTGCCCAACGTCGTGCCGCCGGAACCCTTCCGCTGGCTCGGGGCCCAGGTCACGATGTATGCGCTCGATACGGCCGACCAAAAGGGCGGATGGCGCAAGCCGTGGCTCAGGCTGGTTTCGGCAATGGGCTTTCCGTTGAGTTGAGTGGCAATCCTCTAGATAGGGCTCAGCTCGCGAACGCCTGGGCCTGCCTGATTTTTATGTAGCGCAAGCGATGGACGGGATTGGCCGAAGACTGGCTCCGGCCAATCCTCAAGGCGTCAGCCGCGGTGATGGCGCTCCTGCAAGCCGTAGACCGGCGTTTCGATGCCGGCTTGTCGGGCTTTCAATTGCAGCGAGAGGTACTGCGAATAGTGCCGTGACTGATGCAGGTTGCCGCCGTGAAACCAGAGGGCTTCCTGCTGTGTCGGCTTCCACATGTTGCGCTGCTCGCCTTCCCACGGTCCGGGGTCCTTTGGCGTGTCGGAGCCCAGACCCCAGCATTTGCCGACCTTTTCGGCAACTTCGCGGCTGATGAGATCGGCCGCCCAGCCGTTCATCGAGCCGTAGCCGGTGGCATAGACGACGAGATCCGCCGGTAGCTCCGTGCCGTCCTTGAGTACCACCGACGTTTCGGTCAGGTGATCAACGTCTGAGCCGGATTTCAGCTTGATCGAGCCGTCGATGATGAGGTCGCAGGCACCGACATCGATGTAATATCCCGAGCCGCGGCGTAGGTATTTCATGAACAGGCCGGAGCCGTCGGCGCCCCAGTCGAGCATGAAGCCCGCCTTTTCGAGATCCGCGTAGAACTTGGCGTCGCGCTCGCGCATCTTGTCGTAGAGCGGGATCTGGAACTCGTGCATGATCCTATAGGGCAGCGAGGCGAAGATGAGGTCTGCCTTGCGTGTCGTCATGCCGGCCGCAACCGCCCGCTCGGAATAGAGGTCGCCGAGCCCGATCTCCATCAGCGAATCCGATCGTACGATGTGGGTCGAGGAGCGCTGGACCATGGTGACGTCGGCGCCCGCCTCCCACAGTGCGGCGCAAATGTCGTGCGCCGAGTTGTTGGCCCCGACCACCACCACCTTCTTGCCCTTGTAAGCGTCGGGGCCCGGATGTTGGGAGGAATGCTGCTGCTCGCCCCTGAAAATCTCCTGTCCCATGAATTTGGGAACGTTGGCCTTGCCGGACATGCCCGTGGCGAGCACAAGTTGTTTGGGCTTCAGCACCACTTCCTCGCCATCGCGCTCGACAACGACGGTCCATTCCTGCTTGTCCTCATCATAGGAAGCGGATTTGCAGGTGGTCGAGTTCCAGTAGTTGAGCTCCATCACCTTGGTGTACATCTCCAACCAGTCGCCGATCTTGTCCTTCGGCGCAAAGACCGGCCAGTTCTCCGGGAAGGGGATGTAGGGAAGGTGGTCGTACCAGACGGGGTCGTGCAGGCAGAGTGACTTGTATCGCTTGCGCCAGCTGTCGCCGGGTCGCTCGTTCTTCTCGATGATGATCGTAGGTACGCCGAGTTGGCGTAGGCGCGCACCGAGCGCAATGCCGCCCTGGCCGCCGCCGATGATGACGACGTAGGGCTGCGTCTCGTAGCCGAGCCCGCCGGCTTCCGCCTGGCGCTTTTCGCTCCAGGTCTTGCGATTGGGGTCGTGGCCGTGTTCCGCCCCCATCGGTCGCTTCAGACCCTTGGGTTCCTCATGCCCCTTGAGCTCGCTCATCGTCGTCAACAGCGTCCAGATCAGGCCATTCTTCAGACGGATATGGCCATAGCCACGCGCAACATCCGTTTCGAATTCGAACCAGCCCTGCGTGATGCCGTCGCCGTCGCTTGCCAGTTCCTTCTCATCCTGGCGAAATCGCGATGGTTTGATTGTTTTCAGTTGCCTTGTCAGCATGTCGCGGATCTGGTCGTGGCCCTCCATCGTGCGCAGGTTCCAGGTGAACGTGACCAGGTCTCGCCAATAGCAGTCAGCCTGGAACAGGTTGACCGCGGCTTCGACATCTCCGCGCTCCAGCGCCTTGCCGAGCTTGGCAAGGGCTGCGTCTATCTTCGTGTTGGGGCTGTCTTCAAGCATGGTATCTCCTCCGTGTTGCTCGAGTGTCAGGTGGCAAACGCCGGGGAAGCTCCTCCTTCCCCGGCGTGCCCGGATGATCATTTTGTAAGGTCGATCAGGATCTTCAGTTGCTTGCCGGCCGGATCGAGCAAGGCGTCGAAGCCTTGGGCAACGGCCCGGTCGAGCGTGATGGTGCTCGTCACAACCTTGGCGGCCGGAAGCAGACCCGATGCGATCAGCCGGATGACGCGCGGCCAGTAGTGGGTCGGGTAGGCCCAGGATCCGCGCAGGTCGATGTCCTTGAAGGTCACCTGGAACCAGTCGAGCGGGTTCTCGTGCGGATGCAGACCCGTTTGCACGACGACACCCTGCTTGCGCACGGCATCGACGCAGGCTTTCAGCGCATGTTCGTTGCCGACGCATTCGATCGCGACATCGCAACCGACCTTGCCTTCCGAGGTCGCCCGAACGATGTCGCCGGGATTGTCCCGTTTGGGATTGATCGTGATCAGATCGGGCAGGATCGACATTGCGAAATCGAGCCGCGCATCGTTGATGTCGGAGACGAACAATTGTGCGGCGCCGGCTGCCCTCGCCGCCAGCAATGTCAGGATGCCGATTGGTCCGGCACCGGTAACGAGCACGCTGCTTCCCGCCGTCACGCCACCACGATCGCAGGCATAGACGGCAACCGCAGTCGGTTCGACAAGGGCTGCCTCCTCGTCGCTCATCGCATCGGGGATCTTCTGGACGTTGTATTCGTTGAGCGTGGCATAGTCCGCCATCCCGCCCCACTGCCAGCTGAGGCCCGCCAAGGCGAGGTCGGTACTGAGGTGGTAAAGACCGCGATCGGCAAAGTAGTCGCCGGATCGCGGCATGATCAGCGGTTGAACGGATACCCTGTCTCCGACCGCAATGGTGTTTACGCCGTCGCCGATCGCCTCGACGATGCCACCGAACTCGTGCCCGAGAATCTGTGGCGCCCGCGCGCCGGTGAACGGGTGCGGTTCGCTTGGAATGAAAATCGGGCCATAGGCGTATTCGTGCAGGTCCGTGCCACAGATGCCGACAAAGCGATTGCGGATGAGGACCTGGCCTGGCCCCGGATTGCGATCGGGTGGCGAGATCTGTTCAAGCCGCAGATCCCTGGCTGCATGAAATCTGAGTGCGCGCATGTTTCCTCCGTTCTGCCTTTTGTTGCGACAGTACGGAGCAAGGGGCGTGCCAGGGCTGGGTCAGGTTTGAATATCGTTGCTAATCAATGGCGTAGCTCGACCTGGTGGGCATCGTCCACCTGAGGCGGATGCAACAGGTGTGGTGCCACACCTGTTGCATGCTAGTGCTTGGCGCGCAGCCGGTGGCGCTTGATCTGACGATGGACGGTGGAGCGGTCGACACCCAGGCGTCGGGCCGCTTCGGAGATGTTCCAGCCGCAGGATGAGAGCATGATCTCGAGCGCCGTGCCGTCATCGGTCTTTCCGATTTGGGAAAGACCTTCAGTCTTGCCTGTCGCCGTGAGGTGTTCCGGCAGATCGCCGAGTTCAATCCTGTTTTCGTCGCAGACGGCAGCGGCGACCGCGAGAACGTTGTCCAGCTCGCGAATATTCCCGGGCCAGCCATGCGCCTTCAGCGCGGCCAGCGCGTCCGACGAGATGTGCAAAGGTCGCTCCTCGGTGCGGTGTTTTTCGAGGAGTGTCGCGAGCAGCCATTCGAAATCCGCCCGATCGCGAAGCGGCGGCATATGGAACACGACGGCATTCAGACGATAGAACAGGTCTTCGCGGAAGCGCCCCTCCTGCACCAGTTGCTGCAGCGGCCGGTGCGTTGCCGAGACGATGCGCAGGTTCACCGATTTCGGTTCCTGCCCGCCAATCGGCAGGATCTCCCGTTCCGCCACGACCCGTAGCAATCTTGTCTGCAGGGTGAGGGGCATGTCGCCGATCTCGTCGAGGAAGAGGGTTCCGCCGTCGGCCTGTTCTATCAGGCCCTTGCGCCCCTTGGGCGATGCCCCGGTGAAGGCGCCGGGCAGATAGCCGAAGAGTTCGCTCTCGATCAGATGCTCGGGCAACGCGGCACAATTGATCGCAACGAACTTACCCTTGAGGCCGCTGCAGTCATGGATTGTTCGGGCGAGGTGCTCCTTGCCCGAACCGGTCTCGCCCTGGATGAGGACCGGCAATGCGGTCGGCGCGAGTTTGGTGATCCGATCCTGAAGAGCTGCGATCACCGGCACCTGGCCGCCGAGCCGTCGAGAGGGCGAGGCCGTTGCGATCTTGCCGGCCGACCGGCCGACAGGAAACTGCGGTTCGATCGCGTGGGCAAAGAGAGCATTTCCGTCACGCGCGGTCAGAAGCCGTTCCTCAGTCGGCCTGCGACGGGTCAACTCCACCAGGCCATCAACCCCGATATCGAAGAAACGGGACATCGGTTGCCCGATGAGGTTTTGCGGGTCACGCCAGTCGAGCCCGGCCGAACGCGCCAGGATCCGTGCGCCGCCATGGGTCATGCCGATGATGTGGCCGCGGCCGTCGATCGAGATCGCCGCCTCAGGATCGACGTCGAGAAACTCGGGCGCGCGGGCAAAGCGCAGCACCCATTCATGGCGCGTCCGAGCCATCAGGTTGGCGAGCTCGATACGACGCACGGTGGCGGCCACAAGGTGGCGCGCAAGGTTTTGGCTTGCCTTCAGGATTGGAGAGCTGAGCAGAGAAATGTCGAGAACGGCCGAAAGCCCGCCTTCTGTATCGTAGATCGGCGCTGCGGTGCAGGAGAGCGGCGTATGCGTTGTGTCGAAATGGTCGCTCTGGTGGATCGTCAAGGCTTCTCCGGTCTCGAGACAGGCGCCGACGGCGCAGGTACCCGCCCGCGCTTCGGCCCAGTCGGATCCAAGGTAGAGGCCGGCCCGGCGCAGGTTGTTGTCGAAGGAAGGATCGCCCAGAAATTCGACTGTCACGCCTTTCCTGTCGGAGAGCAGCAGAACGTAGTTCTGTCCGGCGACCTGGTTGTAGAGGTTTTCAAGGCCTGACCGCGCGATCCTGATAAGGTCCTCGGCTTCCTGCCGATGCTCGCGAAGGCGCTGTTCAGGCAGGATGTAGGCTTCGCATGTCTGCGCTGGATCCAGCTTGTGCTGATCAAGGCACCGCAGCCACGACTTGACGACAATGTCGTCGCGTCCCGTTGCCAGGCCCTGTCCCACCCGCTCGATCTCGCGGACATGTTCAGAATGTGAAACCATGGAACTTCAATGGCATTGCTGCCACGCTCCTCCATTCCTCCGAACGCGAATGTGTCCATGGCGAAACGGCTTTGTAAAGGGCCGGCGGACATTTCGTTCAGTTTGAGCGCGATCGCCTGGTCGAAAACACAAACTGCGTGCGAACGGGTCTCAGCGCGACCGGTAGCTGTTGAAGCGGGGCACCTTCCAGGGTTTGCGGAGAAGGCAGGCATTCCCGCATTCGAAGCATTTCATTCAAGCGTCCGTGAGCGGAACGGGATGCTTTCCGGCCGATATATAATTCCTCAACTCAAGTTCGATTTTAGGGTAGAATTAGGCCGCGATTTAAAGGACTGCAGTGTCCTTTGCGCGCCGAATTCGACGTGTGGCGCTGCAGAGGAAAGGTGAAGCCAATGAAAAGGTTTGCAATCGTTGCCTTGTCGCTTGCGACTGCGCTGACAAGCGCTCCGCCGGTCATGGCATTTCCCACAATTGCCGCGCCAGGGATTGAGGCGCCGCAAGCCCAGCTGGTTCAGTACAGGCGATATCGCGGCGGCTACGGCGGCTACGGCGGGTACAACCACGGACATCATCACAACGGTGGTGGTGACGATTGGGCTTGGGCACTGGGTGGGCTTGCCGCCGGCGCCGTTATCGGCGGGCTGCTGGCTCAACCCAGATATTATGGCCCCGGTTACTACGGCGGGAACTACTACGGCAATAACTACTATGGCGGGAACTACTATGGCGGGAACTACTACCGGCAGCGTTATTATGCGCCACGCTATTATGCGCCACGCTACTACCGCCAAGTCTACGGCGGCGGCAGTGCACATATGCGCTGGTGCTACGCGCGCTACCGTTCCTATAGGGCATACGACGATACATTCCAGCCCTATTACGGTCCGCGACAAGCGTGCGTCTCACCTTACTATTGAGCGCGGTTGAGGTACGCCGTTAAACGGATTCATCCGCTATCTGGACGGGTTTGGACTGCTGGCAAGCAATCTGTACCGTCGCCCGGGACGATATATCATCGAAATCCGCGCTCAATGGCGCGGCCGGTGCCGGGTTCTGTCATCGCACCAGCGAAGGATTTCGTCGGCGTTGGCCTTGCCGCCGCGGGGACCATGGACGGTGACTGAGCGGGCTGCGGCAGCCACGGCGAAGTTCAAGGCATCGGCAAAGGGTTGGTTCTGTTCAAGACACCAGGTCAGCGCGCCGCCAAAGGTATCGCCAGCGCCAGTCACGTCGACGACATCGACGGGAAACCCGCTAGCGCGCAGTATCGTGTCACCGTTACGCGCCTCTGCGCCCTCGGCCGCCAGCGTGCGCACCACCCAGTCGATGTCATGATCGCGCATCCAGTCTCCGATGCACGACAGGTCTTCATGGCCGAAGGCGGTACGGAAGCCGACCTGGTTGAAGATGACCACCGCCGCACCTTTGAGATAGGGCATGTCCTCAGGCGTGCAGCCGCCGACGTCGAGATCGAAGATGGCGCGGCGCCCGTGCTGGCGCAGGTCGGCCAGAAGTCCGGCCTGTTTCAGAATGCCGCTTTCCGTCCGCACGTGCAGCCGGCGGACACGATAGAGGGTCGTATACATCAATCCGGGCTGACGCAGCGCCGTCAAACTGTCCGGTGACAGCCACATCGGTTGTTCGCCCATCTCAACAGTCAGCACGATGTGCTCGCCATCGACCAGGAAGATCAGGTTGCGCGATTCGGGAATAGCAGGGTCGGTCAGCATGTGGCTGACGCCGACGCCGTTCTCCACGAGGTCGGCAATCAGCCGTTTTGACAGCGGGCTGTCGTTGAGCAATGAGATGAACTGCGTTCGGCCGCCCAGTGCCGCATGTACCACAGCGGCGTTGGCGATAGAGCCGCCGGTTTCCGCCGGCAGTTCGGCGACCATGCCCTTGTCCGCACGGCCCGGCCAGCGATCGGCGGTGTAATATTCGTCGAGCGCCACGTCACCGATGAAAAAGGTTGTCATGCGCTCAGTCCTTCCTGGTTGGCCGCCTTGATCAGGCGTGGTCCGCCAGCCACAGGGACCCAGGGGCTTTCACCGAGGCCACATATTGCCATCCAATAGTAGGGCGCAGGGCCCGAAACGCCGCGGCAAGCGTCGTGCCAGACGCCACGATGCATCACTACCACTTGCCCCGGCGCAATCACGAATGCTTCAAGGTCATCGCGATGCGGTGCCTCTGCGTCGGATGCGGGCGCGACGGCCAGCACGATCGATTGCGATGCGCAGAACAGCGCCTCTTCGGTTCCCAGGTGCCGCTCCATTGTCGCGCAGAGCCATGGTCCGCCGCCGCCGCGCGTGATGCCAAGGTGGCCAGAGCCCTCAATCAGCGGTGCGGCGGTGAACCCGTCGCGCCAGCCGTCGCCCGCTGTCCATATCGCCTTGGGATCTAAATCGTCGGTCAGGTTGTAGGTCGTACCGAACCGCGAAAAGTTCTCGGCGGTCACCGGCCGGGCGAGGACGGCATCCGGAGCGCTCATGCGGCACTCCTGGCAGCACGCACGACGCGCATCAAGCCGGCGACGTGGGCCGCTTCAACCCGGCCGGTGTCCTTATGGTCGTGCTTGAACCAGCTTCCGACGACGGCGCCGTCTGCGTGGGCAAGCTGTTCGGCGGCATTGGCCTCGGTAAGGCCGGCTCCGATCAGTAGCGGTACACCACCCCCGGTTGCGGCACGGAAACGCGCCACCTTGTCCATGTCGGTCGGCCGGCCCGTCGCATCGGAGGTCACCACGAGGCCGTCGCAACGCGAGGCGCCGATGCGCACGTCCTCTGCTTCCGGCCTGCCGGACAGGACCGGTTGATATTTGAACCGCACGCCCCCGAGCAGCAGCGCCGAGACGCCTTCACGGCGGGTGGCAAGGTCTGCGGCGAAGGGAGCATCCGTCTCGGGCGGCAAATGACCGGCAACGGAATCGACCTGGATGAAGGCGACGGGATAGTGTCGGGCAAGTTCAAATGCGCGCGCATCATCGCGTAGCACATTGACGCCGATGCGCGTGCCGAGATCAAGGCCGAACAGCCGCTCCAGCACCCGCTCCACATCCTCGGCGTGGCCGAAATAATTCTCAACTACCAATCCATCGACACCTTCACCCGCCATGATGCGGGCTTCTTCCTCGGCTTGGGCGAGTTTGCCCTCGGGGCTGTCGCCTGCCAGGTGCAACATGCCGAGAATGGGTTTTGGCGTCGTAAAGGTCTCGCCGAAGCGGCTCATGTTCGTTCTCCTGCGTCGCGCCGCCATCAGGCCGGCGCGGTATCACGCCCCCAACGGGTGGCGAATTTCATCTGGACCGCCGGCGAGTAGACGATCGACGTGCGTTCGACCAACCGATCGTCGGCGTCGAGCACATCCCCGCTGGCGCAAAGATAGCCCGGCACGTCGTGTGCCGGAGCAAACACCTCCCGCAAACGGTCGGATGGCGGCACAACCGTCAAAAGCAATTCCGAGCGAATGGGGCTGCGGTCATAGTCGCGGCGCAATACCTCGTAGAGTGATTGCGCCGCGAAATCGTAGCGATCGATGCCTGGATAGAGAGCGAGATCGAGCTGCGACGTATCGACGTTCAGCCAGTTGACGGTCTCGCCGTTGGCAAGCCCGCGAGCACGCACCAGGAACAGTTCACCGTTCTCAACCCGATGCTCCAGTACCCGCGTCGTCGGGCGTTGGCCTTGTCGGCGGGCGAGTTCCGTAAAGCTGCCGAAGTTCCAGATATTGTGGCTGATCGGCCGGTGCGAAACGATCGTGCCCCGGCCGCGAACCTGCTGGACCAGTCCCTCCGACACCAAAAGCGCCATCGCATTGCGCACCGTGGTCCGGGCGATGCCGAACTGGTCACGCATTTGGTTTTCCGAGGGAATGGCTTCCCCCTCGGAAAAATCGCCGCTCAGGATTGCGGCTCGAAGAGCCCGGTAGAGCTGCCGGTAAAGTTGCTCGCTCGAATAGAGATCGAGGCGCAATCTCGACAATCTGTCGTCGGCGGCGATGGGGGCGTCAGGCATGGAGGGATGGGTCAAGGCGGGCTCCGTTTGGCTCCGTTACTTCGTGGTTCCGTTCACCTTGAACTCTTCCACGGCAGCTTCTTTCAAGCCATGACGATCGAGGATCTGTGCATAAGTACCATCCGCCTTCAGCGCCTCGAGCGCTGCAAGCACCGCATCGCGCAAGGGGCCATTCGCCTTGGCAAAGGCGACGCCGTAGTAATTGATCTCGTCGACCTTGCCGATCTGGTAGAACTTGCCCGGTTCCTGCTTCATCAGATCGAGCAGGCCCTCCAGGCCGATGACCGAGGCCTGTGCACGGCCTTGGCGGATCTGCATGATGTGCTCGGCCTGTGTGGGGATCTGGATGACCGTGATCGGCTTGTCGGCAGCACAATTGGTCTTGCCGACATTTTCCGCCCATGTGACCCAGCTGGTGCCCGTCGCCACGGCCACGGTCTTGCCGCAGAGATCGGTTTCAACCTTGATCTCTCCCTGCTGATCGGCCGTGGAATAAAAGACGTTGCCAGTCTTGAAGTAGTCGATGAAATCGAGCTGTGTCTGGCGTTCGACCTTGTCGGAGAAGGCGGTCATGATCATGTCGGACCGGCCGGTGACGACCTGAGGAATGAGCTGCGGGAATTCGACGTTCTGGAACTCGGCCGTCAGGCCGAGGCGCTCGGCGACGGCCTTGGCGAGATCGATGTCGAAACCCTTCAGGTCGGTCGAGCCGGCATCGCTGTATTCCATCGGCGGATAGGCAAGGCTGATGGTGACGTTTAGTTTGCCAGCGGCGCGCACGGCTTCGGGCAGGGCGGCGGCCAGCTTCTCATCGGCCGCGGCATGGCCCCCTCCGGCTACACACAGGCTGATGAATGTGGTGGAGGCAAGTCCCAGAACTATTGGTAGCAGTCGTTTCATTTTCTGTTCTCCCATTTTTAAGCTGAAATTTCTCAGGCCAGAACGCGGCTGAGGAATGTGCGCACGCGCGGATCAACGGGGTTGCTGAGGACCTGTTCCGGCGCGCCGGTCTCGCGAATTTCTCCGTCGATCATCACCACGACGCGGTCTGCCACCTCGCGGGCAAAGCCGATCTCATGGGTGACGACAATCATGGTGGTACCGCCGCGCGCCAGATTGCGCATGACCTCCAGCACCTCGCCGACAAGCTCCGGATCGAGCGCGCTGGTCGGTTCGTCGAACAGCATCACCCGTGGCTCCATGGCGAGCGCCCGGGCGATTGCCACGCGTTGTTTCTGGCCGCCTGAAAGCTGCGACGGATAGCTTTCGGCCTTGGCCGCCATGCCGACCTGCTCCAGCAGATCCATGGCGCGGGCTTCGGCTTCGGCCCGGCGCAATCCGCGCACGACCATCGGCCCTTCGATGACATTGCCGAGCACCGTCAGATGCGCGAACAGATTGAAGTGTTGGAACACCATGCCGAGCTGACTCTGCTGTGCGCGTAGTCGCTTGACGGGCAGCTCCTGTAGGGCGCCGCGATGGAGCGCGTAGCCCATGATCGCACCATCGACCCAGACATAACCGCCGTTTGGCGTTTCGAGATGGTTGATGCACCGAAGGAACGTGCTCTTACCGCTGCCCGAGGGGCCGAGGATGCACAGCACTTCACCATAGGCGACTTCGAGGTCGAGGTTCTTCAATACCTCGTGGCTGCCGAAACTCTTGCGGATACCTACCGCCTTGACCGCGAGACTCATGCTTCCCTCACAGCGGCGAGACGCCGCGCCCGTCCTTTGAACCAGCTTCGATTGCTGGCAGCGGCAGCGGCATCGCGGCCGAAATGGCGTTCGAGATAATATTGACCGATGGAAAGGACCGTCGTTCCGGCGAGGTACCAGGCGGCGCACACGAACAGCAGCTCGATGACCGCGCCGTTGATGAAGTAGATCCGCTGGGCCGCGTTCAGCATTTCGCCCATGGCGATCGTGGCGGCGAGCGAGGAGAATTTCAGCATGCCGATGGCGCTGTTGCCAAGAACCGGCAGGATCAACCGAAGGGTCTGCGGCAGCATAATGCGCCGCATCGTCTGGCCGGGCGTCATGCCGAGTGTGTGGGCCGCTTCCTTCTGGCCGCGATCGACGGACGAGATTCCGCCGCGCACCACTTCCGTCAGATAAGAGCCCTCGTTGACGCCGAGACCAAGAACGGCAGCGACAAAGGGCGTCACCACATCAACCATGCGCTCGTCGACCAGGCCCGGAATGTAGAGACGGGGAAAGACGAGTGCGATGTTGAACCAGATGAGAAGCTGGAGCAGCACCGGCGTGCCGCGAAATATCCAGACGTAAAGCCAGGCGGCAAAGCGCAGGATTGGATTTTCCGAAAGGCGCATGATCCCGAAGGCGAAGCCGAGGACCACGCCAAGTGCAAGCGCGCAGGCCGAGATCAAAAGGGTCCAGCCGAAACCGGTGATGATGACGCCGGCCGTTAGAAACTGCCCGACGACCGTCCACTGGATTTGACCAACCGCAAAGGCGCGACCGATCACTGCCAGCAGGAGGATGACGGCACCACCGCTGATCCAGCGCCAAGGATGGCTCAGACGGCGAATGGGCACGTCCGGACCTGGCAGGTCTGTCAGCGACAGCGTGGGAGTTGCATTCGAGGTTGATCGGGTCATGATGTCCAAATGTAGGGTTAGGCCTACAACTTACTAGATGCGTTCTAGGGAGGAGTCAAGCGGACCGACCGCCGAAGGAAAAACAAGCGTGTTGTCGGGAAAATGGGCACGTGATCACAGGTCGCGTGCACGTCCGCGCGGCTGCTCGATACAGAAGCACCTCATCAGCAGCCAGTTTGTGGCGCTGGGCTATCCAGTGAGAGGGTGAGTGTCGTCGGCGTTACGTTGATCGCTCGCTTGGGAGGTTCATCGATGACATATCGTCGAAAGGTTGGACCGTTTCGATGTACACCGCCGAGCACGGATCGAGACGCGTGCGCGGCGGTGACATGGTTCAACATAGCCTTGACTCAGAGCCTTGTAACAACGACTTCCTGATACTCGCTCGGCACCACCATGGTGCCGCCATCGGCGCGATTGAAGCGTGCAACGAGCGCCAGCAGATCGGTAGCGAGCGCGTCCTGTCCCGCGGGTTCCAGGGCGGCGAAGGTCTTCAAAACAGGGCCGTAGAAGGTCCGGAAGACCTCAAGCCAATGCT
The DNA here is from genome assembly GCF_001425225.1 of Ensifer sp. Root127. Lineage (NCBI taxonomy): Bacteria > Pseudomonadati > Pseudomonadota > Alphaproteobacteria > Hyphomicrobiales > Rhizobiaceae > Ensifer > Ensifer sp. Root127. Next base: position 583,376 of record NZ_LMDX01000023.1, read on the forward strand.
CGGGCGACTTGTAGCGGAACACAAACTCCCGCGGCATTGCCGCAACCGAGGCGGACGTGGCCGGGAACAGTTCCTCGAGACGCGGGCGCGATCCCCAGAGCGCCGGCGAGCGGGCACCTGCCGGCGGTGGGACATGGCGACCGATCGTCTTGAACACCTGCCCGATGAAGCCATCGGGGGTCCAGTTCGCAAGGCCAATGGAGCCGCCGCGCTTGCAGACACGAAGGAGCTCGCCGGCGGCCCGCTCCTGATCGGGCGTGAACATCACGCCGAAAATCGAGAGCACAGTGTCGAACGACTGATCGGCAAAGGGCAGGTTTTCTGCATCTGCCTCCCGGAAGGTGATGGAGAGCCGGTCAGCCTTGGCGCGCTCACGAGCGCGCTCCAGGAGCGCAGGGACGTAATCCGTCGCGGTGACGTCGCACCAGCGCCGGGCGGCGGCAAGCGCACCGTTGCCGTTGCCAGCGGCGACGTCGAGCACCTTGGAACCGGCGCGCAGATCGAGCGCTTCACAGAGGCTCTCGCCAACAATTTGCAGGGTCGTGCCGACGACGGCGTAATCGCCTGAAGACCACGCGTTTTGCTGCCGGGCCTTGAGCGCGCCGAAGTCGACGGCAGGCTGGTGGTTCTGGTCGGCTAGAGCTGCGGATGTGGACATTTTTTCCTCCTTAAGGCAGTTTGATTGGGTCATGGTGCGTCTGTCACAGGCCTGTTTCGAGCATCTGATCTTCCGCGGCTTCTGGTTTAGGCAGAGAGCGTGGGAACCGGCGTGGGAGCCGGCGTGGTAATGACCATGGAACCTTACGGGCGAAGGCAGATCGACATGCCGTCGTTAACGCTCCGACTGCTCGGACCATTGGCAATTCGCCGTGAAGGCGTGGACGTGCCGTTGCCCGGATCGCGCAAGGTGCGTGCTCTTCTTGCCTATCTGGCGCTTTCGCCTCATCCCTCTGGCAGGGCTCAGCTTTGCGACCTTCTGTGGGATGTTCCCGACGATCCGCGCGGTGAACTGCGATGGTGTCTGAGCAAGATCCGGTCGCTGATCGGTGAGCAGCGCGTCCGTTCCAAGGGCGATACGATCGCCCTCGATCTGTCGGATTGCTCGGTCGATGCGATCGAGGTTACCGCAGCCCATCGACACGGCTTCAGGACGCTTGCACCGGAACAGTTGCGATCCCTGGCCGATCTTTTTGTCGGCGATTTTCTTGACGGCCTTGCGATTGAGCGCTGCCCGGCATTTGACAGCTGGCTGGCCTTCCAACGGCGCCGATTGCGCGATACCCATGCGGCTCTCCTCGATCACATCGTACAACGCGCCGGCCATGAGGAAGTGCGCAGCTATCTCGATCGCTGGATTGCCCTTGCCTCCTTTGACCTTCGTCCCCACGAGCTGCTGCTGCAAAGCCTTGCTGCCGACGGGCGCGTTCGGGAAGGAGAGGAGCACCTGGCAGCGACTGCCAAGCTTTTCGATAGTGAAGGCGTTGACAGCAAACCTCTTCGAGAGATCTGGCGCACGGCCAGGGCTCAGGCTGACGAGACGTTCATAGTGCATCCGGGGCCCGTCGCCGAAACGGCGCCGAGCGAAACAGCAGCACCTCAGACGCATCGCCGTGCCTCGATCGCTATCATGCCCTTCGATGACACGTCGCCGATGGCCATTCCGGGTGGGTCGTCGGATGCGCTCGTTCACGACATCATCACACGGCTCGCCCGACAGCGAAGCCTCAGCGTGATCGCCCAGGGCACCATGTTCGCCCTGCGCGACCGCCGGTACACACCGCACGAGGCTGGCCGGATGCTCGGCGTCGACTATGTCGTCAACGGCTCGTTCCAGCGCCTCGGAAGGCGCATCACCGTCTGCGTCGAACTTACGGAGGCGCACAGCGCCCGTATCGTCTGGGCCGAGGTCTTCGAGTACGATGCCGCGGAGACCTTTCTTCTGCTTGACGAGATCGGCAGCCGGATCGTCGTCACCATCGAGCGTGAAGTCGAATCGCTTGAGAGCAACCGGGCAATCCTGAAGCCACCTAGTTCTCTCGATGCGTGGGAGGCGCATCACCGTGGGCTCTGGCACATGTATCGCTTCACCAGGAGCAACAATGAACAGGCCCAACACTTCTTCGAGACCGCGATAAACCTCGATCCGACATTCGCCCGCGCTCACGCGGGCCTTTCCTTCACCCATTTTCAAAGCGCCTTCCAGCACTGGGCGGATCAGGACGTGGAGGTCGAGCTCGCGTATCGGGCAGCCAGCCAAAGCATGATGGCCGATGATCGCGACCCGGCCGCGCATTGGGCAATCGGCCGAGCGCTCTGGCTGCGGGGCCTGCACGACCAATCCGTCGGCGAGCTGGAACAGGCGGTCGAACTCAGCCCCAGCTTTGCGCTTGGTCATTATTCGCTCGCTTTCGTCCAGGCTCAGTCCGGCGATGCGCAGGCAGCTATTGTGGCGGCTGATCTTTCGCGAAAACTCAGTCCATTTGATCCGCTGCTCTTCGGCATGCTGGCAAGCCGGGCGCTGGCACTCGTGCGCCTCGGACGCTTTGAGGAGGCCGCCGGCTGGGCCGTCAAGGCTGCGGCTCGGCCGAATGCCCATGCCCACATTCTGGCGATCGCGGCGCTATCGCTGGCGCTCATCGGCCGGCTCGACGAAGGGCGTGGCTACGTGGCGTCGATCCACCATCGGTTTTCAGGTTACAGCCTGAGCGATTTTCTGACCGCGTTTCATCTGGGGCCCGAACAGCAGACGCTGTTTCGCGAAGGTGCAAGGCAGATCGGCCTCCATTGATGACATCTTGTCCCTGGTTCATTGTTTCTGATCGTCCTTGCCTTGTGGGATCAGACAATGAAACATCGGGTCGTGCTTGGCTTTGCGGCCGCCTTGGGTTTGCTCGTTGCGGCGACATTCGTCGTGCCTTCTCAGACATCCGTTGCTCCCAAAGCGATCGAGACATCTGTCATTCGCAGTTCAGATCTTCTCGAAAAAGCCTGGAACCTCCCGGTCGCTTCTGCCTTTGACAAACGCGTCACGTGGCAGTCGAACGGTTCGCGGTGTGGACCTGCAAGCCTTGCAAACAGCTTCCGCTCGATCGGTGAAGACGAAACGACCGAGGCCGACGTCCTGTCCGGAACAGGTACGTGCTGGACGGGGTACTGCATAATAGGGCTCACTTTGGACGAGCTGGCTGAGCTTGCGCGAAAGAAGACGAGCCGCCAGGTCACCGTGCTGCGGAACCTGACCGCCGAGCAGTTCCGTGAGCACATGACGCACGCTAACGATCCCGACCGTCGCTACATCATCAACTTCGATCGTAGGACGATTTTTGGAGCGGGAGCAGGACACCACTCACCCGTGGCGGGATATCTGGAGGCCGAAGATCTGGTGTTCGTCCTGGACGTGAATGAGCAGTTCAAGCCCTGGCTCATCGAGCGCGAGCGTTTGTTCGCGGCCATGGACACTCTCGACGGTGATAGCAAAAGAGGCCTGATTCAAATCGGCCCCTGACCGCGTTGTCGCTTTCGCAGCGGGCGCGTCTGGATAGGCGGGTCCCTTCGAAGTCACTCGCGGCACCGGGAATGTCCTGCAGACGGCGAACCGGTCAATCGGTTCGGCCTGGGCGGGTCGACCTGGCGTAGTAGCGGCGTGGAGAAACGCATCGTTGCCGGGCGCCCAGATGAGACAATGCGCAGGTTGAGCGCGAGCCGAAGCCTCTGGGATGGCGTTTTGATTTTGATCGGCGGTGTCCTCAGCATGCCTGACCATGCCTCGGTCGGATAGGACGCGAGGTTGCCGTCGCCGAGATCGAAAGGTGCAAGTGCCTGTGCCGTCAGACCTTCCGGGCCACAGTCTTCAAGCACAAGGGAGATGTCCCGCCAGCCGTCATGTGCGTCGACCTCGACCGCGCAGCTCGCCCGGACCCAGGCGCCGGCCGGCAGCGGATTGATGAATCCTTCCGGTAAGATCTCCAGGACGCAATGGCCGCCTTCCAGACTGATTTCTTGCCAGCCTGCCGGATGACCGGTGCTGCTTACGGCACGGCTGGCCGTGACGTCGCAATCGGACGGCGGCCGGGCAAACGCCTTTGCGTTGCCCGGAAGCGGATCGGGAACAAAACTTCCGAGGGGATTGTGAACCGGGTTGAAACGATCGTCCCGCGCCCACCGTTCGGGAACGTGCGGAGCAAGCAGCCCGCGGAGGTACTCGGCCAACGCCTTGCCGACGGCATGACCGCCCGGCACGGAAAAATGCGTGCCGTCATCGGAGAATCCTGCGTGTGGAACGCCGTCCGCGCTATGCCAGTCGACCCAGGCGCCGTTCCAGTCGAAGATGTGGCAACGGGGTCTTCGCGCCGCGAAGGCACGGCTCTTCTGGTTGATCCATTGCGCCTTGGCACGCTCCGATCCGCCGGCCGACCATTTTTGCGTCCCGCGGGCAAGGATCGGCAGCAGGATGACCAGCTTGCCGGCATCGAGCAGGCGGGACACGATCGCCTCGCGGATCGCCTGAATGGTTTCCTTGGTCTCCACCATCATGTCGTTGGTTCCCGCGTCAACGATGATGAGGTCGAAATCAAGCGCAAGGACCTGGTCGATCCGGTTGGCGATATCTAGGGCCTTTTGGCCGGAGACACCGGCGTTAAGGCCACCGAAGCCGCGCGAGTCACCCACCCGCCCGCTCGGCTCCCAGCCAGGATGTACGCGTGGGTCGTGGAAGACGGTGATATCGAGCTGGCCATGGGTCAGCACCTCCGCCCATGTCGACCAGCCCCTGGCCGACGATCGGATATGCCGCTCGCCGGCTTGGTGATTCTGCTGGACGAGCGAGGTCCCGAGCAGGGCGACCCTGCTCCCATGGATCGGAGATGTGACTGTCATGTTCTGGTCCTACGAGAAGAACGTGCCGCCATTGACGTCGTAGCTGGCGCCAGTGATGAAGGCAGCCTCGTCGGAGACAAGGAAGGCGACCAGACTTGCGACCTCGGCCGATTGTCCCTCGCGCTTGAGCGGTGTCGCTGCCGCAACCCGCTCGCGCACTTCCGGTTTCGTGAAGGTGTCGTGGAAAGCCGTGGAGATCATGCCAGGGCAGACGGCGTTCACCCTGATCTTCGGGCCGAGTTCCTTCGACAGGCCACGCGTGAACGTCATCACGGCCCCCTTGGAGGTCGCGTAGGCGACGGCGCCGGGACCGCCGCCGTCACGGCCGGCCTGGGACGCGAAGGTGACGATCGAGCCGCCTTCATTCATGGCGGGCACCGCGGCTTTGGTTGCGTTGAACAACGACGTCAGATTGACGTCGATCACTTCACGGAAGAACGCCTCGTCCATCTCGGACAGCGTCTTGCGGGCGATGATGCCGCCGGCGACGTGCACGAGGCCATCAAGCCTGCCGAATTCCGACAGGGCCTTGTCGACCGCAGCCTGGGCATCCGCCGCATTGGTCATGTCCGCTCTAAGTGCGACCGCCTTGCCGCCCGCCGCTTTGATCGCGCCGACGCTCTGCTCGGCGCCTGACGCGGAGCCGAAATAGGTGACGACGACCTTTGCGCCTTCCTTGGCAAGTCGCTCGGCGCAAGCCTTGCCGATGTCGCGTCCGCCGCCGGTGACCAGCACGACTTTGTCTTTCAGTCCGTTCATGGAAATATCCTTTCGTGATCAGAAGTTCTTTGGGATGACGATGCGCAACTGGTTGTCGTCGACATCGGTGAAGTAGATGTCGGCGCTGAACCCCTGGTCGTCGATGAAGTTAAAGACCCGCCGCGGCTCATCGAGCGAATAGGGAACGAGCAGGGTGACGAGCGTGTGCTTGCTCGCCGAGGGCAGGCTGGCCTCGATATGGTATTGGGTATCCATGCCCTCGACGTCGGCGGGATCGACACCTTCGAAACCTTCGACCAGGCGAACATTGGGCGGGCCGGAGGTCGAGTGCACGAACTGCCCGTAAAGGCCGGCGCGCTCTCCGGTCAGGCGGAAGCTGTTGGTGCCGACGTCCATCGGTCGTGTCGCATGAAACAGCCATTGAACGGGCTTTGGCCCGGAGCACTCGACGCGATCGACCAGAACGACGAAATCGCTTGCGGTGAAGTAGACGTCGCGTTCGGCCCGCAATACGTCAGGATCTGCAGCCCGGTAGGCCGCCGTCGCATCGCCGCTGATGAAGACATGGGACGGCTCCTCGCGCACGGTGACAATCCGTCCCCCGGCCTTTTTTGCAATCGTCTTGTCGCCGTCGGCATACTGGCCCTTGCCGTCGATGAGGATGGCGTTCTTGGAAATGGTCTGGCGTCGCCAGTTGCGGTGCATGGTGGAGTTGAAGGCCACGTAATAGCCGCTCTGGATGGCCAGATCTTCGCCGAAGGCATAGAGCAGGAAAGCGTTCTGGTCGCCATGGCTGTGGCTGAGCGAGCCGAAGGTGCTGCTCTTGAACAGGAACTGGATATGCCGCGCTGGATCGTCCATGTATTTCTGGATGGCGACCCACCCGATATCCTTGAACCATTTCACCGGCGGCAGGTCGCTGGGCGCCTGGGCTGCGATCTGCGGATAGTCGTGGCGGTAGACGAGATCGTCGAAATTGAGGTCCCACCAGCCGTAATTGTAGAACTCCATTTCGGTTCCGGCGGCGTCGGCTTTCAGGCGCTCGTAGTACCACTGGTAGTAGGGATTGCCGGTGACGCCTGCGAACTGGCGGACATTGTAGCCAACCTTCACGCCCGGCGGGTCGCCGAGGGTGGAATCGTCTCCGAAACAGGCGCGACGGGTACCCGGCGCCTTGGTGTAGAGCGGGAAGTCGCCGGTCTTATGGAAGAACGGCCGCTTGTAGAGGTCGACGTCCAGGAAGTTCTTGATGAGGTTGGCGGTCTCCGTCAGGTAGGCGATGCCTGTCATCCAGTAATGCGGACCCTCGGCCCACCCGCCATCCGCGTCGCCCCACGGGGAATAGAGTGTGAACAGGAATTCGATCGTGTAGTCGAGCCAGCCTTCTGCCTCGTCGCTTTCTCCAGCAAGAGCGATGCAGGCGGCCGTCAATGCGGCCGATAGCGAGCGCACGGCGTGACTGTCATAGGGGAAGACATGGATGCGCGCGCGCCACAGGACATGATCGGCAACTTCGCGCGTCCGCGCCAGCAGGACGTCGCGGACCTCCGTCCGTTCCGTGTCGTCGAGATGATCCCACAGCCAGTCGTAGCCCCAGGCGAGTGCGGTGACGACGCGGAAGGCTGCCTCGTCGTTGTAGGAACGCGCGGTGGCGCCCGTACGATCCCATCGCGCGATCGCCAGCAGCCATTCACGCGCCCTGGTGATCAACGCGGGATCGTCGAGAATGACGCCGGCGATCGCCAGATGGCGCACCGCGTAGATGGCTTCCTGGCAATCGATGTACATCTGCCGCCAGAGTTTCGCGACGCGCACGTTGTTGGGATAGAGGGCAGGCTCTGCGATGAAATCGCGCGAGAGCCACGGGGTGACGGACTTGTCGAAAAAGCCCTGCCAACCGCAATGATCTGCGTCTTTCTTCAGGCACTCGCGGAAATCGCCGACCTCGCTCGGACCGAGCCAAAGTCGGGGATGGCGAAGATCCGCAGCCTCCCAACGGGTTTCCGCGCGCGGCAGCGGCGTTTCCGGCAAGCCGGGCAGGATCTCGAATGTGCGAACGCTGCTCCAGGCGGACACAACGGTTTTGGATGCGTTATCCCACAGCGCGAAGCCCCAGTGATAGACGCCGGGTTCGAAGGTTACGTCCGGCGTGAAGAAGTTCCAGGCAAGGTCTTCGAACAGCAGTGTATCGGCCGGCGGAAAGGATGGATCGCGCGACACCTTGAGGGCATAGCGGGCATTGTCGTCCAGCGCCGGCAGCCAGCTGAAACGCGGCGGGTTCTCCTGGATGGCGGAGCCGTTCGGCTGATAGGTGATCGTCAGCGTGCCGGGTTTCGGCTCGTCGAGATAATGCAGTCGTGGGGCTTCGTCAGCTTTGGGCATCGAAAATGACGTCCTTTAACAAGTCGGGGAGTGAATAGGGCGCGGCCGCGCCGCGCCCTGATGTGTCAGTTCTTGGCGTATTGGCGGTCGTAGGCCGTCTGCATGACCTTGATGACCTCGGGCAGGCCGAGCTGTTCGAGGCGAGCCTGATAGGCATCCCAGGAGGCGTCGACATTCTGTGCGCCGAGCACGAAGGTCTGCTGCATCTCGGTCATGTATGTGAGCAGGCTCGGCCAGTACTTGTCGTAGACCGCCCGTTCCTCGGCGCTCATCGAGACGCCGGTGAATTCGGGCTGCAGCAGGCCGGGTTCCTTCTCGTACATGGCGATCCCGTCGAGGGCCATCTTGTTGGTCCACTGCTGTTCGGACGGGTAGGAGGCCCAGTAGCCGCGCGGCACGCCGGCGCCGATCTCCCACATCTGGGCGTTCACCGGCTTTGGGTTCTTGAGGACGCTGTCCTTGTAGACCGGTTTGCCGTCTTTCATGTCGTAGTTGACGCCCTCGACACCCCAGTTGGAGAGAATGCGACCCTTTTCGGAGAACCAGAAGTCGAAGTACTTGATCGTCTCGGCGGGGTGCTGATTGGTGTAGGAGATCGCCCAGCCGGCAGGCTGAACGGTCGCACGCCGACTGTCCTCGAAGCGCTTTCCCGATACCGTTTTCGGTGGCAGCATCGGTGCGAAATTGATACCGGGAACGCTGTCCTTCAGAGCCTCGGTATAGTTCGAGGTGCTGGCGAACCAGTCATGGGTCATGCCGCCGATATTGTTACCGAGCATGTATTCGCGAACGCGTGCGCCGCGAGTAAAGACTTCCGTGTCGATGAGCCCTTCGCCAAACCACTGGGCAACCTTTGAAATCCCGGTCTTGTAGTTTGCCGTCGTCCACGGGTGGACGATCTTGCCGTCCTCGACCATGAAGTCGCCGTAGCGTTCCGACCCCGAGACGCGCGCATCCCACATATTGATGAGCCGCACCGCCTCGATCGGCTCGCGGGCGAAATAGGGAACCTCGTCCTTCTTGCCGTTGCCGTTGGGATCTTTCTCGCGAAATGCCTTGAGCACGGTGTAGAGCTCGTCGACATTTTGCGGCTCCTTGAGACCGAGCTTGTCCAGCCAGTCCCGCCGGATGAACCAGGCGCGCGAATACTCTCCCTCCGGAACATAAGGGATGAAGTAGATATGCCCATCGGGCGCGCTGATGGCGCGGCGCACCACGGGATGATCGTCGAAGAACTTCTTCAGGTTGGGGGCGTTTTCGGCGATCAGGTCGTCAAGCGGCAGGAAGGCGCCTTCCATGCCGTAGCGGATAAAGTCGTCCTTGAGGCCGCCTGTCACATCGCCTCCCACGATATCAGGCAGATCGCCAGACGCCATCAACAGGTTGAAAGCGTCGCGGCTGTTGCTGGTGGCAAGCGAGGCCACGTTCTTGACATGGATCCCGGTCCATTCGGCCGCTTTTTTCTCAACGGGCCAGTTCTCCGTGTAGACGTACTTGTCGCGGAAATGGAAGTGGATCGTCAGTTCGAGCGGATCGTCGACAATCTTCGTCGACGCGTCCTCGGCGGCGGCGCTGCCCAATTGCAGAAGCGCACAGGTGGCAAGTAGCGAAAGCCTTTTCCCAAAACGTCTCATTCCATTTCTCCTCCTTAAACAGAATTGGCCGTTATTCCTTGACCCCACCAAGGGTGATGCCCTTGTTGAAGTATTTCTGGATGCTCGGATAAATCAGCAGCACCGGAATGATCGAGGCGATCATGATCGCGGCTGTGACGGTTTCGAATGAGTAGCGCGAGCTCAGCAGGCTGCTGGCAAACTCGTCGTTGGCGGTGAGGTCGACGATGATGCGCTTCAGGTAGAGTTGGAGCGGGATCTTTTCCTCGCCGCGCAGCAGCACCATGGCCCAGAAGTAACTGTTCCAGCGCGAGACGATGCAGAACAGACCGACGGTGATGATGGCCGGCTTGGACAGCGGAATAAATACCTTCCAGAGCAGCTGCCATTCGCTGGCGCCGTCCATCTTCGCCGCTTCCTCGAAGGATTTCGGCACGGACTCGAAGAAGTTGCGCAGCAGGATGACGTTGAAGGCATTGCAGGCAAAGCCGATGATCAGGCCGAAACGCGAATCCAGGAGGCCAAGGTCGCGCATGTTCAGGAAGAACGGGATCATGCCGGCATTGAACCAGAGGGTGAATGCCACCATCAGGTTCAGGAATTTGCGTCCGCGCAGCCTTGTGCGCGACAGCGCATAGGCGCCGGGGATCATGATCGCCAGGCTGACCGCGGTGCCGCCGAACGTGTAGATGAAGGTATTGCCGTAGGCGATCCAGAACAGGCGGTCGGACAGCACGAATTCATAGGCCGCAAGCGTCAGGTCCTTGGGAAACAGAATGACCTGCCCGGAGGTGACCGCCGCACCTGACGAGATCGATACCGCCAGCAGATAGATGAACGGATAAAGGGTCGACAGGACGAACAGTCCGATCAGGGCCGCATTCGCATATCCGAAAATACGGTCGCCGCGCGAGTATAGGCTGAAAGTGGCCATGACATTCACCAGAGCGAGGTTGATGAGACCTTCCGGCTGATCCGGTTGGCCGTGAAGACGAGGGCAAACGCGATGACCGCGTTGAACAGGCCGGCGGCAGTCGCCAGGTCGTACTGGGTTCCCTGCAGGCCGGTCCGGTAGACATAAGTCGAGACAACGTCGGCGGTGCGGTAGGTGGCCGGTTGGTAGAGTAGGATGATGTATTCGAAACCGACCTCGACCAGGTTGCCGATGCGGATGATCAGCATGATGATGATCGTCGGCAGAATGCAGGGCAGGGTGATGCGCCACATCATCTGCCAGCGCGAGGCGCCGTCGACCCGGGCGGATTCGTAGAGTGTCGGGCTGATACCGGCGATGGCAGCGAGATAGACGATCGATTCGAAGCCTGCCTCCTTCCAGACGTTGGAGCCGATGAACACGGTGCGGAACCATTCCGGCTGTGTCAGGAAGTAGATCGGATCGAAGCCGAGGCTGGACAGCACGAGGTTGACCACGCCCGTGGTTGGCGACAGCAGGTTGATGACGATGCCTGCAACGATCACCACCGAAATGAAGTGTGGAAGGTAGACGACGGTCTGTGAGAAACGCCGGCCGACTTCGCTCTGCAGCTCATTGAACATCAAGGCCAGGATGATTGGCACCGGGAAGGCGAAGATCAGCCCCAGGCCGCTGATGGTGATCGTATTGATGAAGGCGCGGATGAAGATATGGTCATTGAGCAGCGTCCGGAAATTTTCGAACCCGACCCAGGGACTGCCGGCAACGCCACGGAACGGGCTGAAGTCCTTGAAGGCAATCTGCAAGCCTTCCATCGGCTTGTAGAGGAAAAGCAGGAACCAGACGAGCATCGGCAACAACAACACATAAAGCTGCCAGTCTCGGCGAAGATCCTCCGCCAGGTCCTTGATATGCTGGGCGATCTTCGATCCCATCATCTGCCTCACGCCTGTCCGTTGATGGCTTTGCCGGTCTCCACGTCGAAGACATGAAGTCTGGCGGTGGGGATCGCCAGCCTGGCGACATCCGACAGGCTTCTCCCGTCCACGGGCGTATCGACCTTGGCGACGACCGGCTGGCCGCCGATCCTGCAATGAAGCAGCGCTTCCGAACCGAGAGGCTCGACGAGGTCCACGGCCGTCGCTATCTCCTGGGTGTCGGCCCCCGGGCGGCCGACTTCGATATCGAGGTGTTCGGGACGCAGGCCGACGAGAACTTTCTGGCCGGCGCGCATGCCGGCGGCGATTGCAGCCGGCATGCGGAACTGGACCGGACCGTTGCCGTCGACGCAGGCAACGGCAGCGCCGTTTGCCGCTTCTACGCGCGCTGCCACGAGGTTCATGGGCGGCGATCCCAGGAAGCTCGCAACAAACGCATTGGCCGGATTGAGGAAAAGCTCCATGGGCGAGCCGACCTGTTCGACGCGTCCGCCATTCATGACGACGATGCGGTCGGCAAGAGTCATGGCCTCCACCTGGTCGTGCGTCACGTAGATGCTGGTGACGTCCATGCGCTTGTGGAGCCGCTTGATCTCCGCGCGCATCTGTGTGCGCAGCTTGGCGTCGAGATTGGACAGCGGCTCGTCGAACAGAAACACCTGTGGCTTTCGCACAATCGCGCGACCCATCGCCACGCGCTGTCGCTGGCCGCCCGAAAGGTCCGCGGGCTTGCGCTTCAGATAGGGCATCAGATCGAGAATGGCGGCCGCCTCGTTGACAGCGGCTTCGACGACGTCGTTCTTCTCGCCACGGACGCGCAGTCCAAAGGCGATGTTTTCCGCGACATTGAGGTGCGGGTAGAGCGCGTAGTTCTGGAACACCATGGCGACGTCGCGATCTTTCGGCGCGACCCGGTTGACGACGCGGCCACCGATCGAGATCGTGCCATCTGAAATGTCTTCGAGCCCGGCCACCATGCGCAGGGTCGTGGACTTGCCGCAGCCCGACGGTCCGACCAGAACGACGAACTCTCCCGGTGATACCGACAGCTTGATGGAGTGCACGACTTCGAGTGCGCCGTAGCGTTTCACTACGTCGTTCAGTTCAACTGCAGACATTTGATTCCTCCCGCCGGCGCGAACCCCTTAGGTCAGGTTGCGCCGCGGCCTCCGTTTTTCTGTCGTTGTCGCATTGATCGATTCAATGTAGCTCCACAGCTTCGGGTCGCGTGAGAGCTCGGTAATCTTGCTTTCGAGCGAGCCGAGGTGTCGGCTCATTGCCGCCACGGCCGCATCCGGCGAAGCTTCACGAATGGCATCGACGATCGCCCGATGTTCCTCGATGACTTCTGCAGTGCGGCGAACGCCGAAGACCATCTTCAAATGGCGCATGCGATCGATCTCGCCCTTCGCCTGGTTGACGAAGGTCCACACACCGCTCAGACGCGCGGCTGCGAAGATGGCTTTATGAAAGCTCTCGTCGAGCTCGAAGAAATTCGTGTAATCCTCGCCCTCTACGGCTGCAATCTGCTGGTTGAGGCAGAGTTCAAGGCGGCCGAGATCTTCGAACGTGTGGCGCTTGGCCGCCTCTGCGGCCGCTCCGGCCTCCAACCGAAAGCGAATGAAGCACGCCTCGATATAGCGCTGGACCTCGATCGTCGCGACAAACGTGCCGCCCTGCGGCACGACCTTGATCAGGCCTTCCTCCGAGAGGCGGATGATCGCTTCGCGAACCGGTGTCTTGCTGACGTTGAGGATCGCGGCGACCTCCTTTTCCGGCAACGCGCGGCCAGGCAGCAACCTCACCTCGACGATCAGTTGCCGAAGCAGGCGATAGACCTTTGACGTCGTGTTGCCCGCACCCTCGATCAGGGACGGCCGAAGGAGCTCGTCAAGTGGAAGTGCCGGTATGGTGACAATCTCAGACATATCTATCCGCTAACTGATATCTTAGTTGCAAGATTGATGTCTTAGAGTGCGATTGTCAACCGTAAATAATTTTGTCGTTGAGCGAGGGGTCTGCGTCGGAAAATCACGCCTCTTCCGGTCCCGATCCCGCGTGGCGGTTCGCTGGTCCATCAATCGCAATTGACATCGTCTGTATCCTGGATACAATTTGCCTCGATCTTGGGAGGGATCGATGAGTCAAACCTTTGAATGGCGAAGCCAGTCGCGCCTGCTCGACGAAGTTGCCCAGGCGCTTCGCGAGCGCATCTATGCCGGCGTCTATGCGCCTGGAGCGACGTTGCGTCAGGAGCGGATCGCTGCCGAATTCGGCATCAGCCGTACGCCGCTTCGCGAGGCCTTGCGGGTGCTGGAGCGCGACGGGCTCGTTGTGAACAAACCGGGCAGCGGTGTCAGGGTGGCCACCGCCGACCTGCCGAAACTTCTCGATGCCTATGCCGTGCGCGAGGCGATGGACGGCGTGGCGGCGCGCAATGCCGCCGAGCGCGCCACAGCATCCGAAATCAAAGCACTCGCGAAACAGATCGATCAGCAGCAGAAGGTCGTTGAGCGCTGGGATCCCGGCGCCTACACCCAGTCCAACGTCGTCTTTCACGAGGCCATCGTCAGTGCTTCGCGCAATGCGTCGCTGGCGTCGCTCGGGCCGCTTCTGCGGATGACATCGCAGGTCTTCGCTCCGGCCTTTTCGCTTTCCAGCGAACGCGCCAGCACTGCCGTTGCCGAGCATCGGCTCATTGTCGAGGCGATAGCGGCAAGGGACCCTGATCAGGCTGAGAAGCTGGCGCGCGCGCATATCCATGCGACGGCCATGAGATTGAAAACGCTCCTCCCGCAGGGCGAGACTGACAACGAGGCATGATGTGAAGACTTACGGCAATTTCATCGCGAACACGTGGCAGGACGCAATTGGCGGCGAGCACATCGCCGTCAGGGATCCCTCCAACGGTGAGATATTCGCGCGCATTGCCCGGGCAAATCGGGACGACATCGACCTGGCCGTGCGCTCCGCGCGCTCGGCGCTTGGCGGCCAATGGGGGCAGATGACGGCAACCGAACGCGGACGGGTGCTCAGCCGGATCTCGGCAGCAGTGCTGCGCAACATCGACCTTTTGACGGAGCTTGAAGCGCGGGATGTCGGCAAGCCCCTGACACAGGCGCGGGCGGACGTCGTCGCGCTCGCGCGCTATCTGGAGTTCTATGGCGGCGCCGCCGACAAGGTGCATGGCGACACCATCCCCTATCAGAACGGCTTTACCGTGCTGACCATTTACGAGCCGCATGGGGTTACGGGTCATATCATCCCGTGGAACTATCCGATGCAGATCCTTGGTCGCAGCCTCGGCGCAGCCCTTGCCATGGGCAATGCGGCCGTGGTCAAGCCGGCCGAGGAGGCGTGCCTGACAATCCTGGAATTTGCACGCATTGCCGAAGAAGAGGGCCTGCCACCCGGAGCGCTGAACGTCGTCACCGGGCTGGGCGCGGAGGCGGGTGCCGCGCTTTCCGAACACCCTGATGTCAACCACATCTCGTTTACCGGTTCGGTGCGCACCGGTGAGATGGTGCAGGCGGCGGCGGCGAAGAATGCCGTGCCGGTGACGCTCGAACTCGGCGGCAAGTCGGCGCAGATCGTCTTTGCCGATGCGGACCTCGACCGTGCCATGCCATTCCTGGTCAACGCCGGGATCCAGAACGCCGGGCAGACCTGTTCGGCCTCGTCACGCATCCTCGTCGAGCGCGCCATCTACGAAGACGTCGTGGCGCAGATGAGCGAAAGATATCGCGCGCTCAGGGTCGGGCCGGCCAGCGCCGATCTGTCGCTTGGCCCGGTGGTCTCGCATAGGCAAAAGGCGATCATCGAGGGCTTCCTTGCCGATGCCGCCAAGGATGGCCTGAAGATCGCGGCTGAGGGCGAGATCGTCGCCGACGCACCCGCTGACGGCGCCTATGTCGCACCGACATTGCTGCGCGACGTGCCGCACGAGCACCGCACGGTACAGGAAGAAATCTTCGGCCCGGTCCAGGTGATCATGCCGTTCGACAGCGAAGAGGAGGCCGTTCGCCTTGCAAACGGCACCGCCTATGGTCTCGTCTGCGGGGTCTGGACAAACGACGGTGGTAGGCAACTGCGCATGGCGCGCGCCGTCCACGCCGGTCAGGTCTTCGTCAACAATTATGGCGCCGGCGGCGGCGTCGAGCTGCCCTTCGGCGGCGTCAAGAAATCGGGCCATGGCCGCGAGAAGGGTTTCGAAGCCCTCTACGGCTTCGCCAGCATGAAAACCATCTCGGTTTACCACGGCTAGTTCAGCGTCGGGAGGAACAAGTGTCACTAGAAGGTAAGATCGCTCTCATCACCGGTGCAGGCTCCGGTTTCGGCGAGGGCATTGCGAAGCGTTTCATCGACGGCGGTGCCAAGGTGGTCGTTGTCGACCGCGATGCCGCAGGGGCCGAGCGCGTGGCCAAGCAACTCGGCAGCAATGCGTTTGCCGTCGTATGCGACATCTCCAAATCATCGGACGTCGACGCCGCCGTTGCCGCGAGCCTCGAGAAGTTCGGCCGCGTCGACATTCTCATCAACAATGCCGGCATCGGCCACAAGCCACAAAACGCCGAGCTGGTGGAGCCGGACGAGTTCGACAGGATCCTCGGCGTCAACGTGCGTGGCGTCTATCTCATGACGCGCGCGCTGCTGCCGCACATGAAACAGAACAAGACAGGCGTGATCGTCAATATCGCCTCGACTGGCGCCAACCGGCCGCGGCCGAACCTTGCCTGGTACAATGCGACGAAGGGCTGGGTGGTCTCCGCGACCAAGGCGCTGGCGATCGAACTTGCTCCGTTCAACATTCGCGTCGTTGCCCTCAATCCGGTTGCCGGCGAGACGCCGCTTTTGACGACCTTCATGGGCGAGGATACCGAGGAAATTCGCCAGAAGTTCCGCGATTCCATTCCGTTGGGCCGGTTGCTGAAGCCCGAGGATCTCGCCGAGGCCGCCGCCTTCGTCGCATCGCCGCAGGCGTCTATGATCACCGGCGTTGCACTTGACGTCGATGGCGGGCGTTCGATCTGATGACGACAGCGCCGCGCGTCTCAGGGCGCACGAAAGTCGCGGCACTTTGATTGACTGCAGGTTTCCTTCAATCGGATGCGATTAATGGAAACATGCAGTGGGACCATAAACAACCAAACCGCAAAGCGGGGGAACCATGCTTAACTTGACGAAATGGGCACTTGCTTCGTGCTTCATCGCCGCATCGCTGACCACAGCCATGGCCAAGGACACGATTACCGTCGGCCAGGTGCTGGAACCGCCGGGCCTCGACCCGACCGCGGGCGCCGCCGCGCCGATCCGCTACATCACCTACGGCAACCTGTTCGAAGGTCTGGTGCGCGTGGTTGAAGATGGCACCGTCAAGCCGCTCCTGGCCGAGAGCTGGGCTATCTCCGACGATCAGAAGAGCTACACGTTCAAGCTTCGTCAGGGCGTCAAGTTCCACGACGGCACGCCCTTCGACTGCTCGATCGTCAAATTCTCCTATGAGCGCGCCGTCGCAGCGGACTCTACCAATGCGCAGAAGGGCCTCTTCGAGCCGATCGAAAAGACCGAGTGCCCGGATCCGGCAACCGCAGTCGTGACCCTGAAGCGCCCGGCATCCAACTTCCTGTTCAACATGGCATGGGGTGACGCGGTCATGATCGCGCCGTCATCGGCCGCCGACAACAAGACCAAGCCTGTCGGTACTGGCCCCTACGCGTTCAAGGAATGGGCGAAGGGCGACAAGGTCGTGCTGAACAAGAACGCCGATTACTGGGGCGAACCGGCCAAGCTGACGGAAGTCACCTTCAAGTTCATCAGCGACCCATCCGCAGCCGCAGCCGCCGTTCTTGCCGGCAACGTCGATGCGTTCCCGATGTTCCAGGCCGCCGAACTCGTCAGCCAGTTCCAAAGCGATCCCAACCTCCAGGTCGAGGTCGGCAGCACCTCCGGCAAGGTGGTTCTTGCGCTGAACAATGCGCGCAAGCCGTTTGACGACGTCAGGGTTCGTCAGGCGCTTGCCCATGCGATCGACCGGAAGACCCTGGTCGAAGGCACCTATTCGGGCTTCGGCGAGACGATCGGTTCGCATTATTCCCCGGTGGAGCCCGGCTATGTCGATCTGAACGAAACCTATCCCTATGACCCGGGCAAAGCGCAGCAACTGCTGCAGGAGGCCGGTGTCGAAGGTCTGGAAATGACCATCATGCTGCCGCCACCCGCCTATGCCCGGCGCGGCGGCGAGATCATCGCGGCCATGCTCAGCGAAGTCGGCGTCAAGGTGAACCTCGTTCCGATCGAGTTCGCGCAATGGCTCGACCAGGTGTTCAAGAACTCGGATTTCGACGCGACGATCATCGCACACGCCGAAGCCCGCGATCTCGATATTTACGCTCGCGACAAATACTATTTCAACTACCAGAACCCGGACTACAAGGCGCTCTACAAGTCCTTCACGCTCGCGTCGACGGAAGCTGAGCAGCTCGATCTCGTCGGCCAGCTTCAGCGTAAACTGGCGGCCGATGAACCGAACGTTTTCCTCTACGCTCTTCCGAAGATCGGCGTCTGGAACAAGAAGGTGAAGGGTCTGTGGAAGAACATGCCGGTGCCGGCGGACGATCAGACCCAGACCTACTGGGAGAATTGATCGCTTCTCATGAGGTGGAGCGGTATGCGGGCTGAAAACCGCACACACTTTTCCTCATCCCGCTCCAGCATCCGCCCCTCCACAAATGGGGGCGGATGCAGATCAGCCGTTGACCGTCCCCGGCGCCGGTCAACGCTCGCTCATTCCGGGAGGTTGATGTGATTTCCTTTGTTGGCGGTCGCCTTGTGTCGCTCATATTGACGACCCTGGTCGCCTCTATCATCGTCTTTCTGCTGATGCAGGTGCTGCCCGGCGACCCGGCAGTGCTGATGCTCGGCATGAACGCCGACCCGGATGCGATCGCGGCGCTGCACCGGCAGCTGGGCCTCGATCAGCCAATCTGGATCCGCTACCTCCAGTGGATCGGTGGCTTTGTCGTCGGCGATTTCGGCATGAGTCTCACCTATTCGGTGCCGATCCGTGAACTACTCGGACCCCGCATCCTGGTGACATTGCCCCTGGCTCTCCTCTCCATGGCGATCTCGGTCGTGGTTGCGATCGCCATTGGCGTCTATGCCGCGGCCAATCGCGGCAAGGCCGGCGACACGGTCGTCATGGGCATCGCGCAAGTTGGCGTCGCCATCCCCAATTTCTGGCTCGCGCTTCTGTTCATTTTGCTGTTCGCGCTGAAACTTGCATGGTTTCCGGCCTCGGGCTTTGCCGGCTGGCAGGACGGTATCTGGAGCGGCCTCCACTCGCTCATTCTTCCAGCCTTTGCGCTCGGCCTGCCACTCGCCGCCATTCTCGGACGCGTCACCCGCTCGGCCGTCATCGAAACGCTCGGGGAGGATTTCATCCGCACTGCCCGCGCCAAGGGCCTCTCGCGCGCTGGTGCGCTTTGGAGGCATGCGGTGCCGAACGCACTCATCCCCGTCGTCACCATCATCGGCCTGCAGTTTTCGTTTCTGCTTGCCGGCACGATCATCATCGAGAACGTCTTCAATCTGCCGGGTGTCGGCCGGTTGGTCTTTCAGGCGATCGCGCAGCGCGATCTGGTGACCGTGCAGACGCTCGTGACGCTGCTTGCCGCGTCCGTCATCACCATCAATTTTCTCGTGGATCTCGTTTACGGCTATCTGGATCCGCGCCTGTCGAGGGGAGGCCACTGATGAGCACCTCGGCAATCACTTCGGAACCAGGCCTGTTGGCCAAGCTTTTTGGTAGCCGAAGCCTGATGTTCGGCCTGACGGTCACCGCCATCCTCATTGCGATGGCCGTGGTTTCCACCGTCTGGACACCCTTCTCGCCGACGGCGATGAATTTCCGCGACAAGCTTCAGGGACCAAGCCTCGCCCATTGGTTCGGCACCGACAATTTCGGCCGCGATATCCTGTCGATGATCATGGCCGGGGCGCGCAACTCGATCGCGGTCTCGATCGTCGCGGTGCTCGTCGGCGCCGGCATCGGCGTGCCGCTCGGTGCATGGGCTGCGGCCCGCGGCGGCTGGGTCGATGGCCTGGTCATGCGCATGAGCGATCTTGCCTTTGCCTTTCCTGCACTGCTGACGGCGGTCATCATCACGGCCATCTTCGGCCCCGGCGCGACCAATGCCATGATCGCCATCGGCATCTTCAACATTCCGGTCTTTGCCCGCGTGACCCGTGGCGCTTCGATGGGGCTTTGGAAGCGCGAATATGTGCAGGCGGCCCGCTGCGCCGGTCGCGGCGACGTGGCGATCACCTTTCTGCACATCCTGCCCAACATCAACCACGTGCTCCTGGTCCAGGTGACGATCCAGTTCGCCTTAGCAATCGTTGCAGAAGCTGGGCTTTCCTATGTCGGTCTTGGCACCCAGCCACCGATGCCAAGCTGGGGCAAGATGCTGAACGATGCCCAGACCTTCATCTATCAGGCCCCATGGCTCGCCATCTTCCCGGGACTTGCGATCACGTTCGCCGTGCTCGGCCTCAACCTCCTCGGTGATGGCCTGCGCGACATTCTCGATCCGCGCGTGAGGCGACAAAGATGACGGCACCCTTGCTACGAATGGTCGGAATGTCGGTCGAGCTGTCAGCGGGCATGACCCAGGTCGATATCGTCTGCGACGTCGATCTTGAGCTCAATCGCGGCGAACGCCTCGGTATCGTCGGAGAATCCGGCAGCGGCAAATCCATGACGGCGCTCGCCGTGATGGGACTGCTGCCGCAGCGCATGCGGGTGCGCGGCGAGTTGATGTTCGATGGCCGCAACCTCGCAGATCTGCCCGAAGCCGAATTCTGCAGATATCGCGGCCGGCGCATTGCGATGATCTTTCAGGAGCCGATGACCGCCCTCAACCCGGTCAAGTCGATCGGCGCCCAGATCGCCGAAGGGCGACGCCTTCATTTTGGCGAAACCAGAGCCGATGCGGAAAAGAAGGCGCGATCCTTGCTGGACAGGGTTGGTCTGCCGGCGCCGCGCTTCAATCTGGACCTCTACCCGCATCAACTCTCCGGCGGCCAGCGGCAGCGCGTGATGATCGCCATGGCGATCGCCTGCGAACCGGACCTGTTGATTGCCGACGAGCCGACGACCGCGCTCGACGTGACGGTGCAGGCACAGATCCTCGATCTGCTCGACGACCTGATCGAAGACACCGGCACGGCACTGATGCTGATCACCCACGATCTCGGTGTCGTCTCGGAAATGACCGACCGTATCGCCGTCATGTATGCCGGGCGCGTCATCGAAACGGGGCGCACCGACGACGTATTCGCGCGCATGGCGCATCCCTATGCGAGGGGCCTGTTCGCCGCGTCTCCGCACGGAGCTGCTCTTGCTCCGCGCCAGACCGGAGGAAGGCCAAGGCTGAACGCAATCCCGGGCATCGTCCCCGATCCCTTTGCGCGGCCGGCTCATTGTTCCTTTGCTGAGCGTTGCGCCTTCGTTCAGCCCGACTGTCGGCGGGCGATACCGCCACTGGATCTGATCGATACCGACAGTAATGTGGAGCATCGCGCCGCCTGCTTTCATCCACGCGAAAGGATGGTGGCACCATGAGCGATGTCATTCTGAGGACCATCGATCTGGTGCGCGAGTACCAGTTGCCGCGCCCATCGATCTTTTCCAAGCAGACCAGCTTGCGCGTGCTGCACGGTGTCAGCGTCGAGCTTGGCGCCGGCAAGAGCCTCGGCATCGTTGGCGAAAGCGGCTCGGGAAAATCGACCCTTGCGCGCGCCGTCATGGGGCTTGAACGCCCGCAATCGGGGCAGGTTACCATTGCCGGCAAGGATATCTATTCGCTGGACCGATCAGAGTTGCGGGAGGCGCGCAAGGGATTTCAGGCGATCTTCCAGGATCCCTACGGGTCACTCGATCCGCGCCACACGGTGCGGACCATCATCTGCGAACCCATCGTCTCACTGGAACGCGGAACCAGCGCGCTTGAGCGCAACCGGCGCGTTGAGGAGGTGCTGGAGGCGGTCGGCTTGCCCTTGGCGTCAGTCGACAAGTATCCGCACGAGTTTTCCGGTGGCCAGCGCCAGCGTATTGCCATTGCGCGCGCACTCATCACCCGACCGGCGCTGATTGTTGCCGACGAACCGGTTTCGGCGCTCGACGTCTCGATCCAGGCGCAGGTGCTGAACCTGATGATGGATCTGCAGGAGAGGCTCGGGCTCTCCTATCTGTTTATCAGCCACGATCTGGGCGTGGTTCGCGCCATCACCGACCGGGTCGCCGTCATGCATCTCGGGCGGATCGTCGAGGAGGGACCGACCAACGAGGTGTTCGACAACCCGCGTCACCCCTACACGCAGGCGCTTGTCGCCGCCGTGCCGAAACCCTTTGCCGGACGCCGCAAGCGGGTCCGGTCGAACGCCCCGCCGCAAACGCCTGTCCATACCGCCACGACCTCAGAGGGCTGCGCCTATGCCGCCGTCTGTCCGCGCAGGCAGGATATCTGTCTCGCCCAAACGCCCATGGCCAAGCCGGTGACGCCGGCCTGGTCCGCCCGCTGTCACTTTGCCTAGAACTCTTTGAAATTCTGCAATTCTCCGGAGTTGCTCTTGTTGCAGGAATTATTGCCCATGTCCGATCTTGCCGATTTCACCGCCGTCGATCTTGTCGAGGCTTACCGCCTGCGAAAGCTCTCTCCCGTCGAAGTCGTCGATGCTGTCATCGCGCGCATCGATGCATCCGAGCCGAAACTCAATGCGCTTTGGGCCTACGATCCGGACGAGGCGCGCAAGGCGGCGAAGGCGTCCGAGGCACGTTGGGGCAAGGGTGAGCCTCTGGGCGCGATCGATGGCGTGCCGGTGACGATCAAGGAGAACATTGCGACAAAGGGAACGGCTGTGCCGCTTGGCTGCGCGGCCGTGCCGCTGGTGCCGGCCCTGACCGATGCGCCGCCGGCGGCGCGCACCCGCGAGGCGGGTGGCGTCATTCTGGCCAAGACCACCATGCCTGATTACGGCATGCTGTCTTCCGGCCTTTCCAGTTTTCACAAGCTGGCGCGCAATCCCTGGGACCTGTCGACCAATCCCGGCGGTTCGAGCGCCGGAGCAGGTGCGGCCGCAGCCGCCGGCTACGGTCCGCTCCATATCGGCACCGATATCGGCGGTTCCGTCCGCCTGCCGGCCGGCTGGTGCGGCGTCGTTGGTCTGAAGCCTTCGGCGGGCCGGATCCCGATCAATCCGCCGTTCATCGGCCGCGTCGCCGGGCCGATGACCCGCACTGTCGCCGATACGGCGCTTTACATGTCCGTTTTGTCGAAGCCGGATGCACGCGACACCATGTCGTTGCCCTATGCCGATATCCCCTGGCTCGACCTTAAACGCGATGTCAGGGGATTGAAGATCGGCCTCTGGCTCGATGCCGGCTTTGGCCAGGCGGTTAGCGCGGAAACCGAGCAGGCGGTCAGCCAAGCGGCAAAACTCTTCGCGGACGCCGGTGTCATCATTGAGCCTGTCGAGCCCTTCCTCACCCGCGAGATGATCGATGGCCTCGATCGCTTCTGGCGTGCGCGCGGTTGGGAAGACGTCTCGCGTCTTTCGCCGGAACAGCAGGCGCAGATACTGCCCTACATCTTCAACTGGATCGAGACGGCCAAGGATTTTTCCGGCCGCGACGTCTATACCGGCTTCGCCCAGATCGACGCCATGCGCAACGCCATCCATGCGGCGTTGACCGGTTTTGATTTCATCCTCTCGCCAACGGCACCGACCGCGTCCTATCCCGCCGAATGGGCCTCGCCGATCAATGACCCACAGAAGCCGTTCGAGCACATCGCCTTTACGGTCGCGGTGAACATGGGTGGACAGCCCGCGATTTCGGTCAATTGCGGCTATACTGCCAGCGGTTTGCCGATCGGGCTTCAGATCATCGGCCAGCAGTTTGACGATATCGGGGTCTTGCGCCTTGCACGAGCATTCGAGACCCTGCGTCCGCAACAGCGGCCATGGCCGAAGGTCACCGCATGAGCCGCCCTGCACCAACACAAACACTGAAACGACAG
The DNA here is from genome assembly GCF_001425225.1 of Ensifer sp. Root127. NCBI lineage: Bacteria > Pseudomonadati > Pseudomonadota > Alphaproteobacteria > Hyphomicrobiales > Rhizobiaceae > Ensifer > Ensifer sp. Root127. The sequence continues at coordinate 606,915 of NZ_LMDX01000023.1, forward strand.
GAGTGCAGAAATGGCCGATCGTAAGCTTTTCATCCTTCCCGGCGACGGCATCGGCCCGGAAGCCATGGCGGAAGTCCGCAAAATCATCGCCTACATGAATGCCGAGCTTGGTGCCGGCTTCGTGACGGACGAAGGCCTTGTCGGCGGTTCTGCCTATGACGCCCACGGCCAGGCGATTTCGGAAGGGGACATGGTAAAGGCGCTTGCCGCCGACGCGGTGCTGTTTGGTGCCGTCGGCGGTCCGAAGTGGGATGCSGTGCCTTACGAGGTYCGTCCCGAAGCCGGTCTCTTACGCCTGCGCAAGGACCTGCAGCTGTTTGCCAACCTGCGCCCGGCCATCTGCTATCCSGCGCTTTCCGCCGCATCGTCGCTGAAGCCGGAACTGGTCGAAGGCCTCGACATCCTGATCGTGCGCGAGTTGACCGGCGGTGTCTATTTCGGCGAGCCGAAGGAAATCATCGATCTCGGCAATGGCCAGAAGCGCGGCATCGACACCCAGGTCTACGACACCTACGAGATCGAGCGCATCGCCGGCGTTGCCTTCGAACTGGCCCGCACCCGCAACAACCNGGCGCTTTCCGCCGCATCGTCGCTGAAGCCGGAACTGGTCGAAGGCCTCGACATCCTGATCGTGCGCGAGTTGACCGGCGGTGTCTATTTCGGCGAGCCGAAGGAAATCATCGATCTCGGCAACGGCCAGAAGCGCGGCATCGACACCCAGGTCTACGACACCTACGAGATCGAGCGCATCGCCGGCGTTGCCTTCGAACTGGCCCGCACCCGCAACAACCGCGTCTGCTCGATGGAAAAGCGCAACGTCATGAAGTCGGGCGTGTTGTGGAACCAGGTGGTGACCGAAACCCACAAGGCGAAATATTCCGATGTCCAGCTCGAGCATATGCTGGCCGATGCCGGCGGCATGCAGCTGGTGCGCCAGCCCAAGCAGTTCGACGTCATCGTCACCGACAACCTGTTCGGCGACATGCTGTCGGACGTGGCGGCGATGCTGACCGGCTCGCTCGGCATGCTGCCTTCGGCCTCGCTCGGTGCACCGGATGGTGTCACCGGCAAGCGCAAGGCGCTCTACGAGCCGGTGCATCGCCATGATCGCCTCGTTTGCCATGTGCCTGCGCTACTCCTTCAACCTGGTGAAGGAAGCCGACAACCTGGAAAAGGCGATCGCCACCGTGCTCGACAAGGGCATCCGCACCGGCGACATCATGGCCGAAGGCGCACGCCAGGTCGGAACCGTCGAAATGGGCGAAGCCATCCTCTCCGAGTTCAAGGCGCTGTCTGCCTGATACGAGCATTTCCAGGAAAAGTGCGAAGCGGTTTTCCGCCAGGAAATGCGTAAAACAAAAAGCTTGAACGTTTCCGCGGCATCGTCTGAAGCGGAAACGTTCAAGCAAGAGGCGCGCCCGATCGGGCAGCGCCCCGCAAGTTGTCAGAACACCTCCGGAGCGATCCGGAGGTGTTTTGCATTCGACAGTCTTGAATTCGACGGCCGAACCGACACATGCAGGCAGATGCTGCGAGCAATGAGGGGCGGCGAGGGACCGCATTCTCGCATGCAGACCGTTTGGAAAGGCCGACATGAACCGACCGCTCGCATCAACCGGATGGATCCTGGTGACGACACTGATCCTCGTACTCGCCTTCATTCCGCTCGATCCGTTTCTGTCGACGCGGGCGCAGGAACTGCCCGAGGGCATCGTCGCCTTCAATCGCCTGATTACCGACTTCGGCACCTTCGGCTGGATGATTTATGTCTCGGGTCTGGTGCTTGCCGTCGCCTTCATCCTGCAGCGTGCCGTTGGCCAGGCGCCGTTTCAGCGCAAAGCCCGAACTGTCCGCAACCTTGCTGCCTATTTCTTGCTGACGATCGGCACTGCCAGTGTGCTCGTGCATGTGCTGAAGTTCCTGATCGGGCGGGCAAGGCCCGAGCTTCTGGTGGATCTCGGTGCCTACAGCCTGACGCCGTTTACCGGCGACACCCTGTTCGAAAGCTTTCCATCCGGTCATTCGACGGCGGCGGGTGCTTTTTTCGGCGCCTTTGCCATGCTTCTGCCGAAGCTGCGGCCGTTGTTTTTCGTGATGGCATTGGTCATCGGGGTCTCGCGCGTCATCGTCGGCGCCCACTATCCGAGCGACGTTGCTGCCGGGCTGCTGCTTGGCCTATGGACATCTATGATGGTGGCGTTTCTCTTCGCCAAACGCGGCTGGCTTTTCCGCGCCGACGAGGGCGGTTGGCCTATCCCAAAGCGAACAGGCTCCCGCCCATAAAAAAGCCGGCGCGGAAAGCCGCGCCGGAGTCGGGAGAGCCGTGATGCCTCTCGGGGAAGTCTTTAGTCCATCGCGTGGATGTCGCGATCCTTGGTTTCCGGCAGGAACAACATGCCGATGACCAGGGTGATGCCCGCAAAGACGATCGGGTACCAGAGACCGTAGTAGATATCGCCCTGAGCCGCGCTCATCGCGAAGGCCGTGGCCGGCAGCAAGCCACCGAACCAACCGTTGCCGATATGGTAGGGCAGGGACATGCCGGTGTAGCGGATGCGGGTCGGGAACAGTTCGACCAGCAGGGCGGCAATCGGGCCGTAGACCATCGTCACGTAGATGACGAGAACGGTCAGAACGGCGATGATCATCGTCCAGTTGACGTTGGCAGGATCCGCCACCATTGCGTAGCTGCCGCCCTTGGCGATCGTGTAGACAGCCATTTCGGTGGCGGCGCCGACTTCGTCCTTGGTCAGGAGCTTGTCGGCAATGAGCTTGTCGGCAGGAACCATGGTCTTTTCGCCGCCGCGAACGGCAGCGGCATCAAGCGCCAGTTCCGGATTGGCGGCGACGAAGCCGTCAAGCTTGGATTCCGGAACCTTTGCCGCACCACGAACCAGCGGGTAGCCGGCATCATGGAGAGCCATGTTGGTCTGCTTTTCGAAGCCGGCGTTGGCAGCCTTGGCACCATCGCCTGCAGCGATCGCGTCATAGCTGTTGATCGTCGTTTCGCCGACCTCCACAGTCGCGGCAGTCCCCGCCGCAGCGGTCGTTACCACGTCATAGGGAACCGAGTTCTTGGTCAGGAACGCGGTTGCGATGTCGCACGAGGTCGTGAACTTCGCGGTACCGGTCGGGTTGAACTGGAACTTGCAGTCGCCCGGTGCCGCGGTCACGGTCGCCCGTACCGTTGCCTGGGCCTGAGCGAGCGCCGGGTTACCGGCCCAGGTCAGCGCCTTGAACAGCGGGAAGTAGGTGAGCATGGCAAGCAGCAGGCCGGCCATGATGATCGGCTTGCGGCCGATCTTGTCGGAGAGCCAGCCGAAGAGCACGAAGAAGCCCGTACCGATCAGCAGTGAGGCGGCGACCATGATATTGGCCGACTGGCCGTCCACCTTGAGCACGCCCGTCAGGAAGAACAGCGCGTAGAACTGACCGGAGTACCAGACGACGGCCTGGCCGACGACGGCGCCGAACAGTGCCAGAAGCGCGATCTTGGCGTTCTTCCACTGGCCGAAGGCTTCCGACAACGGTGCCTTGGAACCCTTGCCCTCTTCCTTCATCTTCTTGAAGGCCGGCGACTCGTTCATCTTCAGGCGGATCCAGACGGAAACGCCGAGAAGCACGACCGAGACCAGGAACGGAACGCGCCAGCCCCAGGCTGCAAACGCTTCTTTGCCCACCAGGTACTGGACGAGCAGGATCACCACCAGCGACAAGAACAGACCGAGCGTTGCCGTGGTCTGGATCCACGAGGTGAAGTAACCGCGACGCCCGTGCGGCGCGTGTTCGGCCACGTAGGTTGCAGCGCCGCCATATTCACCGCCGAGCGCCAGGCCCTGAAGCATGCGCAGAGCGATGAGCAGGATCGGCGCAGCGATGCCGATCGAGGCAGCGCCAGGCAGGATGCCGACCAGGAAGGTCGACAGACCCATGATCAGGATCGTCACGAGGAAGGTGTATTTGCGGCCGACGAGGTCGCCGAGGCGACCGAAGACCAGAGCGCCGAACGGGCGAACCAAGAAGCCCGCGGCAAACGCCAGAAGCGCGAAGATGTTTCGCGTCGTTTCCGGGTAGGAGCTGAAGAAGGTCGCGCCGATGTAAACGGCGAGCGAACCGTAGAGATAGAAATCGTACCATTCGAATACGGTACCAAGCGACGAGGCGAAGATGACCTTCTTCTCCTCGCCGGTCATCGGACGTGCTTTTGTGTCGTCCGCTGTCGCGACATTTGCCATTTTGTTTATCCTCCACTCCAAAACAGCCCATTGGAGCGCCCATTGGCTGGCTCGGACAATTCCTCCCTTGAACGTCCGAACGTGGTGCGCCTGATCACAGGATGTCAGAAAAGGAGGGCCGCAGGCAGGGATGCTTTCGGCTTATGACTTTCGTCTAAGAAGCCAGAGACCTCAGGCGCGAAGGGCTGCCGCCGGCGATTGCCGGTAGGCGATCATGGCCGGCAGGACGGCGAGGATGGCGGCGAAGACGAGAATGGCAGAGACAAGAAATCCGTCGCCGGCAGCGAACATGACAGGCATGGCAACGCCGCTCTCACCGGAAAGATATCCGGCTATGAACTTTGCGGCACCGAAGCCAAGCGCGAAACCGGAAAGCACACCGGCGGCAATCAGCGCAAACAGTTCGCTCCAGACGATGACAAACACCGCCGTGCGCGGCGCGCCGAAGGCACGAAGCGCCCCGATCTGCCGTCGGCGCTGGCCGACATGCAGGATCGTGACGAGCAGGATCGCGGCTGCGACCAGAACCTGAGCGCCCGTCGTCACTCCCACGAGCACCCGCTTGGCGTCGCCAAGTGTCGCATAGAGGTTCGTCAGCACCTCGCCGGGAAAAACCGCCAGTGTCGAGTTGCTGCGATAGTCCTGCCGGAGCTTGTAGGCGTCGGCGATCGATTTCGGTTTGACGAGGATCGCGGGCAGGCCGGGCGTGGCCTTGCTCCAATTCTCGTCGAGCGCCGCGTCCGCATCGATATGAGGGTGATCCGCCTCGACACCGGACGCGGCCTCGTCATGCGCGTGATCGTCGGCATCATCGTGTTCCGCCGCTTCCATTCCATGCAGCGCCCAGACCGCCTGCATCGGAACCAAAATGGCACGGTCCCAGGCGGTGCCCGTGGGCTTGAGGCGCCCGACAATGCGATAGGCGAGTTCCGTGTGGGCGTGGCCGCCGAGTTCGGCAAGTCCATGGGTCGGCTTGACCGTATAACCGAGTGGCAAATCGACGGCGGCGCCGGCAACCGCTTCACCAAGGGCGGCAAAGGCGCGGCCTTCGGCAAGCTGTTCGAGTTCCGCAAGCAACCCGGTGGAGGTGCCGACAACGGCATAGCCGCCAAAGCTGTCACCGAAGCCGACCGGTGCTGCGGAGGCGACGCGCGGATCGGCAAGAAGGCGCGGCAGAACCGTGCCTTCCATCAGCGGCAGCGGCGAGGGTTGCAGGAAGATCGATGAAAGCACGAGCTGGGTCTCGCTGCCGGGGGCGCCGATCACGAGGTCGAACTTGTCGGCAGCACGCGCACTGCCGAGCCGAAGCGCCCGTTCCTGCAAGGTGACGGCGACGCCGAGCGCCGTCGCCAACGCAACCAGGAGGACGACGACGAGCGAACCGGCCCAGAGGCGGCGCAGATCCGCAAGGATGAAACCGATCATGCCGCGCGCTCCTCGATGAGGCCATCTTCGACGATGCGCCCGGCGGCAAGCCGGATGCGACGGTCCATACGCCGCGTCAGCGCCAGATCGTGCGTCGCAACGATCAGCGTGCAGCCGCTTTCGCGTGAAAGCTCGAGCAGCAGGTCGCCGACGGTCTCGCCGGCGTCGCTGTCGAGGCTGGCGGTCGGCTCGTCGGCAATGACCACACCCGGCTTGCGCAAAAGCGCGCGGGCGATCGCCACCCGCTGCATTTCACCGCGCGACATGGTTTCGATCATCTGGGTCGGCCGGGTGAGGCCGACACGCAGAAGCAGATGTTCAGCACGGGCGCCGACATCACGGCTCATCGCGCCGGAGAGCCTTGTCGGCAGCAGAACGTTGTCCAGAGCACTGAGGCCGGGGAAAAGATGAAAGTCCTGCAGGACCAGACCGATATTGGCGCCGCACCAACGGTCACGACGGCCCTCGGAGAGCGCGCAGATATCGACATCGCCCCAGAGGATGCGGCCCTGTCCGACCCGCTCGAGCCCGGTCAGGATGCTGATCAGCGTGCTTTTGCCGGATCCTGACGCACCTGTGAGCGCCACACGGCTGCCGGCGGCGACGTCAAGGCTGTCGATCGCAAGAGCGGGTGCGGCAAGTCCGGGAAAGCTGACATCGACGCCTGCGAGTTGAAGACCAAGCATGCCCTAGACCGCGTAAAATTGAGACGAGCGCAGACGCAGCAGGCTGACGAATCCGGTCTCCGGATCGGTCCAGGAGCCGACCTCCAGTGTCCCGCGAACCTCGATCGTCTGGCCGGGCGGCACGAAGGTCTGCTTCTCCCCGAGATAGACGACGACGATATTGTCCGGCCAATCGGAATCCGACGAACAAAACGGGCAAAGCGCCATCGGAACTTCCGTCAGCACGAAGAACGCTGCCTCTGCCTTGAGCGGCGGCGCCATGAAGCCGCGCATGCGGACTTCCTGACCGGCAAGGCTCTTCACCTTTGTCGAGAATTCGAGGCCGAGTACACTGACCTTGCCGTAGAGCTCATCGAAAGTGAGACTGGCGTCGGCCAGGGCCGCATGCCCGTCGAACGCGACAACCGCGCCGGCAATCAGGCCGAGCACAGCTCGACGGCTCAAGGATATGGGTGTCGGTAGGGTCATCGTCTTATCGCCAAGAGTACCCCGGCAGCGCATGGGCGTGATGTGGCCGGGAATGAACGTCAGCGTGAAGCCTCCTCCCCGTTTCAGGGAGGAGGCGGGTTTCAAACGATCAGTTGGTCTGCTTCACGCCGAGGGCAAGCGCATCGACGAGAACGCGGTAGACGTCGCTCTGCTCCATGTAGCCTCTGAAGCCCTCGCTGCCCGGACCTTCCGACTGCAGCACGACGTCGTCGACCGTGTGCTGGCCGGTGCTTTCGTCCTTCGGCAGGATGCCGACGCGCAGCACGGCGCCGGGCATGTCCTTGTAAGCTTCGTTGGCGACATACTCGTCCTTCTCGTTCTTCACCGCCGGCTCGAACGGCCCGTCCAGCTTGGGGCTGAAGGTTTCGTAGTAGTCGGGGAAGTTTGAGACGAACATCGCCAGACGACGGCTCGCGTCGATCTTGTCGGGGAAGCCGTCCTTGTTCTCGTCGGTATAGTTCGGGAAGCCCGCCGAAGCGCCTGTTTTGACCTTGTCGCGGCCTTCCTTGCCCTCGACGGTGTCGTCGATGATGCCGAGCAGTGAGACGCCATGGGTATGGTCGCCGGTCACGACAACCAGCGTATTCGGGTTGTTCTTCGCGAACGCGCGGGCAACGCCGACCGCCTGGTCGAACTCGATGGTCTCGACGACGGCGCGCTCCATGTCGAGCGGATGGCTCATCTTGTCGATCGAGGCGCCCTCGACCATCAGGAAGAAGCCGTTTTCGTTCTTCGACAGCCTGTCGAGCGCGGTCTTGATCATGTCGACAAGGCCTGGCTGGCCGGGGAACTTTTCGACCGTGCCCTTCTTCAGGAACTCGCGATCAAGCGTCACGTCCATGTTGCCGGTGTGGAACAGACCGAGAAGCTTGCCGTCGGCGGGCGCATTGGCAAGTTCGCTCTTGTCGGTCGCAAGCGCATAACCGGCTTCCTGGAAAAGCTTGATGTAGTCCTGGTTGTCCTTGCGCTTGGAGCCGGGCGTCTCCTTGCCGAGGAAATAGGCCGAGCCTCCGCCAAGGATGACCTCCGGCTTGACGTCGTAGATCATGCCGACGATCTCGGCCTTGTCGCTGCGGTTGCGGGTGTGGGCGACGACGGCGGCCGGCGTGGCGTCCTCGATTTCCGAGGTCGTGACGAGACCGATCGACTTCTGCGTCTGGCGGCGCAGCGCTTCGGCAATGGTCTCGACCCGTGGATCGTCGAGGCTGTCGGGCGTGCGGTCGCCATAGACGCCCACGGCGTTGATCACGGTCTTGTGGCCGGTCATGTAGGCCGACATGGTGTTGGCGCTGTCGGTGTCGATCGAATTGGTCGCCGACGTGCCGATGAAGGCCATGCGCTCGAGGTCGTCCATGTTGAGGCGGCCATTGGCCTTACCCTCGGTCATGCCCTTCGACATGATGCGGGCGGCGGTGCGGTGCGCAACCGAAAGGCCATCGCCAAGCAGGAAGATGACGTTCTTGACCTTCGGCTGCTCCGCCGTGGCATAGACGTGCCAGGTCACGGTCTTCGTCTCTCCGCCAGCCGTCACTTCGACCTTGTAGCTGCCCGGTGCGCCAATTATAGCGTTGCGCAGGAGCAGGGCCGAACCGAGCTCCTTGTCTTCCTTGCCCTTTTCCATCGCGACATAGGCGGCTTCGGCACCGAGCGCTGCCTTGTAGTCCTGGCCGTTGACGGTCACCTTGATGTCTTCCGCCTTGACGGCGCTCTTGAGCTCGACCTTGAAATCGAACGGGGAACCGGCAAGAATTGTCGCGCGATCAATGGGATAGACGTCTGCGGCCTGAGCGGCGTGGGCCAGAACCGTCGTGGCAAAGAGGGTGGCAAGAAGCATACGCATGGCAATCGTCCCTTTGAGGTGTCGGATTGCGCGGTCGTAACGCCCGGCGATGACAGCGACATGACATTGCGATCACGTTTGCAGGCGCCAAGCATCGCACGCTTGACTCGCCGATAGAAACAATTATTACGAGCCTCGGAAAGGAAGGCATTCCATGCTTCGCCGCGAACACAACTTCGCTGACAGCAGCGTCCTGGCAGAAATCGCCGGGCAGGATATGCGTTTTCCAGCTTCCTTCAAAACAACGGCCAAAACGACGACGAAAACCGTCTGACGTCTCTGGCCCTCCGCTCTCTCCCCGGTTTGGCCGGGGACAGGAACCCTCGCGGCGGATCGCGCGGTTTCCCCCTCCACCCGACGAGGAGAGACAAAAAAGAGAGCTTAGATCATGGGTTTCAAGATTGCAGTCGCAGGCGCCACCGGCAATGTCGGCCGGGAGATGCTGAACATCCTTTCGGAACGCGGCTTTCCCGCCGATGAAGTGGTCGCCCTTGCTTCCGCCCGTTCCCAGGGCACGGAAGTTTCCTTCGGCGACAAGACGCTCAAGGTCAAGAACCTCGAAAACTACGATTTCTCCGATACCGATATCTGCCTGATGTCGGCCGGCGGCGCGGTTTCGCTGAAGTATTCGCCGAAGATCGGCCAGCAGGGTTGCGTCGTCATCGACAATTCCTCGGCCTGGCGTTACGACTCCGAAGTGCCGCTGATCGTGCCGGAAGTGAACCCGGACGCGATCACGCTCTTCACCAAGAAGAACATCATCGCCAATCCGAATTGCTCGACCGCCCAGCTCGTCGTCGCGCTGAAGCCGCTGCACGACCACGCCAAGATCAAGCGCGTCGTCGTCTCGACCTACCAGTCGGTTTCCGGCGCCGGCAAGGACGGCATGGACGAACTCTTCAACCAGACCCGTGCGGTCTTCGTTGCCGACCCGATCGAATCGAAGAAGTTCACCAAGCGCATCGCCTTCAACGTCATTCCGCACATCGACGTCTTCATGGAAGACGGCTACACCAAGGAAGAGTGGAAGGTTCTGGCCGAGACCAAGAAGATGCTCGACCCGAAGATCAAGGTGACCTGCACGGCCGTGCGCGTCCCGGTCTTCATCGGCCATTCGGAATCGGTCAACATCGAGTTCGAAAACGAGATCACCGCTGACGAGGCGCGCGATATCCTGCGCGAAGCACCGGGTTGCCTTGTTGTCGACAAGCACGAGAACGGCGGCTACGTAACGCCTTACGAGTGCGCCGGCGAAGACGCGACCTACATCTCGCGCATCCGCGAAGACGCAACCGTCGAAAACGGCCTCAACATCTGGGTCGTTTCCGATAACCTGCGCAAGGGTGCGGCACTCAACGCGATCCAGATCGCCGAGCTGCTCATCAACCGCGGTCTGATCCGCGCCAAGAAGCAGGCCGCCTGAACAAACAGACGGTAAAGCACGAATAAGAACCCCGCCTGGCCCGTTATCGGCCTGCGGGGTTTCCTGTTTCACGGATCCGTGCGCAAAATTGATCGGATTCACGTGAAACCGTTAGGAAATTTCCGCCAATGAGGGGCGGGTGACAGAGCCGGCAAAGGCTGGCATCTTCCTAACGGCAACCAGATTTGGGCAATGACGGGGTATTTCATGCACACGGCAAAGTGCGTAGCGATTGGGCTTGCGGCCCTGATTTCAACGGCGATCCTTCCGGCGACCGCGTCGGCGGCACAGTGCGGCAACGACGGCAGCGGTTTCGCGGCCTGGATGACGCAGTTCAAGCAGGAAGCCTCCGGCAACGGCATCAGCCCTGCGGCGCTCGACAAGGCGCTCTCCGGCGTTTCCTACAACAAGGCGACGATCCGCGCCGACCGCGGCCAGAAAAGCTTCAAGCTCTCGCTCAGCCAGTTCATGCAGAAGCGTGGCGGTCAGACGATCATCTCGCGCGGCAAGAAGATGAAGGCCCAGAATGCGGCGCTCTTCAACAGCATCGAACGGCGCTACGGCGTACCGGCCGGCCCGCTGATCGCCATCTGGGGCATGGAAACCGGCTTTGGCGGCTTCATGGGCAAGGAGCATACGCTCTCAGCCGTTTCGACGCTCGCCTATGACTGCCGCCGGTCCGACTACTTCACCAACCAGCTCTATGCGGCGCTCCAGCTCGTCCAGCGCGGCGATCTCAGCCCGGCTGCACGCGGCGCTGCCCATGGCGAAATCGGACAGACCCAGTTCCTTCCGGCAAACGTTCTGAAATACGGCGTCGACGGTGACGGCAACGGCCATATCGACATGGTCCGCTCGAAGGCTGACGCGCTTGCTTCGACCGCGAACTTCCTGCGTGGACACGGCTGGCAGCCGGGCGCCGGATATCAGCCGGGACAGGCCAATTTCGGCGCGATCCAGGGCTGGAACGCCGCCAGCGTCTATCAGCAGGCGATCGCCATCATCGGCGCGGAAATTGACGGCGACTAGAGCATTTCCAGGAAAAGTGCGAAGCGGTTTTCCGTCAGGAATGCGTAGAAACAAGGAGATAGAGCGTTTCTGCGACTCCGCTTAAACCGCAGACGCTCTAACGCATGTTGCGCAAAGGTGCGCAGCGGTTTTGCGATAACGACAGCGCAAAAACAAAAGATCAAAGCTTATGAAATAAAAGAAGCCCGGTTCGAAAGGACCGGGCTTTTTCTCTGGCTTCTATCACATACCTGGACGGGCAAAGTCGCCGCTCTTCGGATCCATCACCCAGAGCTCGCCGGTCGAAATGTCGAACCAGGCGCCGTGAAGCTGGAGCTTGCCCTTCGATTCGAGAATCTGGACGCAGGGGAAGGTGCGAAGATTGGCGATCGAGTTGCGGATGGAAACCCGCTCCAGAGCGCGCTGCCGCTCGGCCTGGGTCATCACGTCATTGCTCTGGATCTGTTCGGCGGACGGTTTCAAGAGGTGCATCCAGCGACCGATGAAGTCACCCGGCGACAGGGGCTCGGCGTCCAGGTCAAGCGCCGCCTTGATGCCGCCGCAGCGTCCGTGGCCCATGACGACGATGTCGCTGACACGCAGAGACTGGACGGCAAATTCCAGAGCTGCCGACGTCGAGTGGTAGTGTCCGTCCGGCTCGTAGGGCGGCATGAGATTGGCGACGTTGCGCACGACGAAGAGCTCGCCCGGGCCGCTGTCGAAGATCGTCTCGGGCGCTGCCCGGGAGTCACAACAGGCAATGACCATGGTCTTGGGCTTCTGCCCGCTATCCGCCAATGTCTTGTAACGCTGCTGCTGTTCGCTGAAGCGACCACTCATGAAGTTATGATAGCCGTTCAGAAGGTGGTCTGGAAAACGCTGCATATCCATCGGTTACCCCGCTGCTGTCGAGAGTTCAATCCACCAAGCCATCCGACGGCGTGCCGTGAACAGCTTCTTCTATTTCCGCCGCATCTGGCTCGGATGCAGCAAGCGCCGCATCTGCACCATCGCCATCGGCGTCGAGAGACTGGACGCATCCTGTTCGAGCGTCAGTTCATCGGCGCCGCGCTTGACCGTGCGCGCGATAATTTCGAACACGCTGGCTGTCGCCATCTGAAGCGCGCGCTCCTCGGAGAGGCCTTCCAGCAGCCGCGCCAGGAACACCGCCGCCAGCAGATCGCCCGTGCCGTTCGGCGGGTTCTCGATCAGCCGGTGTTCGGCGAGCAGCGCATGGTTGCCGGAGAGATAGAGATTTCCCGTCCCGCCCTTCATCATCGGAATCGCCGACGTGACCAGCATGCGCGAGGGACCAAGCCCCAGCGCCGCGTCAAGGATTGCCGCATTGGTCTCGAGCGTCGCGCCGGCAAGCCAGGCCAGTTCGAACCGGTTGGGCGTGGCGAGACTTGCAAGCGGCAACAGCCGGTCGCGGATGGTAATCGCCGTCGCTTCGGGCACGTAGAGCCCTTCGGCATCACCGATCACCGGGTCGCAGGCATAGACGAGATCAGGATTGCGGGCGCGCAAGGCGGTCACCAGCCGGGCAACGCCCTCTGCCTGGCTCGCCGAGCCGAGATAGCCTGACAGGACTGCCCGGACCTCGCCGGCCCAGGGCGCCTGAGCCAGATCGTCGATCACCGACTGGAATTCCGCGTCCGGTATCGTGATGCGCGTCGAATGGCCATGGCCGGGATGCCAGGGCAGAATGACGGTCGGCAGAGCCCAGACGGGATGGCCAAGCGTCTCCAAGGCAAAGACAACCGCCCGATTGCCGACGGTGCCGCGAACCACGTGACTAGAAATGACGATGACGGCACCAGGCAAGGAGGGCATTTCGGGCATCGGCCAGTCCAATCCTTCGATTTGAACTCTGATCACCGACTGTCACCGCCATGTCAACAGGCTATGGCAGACAGGTTCCGCACGAGCCGCTGGCGTTTTCGTGCTTTTTCATCGAAATTCGAGCAATTTTCGCCAATCTGCCTTCGATTTAAATGGATTTGAGCTGTTTTCACGTGAGATTCTCCGATTCTCGGCTCGTTTTTGCCGAAATCGTCATAAAAAGCGGTCGCCATTAGCCAAGGTTCTGATAGGGTCTAGCCTATCATGAATGGGAGAAACTTCATGGGCGTGAAATACAATCCGAAGCGGGACAGACACATCGACGCAGCGAAGGCGGCCGCCATCAAACTGGGCACCGACGCGCTGGCGCCCGAGATCCTCTTCGGCGGGGCCAGCAACGACGACCTCGATCTTTATTCGGCGGACATGCTGGCACTGACGGCGGCCCATGCGAGAAGCGAACTCGCACGCTGGGACGGCGGCAAACCTCAAGTGTCGGTTGAAACCGTGGCCGGCGTTGCGCCTGGCGGCACCGAGGTTTCGATCATTGCCGTCACCGAACACAACATGCCGTTCCTCTTTGATTCGGTCATGGGCGAGGTGACGACCACGCACCGCGATATCCATCTCGCGATCCATCCCATTCTGGTCCAGGAACCGGGCAAGCCCGCCAAGCCGTTCGATCCGGACGAGCCGAGCGATCCGGCACACCGGATCAGCCACATCCAGATCCACCTGAGCAAGTTGACGCCGGTCGAGGCGCAATCGCTCAGCAACCGTATCCGCGATGTGCTCGAACAGGTTCATCAGGCCGTGCACGACTGGCCGGCGATGACGACGCTGCTCGATCACGCGATGAAGGAACTCGAGGACTACAACGCCTCGCGCAAGAAGAGCGACCGCGACGAAGCGCTGGCCTTCCTTCGCTGGCTCAGGGACAACAACTTCACCTTCCTCGGCATGCGCGAATACACCTATTCGGGCAAGGGCGGGAAGGCGACGGTCGAGCGCGGCAAGGGCAGGGGCCTCGGCATCCTTTCCAATCCCGATGTGCGCGTGCTGCGCCAGGGCAAGGACGCAGTTCTGACCACGCCGGAGATTCTGGCCTTCCTCGAAAGCCCGGATTTCCTGATCGTCACCAAGGCCAATGTGAAGTCGGTCGTGCACCGCCGCGCCTATATGGACTACATCGGCGTCAAGCGTTTCGATGCCGACGGCAATGTCGCCGGCGAGCTGCGCATCGTCGGCCTGTTCACCTCCTCGGCCTATACCCGTCAGGCCGCGGAAATCCCGCTGCTGCGCCACAAGATCGAGAAGATCGTCGATCATTTCGGCTACGATCCGCAGAGCCATTCCGGCAAGATGCTGGACAACACGCTCGAATCCTACCCGCGCGACGATCTCTTCCAGATCGACGTCGGCCTGCTCGCCGCCTTCTGCGAACAGATCAACGAGCTCGGCGACCGTCCGCGCATCCGCGTTCTGCCACGCATCGACCATTTCGACCGCTTCGTTTCGGTCATCGTCTTCGTACCGCGCGAGCAATATGATTCCGACGTTCGCGAGAAGATCGGGGACTATCTGAAGACGGCTTATGACGGTCGTGTTTCGGCCTACTACCCGGCCTTCCCCGAGGGCGGTCTGGCGCGCGTGCACTTCATCATCGGCCGGACCAGCGGCAAGACGCCGCGCATCCCCCAGGCCAAGCTCGAGGAGGCCGTGCGAGGCATCGTCACGCGCTGGATCGATCGCTTCGACCTGCTTGCCCGCAAGGATGGCATCGAGCTCAGCGTTGGCGAAGCCTACCAGGCGGCCTTTGCACCGGCCGAAGCCTATGCCGATCTCGCCGATATCGCCGCCTGCAAGGCGGAAGATCCGATCCGGATCTCGTTCTACCACTACAACCGCCCGGTCAATCGTCCTGATACGGCCGAGCTGAAGATCTTCCACGCCGGCGAACCCGTATCGCTTTCGCGCCGCGTGCCGCTGCTCGAAAATCTCGGCTTCCGGGTCATCAGCGAGCAGACCTACGACCTCAACGTCGGCAAGCATGGCGAGGACCAGCATCGCGTCGTGCTGCACGACATGGAGTTGATCCATCGCGACGGCCATGCGCTCAATCTCGACAAGTCGGGTGCGGCGCTCGAGGAAGCCTTCCTCGCCGCCTGGAACGGCACGATCGAGGATGATAACTTCAACAGGCTGATCCTGCTCGCCGGCTTGAACGCCCGCGAAGTGACGGTGCTGCGTGCCTATGCCCGCTACCTCCGCCAGGCCGGCATCACCTATTCGCAGGGCTATATCGCCGACACGCTGAACAAATATCCGGCGATTGCCGCCGATATCTTCAAGCTGTTCGTCACCCGCATGGACCCGGCGATCGAGGAGAAGCCGCGTGCCAAGAAGTGCAACGCCCTGATCGCATCGATCGAGACCGCACTGTCGGCGGTACCGAGCCTCGACGAGGACCGGATCCTGCGCCGCTACGTCAACGCCATCGAGGCGACGCTCCGCACCAATTACTTCCAGAAGGATGCCGACGGAAAGCCGCGTGCGGTCCTTGCCGTCAAGCTCGATCCCAAGCAGCTCGAAGGCTTGCCCGAGCCGCGTCCGTTCCGCGAAATCTTCGTCTACGGCACCGAAGTCGAAGGCGTGCATCTGCGTTTCGGCAAGGTCGCCCGTGGCGGTCTTCGCTGGTCCGACCGCGCACAGGACTACCGCACCGAAGTACTGGGCCTGGTGAAGGCACAGCAGGTCAAGAACGCCGTCATCGTGCCCGTTGGCGCCAAGGGTGGCTTCTACCCGAAGCAGCTGCCGGTTGGCGGCAACCGCGACGAGGTGTTCAAGGCCGGAACCGAAGCCTACAAGACCTTCATCCGCACGATGCTGTCGGTCACCGACAACATTGTCGGCCAGGATGTCGTGCCGCCGGCCGACACGCTGCGCCGCGACGGTGACGATCCCTACTTCGTCGTTGCCGCCGACAAGGGCACGGCGACCTTCTCGGACACGGCCAACGGCCTGGCCCAGGAAGCAGGCTTCTGGCTCGATGACGCGTTCGCCTCAGGCGGATCGGCCGGCTACGACCACAAGAAGATGGGCATCACCGCCCGTGGCGCCTGGGAGACCGCCAAGCGGCACTTCCGCGAGATGGACATCGACATCCAGACCACTCCCTTCACCGTCGCCGGCGTCGGCGACATGTCGGGCGACGTCTTCGGCAACGGCATGCTGCTTTCGGAAAAGATCCGTCTGCTCGCGGCCTTCGACCATCGCGACATCTTCATCGATCCGAATCCGGATACGGATGTTTCCTTCGCCGAACGCAAGCGCATGTTCGCCCTGCCACGTTCGAGCTGGCAGGACTATGATCGCAAGACGCTCTCCGAAGGCGGGATGATCATTTCCCGCGCCGAAAAGTCGGTGACGCTGACACCGGAAGCCATGGCGGCGATCTGCATCGACAAGCAGAAGGCCACGCCGTTCGAGATCATGAACGCGATCCTGAAGAGCCAGGTCGATCTTCTCTGGTTCGGCGGCATCGGCACCTATGTGCGCGGCAGCAACGAGACGGATGCCGAGGTTGGCGACCGCGCCAACGACGCGATCCGTGTGGTCGCCGAAGAGGTCCGCGCCCGTGTCATCGGCGAGGGCGCAAACCTCGGCGTGACCCAGAAGGGCCGTATCGGCTTCGGCCTCAATGGCGGTCGCTGCAACTCCGACGCCATCGACAACTCGGCGGGCGTCAACTCGTCCGACGTCGAGGTCAACATCAAGATCGCGCTGGCCTCGGCGATGCGCGACGGTCGCCTGACCCGGCCGAAGCGCAACACGCTGCTGGCGTCGATGACCGAGGAAGTCGGCCATCTCGTACTGCGCAACAACTACGAGCAGTCGCTGGCAATCTCGCTCACCGAACTGCAGGGTACCGGAAACCGCACGACGCTCGGCCGCCTGATGACGCGACTCGAAGCCGACGGCCACCTCAACCGCAAGGTTGAGACGCTGCCGACCGACCAGGTCATGACCGAGCGCTATCAGGCCGGCAAGCCGCTGACACGCGCGGAGATCGGCGTCCTCCTGTCCTACTCGAAGCTGGTGCTGTTCGACGAGCTGATCGCCAGCGAGCTTCCCGACGACCCGTATTTCACGGCGACCCTGGAACGCTACTTCCCCGGCAAGATGCGCAAGACTTATGCCGGCGACATCCACGGCCACCGGCTGCGCCGCGAGATCATCGCGACGGTGCTGGCCAACGAAACCATCAATCGCGGCGGCCCCGCTTTCGTCTCGACCTTGACGGATGCCACCGGCTTCCTCTCGGCAGACGTCGTCAAGGCGGCTGTTTTGGCACTCGATGGCTTCGACCTGCCGCGGATCTATGGCGAGATCGATGCCCTGGACAATCGCATCAGCGGCGCCCTCCAGAATGCGCTCTACCAGGAAGTCGGGCGCATCTTCACGCTCGTGACGGAGCGGGCCCTGCGCACCCATGCGGCAACGGGTTCGGTTTCGGAAGCCGTGACGCGCCTGCGCGACGGGCTGCAGAAGCTGCGCAGCACCATGCGCACCGCGATTTCAGGCGAAACCGCCGACGAAGCTCGGGTAAAGACCGCAGCCTTCGTCGAGGGCGGCGTGCCGGAGAAACTGGCGGATGAGATCCTGGAACTGGCGCTGATGACCCTCGTGCCCGAAATCATGCAGATATCAGCTGAAACCGGCGAGACGCTGAGCCGCACGGCACAGGGTTATTTTGCCGTCACCGAAACGCTGCGGATCAACCGCCTGCTGGCGGCAGCCGACCGCGTACCGGCAACCGAGCAGTTCGAGGCAATGGCGCTGTCGCGCGCGATCTCGGACATTGCCGGCGCCAGACGCGACATCACCGCAGCGGCGCTGCGCGAGCAGAAGAGCGAGCGCAATCCCGTCCAGGCCTGGCAGGAAAACGACCGCGAACGCGTTTCACGCGCGGGCGGCCAGCTGACGCTCCTGACTGAGAAGGGCGAGACCACGCTTGCCAAGATCACGGTTGCCGCGGGTCTGCTCAACGACCTTGCACGCGGCAGGGTGAAATGACACAGTCCGCCCCGGACTACAGCGCCGGGCGTCTTATTAGACGCGCAAAGGTCGCTGTAGCAGTTTGAATTGCTGCATGGTTTAATCCTTAAATCGAATAGGATTTAAGGAAACATGCAGTAGCGCAAGATCGGGCCGGGGATGCTCCGTCAACCCGGTCTCGATGAGCGAGATATGACGATCTTTCTGCGCCGCGCGTTCATTAGAACGCACGGCGCAGTCATTTCCGGGAGGGGTAATTGGCGATTTCGGCGGACAGGGCTGCAGACAAGCCGGGAACGACCCGTCTCGGCATTGCCGGATGGATGCTGTTCGACTGGGCGGCCCAACCGTTCTTCACGGTGATCACCACCTTCATCTTCGGCCCCTACTTCGTTTCCCGGCTGACTGAGGATCATGCTATCGGCCAGGCGATGTGGGGCTATACGCTCACCATTTCCGGCATCATCATCGCCATTCTCTCCCCGGTTCTCGGCTCGATCGCCGACGCCACCGGACCGCGCAAGCCGTGGATCGGCTTTTTCGCCATCATCAAGATCGTATCGCTGGCGATGCTCTGGTTTGCCGCCCCCGGCTCACCGATCATCTACGCCGTCATCTTCATGGTGCTGGCCACCGTCGCTGCCGAATTCTCGATCGTGTTCAATGATTCGATGATGACGCGACTTGTGGACGAGAAGGACATCGGCCGCATTTCCAACATCGCCTGGGGCCTCGGCTATCTCGGCGGGATGATCGTGCTCATCGCTGTCGTGGCGCTTCTTGCCGGAAATCCGGAAACCGGCAAGACCGCTCTCGGCATCGATCCGCTGTTTGGGCTCGATCCGGCAAAGGGCGAGGACGCGCGCATCACCGGGCCGATATCGGCGCTCTGGTACCTCGTGTTCATCATTCCGATGTTCCTGTTCACGCCGGATGCGACCAAGGCGACCATGTCGCTTGCAGGGGCGACCCGAACGGGACTGCGCGAACTGAAAGGCACACTCGGCGAACTCAGGCAAAGGCGCGGCGTCCTGCGCTTCCTCATCGCCCGCATGATCTTTCAGGATGGGGTCAATGGCCTGCTGGCACTGGGCGGCACCTTCGCCGCCGCCATGTTCGCCTGGCAAACCATGGAACTCGGCATCTATGGCATCATCCTCAACGTCGTTGCCATCGGTGGCTGCCTCTATGCAAGCAAGCTCGATGCCCGGCTCGGTTCAAAGACCATCGTGATCGCCAGCCTGGTCTGCCTGATCATTGCCACGCTTGGCATCGTCTCGACAGGACCGGGCTTCACCTTCTTCGGTCTGCTTCCCCTGCCGACGGACGATTCGGGCGGCATCTTCGGCACTGCAGCCGAGAAGGCCTATATCGTCTACGGCCTGCTCGTCGGTATCGCCTTCGGGCCGGTTCAGGCGTCGTCGCGCTCCTATCTGGCGCGCAGCGTCAGCCTGGACGAAGCAGGGCGCTACTTTGGTCTCTATGCACTTTCCGGCCGTGCGACGTCGTTTCTTGCGCCCGCGTCGGTCGCCACGATCACGCTCATGACCGGCTCCGCCCGCATCGGCATGATGGCGCTCGTCGTCTTCCTCGTCCTCGGTTTTCTGATCCTGCTGCGCACGCCTTATCCGGCGAATGCCGGACATACGAAAGCCGCCGCGTCCTGGGGACGCGACGGCTCTGAGGAATAAAACTCGGACTTTACTACAGCGCCGCGCGTCTCATTAGACGCGCAAAGGTCGCTGTAGCACTTTGAATTGCTGCATGTTTTTATCCTTAAATCGAATAGGATTTATGGAAACATGCAGTAGCAACTGAAAATGCAACCGATCCGGTTTAGTGGCGGAAGTGGCGCATACCGGTGAAGACCATCGCAACGCCATGCTCGTCGGCCGCGGCAATCACTTCCTCGTCGCGCATCGAACCACCGGGCTGGATCACCGCCGTGGCACCGGCAGCGATCGCCGACAGCAAGCCATCGGCAAACGGCAGGAAAGCCTCGGAGGCGACGGCCGAGCCGCGCGTCAACGGCGTTGCGAGGCCGAGCGCCTTGGCGGCTTCTTCGGCCTTGATCGCGGCGATGCGGGCCGAATCGACCCGGCTCATCTGCCCGGCGCCGATGCCTGCGGTCTGGCCATCCTTGGCATAGACGACGGCGTTCGACTTGACGTGTTTTGCCACCTTGAAGGCAAACTTCATGTCTTCCAGTTCCTGCGCCGTCGGTGCACGCTTGGTCACCACCTTCAGCTCCAGGTCTTCGACCATGCCGTTGTCGCGGGTCTGGACGAGAAGGCCGCCGGATACGGTCTTGGCGGAAAGGCCGGGGATGCGCGGATCCGGCAGGGCGCCCGTGGTCAAGAGCCGCAGGTTCGGCTTGCGGGCGATGACGGCCTTGGCCTCATCGCTGACCTCAGGCGCGATGATCACTTCGGTAAAGAGCTTGACGATCGCTTCGGCCGTTTCCGCATCGAGCATCTGGTTGAGCGCGATGATGCCGCCAAAAGCTGAGGTGGAATCGCAGGCAAGCGCGCGTCGATAAGCTTCGACCAGCGTCGGGGCCGTGGCCACGCCGCAAGGATTGGCATGCTTGATGATCGCCACGGCCGGGGCTTTTTCCGGCAGGAACTCGGCGACGAGTTCGAAGGCGGCATCGGTGTCGTTGATGTTGTTGTAGGAAAGCTGCTTGCCCTGCAGCAGCTTAGCTGTGGCAACGCCCGGACGGTTCTCGCCGGTGACGTAGAAGCCCGCCTTCTGGTGCGGATTCTCACCGTAGCGCATCTCCTCCTTCAAGACGCCGCCGAGAACGCGGTGGCGCGGCATCGGCGTGTCGAGCGCCTCGGCAAACCAGTTGGAAATGGCTGCGTCATAGGCGGCCGTGCGGGCATAGGCCTTGGCCGCCATCTTCTGGCGGAAGGCATAGGTCGTCGCGCCTGCTGCAAGTTCTTCGAGCAGGACCGGATAGTCGGCCGGATCGGTGACAATTGTGACATAGGCGTGGTTCTTGGCGGATGCGCGGATCATCGCCGGGCCGCCGATATCGATGTTCTCGACCGTCGTCGGATAATCGCCGCCCTGCGCGCGAACCTCCTCGAAGGGATAGAGATTGATCACCGCCAGATCGATCGCGGTGATGCCATGTGCCGACATCGCCGCCTGATGCTCGGCATCGTCGCGGATTGCCAGCAGGCCGCCATGCACGCCCGGGTGAAGGGTTTTGACCCGGCCATCCATAACCTCGGGAAAGCCGGTGAGTTCGGCGACGTCGCTGACTGGCAACCCCGCCTGCGACAGTGCCTTGTGGGTGCCGCCGGTCGAAACCAGACGTACGCCTTTTTCATGCAGCGCACGGGCAAGCTCGACGACACCGGTCTTGTCGGACACGGAAAGAAGAGCGGTCCGGACTGGAACCTCGTTCGGGGCGGGAATTTTCTTGGAGGCGACAGCCATCAACCATGCTCCTTTGGCGGCGCCGGACGCCCGGGAGGATGCTCCGGCGATTGGGATGGCTGCCCGTTAGCATAGCTTGCCGGCCGAAGAAACCTCGGCAGGCCAACATCCTAAAATAAGGGGCGCAGTTGGCCTCAGTTCGTGCGCGAGAAGGTCCATTGGATCTCCGGCTGCCTGGCAACGGCGAAGGTCACCGTCAGCTGCGACGAGGCGCGAATGCCCGAGGGATCGGCAAAGAAGATGTCTTCCTCGACCGCCAGCTCGCCGTCCTGGCAGGCAAACAGCCAGATTTCACCATCGGGCGCGGTCAGATAGATCTCGCGGCCGTTGTTCTGGCGAATAGTGACGGCCGGGTGGATATGGAAGCGGGCGACTGCCACGGCCAGGTTCGTTTCATCAGGATCGCTGCCGTCGGCGCGCGAAAGCCGGTCACGCCCACGGATCATCCGGCCGCCGTTCAGCACGCCGATGTCGCGCTCGTGCAGGAGCCCAAAGGACGAGAGATAACCGTCATGGTTTGCCATGACGGATTCCTGGCGGCCCGGTTCGTCCTTGCGCTCGACGACGACGCGCGAGACGCCGCTGGTGATGATCGGGCCCAGAAACCGTGACTGCGAGAAGCGTGAGGAGGACGTGTCGTTGACGGTCACGGTGGAGTGGGCGGCGGTCATCCGTGCCATCTGGCGGAATCGTTCGCCGGCAAATTTCGGCGCGCCCGAATTGATCACGAAACGCGTCTTGCCCGAGGACATTTCGAACGAGAGGCAGCCGGCATGGGCGCTACGCGACAGGTCGACTGAAAGCGGCCGGCCGGTATCGACGATGACCACGGTGTTTTCGATCGACAGGCGCTCGTAATGCGCGAGAGGCAGCGAGCGGAATGGCTCGCCGGCGGTTTCATCATAGCGCAGCACCGAGGCAAGCTCATGCGCCAGCACCGAGGTCGCGCCGTTGAAAAGCGCCAGTTCGCCGCCCTGGTGGCGGAAGAAGCGCAGTGCCGGATACATACGATCGATGCAAGGGATCAGGCGCGACGGCACGTCATGCCCCAGATTGACATAGGTCTGGCGCAGCGGCAGCAGGTCGAGCAGCAACTCAAGCCCGGCCCGCGGGCTGCGCGAAAAGTGGCTGCCGTCGGCGAGAATCTGCCGATCAAGCTCGAAATCGAGATGGCGCGACGCCTTGCGGATCGCCGACGGCGTCGACGGCATCGAAACCGATGCCATGGCAAGCGCCATCCGCACACGCAGGCGAGCCTCGCCATCCCTGACCGTTTCGGCA
This sequence comes from Ensifer sp. Root127, assembly GCF_001425225.1. Lineage (NCBI taxonomy): Bacteria > Pseudomonadati > Pseudomonadota > Alphaproteobacteria > Hyphomicrobiales > Rhizobiaceae > Ensifer > Ensifer sp. Root127. Next base: position 629,649 of record NZ_LMDX01000023.1, read on the forward strand.
ATGTGACGGAGATAACGAACCTGGAAGGCCAGGCTTTTCAGGAAGCGGCGATAAAAGCCGTGCTCGGCATTGCGCAGGACCACCGGCGAATGCGAGAGCCATGCGATGATGCGCTGGGCGATGACGTCGGCATCCCAGGCAATGCCTCCGAAATTGCGGCCGTGGGTGGCAATCCAGTCGTCAACGATCTGCCGCAGGCGCACGAAGCCGGCATCCTCGCGGATCGCCCGCAGATGCCTGAGCCAGCCGAACGAATGCAGGCGGGTGGCAAATTCCAGCGACGGCAGGTCGATCTCGAAGGGCGATTCGCCCTCGGTGTCGAGCACCCGCCCAGCCAGCGGAAAGCGACCCTCGAGGATCTCCTCGGCAACGAAGGGATCGACGGCTCTGAGGTCCGTCGGCGCAACGATCAGGCGGCCGGGCGTCGATCCGGTAAAGCGCAGCGACGAGACGCGGCCGACCGAAAGTCGCCGCGACACGCGGCGCCAACCTTCGCGCGCATACAGATAAGAAAGCCTTCGCCTGCCGGAAAACACCATCAACGCCCGTCGATTTCCTTAATCCTGAAGCAAGCCGTTCGAGACGAACGAACGGCTGCATCGGCTTCGCGCCAGTATCACTCGCGCAGGGTTGCCCGAAAATCCCTATTCGATCTCCGGTACGCACGATGCGCCGTTTCAAAATGTCAGAGCGTTCTTCTCTGTCCGAAAGGACGCGCGGCGCTCCGCGTGAACTCTGGATGGTGCCGGAAAGATCATTAAACTTTTATCAATTTTATCGTCTTTGATAGGCTCATGGCCTTAAAGCGTCAAATGACGCGCCAAAACAGCCCGTGGCCGAGCCTTTCCGAAGAACGAATCGACTTTTCCAGACTTATTTGCGGCGAATCACGGCGGCGTAGAATCCGTCGAGTCCACCGGCAAAGGGTGGATCGAGCGGGAACATCGATGGCGTGGTGCGCACTTCGCCGAGCGGGGTGATCGCATCTTCAAGGCCCTGCCAATTCTCAGCCAGAACCGGCACCCGCTCATAATCATCGCCGGCTGCGACCACCCGGTCGACCACTTCCTCGCCTTCGCGTGGGTCAAGCGAGCAATTGGAGAACACGACGATGCCGCCCGGCTTGACCACCGTCAGCGCGTGGCGCAGCAGGCGCTCCTGAAGCAGCGCAAGCTTCTCGATGTCCTCCGGACCCTTGGTCCAAAGCACATCCGGGTGACGGCGGGTCGTTCCGGTCGACGAACAGGGGGCATCGAGCAAGGCGGCATCGAAAAGTTCGTCCGGCCGAAAGTCGGCCATGTTGGTCTCTTTCATCTGCGCTTCCAGGCCCAATCGCTCGAGATTGCCCTTCAGACGCCTCAGCCGGCTCGACGACTGATCAAGCGCCGTCACCTCGGCACCGGCGAGGATAAGCTGCGCCGTCTTACCACCGGGTGCCGCGCAGAGATCGACGACGGTCTTCCCGGCAATCGACCCGAAAAGACGGGCAGGGATGGATGCGGCCGCATCCTGAACCCACCACTCGCCATCGGAGAATCCGGCTAAGGAGGGGATAGAGCCCGAGAATTCTGCAAGGCGGACTGAGCCTGTCGGCAGCACCGTACCGCCGAGCCGCTCGGCCCAGGCATCCGGATCCGACTTGACAGTCAGATCGATCGCCGCTGGGGTCAGTTGCGCTTCGGCGATGAGATCGGCCTGTTCGCGTCCATAACGCTCGACCAGCCTGTCGAAGAACCAGTCCGGCATCGCAGGAACGGTTCGCAGATTTTCCAGGATCGTGTCCTTCTCGCGCGACAGGCGGCGAAGGATGGCATTGACCAGATTGGCAAACCGGCGGTTTCGCGGATCGGCCTGCGCCTGCTCGACGGCAAGATCGACGGCGGAATGATCAGGAACGTCGAGATAGAGGATCTGCGCGGCAGCCACTGCGAGCACATGGTCGAGAGCGCGCGCGCCTTCCGGAAGCGGCGTCTGCAGCATCGAGCCGATTGCCGCCTGGATGCGCGGCAGATGACGCAATGCCGAATTGAGAATGGCGCGCACCAGCGCCCGGTCGGCCTCGCTCAGTTCGCGGTAGGCCGGATTTCCGTGCTCATGATCGAGCATGCCATCGAGCGAGGTCTTGCGATCGACGACCGCCCCGAGAATCTTGGCCGCTGCCTGTCGCGTGCGCAGTCCGGGCTTCTCCGGACCGCGCTGCTCTTGCGCAGGCCTCTTCGACTTTGCCGGCTCCTTGCGCGAGCGGTTTTGTTTCGGACGTGAATCGTTGTTGTTTTCGGCAGACATCAGGACCAGGGACCTTTCGGCGGTTCGGAACCACCGCGACCCCAACCGGTAGAGGGAACAGAGCGCGATTTGCGCACCGGATTATCAGCCCGAACCGGCGGCGTCGACCCCATGGACATCTCCTGCGCCATCTGTTGCAGGGCCGCAATCCGGTTTTCAGTGTTCGGATGGGTCGAAAACAGGTTGTCCATGCGCTCGCCTGAGAGCGGATTGATGATGAACATATGCGCGGTTGCCGGGTTGCGCTCGGCATCGTCATTGTGAATCCGATGGGCAGCACCAGCGATCTTCTGCAGCGCCGAGGCGAGAGCCAGGGGCTTGCCACAGATTTCGGCGCCACGGCGATCGGCGGAATATTCCCGGGTACGGCTGATCGCCATCTGCACCAGCATGGCCGCCATCGGCGCGACGATCATTGCAATCAGCACCCCGACAAAACCGAGCGGGTTGTTGTTGTTTTCGCGATTGCCGCCAAACAGGAAGGCGAAGTTGCCCAGCATCGAAATGGCGCCGGCAAGCGTGGCTGTCAGCGTCATTGTCAGGGTATCGCGGTTCTGGACGTGCGCCAGTTCATGCGCCATGACGCCGGCGACCTCGTCGTAGGAGAGCGCGTTGAGCAGTCCGGTCGAGGCGGCAACGGCGGCGTTCTGCGGGTTGCGTCCGGTTGCAAAGGCGTTCGGCTGCGGGTTGTCGATGACATAGACCCGCGGCATCGGCAGGCCGGCATTCTCAGCGAGATCGCGCACGATGCCGTAATATTCCGGGGCGCTGCGTTCATCGACCTCCTGCGCACGGTACATGCGCAGCACCATGCGGTCGGAATACCAGTACGAGAAGAAATTCATACCGGCGGCGATGACGAACGCAATCATCATGCCGCCACGTCCACCAATGGCGAAGCCAACCGCCATGAACAGGGCGGTCATCACTGCAAGCAGCATGGCGGTGCGAACGAGGTTCATGAAGAGGCTCCGGGTCGTCGACGTTTCACGTGAATCAGGGTTTCCGTTCGGACAACGGCGCCTTATATGATGGGTGCAAATGCCCCGTTCTTCAATACAGATGCACGAATCCGGATACTGGCGAGATGCAGAACGACAACGACAATGCCCCCGACCGCCCGAAAAAGCCGCTGCCTGCCGCGGCCATGCGCGCGCTGAAGGAAGCGGAGGAGCGTCGGCAGGCTGAAGCGGAGAAGGTTATGCCGACAGAAATCGGCGGCCGCGGCGGCGCCGACCCGGCACGCTTCGGCGACTGGGAAATCAAGGGTAGGGCGATCGATTTCTGAGAATGCTCTCAGACGGGTTTGAAGCGAAGGAACATTTCCTTCTTTGGGATCGTCCGAAAACAACCGTGGGTCATATCGATCTCCTGCTGCCGCCCGGGAACTCCGCTTACCGTCAATCGGAATCCGGCTCACAAACGCCCGTCGATGACCCAGTCGTCTATTCAGTCCACCGCCTCGGTACGAAACATCATACAAAAAAGGGCGGCTCGAAGCCGCCCTTTTTACCGTGCGTTGCTGTTAAGCCTTGTTCTGCCGGTTGGCGATCAGGTCTTCCACAACAGCCGGATCGGCAAGCGTTGAGGTGTCACCAAGCGCACCGAAATCGTCTTCCGCGATCTTGCGCAGGATGCGGCGCATGATCTTGCCCGAGCGGGTCTTCGGCAGGCCGGGGGCAAACTGGATCTTGTCTGGCGTCGCGATCGGGCCGATTTCCGAGCGGACGTGCTTTACCAGCGCCTGACGCAGATCGTCATTGCCGACCTCACCCGCCATCAGCGAGACGTAGCAGTAGATGCCCTGTCCCTTGATCGGGTGCGGATAGCCGACGACGGCTGCCTCGGACACCAGATGGTGCGAGACAAGCGCCGATTCGACTTCGGCCGTGCCCAGCCGGTGTCCGGAGACGTTGAGCACGTCGTCGACGCGGCCGGTGATCCAATAGTAGCCATCCTCGTCGCGACGGCAGCCGTCACCCGTAAAATACTTGCCCTTGTAGGTGGCGAAGTAGGTCTGGCCGAAGCGTGCATGATCGCCATAGATCGTGCGCATCTGGCCGGGCCAGCTGTCGGTGATGCAGAGGTTGCCGTCGGCAGGTCCTTCGAGCACGTTGCCTTCGTTGTCGACCAGCTGCGGCTGGACGCCGAAGAAGGGCCGCGTCGCCGATCCGGGCTTGAGATCGGTCGCGCCCGGCAGCGGCGTGATCAGGATGCCGCCGGTTTCCGTCTGCCACCAGGTGTCGACGATCGGCGATTTCTGATCGCCAACGACGTTGTAGTACCATTCCCAGGCTTCCGGGTTGATCGGTTCGCCGACCGAACCGAGCAGGCGCAGCGACGAGCGCGAGGCGCGCTTGACGAAATCGTCGCCGGCGCCCATCAGCGAGCGGATTGCCGTCGGCGCGGTGTAGAAGACGTTGACCTTGTGCTTGTCGATGACTTCCCAGAAGCGGCCTGCGTCGGGGAAGTTCGGAACGCCCTCGAACATCACGGTGGTCGCCGCGTTGGCGAGCGGTCCGTAGACGATGTAGGAATGGCCGGTCACCCAGCCGACATCCGCCGTGCACCAATAGATATCGCCGTCGCGATAGTCGAACACGTATTCATGGGTCATCGAGGCATAGACGAGGTAGCCGCCGGTGGTGTGCAGCACGCCCTTCGGCTTGCCGGTCGAGCCCGAGGTGTAGAGGATGAACAACGGGTCTTCCGCCTTCATCTTCGCCGGCTCGCAATGCGGCTTCACGGTCGCAGTTTCCTGGTGGTACCAGAGGTCGCGGCCCGGCGCCCAGCCGATCTTGCCGCCGGTGCGGCGCACGACCAGCACCTTGTTGACGATCACGTGCTGCTTGGCGGCGATGTCGATCGCGGTGTCGGTATTTTCCTTCAGCGGCACCGGCTTGCCACCGCGCACGCCCTCGTCACAGGTGATGACGAAGGTGGATTCGCAGTCGACGATGCGGCCGGCGAGCGCGTCCGGCGAGAAGCCGCCGAACACGACCGAATGAATGGCGCCGATGCGCGCGCAGGCAAGCATCGCGTAGGATGCTTCCGGGATCATCGGCATGTAGATGGTGACGCGGTCGCCCTTCTTGACGCCATGCTTCTTCAGGACGTTGGCAAGCCGACAAACCTGCTCGTAGAGCTGGTTGTAGGTGATCTTCTTGTCGATATAGGGGTTGTCGCCTTCCCAGATGATCGCCGTCTTTTCGCCGTGCGTCTTCAGGTGGCGGTCGATGCAATTGTAGGAGACGTTGGTGAGGCCGTCCTCGTACCACTTGATCGAGACCTTGCCCTTGAAAGAGGTGTTCTTGACCTTGGTATAGGGCTTGAACCAGTCGATCCGTTTGCCGTGTTTGCCCCAGAACTTGGCCGGGTCCTCGACACTTTCCTCATACCACTTCAGATAGGTCGCGTTATCGAGCAGCGTCCGGCTCTTGGCAGACTTCAACACCGGATAGATCTTGGCGGACATTCGTTCCTCCCTGCGCATTCCTGTCTGAGGTCCCTCCCGGGGACCCCGCCTCGGCGACGAGTCATAGCAGGTCAAAGCCGCGCCGCAATTAGACAAAAGGACATTTGGAACTGGAGAATTGCAATTTTGAGACAACGACGCTATAGAGGCGCTCAATTCCCGGAAATCAGTGGTAGACTCCACGGCCCGCGACACCGGCGCGGCGGACAAAAGGACTATATCCATGGCTCAGCAACTGCTTATGCCCAAGGCAACAGCCGTCTGGCTCGTCGACAATACGGCATTGTCGTTCGAACAGATTGCAACGTTTTGCAAGCTGCATCCGCTCGAAGTGAAGGCGATCGCAGACGGTGAATCGGCACAGGGCATCAAGGGTCTAGATCCAATCGCAACCGGACAGCTGTCGCGCGACGAGATCGCCCGCGCCGAGGCAAATCCGAACCACAAGCTCAAGCTTTCGGAGCCGAAAGTCCGTGTTCCCGACTCCAAGCGCAAGGGCCCGCGCTACACGCCGGTCTCCAAGCGCCAGGATCGCCCGAATGCCATTCTCTGGCTGGTTCGCAACCATCCCGAGCTGAAGGACGCGCAGATTTCCCGCCTCGTCGGCACCACGAAGTCGACGATCGAGCAGATTCGCGAGCGCACCCACTGGAACTCGACGAACCTGACGCCGATGGATCCGGTAACGCTTGGCCTGTGCTCGCAGATCGATCTCGACCTTGAAGTCGAACGCGCCGCCAAGGGCCGTCCGCTGCCGACAGCCGCCGAGCTCGGCGCGACGCTCGAAGCAGCCCAGGAAACAGAAAAGCTCAACTTCAGCTACGAGCGCGAAGAAGAGAAGGAAATCGATGCGGATGCCGTCTTCGCCAAGCTCAAGTCGCTGAAGTCGGATCGCAAGGACGAGGACGAAGACGATCAATATTGATCGACTTGTCATGACCTGACGAAAGCCCGGATCGCTCGATCCGGGCTTTTTTGTTTGCCAGATTCAGTAGGCCGAACCGGACTGGTCCTTCAGATTGTGGCGCTCGGTCCCCTTGAGCGGTGGATTGAAGACACTGACGAGGATGAGATCCTCATTTTTTCCTCCCCGCAGGAAATGTTTGTCGTGCTGATCGAGCACGTAGATGTCGCCCTGACGAATCGGAAAGACATTGCCCTGCATATCCTCCACCTCGCCCTGGCCGGCGATGCAGTAGCAAGCCTCAAGATGGTTGCGGTACTCCAGCAATGAGACCGTATTGGCGCGAACGACGGTGTGGCAAACGGTAAAACCCATGCCATCTTTTTCCGTCAGCAGTCGGTGGCTGGTGCCGCTCCCCCATTCGACGAAATGATCGGTGGCCTCGATATCCTGCAGGCTGCGCACGAACATGTGCTATATCCTCCTATGAGAAATTCTTACATGACGAAGACCGGAATGCGTTCTCGTGATGTTGAAATCCTTATCCCACGGGACTTTTCGATAGAAAAACAACGATTTCTCAAGAGGTGGTTGAGGAGAATTTGCAGATGCTTCCGCCACTCGGCATGCTTCGCGCATTCGAGGCCGCCGCCCGGCTCGCCAGCTTTTCACGTGCCGCGGACGAGCTGCATGTCACACACGCTGCAGTTAGCCATCAGATAAGGCTGCTCGAGGAATGGTTCGGCCGGCCGTTGTTCCGGCGGGAAAAGCGCGGCGTCGGTCTCCTTCCTGACGCCGAGCGGTTGGCCGACGCCTTGACATCGTGTTTTGCGCGCATCGCGATCGAAACAGAAATGCTGCGCGCCAACGCCAAATCATCGATCACCGTCGCTTGCATCCCATCGATCGCCACGCGCTGGCTGATACCGGCGCTCAGCGATTTCCTCGAACGGCACCCGGACGTCGATGTAAAGGTAATCTACGCGATGGCCGAGCAGAGGCTGCGGGAGACGGGTTGCGACGTGCTCATCACGCTCGGTGCGGACCTATCCGTCGGGACGCAATGCGACCGGCTGTTTTCGCGTGCGAACCGCCCGGTCGCCAGCCCTCGTTACATCGAGCGCAAAGGCGCGCTCGACACACCAGAGGCAATCACCACCGCCGACCTGCTTCACGACGAGACGATCGCGCGGTGGCAAGAATGGTTTGCGACAGCCGGCCTGCCCATGGCTCGACCGCCGCGCCGCGGTCCGGTTTTCCAGGATTTCAACCTGCTGGCGACGGCCGTGATCGCCGGCCATGGCGTGGCGCTCTGCCCGGTCGAAGTCTTTCGCCGCGAGATCGAGCACGGCGATCTCATCGTCCTCTCGCCGATCGCCACACTTGAAGACGAGAGTTACTACCTCATCACCAAGAACCTGCGCAGCAAACCGGTGGCGGCCTTCAGCACGTGGTTCAGTTCCGTCGTTCGAATCTGAGGCATGCTCCTGCATGTTTCCTTAAATCCTATTCGATTTAAGGATAAAAACATGCAGCCATTCAAAGTGCTACAGCGACCTTTGCGCGTCTAATAAGACGCGCGGCGCTGTAGAATGCACGATCAGATGCCGATACCCTTGGAATGAAGCACCGCGGCAATCTCATCGAGGATCGCTGGGTCGTCGATTGTCGCCGGCATTTTCCACGGTTGGCGATCGGCGATCTTCTGGATCGTCGCGCGCAGGATCTTGCCGGATCGGGTTTTCGGCAGCCGCTTGACGCACATCGCCACGCGGAAGGCGGCCACCGGCCCGATGCGATCACGCACGAGGCTGATGACCTCCCGTTCGATCTCGGATGTTTCACGGGAAACATTCGAGTTGATGACCAGAAAGCCGGCGGGGATCTGACCCTTCAGCGCGTCGGCGATGCCGATGACGGCACATTCCGCCACATCCGGATGGCTGGCGCACACTTCCTCCATGGCGCCCGTCGACAACCGGTGACCGGCGACATTGATGATGTCGTCGGTGCGCGCCATGATGAAGACATAGCCGTCATCGTCGAGGTAGCCGGCATCGGCCGTCTTGTAGTAGCCGGGAAACTCCTCGAGATAGGCCGCGCGAAACCGATGGTCGGCATTCCAGAGTGTCGGCAGACACCCTGGAGGCAAAGGCAGTTTGACCACGACGTTGCCCAGCGTGCCCGCTTCGACCGGATGACCGGCGTCGTCGAGGATCTGGACATCGTAGCCGGGTAACGGAACAGCCGGTGATCCGTATTTGACAGGCAGGAGTCCGAGTCCGAGCGGATTGCCGGCAACAGGCCAGCCCGTTTCCGTCTGCCACCAATGGTCGATGATCGGCACACCGAGCGCCCTTTCCGCCCAGCAGATCGTGTCGGGGTCGGCCCGTTCACCGGCCAGAAACAACGCACGAAACCGAGAAAGATCATGGTTCGTCACCAGCGACGCATCCGGATCCTCCTTGCGAATGGCGCGCAGCGCCGTCGGAGCGGTGAACATGACGGCCACGCCGTGTTCCGCGATAATCCGCCAGTAGGTTCCGGGATCCGGCGTGCCGACGGGCTTGCCTTCGAACAGGATCGAGGTGTTGCCGTTGAGAAGCGGCCCATAGACGATGAACGAATGCCCGACGACCCAGCCGATGTCGGACGCCGCCCAGAAGACCTCACCGGGCTGAACGCCGAAGAAATTCTGCATCGACCATTTGAGCGCAACCATGTGGCCGCCATTGTCGCGCACCACGCCCTTCGGCTGGCCTGTGGTGCCGGAGGTATAGAGCACGTAAAGCGGATCGGTGGACGCCACCGGCGTGCAACCGGCCTCGTCGCCCGCATCCTTTGCCGCCGCAAGCGCTGTGGCATAGTCGATATCGCGCACCGGCGTCATATCCGCCTGCAGCATCTCGCGCTGATAGACAAGGCAATGCGCCGGTTTGTGTTCGGCGATCGTCAGCGCCGCATCGAGCAGCGGCTTGTAGGCGACCGTGCGACCGGGCTCGATGCCGCAGCTGGCCGACACGATGAGCTTGGCCCGGCAATCGTCGATGCGAACGGCGAGTTCGTTGGCGGCGAAGCCGCCAAACACCACCGAATGCACCGCGCCGATGCGCGCGGCGGCAAGCATCGCCACCGCCGCCTGCGGGATCATCGGCATATAGATGATGATGCGATCGCCTTTGTCGACGCCGAGCTTGCGGTAGACGGCGGCCAGCGCCTTGACGTCGTCGAGCAACGCTCCATAGGAGATGCGCTCGATGCTAGACGTGACCGGGCTGTCGTAGATGAAGGCGATCTGCTCGCCACGACCGGCTTCGACATGCCGGTCCAGGCAATTGTAGCAGCTGTTGGTCAGCCCGCCGGGAAACCAGTGGCCATAAATGCCCCCTTCAGCCTCGAAGGCGCGCTCCGGCCTCTCGAACCAGTCGATCGCCTCTGCCGCCTCAGACCAGAACCCCTCCGGATCCGTCTTCCACGCGCCGTACACTTCGGAATAGCGGCTCGCCATATCCGTTCTCCTCCCAATGCATGCCGGGCGATGCCCGGCCTCCTCGTGCACAAGGATAGGCTAATGAGAACGAAGGTGAACCCCGACGAAAGCGTAATGCGACGTTTTGGCCGTCAGCGTGATCCGAAAATTGCCGAACCGACGCGCACGCTGGTCGCGCCGAACTGGACCGCCGTTTCGAAATCTCCGGACATGCCCATCGACAGCCTGTCGAGCATGCACGCGCCGGCTAGTTTCGCCAACAGCGCAAAATGCGGACCGGGGTTCTCGTCGACAGGCGGAATGCACATCAGACCCTCGATAACCATATCCAGTTCCTCGCGGCAGAAGGTCACGAACGCGATGGTTTCTGCAGGCGCAATTCCGGCCTTCTGCGGTTCCAGACCGGTGTTGACCTGGACATAGAGACGAAGCGTCCTGTCCTGGCGCTTCATTTCCGCCGAGATCGCCCGGGCAATTTTCTCGCGATCGACGGTCTCGATGACATCAAACAGGGCAACGGCTTCTGCCGCCTTGTTGGACTGCAGCGGCCCGATCAGATGCAGCGCCAGATCGGGGCTTTCGCCCTTCAGCAGCGGCCATTTGCCCTGTGCTTCCTGCACGCGGTTTTCGCCGAACACGCGTTGGCCGGCCTCGATCACCGGACGGATCGCGTCAGCGTCGAATGTCTTGGAAACGGCAACGAGGCTGACGGCATTCTTTGGGCGCTTTGCCGCCCTTTCCGCCGTGTGAATCCGGCTCACGACATCCTGTAACCGCTCTTGAACTTCCATGGATATATTCTCCGACATAACGACCTTCCGGGCGATAACTAGCGGATTAGGCAAACTTGCGCGCCTTGCCAAGGCCATCGCCGCTCGAGCCGGCCCAAATCCGCCAAAGTGTCGCGCCAAACCCTTCGAAAACTTGACCACCAAGCGGTTTCATGATGAAGGTCACCCCAACTATCATGAGGGCGCTCCCTTGCCCCGCAGAACTTCCGGAACACCTAAAAGACATGTCTACCGAACGATATAATCCGCGTGATGCCGAGCCGCGTTGGCAGCAGGAATGGGAAAACGGCGAGGTCTTCAAGACCGAGAACGATGATCCGCGCGAAAAATATTACGTGCTCGAGATGTTCCCCTATCCGTCCGGGCGCATCCACATGGGCCACGTGCGCAACTACACGATGGGCGACGTCGTCGCCCGCTACAAGCGCGCCCGGGGCTTCAACGTGCTTCACCCCATGGGTTGGGATGCCTTCGGCATGCCGGCGGAAAACGCCGCCATGGAGCGCGGCGTGCATCCGGCCAGCTGGACCTATCAGAACATCGCCTCGATGAAGGCGCAGCTGAAGGTCATGGGACTGTCGCTTGACTGGAACCGCGAATTCGCGACCTGCGACCCTGAATACTACCAGCGCCAACAGCACCTGTTTATCGATTTTCTCGAGAAGGGCCTGGTTTACCGCAAGCAGTCCAAGGTCAACTGGGACCCGGTCGACAATACCGTTCTCGCCAACGAGCAGGTCATTGACGGCCGCGGTTGGCGTTCCGGCGCGCTCGTCGAGCAGCGCGAGCTGACGCAGTGGTTCTTCCGCATCACCGACTTCAGCCAGGAACTGCTGGACGCTCTGGACACGCTGGACCAGTGGCCGGAAAAAGTACGCCTGATGCAGAAGAACTGGATCGGCCGCTCCGAGGGCCTGTCCATTCGCTGGCAGATCGTCGAAGGCACCGCCGCCGCCGACACCACGGAACTGACCGTTTACACTACCCGTCCGGACACGCTGTTCGGCGCCTCCTTCCTGGCGATTTCCGCCGATCACCCGCTTGCCAGGCAGGCAGCGGCAAAGGATCCGGCAATCGAGGCCTTCTGCGAGGAGTGCCGGCGCGCCGGGACCTCACTTGCAGCGCTCGAGACCGCTGAAAAGAAGGGCATGGACACCGGCATCCGCGCCAGGCATCCACTCGACGAAAGCTGGGAGCTGCCGGTCTACGTCGCCAACTTCGTCCTCATGGACTACGGCACGGGCGCGATCTTCGGCTGCCCGTCCGGCGACCAGCGCGACCTCGACTTCGCCCGCAAGTATGGGCTTCCAGTCGTTCCGGTCGTCATGCCGAGGGATGCCGATGCCGAAAGCTTCGCGATCGGTGACGAGGCCTATATCGGCGACGGCGTGATGATCAATTCGCGTTTTCTCGACGGCCTGTCGACGGAAGACGCGTTCGAAACCGTGGCATCGAAGCTGGAAAAGTGCGTGTTGGCCGGCGCGCCGCGCGCCGAACGCAAGGTCAATTTCCGCCTGCGCGACTGGGGTATTTCCCGCCAGCGCTATTGGGGCTGCCCGATCCCGGTCATCCATTGCGATGACTGCGGCGTCATTCCCGTTCCCAAGGCCGACCTGCCCGTCATCCTGCCGCCGGACGTCACCTTCGACAAGCCGGGCAACCCGCTCGACCGCCATCCGACCTGGCGGCACGTGGCCTGCCCGCATTGCGGCAAGGACGCCCGTCGCGAGACCGACACGATGGACACCTTCGTCGATTCGTCCTGGTACTTCACGCGCTTCACGGCTCCTTGGGAGGACGACCCGACCGATCCGAAGACGGCCAACCACTGGCTGCCCGTCGACCAGTATATCGGCGGTATCGAACACGCGATCCTACATCTGCTCTATTCGCGCTTCTTCACCCGCGCGATGAAGGCGACCGGCCATGTTGCCCTGGACGAACCGTTCAAGGGCCTGTTCACCCAGGGCATGGTGGTGCACGAGACCTACAGCCGCGGCGAAGGCGCCCAGCGCGAATGGATCACGCCGGCGGAAATCCGCATCGACGAGGTCGACGGACAGCGCCGCGCCGTTCTGCTCGAGACCGGCGAAGACATCACCATCGGCTCGATCGAGAAGATGTCGAAGTCGAAGAAGAACGTCGTTGATCCTGACGATATCATCGCCTCCTACGGCGCCGATACCGCACGCTTCTTCGTTCTGTCCGACTCGCCGCCCGACCGTGACGTCATCTGGTCAGAGTCTGGCGTCGAAGGCGCCCATCGCTTCGTTCAGCGCGTCTGGCGCCTGATCGGCGAGGCGGCGGAAACACTTCGCACAGTCGAGGCGGCGCCAGCCCATGAAGGCAGCGGACTCGTTCTCTCACAGGCGGCCCACAGGACGCTGCGCGCGGTTGAAGCCGATTACGACAAGCTGGCCTTCAACAAGGCCGTGGCACGTATCTATGAGCTCGTGAACGTGATTGCGGCCCCCTTGACCCAGGTTGCTGCCGGCAAGGCCGATGCGGCGCTGGCAGCGGCTGCAAAGGAAGCAACATCGATCCTGGTCAACCTGATCGCCCCAATGATGCCGCACCTGGCCGAGGAATGCTGGCAGGCGATCGGCGGCAAGGGCCTGATCGCCGAAAGCGGCTGGCCGAAGTTTGATGCGGCGCTCGTCGTTGAGAATGAAGTCACGCTGCCGGTCCAGATCAACGGCAAGAAGCGCGCGGATTTGACAATCGCGCGCGATGCAGATCAGACTGCGATCGAGAATGCCGTTCTCGCTCTCGATGCCGTCAAGTCCGTTCTCAACGGCAGCAGCCCCAAGAAAATCATCGTCGTGCCTCAGAGGATCGTCAATGTCGTTGTCTGATAGAGCTGGCTCCAGCATCCGGTCGCTCCCGATGCTGGCTGGTGTTCTTATGTTGACCGCGCTCGCCGGCTGCCAGGTCAGGCCACTTTATTCCGATGCGGTCGGCACATCGGCAGCGCTTGCGTCGATCGAAATCTCCGATGCGGATGACCGTGTTGAGCAGGAGGTGCGCAACGCATTGATCTTCCTGGCCGCCGGCGGCCAGGGAGAACCGGCGAACCCGCAATATCATCTGGCGCTGAACGTCACGACCCGCGTCATGGGCACGCTCTTTGATCAGGCACGGGACCGGGCAGCCGCAGGGCGTATCGTCGTGAAAGCGGACTATAACCTGTCCAGGGCCGGCACGGGCGAAACCATCAAGTCAGGCAACCGCACGGCCGTCGCGCTTGTCGACTTTCCCGTCCAGGAGTTTGCCAAGGTCCGCGCCGTCCGCGATGGCGAGAACCGCGCTGCAAGGGAACTGGCAGAGCTGATCCGGGCCGATATCGCCGCGGCCCTCAGCCGATAGAGCATTTCCAGGAAAAGTGCGAAGCGGTTTTCCGGCAGGAATTGCGTTGAAACAAAGGGATAGAGCGTTTCTGGGAGTCAGTCTAAACTGGAAACGCTCTAGGCGGTGACGGAATGAGCGAAGTCAAGTCGCACGAATTCGACTCTTTCCTACAGAAGTCAGCGGCACTTTATCGCCTCTTTGTCCTCTACGGACCAGACCGCGGGCTGGTTTCGGAGCGGGCAGAGGCGATCGCGTCGCGCAGCGGCGTTGCGCTCGACGACCCATTTTCCATCACCAAGCTCGATGCCGGGGATCTGCAACAGAGCCCCGGCCGGTTGCTCGACGAGGTCAATTCGATCGGCCTCTTCGGTGGCGAAAGGCTCATCTGGGTCCGCGGAGCCGCCAACGAGAAGGCGTTGGTCGATGGTCTGCAGATTTTGGCCGGCGAACCGCCGACCGGTAGCTATGTTGTCGTCGAAGCGGGTGATCTCAAGAAGGGATCGGCGCTGCGCAAGGTGGCCGAGACGGCACGTTCGATCGCGACTATCGCCTGCTACAGCGACGACGCCCGCAGCCTGCAGGCGTTGATCGACAAGGAATTGGGCGAAGAAAAACTCGGCATTACTCCGGCGGCACGTGAACGGCTGATGGAAGCGCTTGGCGGCGACCGCCTGGCATCGCGCAACGAAGTACGCAAGCTTGCACTCTATTGCCGTGGCAAGAGCACCGTCGACGAATCGGATGTGACCGACATTGTCGGCGATGCCAGCGCCATTTCCGTTGATGATGCTGTCGATGCGGTCCTGAAGGGTGACCTTGACGGTCTATTGCATGCGATGCAGAAGATAACCACGTCAAAAACGCCCGCCTTCCTCGTTTTGCAGGGGTGCCTCAGGCAGTTTCAGCAGCTCGATCTGATGCGCGCCGAAATGGATGCCAGCCGCCAGCAGGCCGGCCAGGTTATCGCCACCATGGGCCGGCACCTGCATTTTCGTCGCAAGCCCATCATCGAAGCAGCCCTCAGACATTGGTCTTCGCCGGCGATCCGCCGCGAACTGACACGGCTTCAAAATACGATCTATCAGAGCCGCACGCGCCAGAGCCTCGAGGAGAGCATGGTGCTGCAGAACCTGTTGGCGATTGCCGTGCAGTCAGCCAGACGCTGAGAGCCCGCAAAAGCAGGCTCAAATCAGCCTATCGGGCAATTGGAAGCGCGCTTAAAGCCTTTCCAGGAAAGGTGCGAAGCGGTTTTCCGTCAGGAAATGCGTAAAAACAAAGAGATAGAGCGTTTCTGTAGTTCGGTTTAAATCGAAAACACTCTAGCGGCGCTCGAGCAGGCGGCAGATCTCTTCAAGCTGATCAAGCGTCTTGTAGGAAATCCTGAGGTGCCCGCCTGAAGCCTTGTGACTGACGGTGACTTCAAGCCCGAGGCTGTCGGACAGTGTCCGCTCCAGCGCCAACGTATCGGCGTCCTTCTCGTCACGACGTGCGGCCTTGGCGTAGTGGGGATCGTTCTGGGCGCGAATATCGTTCTGCGCCAGCCGCTCAGCGTCGCGAACGGAGAGACCCTTTGCGACGATGTTGCGGGCGAGCGTTGCCGGATCCGACGTCGGGATCAGCGCGCGCGCATGGCCTGCCGACAGGCTTCCTTCTGACAACATGTCCCGCACCGGCTCGGGCAGCTTCAAAAGCCGCAGGCTGTTGGCGACATGGCTGCGGCTCTTGCCGATGATCTCGCCGAGATCGTTCTGGGTGTAGCCGTGTTCGGCAATCAGCTGCTCGTAGCCAAGCGCTTCGTCGAGCGGGTTAAGGTCGGACCGCTGCACGTTCTCGACGATCGCGATTTCGAGCGCCGTGCGATCGTCAACGTCGCGGATGATAACCGGAATTTCGGTAAAGCCGGCGAGCTGCGCTGCACGCCAGCGGCGTTCCCCGGCGATGATCTCGTAACGGTCAGTGCCGATCGTGCGAGCGACGACCGGCTGGACGATGCCGTGCTGCCGAATGGAACTGGCGAGGTCCTGCAGTTCACCTTCGTCGAACTGTCGACGCGGGTTTCGCGGGTTGCGCGATACGAACTCGATCGGCACTTTCCGATCGGGGTTAACCGGAGCAGGGGAGGCGCCGGCCTGTATCGGCTGATCCATCTCGCCGATCAATGCAGCCAGTCCCCGGCCAAGCCTTCTCTTCGAGCTGTCGTCGTTCATAGTGTCACCCGATTTAAATTCCGGTACCGAAACAATTATGCGGCTTTGCGCTGCCGCTCGCGCTGGATTACTTCCGATGCGAGTTGAAGGTAGGCTTGGCTGCCTGCGCATTTCAGATCGTAAAGGATGGCCGGCTTACCATAGGACGGTGCTTCCGATACACGCACATTCCGCGGAATGAGCGTGTGGTAGACCTTATCCCCAAGATGGGTGCGGACATCGCTCACCACCTGCTGTGCCAGATTGTTGCGAGAATCGAACATCGTCAACACGATACCCTGGATGTCCAGGTTCGGGTTGACCGTTTGGCGCACTTGGTCAACCGTCTCCAGCAACTGGCTCAAACCCTCCAGCGCGAAGAATTCGCACTGAAGCGGCACCAGTACCGAATGTGCGGCAGCCATAGCGTTCATCGTCAGCAGATTGAACGATGGCGGGCAGTCGACGAGAACGTATGAATACTCCAATGCCTCGGGGCTCTCCAAGGCCTTGCGAAGACGAAAGGCGCGATCGACCTCCCTGGAGATTTCCATTTCGACGCCGAGCAGATCCATCGTCGAGGGCACGATAGCCAGATTCGGCACAACTGTCTGCTGGACGATCTCACCTATCGAGTGCGATCCAACCATCAATTCATAGGAGGAGAGATGGCGATCGCGGCGCTGAATGCCGAGGCCGGTGCTGGCATTGCCCTGCGGGTCCAGATCAACGATCAGAACCTTTTCGCCGATGGCGGCCAATGCCGTTGCCAGATTGATCGCCGTCGTCGTTTTGCCGACGCCCCCCTTCTGGTTCGCTATCGTGATGATCCGATTTTTTGCGCCAAACATGTTTCCGCTCGCCAATCACTGAGTTCTTCGCGAAAGATTTGCGATCTCGAGCACAACAGAATCTGGCTCAACGATGCTTGGGTGTTTTACCAGATCAAACGCATAGCGGCCAACGGCTTTGTCGATCTCACGCTGGTAATCCCGCCCTTTGTGGAAGTAGGCGACCGTTTTGCCACCTTCGGCCGTCAGCCAAGGCGATGAATAATCGAGCAGTAGGCTCAGATCCGCCAGCGCACGGGCGGAAATCGCATCGCATTTTGGTGCGACAGAGCTGGCATCTTCGATTCGAATCGGATGAACGGATCCGCGCGCACCGGTCTCCGTCAACGCAACGCGCAGGAAAGCGGCTTTCTTGTTGTTGCTCTCGATCAAATGTACCCAGCCGTCGGAAAATTCCTGGAGGTAGATGGCGGTAATCACTCCGGGAAATCCACCACCGCTACCGAGATCGACCCAGGTCTTCGGACCCGGCGCAAGTTGCGCCAATTGTAGACTATCGACGATATGCCGCCGCCACAGGTCGTCGAGCGTCGACGGAGCAATCAGATTGATGAACTTCGCCCATTTCTGAAACAGCGCTGCGAAGTGCTCTAGTCGTTCCTTCGTTTCACGTGAAACACGCAGTCCGTTCAAGCCAGCGAAGGGACTCGTTTTCATTGCGCACTTACCTTTTCTTCCCGTTCCGCGGAACGACTCATTCGTTTCAACCAAGCCAAGATCAACGAGGCCGCGGCCGGGGTCATCCCATCGACCTTCAGCGCCTGGGCCAGATTCCGCGGCGCCTGCAGCGTCAACTTCTGCTTCAGCTCATTCGATAGACCAGCTAATGCCGAAAAGTCAAAATCGCTTGGAATCGCTAAATCCTCTTCGCGGCGGATGCCAGCAATGTCCGATGCCTGGCGGTCCATATAGACGGCATAGGCAGCATCGATTTCGAGTGCCTCCACCACCGCGGACGGAATGTCTTTCAACTCGGGCCACAGGATCAGCAAGGCACCAACACTCTGGTCAGGATAGGATAGGATTTCGAACGCCGTTCGCCGCTGGCCATCCTGGTTCAGTTTGAGTCCATGACGGTTGCCTTCTGCCGGCGTCACCGACAATTGCTTGAGCAATGCCCGACCGCTGTCAAACTGCGCCTTCCATTCGACAAAGCGCGCCTGCCGCGCTTCAGACACGCAACCGATTTCGATTGCCTTCGGTGTCAGGCGCACGTCTGCATTGTCGGCACGCAGGGACAATCGGTATTCGGCGCGTGACGTGAACATGCGATAGGGTTCGGTAATACCCCGAGAGGTCAGGTCGTCGACCATCACGCCGATATAGGAATCGGTGCGGCTGAAGATGACGGCTTCGCGCGCCGTCGCTGCCTTGGCAGCATTCAAGCCGGCGACCAGGCCTTGTGCCCCGGCCTCTTCATAGCCCGTGGTGCCATTGATCTGGCCGGCGAGGAACAAGCCCGGCATCTTGCGCACCGCCAGCGTCGCATCAAGCTCACGCGGATCGACGTGATCGTATTCGATCGCGTAACCCGGCTGGAGGATCACGACACTCTCAAGGCCGGGGATTGTGCGAATAAACGCGGCTTGAACGTTTGCCGGCAAGGATGTCGAAATGCCGTTGGGATAGACGGTATCATCGTCCAGGCCTTCCGGTTCAAGGAAGATCTGGTGACCGTCCCGTTCGCCAAAGCGAACGATCTTATCCTCGATCGAGGGGCAGTAGCGCGGACCGACACCTTCGATCTGACCGGAATACATCGCCGACTTGCCGATATTGTCGGCAATGATCTTATGCGTGGCTTCGGTGGTTCGGGTCACACCGCAGTCGATCTGTCGGTTGACGATCCGATCGGTCATGAAGGAGAAGGGCACCGGATCTTCGTCAGGCCCCTGGCGTCCGACGCGATCCCAATCAATAGTCTTGCCGTCCAGGCGTGCTGGCGTCCCCGTCTTCAACCGTCCCAAACGAAGGCCGTAGCGCGCCAAGGTGGCGGAGAGGCCAAGCGACGGCTCTTCGCCAATACGACCCGCCGGTATCTTCTGGTCGCCGATATGGATCAGTCCCTTTAGAAAGGTCCCGGTCGTCAGCACCACCGCCGCCGCAGCAAAGGATCTGCCATCCTTCATCACCACGCCGGCAATCTTGCTGTCCTGTTCAAGAAGGTCGAAAGCATCACCTTCGATCACGGTCAGGTTTTCAATGGCGTCAATCTCTCGCTGCATGGCTTCGCGATAGAGTCGCCGGTCGGCTTGGGTACGTGGGCCACGAACAGCCGGCCCCTTGCGCCGATTGAGCAGGCGAAACTGAATTCCAGCCGCATCGGCGATGCGACCCATCAAGCCATCAAGCGCATCGATCTCACGCACGAGGTGGCCTTTGCCTAGACCCCCAATCGCCGGGTTGCACGACATCACGCCAATGGTCGACGCCTTATGGGTAATCAGAGCGGTGCGTGCACCGAGGCGCGCGGCCGCCGCCGCAGCCTCGCAGCCGGCATGACCTCCACCAATGACGATAACGTCAAAATGGACCATTTTTATCATCTCCGATCAAACGCGTTCCGGATTCGAATCGTTTCACGTGAAACACTTCGCATGACTCGCTAGCGTTGTATTGTTTTAGTCGAACATCATTTACCGATACAGAATTCGGAAAATATCACATCCAACAGGTTTTCAACATCCACACGCCCGGTGATGCGTCCGATTGCATCCCCTGCGACACGAAGCAGCTCAGCGCGTATATCCAGGCCGTCTTGGTTCAGGCGCAAACTTTCCGCAAGCGCAATGCTGGCTTGGCGCAAGGCGTCAACATGCCTGCGTCTGGAGGGGATAGAGAGGGCGGTAACCCCAGACAAATCAGGTAGATAGCCCGATATGACGTTCAAGAGCTGGTCCATCCCCGCACCCGTTGTGGTCGAAATCGAAACCTCGGCGCCCGGAATGGTATCGCTGCCGGCTCGGTCGATCTTGGTTGCGACCCGCAAGACCGGCACAGCCGTAAGAGCGAGGTCGTCAAGGGTGTTAAAACCTTCTGTGTTTTCGGAAAGAAGCAGCACAAGGTCGGCGTTTGCAATTACATCGCGAGCGCGGCGAATACCTTCACGCTCCACCGTCTCGTCGGTCTCGCGCAGCCCGGCAGTATCGAACAACTTGACGGAGAATCCGGCTAATGAAAGGTCGACGGAAAGCACATCGCGCGTCGTTCCGGCTATCTCTGTCACGATCGCGATATCACGTTTTGCCAAGGCATTGAGCAGGCTGGACTTGCCGGCGTTGGGTTCGCCGGCAATGACGATCTTCAGGCCATCCCGGATGATTTCGCCAATCGGCGCCTGGGCAATGTGCGCGTCGATCTCGCGACGCAGCAATTCCATATCTTTCCAGATCCGGTCACTGACCGAGCCCGGCACGTCCTCCTCATCGGCGAAATCGAGCTCCGCCTCGATCATCGCGCGCGCATGGGTCAGACGCTTGGCCCAATCGTCATAGACCTTAGACTGGCCGCCGGCGGAATGCTCCAGCGCCAGACGACGCTGCATCTCGGTCTCCGCAGCGATCAGATCCGACAAGCCCTCAATCTCGACAAGATCCATCTTGCCGTTATGGAAGGCTCGCCGTGAAAACTCGCCGGCCTCAGCGTGGCGCAGCCCCGCAAAGCCAGACAACTCATGCAGCAGCATTTGAACAACGGCACGGCTGCCATGCACGTGCAACTCGGCACAGTCTTCCCCTGTAAACGAGGCCGGGCCGCGGAAGTAGATGATCAGGCCGCTATCGATCATGAAACCGTTGCGAGAGCGAATCGATTTCAGTGACGCCAAACGCGGCTCAGGGACGGCACCACACAATGACTTCAGGACAGCGTTTGTTTCTGGTCCGCTTATCCTGATCACCGCTACGCCGGCTGGCAACGCCCCGCTGGAAAGCGCGTATATCGTATCCACCGATGGCATCGTGTCACCTGAGATCCAAAGAGAGTTCCTGCTCTACGCACGCCTGCGCCGGAAACAAGTTCCGGCGGGTGAGGCGGCCTCATATCGATAGCTGAATGAAACGCGTTAGTCGGCGTTCCCGGCGTTCACAGAGGTGTCGAGCGGTTGCGAGCTTATGCCGAATAGTCGGGAGAAGATCAAGCCTTAGCCGCGGGATCGCCCGAATGTGTTTCACGTGAATCACTGAACTGACAGAAGGCGACACCGGATGAGGGGATCCAAGATCATTGCGATAGCGAATCGAAAGGCTCGCCGAGGAAGCCGGTCCATCGTTGAATCCGGCTAATCAACGTGATCGCTGGAAATAAAGAGACCGGGCAAGATCACCTGCCCGGTCTCAATCACGATATCGGCGTTCGGCCGTATCAGGTGTTCATCGAGTCGAAGAAGTCGCCGTTGTTCTTTGTCTGCTTCAGCTTGTCGATGAGGAACTCGATCGCGTCGGTGGTACCCATCGGGGCCAGAATCCGGCGAAGAACGAAGATCTTCTGCAGATCCTGGCGTGGAACCAGCAGGTCTTCCTTACGCGTGCCGGACTTGAGAATGTCCATCGCCGGGAAGATGCGCTTGTCGGCGACCTTGCGGTCGAGCACGATTTCCGAGTTGCCGGTACCCTTGAACTCTTCGAAGATGACTTCGTCCATGCGGCTGCCGGTATCGATCAGCGCCGTGGCGATGATGGTCAGCGAACCACCTTCTTCGATGTTGCGGGCGGCACCAAAGAAGCGCTTCGGGCGCTGCAGGGCGTTGGCGTCGACACCACCGGTCAGAACCTTGCCGGATGAAGGAACAACGGTGTTATAGGCGCGACCGAGGCGGGTGATGGAATCGAGCAGGATCACGACGTCGCGGCCGTGCTCGACCAGGCGCTTTGCCTTTTCGATCACCATTTCGGCGACTTGCACGTGGCGCGTCGCCGGCTCGTCAAAGGTAGAGGAAACCACTTCGCCCTTCACGGAGCGCTGCATGTCGGTGACTTCTTCCGGCCGTTCGTCGATCAACAGAACGATCAGGTAACATTCCGGATGGTTTGCGGTGATCGAGTGGGCGATGTTCTGCAGGAGAACGGTCTTACCGGTGCGCGGCGGAGCGACGATCAGACCGCGCTGGCCCTTGCCGAGCGGCGCGACCAGGTCGATCACCCGAGCAGAAAGGTCCTTCGACGTCGGGATATCGAGTTCCATCTTGAAGCGCTCGTTTGGATAGAGCGGCGTCAGGTTGTCGAAGTGAACCTTGTGACGGATCTTTTCGGGATCGTCGAAATTGATGGTGTTGACTTTCAGCAGCGCGAAGTAGCGTTCGCCTTCCTTCGGTCCGCGGATCGGTCCCTCGACCGTGTCGCCGGTCTTCAGCGAGAAGCGGCGGATCTGGGAGGGGGAGATGTAGATATCGTCCGGGCCGGGAAGGTAGTTGGCATTGGCAGAGCGCAGAAAGCCGAATCCGTCCTGCAGAACCTCGACGACGCCTTCACCGATGATTTCGATATCCTGGGAGGCGAGCATCTTGAGGATTGCGAACATCAGCTCCTGCTTGCGCATGGTGCTCGCATTTTCCACCTCGAGCTCTTCGGCAAAGGCCAGAAGATCGGTCGGCGTCTTGTTCTTAAGTTCTTGTAGCTTCATTTCAGCCATGAAGGATCCATGTTTCGTCTGGGAATGGAAAGACGGCGTGTTTTCTGAAGGGAGCTGCGGCAGGAGGGGCAGGCTCTGGTCTTTGTCACAAGCCATGAAGAGGAGATGGGAGAAAATAGCGATTCACGTGAAACGCCGCAAGGGGCTGACGAAAATTAGCGAGAACTATTACAATTAGCAATCGTTAAAATTCAAAACGGCTTCACCACGACCATGATGACGATCAGGATCATCAGCAGCGTCGGGGCTTCGTTCATCAACCGCCAGTAGCGTGCCGTGCGGCGATTTTCGTCCCGCTGGAACGCCCGAACCGCCCGGCTGAAGCGCATGTGCACGACGGTCAGCATCACCACGAATAGCAGCTTGGCGTGAAGCCAGCCGCCCTGGAAGTCGTAGACGCTCCAGGCGAGGTAAAGCCCGAGCACCCAGGAGATCATCATCGCCGGGTTCATGATGACCGTCAGCAACCGCTGTTCCATCATTTTGAAGGTTTCGGACTGTTCGGAACCGGGTGCTGCGTCGGTGTGGTAGATGAACAGGCGCGGCATGTAGAGCAGCGCTGCCATCCACGACATCACCGCAATCACGTGTAGCGCCTTGATCCAGAGATAGAGGCTGTCGGGCTGCCAGACGAAAAGCCCGATGAGCGACGCGGCAAAACCGCCAAGCGCAATCATTGCTCTGACCCGCGCCCTGTTGCCTGGACCGCGATCCCTCTGGCGTTCATCCATCAGCGTGCTCCGCGAACGCGCGACACCAGCGCCGAGACGTTCTCCGGATCGGCCTGCGGCGTAATCCCGTGACCGAGGTTGAAAATGAGCGGTCCGTTGCCGAGCGCATCGAGAATACGATCTATGCCCTGCTCGAGGGCGGCACCGCCGGAAACGACCCGCATCGGATCAAGGTTACCCTGCACCGGTCCGTCCTTCTGCAAATCGACAGCAAAGGACAGTGGGACGGTCCAATCGAGCCCGATGGCATCGGCACCCGTCTTCTGGCGATAATGCTTCAGGAGAAGCCCTGCGCCCTTGGCAAAGGCAATGATCTTGGCCTGCGGACGTCGCGTCCGCACCGAAGCGATGATTCGCGCGACCGGCTTGACGGCAAATCGTTCGAATTCCTCTTCGCCCAGAACGCCAGCCCAGGAGTCGAAAATCTGTACCGCATCGGCGCCGGCATCGATCTGCTCGACCAGATAGTCCGCCGACACATCGGCCAGGAACGTCAAAAGCCGTTCGAAGGCTTCCGGGTTCTGGTAAGCGAACAGCCGGGCAGGGGCCTGATCCGGTGTTCCCTGACCAGCGATCATGTAGGTCGCAACGGTCCAGGGCGCACCGCAAAATCCGAGCAGCGTCGTCTCCGCCGGAAGTTCCCCACGCAAACGCGATACCGTTTCGAAGACCGGTTTCAGGTGATTGGAGATACCGTCAGCCTTCAGAGCATCGATGCCATCAACGTCGATCGGATCCATTCTCGGACCATGGCCTTCCTCAAAGCGAACGTTGCGCTTCAGCGCGTCCGGGATGACGAGGATGTCGGAAAAAAGAATGGCTGCGTCAAAAGCATAACGACGGATCGGTTGAAGCGTCACTTCGACAGCGAGATCAGGCGTGTAACAGAGATCGAGGAAACTTCCGGCGACGGCACGCGTTGCTCGATATTCGGGAAGGTACCGGCCGGCCTGGCGCATGAGCCAGACGGGAGGAGGACTGACCGTCTTCCCCTCCAAAACCTCCAGAACTTTCCTTCGTGTCTCGGCCACGGATGGTCTCTCCTAATATATAAACAAAGATATTTAGACTCTTTCTATTTCTTAGAGTCGGTGGGTATCAAGGATTAAAAGATGGCCACAGTTCATCCACGGCCACCCGATCGGATTAATCCGAGTGGGAAGCAGAGCAGCGGTCATGAATGCATTTCGTGGATAAGTGCAAAAATCCGATTTGAATCAGAGGATTGCCGTCTTTGAGAGAAAGCGATTTGCTGTGGACAATGAGTCGAAACGCGTGACACTTTGTCATTGCTGTGAGTCTTGTCCACATCCCCCGCGAAGCTTTCTTCGGCGTCGCACCAATTGTGAATAAGTCGGCAGTTTTCCCCTTGCCTCGGCCGTCGCGGCGCCGGTAGCCTCTTTTATCCCGGTTTATCAACAGCACCCGGAGAATTGCGTGGAGAACAAGAAAAACTACTTCCACCTGCATCTGATCTCCGATTCGACGGGGGAGACCTTGATCGCTGCGGGGCGGGCGGCAGCGGCGCAATTCCAGGCGTCGCATGCGCTCGAGCATGTCTATCCGCTGATCAGGAATCGCCGGCAGTTGCTGCAGGTTCTCGATGCGATCGATGGCGCCCCCGGCATCGTGCTTTATACGATCGTCGATCGCGAGCTGGCTGATATCATTGATCAGCGCTGTCGCGAGATGGGCGTGCCGTGCGTCTCCGTGCTCGATCCGATCATCGAACTGTTTCAGTCCTATCTCGGCTCACCGTCGCGACGCCGTTCCGGCGCGCAGCACGTGATGGATGCCGATTACTTCGCGCGGATCGATGCGTTGAATTTCACCATGGACCATGATGATGGTCAGCTGCCGGCCGATTTCGATGATGCCGATGTGGTGTTAATCGGCATCAGCCGAACATCGAAGACGCCGACATCCATCTACCTCGCCAACCGCGGCATAAAGACGGCCAATATTCCGATCGTCCCGGGCGTGCCGCTTCCCGATCGGCTGATGGCGGCAACCAAGCCACTGGTCGTCGGCCTGATTGCGACCGCCGACCGCATTTCCCAAGTTCGTCAGCATCGGGTGCTTGGCACCACGCAAGGCTTTCACGGCGATCAATATACCGATAGGGCAGCGATCGCCGAGGAGCTGAAATATGCCCGCGCGCTTTGCGCGCGCAACAACTGGCCGCTCATCGACGTCACCCGCCGCTCGATCGAGGAAACCGCCGCCGCAATTGTTGCCCTGCGTCCGCGGCTGCGATAGAGCGAATCCGAACAATTCGGGAACTTCGATGATGACACCTTCACTCGTTCTGGCTTCAGCAAGCCCGTTCCGTCGCGCGCTTCTGGAAAATGCCGGCTTGGTGTTTACCGCACGCGCCGCCGAGATCGACGAGCGGGCGCTTGAAAAACCACTTGAGGAAGAAGGTGCAGTTCCTGAAGATGTCGCGATGAGGCTGGCCGAAGCCAAGGCGAGGGATGTCGCCCGGCATTTTC
The DNA here is from genome assembly GCF_001425225.1 of Ensifer sp. Root127. Lineage (NCBI taxonomy): Bacteria > Pseudomonadati > Pseudomonadota > Alphaproteobacteria > Hyphomicrobiales > Rhizobiaceae > Ensifer > Ensifer sp. Root127. Next base: position 655,831 of record NZ_LMDX01000023.1, read on the forward strand.
CCGAGGCATTGGTGATCGGTTCCGACCAGACCATGTCGCTCGGCCAGCGTGTCTATCACAAACCGAAGGACATGGTCGAAGCCGGACAGCATCTGTTGTCGCTCTCCGGCAAGACCCATCGCCTGAACAGCGCGATTGTCCTCTTGCGCGGCGATGAGATCCTTTGGCGCCATGTCTCGTCCGCAAATATGTCAGTGCGCACACTGACGCCGGAATTCGTCGATCGCCATCTGCAGCGTGTCGGCAGCAAGGCCCTGTCCAGTGTCGGCGCCTACCAGCTGGAGGGTGAGGGCATCCAGCTGTTCGACAAGATCGATGGTGACTATTTCACCATCCTCGGTCTTCCGATGCTGCCGCTGCTCGCAAAACTTCGGGAATTGGGAACGATCGATGCGTGATTCACGTGAAACATTTGTTAACCACGCCTTCGTCACCGGTTATCCGATCAAGCATTCCAGGTCGCCATTGATCCACGGCTATTGGCTGAAACAGCTCGGGATAGACGGCAGCTACCGCGCGCACGAGGTGAAGCCGGCCGATTTCTCGGCCTTCATCGCAGAGCTGAAGCAAGGCACATCAGGTTTTTGCGGCGGCAACGTCACCATCCCGCACAAGGAAGTCGCCCATCGGTTGGCAGATCGCCCTGACGATCTCTGTCTGGAACTCGGCGCCGCCAATACGCTTTGGCTCGAGGCCGGCGAAGTCCATGCCACCAACACCGATGGCCAAGGGTTCGTTGCCAATCTTGACGAACGGGCGGCCGGCTGGGACCAATGTTCGACCGCGGTTGTGCTCGGTGCCGGTGGCGCCAGCCGCGCCGTCATCCAGGCCGTGCGCGACCGGGGCATTAGCACCATCCATGTCGTCAATCGCACGGTGGCGAGGGCTCAGGAGTTGTCCGACCGTTTCGGGTCGGCCGTGCATGCGCATCCGATGGAGGCATTGAACGAGGTGATGACCGGCGCTGGCCTCTTCATCAACACCACGTCTCTCGGCATGGATGGACAGGATGCACCGCAGATCGATTTCACCGTCATGGCCAGGGGTGCGGTGGTCACCGATATCGTCTATGTCCCGTTGAAGACGCCTTTGCTTCGCCAGGCGGAGGAGCAGGGCTACGCCATCGTCGATGGACTTGGCATGCTGCTGCACCAGGCTGCGCCTGGTTTCGAGCTCTGGTTCGGCCGCCGGCCCGTGGTCGACGCTAACCTCCGGCAACTCGTCATCGATGATATGGGGACGCACGCATGATGATTGTCGGATTGACCGGATCGATGGCAATGGGCAAGTCGACAACGGCGCAGATGTTCCGCGAGTTCGGGGTGCCGGTCAACGACGCCGATGAAGTGGTGCACGCGCTTTATCGCGGCGAAGCCGTCGCACTGGTCGAAGCCGCCTTTCCGGGAACAGTCAGGGACGGGGCGATCGATCGCGCCGAACTGTCCCGCCAGTTGTTGGCAACACCGGAAAGGCTACGCGAACTCGAAAACATCGTGCATCCGCTCGTTCGCCAGAAAGAACGCGAGTTCCTCGACAGGAATGCTGCGGCTGAGGTGCCCTTCGTCGTGCTCGATATTCCGTTGTTGTTCGAGACGGGCGCCGAGGCGCGGGTCGATAAAGTGGTCGTGGTTAGCTGCGCGCCCGAGATTCAAAGAGAGCGAGCGATGAAACGCCCCGGCATGACTGAAGAGAAATTTGCTATGATCCTGGCGCGTCAGGTGCCGGACAGTCAGAAGCGTGAACGCGCCGACTATATCATCGATACCAGCGACAGCTTCGACAACACACGCCAACAGGTGAGGGCGATCGTCGATGACCTCACCACGAATGGAGCGCCCGATGCGTGAGATCATTTTCGATACGGAAACGACCGGCCTCGACAATCGCGAGGACAGGGTGATCGAAATCGGTGGCGTCGAGTTGGAAAACCAGTTTCCGACCGGCCGTACGCTGCATATCTTCGTCAATCCCGGCAATCGCAAGGTTCATCCGGATGCGCTTGCCATTCACGGCATCACCGATGATTTCCTGAAGGACAAGCCGCCTTTTGCCGATGTTGCCCAGCAGATCCTCGACTTCTTCGGCGATGCCCGCTGGGTGGCGCACAATGCCACCTTCGACATGGGCTTCATTAATGCCGAATTCGGTCGCATCGGGTTGCCGGTCATTGCCGGCGAACGGGTGACGGATACGCTAGCGCTTGCTCGCCGGAAGCACCCGATGGGCCCGAACTCGCTCGATGCGCTTTGCCGTCGTTACGGCATCGACAATTCTCATCGCGCCAAGCACGGCGCCCTTCTCGACTCCGAGCTTCTTGCAGAAGTCTATATCGAGATGCTCGGCGGTCGTCAGGCCGCCTTGGGTCTGGTGTCGAGCAACAAGGTCGCGGGACAAACCGTCGCACACGACGATGCGCCGATCGTCATTGCGCAGCGCCCAAGGCCTTTGCCGAACCGATTGTCCGAAGCGGATGAGGAGGCTCATGCCGCGCTGGTTGCGAAGCTGGGGCCCAAGGCAATCTGGGCCAAATACGATCTGCAGGAATGAAAAAAGCCCGGCTCGACCGGGCTTTTTACTAATAATTGCGATCCAGACCGAACAAGATCAGTTGGCGGTCTCGTTGGTGTTCGACACCTGAGAACGGACCTTTTCTTCGGCCATGCGCTGGGCGAACATCTGAGCGAAATCGATCGGGTCGATCATCAGCGGCGGGAAGCCGCCGTTGCGGGTCGCGTCGGCAACGATCTGGCGCGCGAACGGGAACAGCAGGCGCGGGCATTCGATGAACAGCAGCGGCAGCATGTGTTCCTGCGGGAAGCCGGCAACACGGAAAACGCCGCCGTAGGAAAGTTCGACGTTGAACAGAACGCGCTCACCGTCCTTGGCTTCCGCGTTCAGCGAGAGAACGACATCGAAATCGTTCTCGGCAAGCGGATTGGCGTTGACGTTGACGTTGATGTTGATCGACGGCGCATTGTCACGGGCCTGCAGCGAACGCGGTGCGCCCGGGTTCTCGAACGAGAGATCCTTGACATACTGGGCGAGGATGTTGAGCGACGGGCTCTGCTGCGCGCTGCCGTTGCCGTTGGATGCGGTATCAGTCGTCATAAGGGTTTCCTCGACTTCAATTCGGTGAGGCCATCTAGCATTTCGTCATAGGGCTTACAACCCTGCGCCACAGGCCTTTGCTATTGCCGCCGGCGCTCTTCGGACGGGTTTGGTTCGTCATCATCGGTCCTTGAGAACTCGCCTTCGCCAAGGTCGATGACGCGCGGTTGGGCGCGCTCTTCCGGTGAATGGCTCGGTCCGCGCCAGGACTGGCTCGAGGCAGCGGTTACAATCGTCATTTTTGACCTCAGATAGCCGGCCACGGCCTGCCGGACAGGCGGCACAAATAAAAACAGACCGAAGATGTCGCTGATGAAGCCGGGCACGATCAACAACAGGGCTGCGACGAACATCAAGGCACCGCCGAGGACCTCGCGGCCGGGATCGCTGCCAGTGCGCGTTGCTTCCTGCATGCGCCTGATCATGGCGAAACCCTGGAAGCGAAGGAGGACGACCCCGGCGATTGCGCTCGACAGAACGAGCAGCAGCGTCATCGCCAGGCCGATTTCGCGGCCGACGATGACGAAGCCGGCAATCTCGGCAAGGGGCAGTCCAAGAACGACCAGGGGAATTAACATTGAGCGCATTAGCGGTGCCTGAAAGGGTCTTCGCATCGTCACCTCCGATCTAAGGGTGCGACAACGCTGTTTGAATGATCTATCCTTGCGGACTATATGGAATAGCTACGAGAAATTCTAACAGCGGTTTCAGGTGGAAATGGGCTCTTTCGACTTCATCACGTTTTTTTTCTTGATCGCCGCAGTGGTCATTTTCCTGCAGTTGCGCAGCGTTCTCGGTCGCCGGACCGGCAGCGAGCGGCCACCGTTTGATCCCTATTCTCCGAGAGACATGAGTCAGGGGCCTGAAAAGGCCGACAATGGCAAGGTCGTCCAGCTGCCGCGCCGCGACAATGTCGAGGACGATTCGGCCCGCTATGCCGCGATTGACGCCTTTGCCAAGGCGGGGACGCCGCTCAACGATCAGCTCCGTTCGTTGACCGACGCCGACACCGGCTTCGACCCGAAGGAGTTCGTCAACGGGGCGAAGATGGCCTACGAGATGATCGTTATGGCTTTTGCCGACGGCGACCGAAAGACGCTGAAGAACCTGTTGTCGCGCGAGGTCTATGAAGGCTTCGACGCCGCGATTGCCGAGCGCGAGCGCAAGGGCGAGGTGGTGAAATCTACCTTCGTCGGCATCGAGAAGGCCGACATCATCCACGCCGAGGTCAAGGACAGCGAAGAAAACATCACGGTCCGGATCGTCAGCCAGTTGATCTCGGCGACCTACGACAAGCAGGGCGCCATCATCGATGGAGACGCGGAGTCGGTGGCCGAAGTCAACGATCTCTGGACTTTCTCGCGCGACATTCGTTCACGTGATCCGAATTGGAAGCTGATCGCTACCGAATCCGAAAACTGATCGGAAGGGGCGACCATGACGCTTCGACTTGAGCCTGTCACCTTCTCCGATCTACCGGGGTGGCAGGACGACGATCCAACGGCGGTGATCGACGCGCTGCGCCGCTGTCACCACCATGTCTCGACGGCAAAGCCTTACCGCACCGGTTCGCTGGGCATTTCTGTCGATGATTTGGTGCCCGCGTTTTCGGCTGCAAGCGCAGATGTTGCCGACGCGGCTGCAGCCCGCGCATTCTTCGAGCAACAGTTCGTCGCCTTCAGGATCAGGCCGGAAAACGCCAAGACCGGTTTCGTGACGGCGTTCTACGAGCCCGAGATCGACGTGCGAGCGACACCCGACGAAGTCTTCCGCTATCCGATCTATCGGCGCCCAATCGATCTCGTCGACGTCGACGACACCAACCGGCCGGCCGATATGGATCCCTATTTCGCCTTCGGCCGGCTGCATGACGGCGTGGTTGGCGAATATCCCGACCGTCGCGCGATCGATGAGGGCTTTCTGGCGGGGCGCGGTCTGGAGATTGCCTATGCCAGATCCAAGGTCGATGTGTTCTTCGTCCACGTCCAGGGTGCTGCCCGGCTCGTCTATCCCGACGGTTCGCGCCGGCGCATCACCTATGCCGCCAAGACCGGTCATTATTTTTCCCCGATCGGAAAGCTGCTGATCGATCGCGGCGAGATCGATGCCGCCACCGTGTCGATGATGAGCATCCGGGGTTGGCTCGCCGCCAATCCGGATAAGATCGACGAGGTACTTTGGCACAATCGTTCCTTCATCTTTTTCCGCGAGGCGGACGTCGAAGACGAGCGGCTGGGGCCGGTCGCTGCCGCCAAGGTTTCGCTGGAGCCGGGACGATCGCTTGCCGTCGATCGGCTGATCCATACCTTCGGCGTGCCGTTTTTCATCTCAAGCGACAGCCTGACGCGTCTCGATGCCGGGCGGCCGTTTCGGCGGCTGATGCTGGCGCTTGACACCGGATCGGCGATCGTCGGCCCGGCCCGCGGCGACATCTTCACCGGATCCGGTGACAGGGCGGGCGAGCTTGCGGGTGCGGTTCGCAACGAAGCCGATTTCTACATCTTCATCCCTCGTGCGGCCGCGGCAAGATACGGCAATGGCTAGGGGCAAGAAGCTTTCGGCCGAAGAGCGGATCCTCTGGGGAAAGGTGGCACGCACGACCAGGCCCATGCCTGGCCGTCTCGACGATCTCCGGGAATTCCTCGGCGAGGATGTTCCGGCCGAGCCCAAGGACGAGCCGCAGAAGACGCAGGCCACGGCCTCGCCGAGTGGTGCCGACGACCAGCAGGGAATTGCCCTCAGCAAGACCGCGAACGGCAGACACCACTATCCGCTTGAAAAGCCGGTCAAGCGCAAGCTGTCGAAGGGGCACCTCGCGCTTGAAGCGCGGATCGATCTCCACGGCATGATCCAGAGCGAGGCCCATGGCTTCCTCCTGCATTTTCTTTTGAGAGCGCATGAGCGCGGGCTGCGCCACGTTCTTGTCATCACCGGCAAGGGAACGTCGATCGGCAGCGACGGCGCCTTGAAGCGTGCCGTGCCGCTCTGGTTCTCGCTGCCGGAGTTCCGGCCATTGATCTCGAGCTACGAGCCCGCGGCCCGCAATCATGGCGGCGATGGTGCGCTGTATGTCCGCCTGGCGCGCAGCAAGGGAAGCACGACGTGACCCCCTTTGGCGTGGCGGTGCGCGCGTTGCGGCGCAAGAAGGGGGTGTCGCAGAAGCAGATGGCCGCGGCGATCGGCGTCTCTGCCGCCTATCTCTCAGCGCTCGAACATGGAAAGCGCGGCGCGCCGAGCTTCGATTTTCTGCAAAGGGTCGCCGGCTATTTCAATGTCATCTGGGACGATGCCGAGGAATTGTTCCAGATCGCCCAGGTCTCCGCGCCGAAAGTGGTGCTGGATACGTCCGGGCTGGCGCCGGAATACACGGCCTTCGCCAACCGCTTGAGAGGGCAAATCCGCTATTTGTCCATCGACACGATCCGCGCCCTGGAAGATGTTTTGGAAAAAGCCACATTTCCTGCTAATGACAGGGGATGAACAGCTGTTTTCCGGCCGCTGCGCGCGGTCCGGGATTTGGAACCGTGGACAAATTTTCTATAGTCCGCGAGGCGTCCGAGACGTGATTCGCAACGAATCACCCCGTCCGAAGAACCTGGAAAGACCCGAAGCCGAATGACCGATATTCCTGAAACCGATACCGGCGCCGCCGCCGAATATGGTGCCGACTCCATCAAGGTGTTGAAGGGCCTGGATGCCGTACGCAAGCGGCCGGGCATGTATATCGGCGACACCGACGACGGCTCCGGTCTGCATCACATGGTGTACGAGGTGGTCGACAACGCCATCGACGAGGCTCTCGCAGGCCACGCCGATATCGTCACGGTGACGCTCAATGCCGACGGCTCGGTGACGGTAACCGACAACGGCCGCGGCATCCCGACCGACATCCACAAGGAAGAGGGCGTCTCGGCGGCCGAGGTCATCATGACGCAACTCCACGCCGGCGGTAAGTTCGACCAGAATTCCTACAAGGTTTCCGGCGGTCTGCACGGCGTTGGCGTTTCGGTGGTCAACGCGCTGTCCGTCATGCTGCGGTTGAAGATCCGCCGTGCGGGCAAGATCCATGAGATGAGCTTCACCCACGGCGTGGCTGACAGCCCGCTGAAGGTGATCGGCGACGCCGGCACCGATACCGGCACCGAAGTGACGTTCCTGCCGAGCACAGACACCTTTACCAAGACGGACTTCGACTACGGCACGCTCGAGCATCGCCTGCGCGAACTCGCCTTCCTGAATTCCGGCGTGCGCATCGTCCTGACCGACAAGCGCCATTCGGACGTGCGCCAGGACGAGATGATGTATGACGGCGGCCTTGAAGCCTTCGTTGCCTATCTCGACCGGGCCAAGAAGCCGCTCGTGCAGAAGCCGGTTTCGATCCGCGGCGAAAAGGACGGTATCACCGTCGAAGTCGCGATGTGGTGGAACGACAGCTACCACGAGAACGTGCTCTGCTTCACCAACAACATTCCGCAACGCGACGGCGGCACGCACATGGCCGGTTTCCGCGGTGCGCTGACCCGGCAGATCACCTCCTATGGCGAAAGCTCTGGTATCACCAAGAAGGAAAAGGTCACGCTGACCGGCGACGACTGCCGCGAAGGCCTGACCGCCGTTCTCTCGGTCAAGGTGCCGGATCCGAAGTTCTCATCGCAGACCAAGGACAAGCTGGTTTCCTCGGAAGTTCGTCCGGTGGTCGAAAGCCTCGTCAACGAAGCCTTGAGCACCTGGCTGGAGGAGCATCCCTCCGACGCCAAGATCCTTGTCGGCAAGGTCGTCGAAGCGGCCGCCGCACGCGAGGCGGCGCGCAAGGCACGCGAACTGACGCGCCGCAAGGGCGCGCTCGACATCTCCTCGCTGCCGGGCAAGTTGGCGGACTGCTCCGAACGCGATCCGGCAAAATCCGAAGTCTTCCTGGTGGAGGGTGATTCGGCAGGCGGTTCGGCCAAGCAGGGACGCTCGCGCGAAAACCAGGCGATCCTGCCGCTGCGTGGCAAGATCCTGAACGTCGAACGCGCGCGTTTCGACAAGATGCTTTCGAGCCAGGAAATCGGCACGCTGATCACCGCGCTCGGCACATCGATCGGTAAAGACGAGTTCAACGCCGACAAGCTGCGCTACCACAAGATCATCATCATGACGGACGCCGACGTCGACGGCGCCCACATCCGCACCCTGCTGCTCACCTTCTTCTTCCGGCAGATGCCGGAGCTGATCGAGCGCGGCCACCTCTATATTGCCCAGCCACCGCTTTATAAGGTGACGCGCGGCAAGTCCGCCCAGTACCTGAAAAACGAGCAGGCGCTGGAAGATTACCTGATCTCGATGGGCCTCGAGGAAGCTACGCTGGAGCTTGCTTCCGGTGAGGTTCGCGCCGGTCAGGACCTGCGCGAAGTCATCAACGATGCGTTGCGCGTGCGTAACCTGATGGATGGTCTTCACTCGCGCTACAATCGTTCGATTGTCGAACAGGCAGCCATTGCCGGCGCCTTGAATGTCGAACTCAACGGCCAGCGCGAACAATACGAGCAGGTCGCGATCGAAGTGGCGCGCAGGCTTGATGTGATCGCCGAAGAGACTGAACGCGGCTGGACCGGAGCGGTCACCGCCGAAGGCGGTCTCAAGCTTGAACGCATGGTTCGTGGCGTCAAGGAAGTCGCCATCCTCGATATGGCGCTGATCGGCTCGTCCGACGCCCGCCACATCGACCAGCTGACATCGAAGCTCAAGGAGATCTATTCCGCGCCTCCGGTGCTTCGCCGCCGCGATGGTGGGCAAGATATCAGCGGCCCACGCGCGCTTCTGGATGCAATCTTCGCAGCAGGCCGCAAGGGTCTGTCGATGCAGCGTTACAAGGGTCTTGGCGAGATGAATGCCGAGCAGCTCTGGGAGACGACGCTCGATCCGAACGTGCGTTCGCTGCTGCAGGTTCGGGTGAACGACGCGACGGACGCGGATGGCCTGTTCTCGCGCCTGATGGGCGACGAGGTCGAGCCGCGCCGCGACTTCATCCAGGAAAACGCGCTGAGCGTCGCCAACCTCGATATCTGATCGCAATACGATCAGCCGCACTTCTAATGATCCCGGTGCCGCAAGGCACCGGGATCTTTTTTGTCTGGAGTGTCTCCGGCTTAAACTGAGACGCAGAAACGCTCTATCTCTTTGTTTTTGCGCACTTCCTGGCGGAAGACCGTTCCGCACCTTTCTTGGAAAGGCTCTATTCCCCCTTGAACCGGCCTTCGAAGGCCAGTTCGGCAAGCGGCTTGCGTTGGCTCGGCTTTTCCCGCTCACGCAGATCGTCCGGAAGCGTCGAGGGGTCGGCAAGCCGGCCGATTGCTACCGCCGCCTCGACCCGGTAGTGCGCGGGCACGCCAAGGCTCGTCATCGCCTTGTCGCGATCAATGCCCGCCATTGCATGCGCGTGCCAGCCGGCAGCGGTTGTCTGGAGCGCAAGGCTGAACCAGGCGGCGCCGGTGTCGAAGGCATGGGTGTAGGCGGCCCGCATCTCGCCGGTGGCTGCCTGCGTGTGCGTCTTGGAGATAACGATCACCAGGGCTGCGGCATGCTTCGCCCAGCGCTGATTGCTCTCGTTGAGAATATCCAGCAGGCGCGCGAAATGCTCGGTGCCGCGGCGGGCATAGACGAACCGCCAGGGTTGGCTGTTGCTCGCCGAGGGTGCCCAGCGGGCGGCTTCGAGCAGTGAGAGCAGTTCTTCTTCGCTGATCTCCTCCTGGGTGAACGCACGTGGCGACCAGCGTTTCAGGAACATGGTGTCGATCGGGTGGTCGGCGGTTCTGTGATTGCTTTCCGTCATGAACATACCTCTTTTATCGTATCGGGAATCCCGTGGGAGGAGCGCGCCGCCGTCGATGACGATTGCCGTCGTTAGCGAGACGTAGGGCGAGATTCGCTGCGGACGCTACATGGGATCGAGGAGCGATGAAACCGGCTTTGCGCGCGGATCGTCGGTCCTTTTGTCGGCCCGATCCGGTGCTAAAACGGAATATGCAGAAACGGCGTTTCGGGTGATTGTCGAGATCGATAAAAAAGTTGTATAAGTTCTGTAGATTTTTCTGAGAGAGGACGCGCGATGACTTTTAAGGACCCGTCACTGTTTCGCCAGGCTGCCTTGATTGGCGGCGAATGGATCGAAGCGGATGCCGCCAATGCGATCGATGTGGTGAACCCGGCAACGGGCGAACTCGTCGGCCGCGTACCGAAGCTTGGAGGCAAGGAAACCAAGGCGGCAATCGAAGCGGCGCGTCTGGCGCAGAAGGGTTGGGCTGCCCGCACCGCCAAGGATCGCGCCGGTGTGCTTCGCCGCTGGTTTGAGCTGATGATCGAGAACAAGGACGATCTCGGCCGCATCCTCACGCTCGAACAGGGCAAGCCGCTGGCAGAGGCGACCGGCGAAATCGTCTATGGCGCCAGCTTCGTCGAATGGTTTGCCGAAGAGGGCCGTCGCATCTACGGCGACCTGATCCCAGGCCATCAGCCGGACAAGCGCATCATGGTGATGAAGCAGCCGATCGGCGTCGTCGCTGCGATCACGCCCTGGAACTTCCCCAACGCGATGATCACCCGCAAGGCCGGCCCGGCCTTTGCCGCCGGTTGCGCCATGGTGTTGAAGCCGGCGTCGCAGACGCCGTTCTCGGCCCTTGCCATCGCCGTTCTTGCCGAGCGCGCCGGCCTGCCCAAGGGGCTCTTCAGCGTCGTGACCGGCTCGGCCCGCGAAATCGGTGCCGAAATGACCGCCAATCCGGTGGTGCGCAAGCTGACCTTTACCGGCTCGACCGAGGTCGGCGCCGAGCTCTATCGCCAGAGCGCCGGCACGATCAAGAAGCTCGGGCTGGAACTCGGCGGCAATGCGCCGTTCATCGTCTTCGACGACGCCGATCTCGATGCGGCCGTGGAAGGCGCATTGATCGCCAAGTTCCGCAACAACGGCCAGACCTGCGTCTGCGCTAACCGTATCTACGTGCAGGACAAGGTCTATGATGCCTTCTCCGACAAGCTGGCGGCGGCCGTTGCCAAGCTCAAGATCGGCAATGGTCTCGACCAGGGCGTCATCCTCGGCCCGCTGATCGACAAGGCGGCACTGGAGAAGGTGGAAGAGCATATCGCCGATGCCACCGCCAAGGGCGCGCGCGTCATCCAGGGCGGCAAGCGCCATGCGCTCGGCGGCACCTTCTTCGAAGCAACGGTTCTGGCCGATGTCACCCAGGCGATGGCAGTCGCCCGCGAGGAAACCTTCGGCCCGGTCGCGCCGCTGTTCCGCTTCAAGGATGAGGCCGATGTCGTCGAACAGGCCAATGACACCGAGTTCGGGCTGGCCTCCTATTTCTATGCCAAGGATCTGGCGCGGGTGTTCCGCGTGGCCGAGGCGCTGGAATACGGCATGGTCGGCGTCAACACCGGGCTGATCTCCACGGCGGAAGCACCGTTCGGCGGCGTCAAGCTCTCGGGCCTCGGCCGCGAAGGTTCGAAGTACGGGATCGAGGAGTTTACCGAGATCAAATATGTCTGCCTCGGCGGCATCGCCTGACGCATTTGCAGTCCGATACAATCTGATCGCGAAACCGGCCGGAAAGCTCTGGCCGGTTTTTTCGTTTGCCGGTACAGAAGTTGACGTCGTGAAAAGAGGAGATGACGCGATGCCGGCACCAACCAACCCCTTCAAGGCCGCCCTTCGCGAGCAGCGCTTTCAACTCGGGCTTTGGGTCGCGCTGGCGAGCCCCTATGCGGCCGAAGTCGTCTCCAACAGCGGTTATGACTGGCTGTTGATCGACGGCGAGCATGCGCCCAACGACCTGCCGCTGTTGTCGGCGCAGTTCCGGGCAGTGACGGCATCCGCCAGCCACCCGATCGTTCGCCTTCCTGTCGGCGATACCGCGCTGATCAAGCAGATCCTCGATGTCGGCGTCCAGACGCTGCTGATCCCGATGGTCGAAAGCGCCGAGCAGGCCAGGGAACTTGTTCGAGCAACCCGCTATCCGCCGCATGGCATTCGCGGTGTCGGCGCGGCACTGGCGCGTGCATCGCAATTCGGCCGGATAGCCGACTATCTCCACACCGCAAATGACCAGATCTGCCTTCTCTTGCAGATCGAGAGCCGCGCCGGCCTGGCGGCGATCGATGAGATTGCCGCTCTTGAAGGCGTCGACGGCCTGTTCATCGGACCGTCGGATCTCGCCGCGGATATGGGCTATCTCGGCAGCCCAGGACACCCGGATGTACGGGCGGCGATTGTCGATGCCTTCGCGCGCATCGACAAGGCCGGAAAAGCGCGCGGAATCATGACGCTCGATCTCGCGCAGGCACGCGAGTATCGCGATCTCGGGGCCGATTTCATGGCGATCGGCACCGATGTCACATCCCTGGTTCGGGCGACACAGGCGCTGCGCCAGGAATTTACCGACGAGCAGGGGCATAAACCCGACAAGCTGGAATCCGGCTACTGATCGCAGATCGCGCTGAGCATCGGCATGGCAACTTCAGGGCTCCAGCGCCGGAGCTCGGCAATCCGTCGCACGATCTTTTCAGTGTGATGGTTGGCGATATCGCCCATGCGATGGTCAAGGAACGGATTTCGGAAGCGGTCGAGCGTCGTTGCGACATAGGCACTCGCCTGTCGCCCGAGGCCCTTGGCGGCAAAGGCAGGAACGACTTCTTGTGCGTAGATATCCTCGAGCCGCCTGGCGACGTCCGCATCGGCAAGGATCTGCCGGACTGTTTCGTCGGGATCGCGGCCCTGCCTCAGCCAGATATCCGCGAGCACCGTGTGGCCGAGGTTGAGGATATGAAGCTTCAATTTTTCGTAGTGCGTCAGGTCGTCGACCAGTATCACGCATTCGTGCGCGCAAGGCGCTCTCAACCCCCGCTGTTTCTCGATCGCCCATAAAGCGTAGGGTTCGGCCACGGCGCCGGCGGGCTCGATCGGTTCCGAGACGATCCGGTCCACCAGCGTGTTGGCCCAGATTATCGCGTTCGCCAGCCAGAACACGAATTGCGGGTCGCCGAGGCGCTCGCGCGCGAGCTCCAGCACGATGGCTTTCAGCACGTCGCCATTGCGCGACACCAGTTCGCACGGAAGGATGGTCAGCGGTTTGCCGCCGGCATCGAAGCGGGCTTTCAAAAGCAGGAGAAGTTTGCCGGGAAAAGACAGCGGCACGTATGTCGACAGGTCGTCGCCGGAAACGTCGTAGCCGGTATCACCGGTGTTCGAGATCAGGAATTCGGCCTCGTCCGCCACGATATGGCAAACAGCATCCCAGTTGTCGTTTGTTGACACGGCCCGGACGACGCTCTTGACCCGCTCGATCTTGTCCACCGGCTTGCCGTCGGCAAGGCCACGGATCATCACGGGATAACCATCGGGTTGCGTCAGTGCCACCAGGCGTCCCGACCGTTCCGCTGAGCCGGTCGTCTGTACCACCGTGATCCGCCCCGGTGCTTCCTGCCTTTCCAGCGCCTCGCTGATGAAGAGATCGGCATGCGCCTGAAGAAAGCGGCTCGTTCCAAACTGCACAAATGGGGTCTTCATGCCGGTGCTCCGGTAGCTGGCTATGGAATGGATTGCAGCAGGGTCTCGCGTGCCGAGCGCAGGTGTCGCCGGCAGGCTTCCTCGGCACGTTTTGGATCGTGAGACCTGAGCGCTTCGATGTAAGCAAGGTGCTCTTCAAGCGCGCGCGCATTTCGCTGCCGCGCGTTGGTCTTGTTCCATTGGTAGTGATAGTGGAACACGATCGAGATGATGTCGTAGAAATCGACGATGAAACGATTGCTCGACGACTTGTGCACCAGGAGGTGGAAGCGCTCGTCGAGTTCGGAGAATTCCTTGTAGCGGTTGTCGATGTCGGCCAGGATTTCGTGGTGCAGCGCCTCGATCCTGTTCAGCTCCTGCCAGGCCGGATGGCTGTCCGGCAGCGCAACGAAACTTGCAGCCGAGCGAAGCTCGAACATCTCGCGGACCTCGGTCAGTTCCAGCGCAAACTCGCGGGTGAAACCTTTGAGGATCCAGTGGCTGTTCGGTCGCTTCTCGATCAGCCCGAACCGGCTGAAGCGGATCAGGAACTCCCGCACGCTCGTGGTACCGGCGCCGATCTCGCGTGCCAGCTCCAGTTCGTTGATCTGCATGCCAGGCTCGGCGCCGCCGGCCAGAATCCGGCGCATGAAGCTGCGCTCGATGATCTCGGCCAGCGAATCCGTTTCCTCCGTCGGGAAATAGTCGTCCGGTTGCGGCTGGCGCAGCACGATCTTCTTGCGCTTGTCCCAGGTGATCAGCTTCGCCTCTTCGAAGCGGCGGAGAATGGCACGCACCGTCGTCCGGCTCACGCCGAGCACCTGACCGAGTTCCGGCTCGGAGGGCAGGGAAGATGTCTCCGCCAGCACTTTCAGGCAGCGGTTATAGGCATCCTTGAAGACGGTGTTCTGTTTTGCCATTGCCAGGATCCGGACGGTTGGGGTTGCGCGAGCGATGAGCCGCTGATCGGAAGATCAGCTTTCGTCGGCCGCCGATCTAACCTGCCGGCGCGCGCTTGTCTTTGGCTCTCGCACCAAAATCATGACGTTTCTCCCCTGTTGCTGCTGTGCCTGCGGGCGGGCGGCGCTGTCTCGTTTCATAATACCCATTGACGGCGATCTGTCTATTGTGGATAAAAGACAAATAGACCCTTCTCAAAATCGCAGCAGTTTTCACGGAGAAATTCAGAGTGTCTGTGCCGTCTTCAATCCTTCTGGCTCCTGAGGACAATGTGGCCGTGGCGACGTTGGCAATCGCTGCCGGCGAGGCCCTGCCGGGCGGAGTTCGCACCGCCACGAAGATCGATCTGGGGCACAAGGTCGCCATACGGCGGATTCGTGCGGGCGACCCCGTGGTCAAATATGCCCAGGCGATCGGACGCGCGACCAGCGATATAGAAGCCGGCGAGCATGTCCATTCCCACAACCTCTCCTTCGATCAGGATCGCTTGGCCATCAGTCCACAAGGCGCGCCGGAAGAGGCGAGCGCCGCCGACAGGGCGCGCACCTTCATGGGCTATCGGCGCAAAGACGGACGGGCGGCGACGCGCAACTATATCGGCATCATTGCCAGCGTGAACTGTTCCACCACCGTCTGCCGGGCAATCGCCGAGGAGGCCAACAGACGCATCTTGCCGAAATATGATGGCATCGACGGATTCGTGCCGATCGTGCATGACCAGGGTTGCGGCATGTCTTCGACCGGCGACGGCATGATGAACCTGCACAGGACCTTGGCGGGCTACGCGCGCCACGCCAATTTCGGCGGGGTGCTGATGGTCGGGCTCGGCTGCGAGGTCAACCAGTTGACGCTTTACGGGCAGAGCGGAGCCGGGCAGGAAAAGCGCCACTTCAACATCCAGGAGGCCGGCGGATCCCGACGCTCGGTCGAGCGTGCACTCGGCATCCTCGATGAAATTGCCCAGGAAGTCGGCAGGCAACGTCGCGTCGCCATTCCGGTCAGCGAAATCATCGTCGGTCTGCAATGCGGCGGCTCGGACGGGCTGTCTGGCATCACCGCTAACCCGGCGCTGGGAGCGGCGGTGGATATCCTGGCGGCTGCCGGTGGTACCGCCATCCTTTCCGAAACGTCAGAAATCTACGGCGCCGAACATCTGTTGCGCAGCCGTGCCGCCAGCGCGGCGGTCGCCGCAAAGCTCGACGGGCTGATTGTCTGGTGGGAAAACTACGTCGCGCTGCATGGTGCATCGCTCGACAACAATCCTTCGCCGGGCAACAAACGCGGTGGCCTCACAACCATTCTGGAGAAGTCGCTGGGTGCGGTCGCCAAGGGCGGGCGCTCACCGCTCAATGCGGTTTACGGCTATGCCGAACGCGTCACTGAACACGGGCTCGTCTTCATGGATACGCCCGGCTACGATCCGGTGTCGGCGACCGGCCAGGTGGCCGGCGGAGCCAATGTCATCGCCTTTACCACCGGCCGCGGCAGTTGTTTCGGCTGTCGGCCGGCACCGTCGATCAAGCTGACCAGCAACACCGCGCTGTTCCGCGCGATGGAAGAAGACATGGACATCGATTGCGGCGTGATCGCATCCGGCGAGGCGACGATCGCCGACCTCGGTCGCGAGATCTTCGATCTCATCATCGATACCGCTTCGGGAAAGAAGACCAAGAGCGAACTCTTCGGCTACGGCGACAACGAATTCGTGCCCTGGCATCTCGGGGCAACACTCTGATGATGTGAGCTTGCGCATCCTAGGAGGGAGGAGACAGGGAATGCAGACGAGAAAGATCGGTCGAACCGACCTGCCGGTGACCGAATACAGCTTCGGCGCCGCCGGACTTGGGGGGCTCTACCGCGAATGCACGCGCGAAGCGGCGATCGAAACGCTGGACGCCGCTTGGGGCTCTGGTTTGCGCTATTTCGACGTCGCACCCTATTACGGGCTCGGTCTTGCAGAGCGGCGGGTCGGCGATTTCCTGCGCGACAAGCCGCGCGGTGACTATGTGCTGTCCACCAAGGTCGGACGGCTGCTGCATCCCGTGCCTGAAGGCGCCGTGCCGGACTATTCCTACGTCAAGGCGCTGAACTTCGACGTGCGTTACGACTACAGCTACGATGCCATCATGCGTTCGGTGGAATTCAGCTATGCGCGCCTCGGCCTCAATCGCATCGATATCCTCTATGTCCATGATATCGGCGTCTACACGCACGGTGTCGCCCGCAACGCCGTCTATCTCAGGCAATTGCTGGATTCCGGCCTTAAGGCGCTGGAGGAACTAAAGGCTGGTGGCGTGATCGCGGCCTATGGGCTTGGCGTCAACGAGGTTCCGGTTTGCCTGGAGGTGATGCGCCGTGCCGACATCGACTGCATCCTGCTTGCGGGGCGCTATACGCTGCTTGATCGTTCCGCAGTCGCCGAACTCCTGCCGCTCTGCGAGACAAAGAAGACGTCGCTGATCGTCGGCGGTGTGTTCAACTCGGGCATCCTGGCGACTGGCCCGGTCGATGGCGCGCATTTCGACTATATGCGAGCAAATGCCGAGGTGCGCGAAAAGGTCGGCGCGATGGAACGCATTGCCCGGGAGCGTGGTGTGCCGTTGGCCGCTGCCGCCATGCAGTTCCCGCTCGACAATCCGGTGGTTGCCTCGGTCCTGCTTGGGACAGCGAAACCGGAAAGCTTGAGGCGCAACATCGATGCGCTGCGGCATCGTATGTCAAAGGACGATTTCTCGGCTTTCGAGCCCTACACGCTTGTGGCGCCGGAGCTTGGATTGGAGGCAGTCCGGGCCTGATGCTTGAGGGTGCCGAGCCCGCGGGTCCTTGCAGGCACAACCCGAATTTCACATAACGAAACGTAATCTGGGAGGAGACAGTGCAGTCACGTAAATCGCAGCAACGACTGCTTGCAAAGCGGACAGCGTTGTATTAGCGTTTCAATATGTTTTTTATCGATAAAAGATCGATATGCAAGCACCTGGCGAATCGATCTCCATAAGGTGGAACGAGGTGCACTGAGAGGAGAACCCCAATGAGCATAGCCAAGCACATTCTTTCCCGCCGTGCCTTCACTGCCCTGGCCGGCGCGACGATGATCGCCGCGATGGCACCCGTCGCGTCCTTCGCGCAGGATGTCACGATCCCGATCATCGTCAAGGATACCACGTCCTTCTACTGGCAGATCGTGCTGGCCGGTGCGCGCGCGGCCGGCAAGGATCTCGGCGTCAACGTTCCCGAGCTCGGCGCCCAGTCCGAATCCGATATCAACGGTCAGATCAGCATCCTCGAAAACGCCGTTGCCGGTTCTCCGGCTGCCGTGGTGATCTCACCAACCGAGTTCAAGGCGCTGGGCAAGCCGATCGACGAAGCTGCCAAGGCGGTTCCGATCATCGGCATCGACTCCGGCGCCGATTCCAAGGCGTTCTCCTCGTTCCTGACGACCGACAACGTTCAGGGTGGCAGGATCGCGGCCGATGGTCTGGCTGCAGCGATCAAGGAAATGTCGGGCAAGGAAGAAGGCGATATCGCCATCATCACCAGCCTGCCGGGCGTCGGTTCGCTCGATCAGCGCCGCGAAGGCTTCCTCGACCAGATCAAGACGAAATATCCGGGCTTCAAGGTCGTGGCCGACAAATATGCCGATGGCCAGGCAACCACCGGTCTCAACATGATGACCGACCTGATCACCGCCAACCCGAATCTCGTCGGCGTCTTTGCCTCCAACCTGATCATGGCACAGGGTGTCGGCCAGGCGATTGCCGAAAACAAGCTCGGCGACAAGATCAAGGTGATCGGCTTCGATAGCGACGAGAAGACTGTCGGCTTCCTCAAGGAAGGCGTGCTGGCCGGCCTGGTCGTTCAGGATCCCTACCGCATGGGTTATGATGGCGTGAAGACGGCGCTTGCGGTCTCGAAGAAGGAGAAGGTCGAAGCCAATGTCGATACCGGCGCCAATCTGGTGACCAAGGCCAACATGGCTGAACCGAAGATCGACGCACTGCTGAACCCGAAGGTCAATTGACGGCAATCGGCGGCAGGCGCGAGCATTGCCTGCCGCCGAGAATACGGTTGCCAGCGGCCGGATACGAGGACCGGCCGCTGGCAGTCTGTGCGATTGGGAGGAGTGCGCAGATGCCAGGTCTCGATGAGGTCAGCGATAACAAGAGCGACGGTTTGAGGACGGCTGCCCGCCACCCAGTGCCGAGGGGCGAACCGATCCTGGAAATGCGCGCGCTTCAGAAGAAATATGGCGCCGTCGAAGCGTTGAAGCCCGCTTCCATCACCTTTCTATCAGGAGAAGTTCACGCCATCGTTGGTGAAAACGGTGCCGGAAAATCGACACTGATCAAGCTTTTGACCGGCGTCATCCGGCGCACGTCTGGCGAAGTCTATTGGTGCGGCAAGCCGGTCCAGCTCGACAATCCTCAAGAAGCGATTGCGCGCGGAATCAACGCCGTGCATCAGGAGGTGGTGCTATGCCCGCACTTGAGCGTCGCCGCCAACATGTTCCTCGGCGACGAGATCAACAGCGCCGGCCTGATGCGCAAGCGCGCCATGACCGAGGCGGCCCAGAGCGTCCTTGACGATCTCGGTTTCAACCTGCCGGCCGCGGCGGCGCTCGGCAGCCTGACGATCGGCCAGCAGCAGTTGGTCGCGACCGCTCGCGCCGCCATGCGCGGCACCCAGTTTCTGATCTTCGACGAGCCGACCGCCTATCTGACCCGTCAGGAATCCGCGCAACTGTTCCGACTCATTCGCCGGCTACAGGGCGAAGGTGTGACGATCGTCTATATCAGCCACCGCATGGAGGAAGTCTTCGAGCTGGCCGATCGTGTGTCGGTGCTGCGCGACGGCACCCACGTCGGCACGCGAAAGATCGGCGAGACCAACGACGCCGAACTGATCACCCTGATGATCAATCGCACCATCGAGCAGATCTACCACAAGGAACACTTTCCGGCCGGCGAAGTGATCGTCGAGACCCGGGGCTTGAGCGGCCCCGGTTTCGCGGATGTGTCGCTGACCGTTCGCGCCGGCGAGATCGTCGGCCTCTACGGTCTGATCGGTGCCGGACGCAGCGAGTTTGCGCTCGGCCTCTATGGTCGCCATGCATCGACTGCGGGCGAGGTCTACTGGCAGGGGCGCAAGGTCAATATCGCCAACGAGCGGATCGCGATAGACCTCGGCATTGCGTTGGCACCGGAAAGCCGGCGCGATCAGGGCCTCTGCCTCAATCTGCCGATCGGCCTCAACATCAACCTGCCGATCTTCAGTCGGCTGACGCGCGGGCTGACGATCAACCGTCAGAAGGAAATCGAGAATGCGGATCGGCAGATCAGGGATTTGAAGATCAAGACGCCATCGCGCCGCGTGCTTGTCTCGGCGATGTCCGGCGGCAACCAGCAGAAGATCGTCATCGGCAAGTGGCTGAGCCACGGCGCCAAGCTTTTCATCTTCGATGAGCCGACGGTCGGCGTCGACGTCGGCACCAAGGCGGAAATCTACCGGTTGTTCGCCCGGCTTCTGGAAAACGGAGCGGGGATCATCCTGATCTCCTCCTACCTGCCTGAAGTCTACGAACTGTCCGATCGCCTGCACGTGTTTCGCCGGGGACGGCTGGTCGCCAGCCACGACTATCACGCGGCAAGCCACGAGGAAGTGCTGACACAGGCGATCGGTGTCTGATCGCGACAATGACAATCAAGAAGAAGCAGGAGGACGACGATGAGTGCTGATACGGTCGACAGCGGAGCCGGCCCCGCGCCGCGGAAAGGCGTGAGCATCCTGTTCGGGCTCACGCTTCTCGGGCTCCTGCTTTTCCTCTGGCTGCTCTTGGGGCTTGCCACCAACAGTTTCTGGACGCCGAACAACATCAGCAACCTGTTGCGCCAGGGCGCCATGACGGCGATCCTTGCGGTCGGCCAGACCTTCGTCATCATCACTGCGGGCATCGATCTTTCCGTGGGTGCCGTTGTCGGCTTCACCAGCGTGATCGTCGCCTGGCTGCTTGCCGCCGGCGTGCCGCTCTGGATTGCGATCATCCTGACGCTCGCCTTCGGCGTGCTGATCGGCGCCTTCCACGCCTTCGGTATTGTCCGCATGGGTCTGCCGCCGTTCATCATCACGCTTGCAACCCTGACCTCGCTGCGCGGCATCGGACTGTTGATCACCAATGGCTCGACGATCTCGATCACCAACGAGGCCTTCACCAATTTCTCCCGCGCCAACTTCCTCGGGGTACCCAGCCTGTTCTGGATGGTGATCGTGGTGGCGATCCCGGCCTATGTCTTCCTGCACTTGAGCCGCTTTGGCCGCTATCTCTTCGCCGTCGGCTCCAACAGTGAGGCGGCCCGCCTTTCCGGCGTCAACGTGCATCGCACGATCTATCTTGCCTATATCCTGTCCTCGACCTGCGCGGCCTTTGTCGGCCTGCTGCTCGCCTCCCGCATCGGCATCGGCAACGCCACGCAAGCCGAAGGCTGGGAGCTGCAGGCGATCGCCTCGTCGGTCATCGGCGGCACCAGCCTCTTCGGCGCGGTCGGCTCCGTGCACGGCCCGCTGCTTGGCGCCTTCATTCTCGCCACGATCAACAATGGCGCCAACCTGCTCAACGTCAATTCGTTCTGGCAGCGCATTATCACCGGCGTGCTCATCATCGTGATCGTCTATTTTGATCAGCTCAGGCGGCGCGGCGCGCGCTAGGCGCCGGCCCTGACAACATGCGGAAAATGACATGAAAGCCGTCCTCTGCCCGGAACCCGGCCGCCTGGAGATTGTTGAACGCGCGCCCGCGCCCGCCCCATCGGCCGGGTGGGTGCGGGTTGCCGTCAGCCATGTCGGCATCTGCGGCACCGACTACCACATCTTCGCCGGCAAGCACCCGTTCCTGGAATATCCGCGAGTGATGGGGCATGAGATCTCCGCGACGGTAATTGCCAACGGACCGGCGACGACGATCGCGCCGGGAACGCCTGTGGTGGTCAACCCCTACCTTTCCTGCGGCGACTGTGTCGCCTGCCGCCGGGGGAAGCCGAACTGCTGCACGGCGATCAAGGTGCTCGGCGTCCATACCGACGGAGCCTTCTGCGAGGAAATCCTCGTTCCCGAGGGCAATCTTTATCCGGCGATCGATCTGTCGCCAGAGGCGGCAGCGACGGTGGAATTCCTCGCTATCGGCGCCCATGCCGTGCGCCGGGCTGCGGCCCCTGCCGGCGTTCGTGCTCTGGTGATTGGCGCCGGGCCGATCGGGCTTGGAACCGCCATCTTCTCGCGCATCGCCGGCCATGCGGTGACGCTGATGGATACCAGCATCGAACGGCTGGCGTTTGCGACCGACCGGCTCGGTTTCGGTTCCGGCATCGTTGCCGACGAAGCGTGCGTTCGGCGCGTCGCCGAGGCGACCGGGGGCGATGGTTTCGATGTCGTCTTCGATGCCACCGGCCATGGCGGTTCGATGGAGGCTTCCTTCGGCCATGTGGCTCATGGGGGAACACTGGTGTTCGTCAGCGTCGTCAAGGACAGCATCCGTTTCTCCGATCCGGAATTTCACAAGCGGGAAATGACGTTGATCGGCAGCCGTAACGCCACGCGCAAGGATTTCGACCATGTCGTAAATTCGATACGCGAGGGGCTGGTGCCGGTGGAGCGGTTGATCACCCACCGAACGACGATGGACGCGGTGGTCCACGATCTGCCGCGCTGGGCGCATGAGAAGTCGGGCCTGGTCAAGGCGATCGTCCGGATAGCGGCGGCGTGACGACCCGTTCTGCTGCGATGCGAGAAAGCGGATCGGCGGCCAGATATCGAAAGCCGGCCGGAGAAAGTAAGACGCCTTCGCCGAAATCCGCGATTTTTGACGAAAACGCGACTTTTCGGCCAGCTCCGAGCAAGTCCGTTTGTTAATTGTCAGTAATCCGGGCGCATTCTCGCAGAAGTCGCTTGTCTAGAACCGAAACGGGTATACTTGTTGCAGTGCACAAGAAACATGGTAGTCTGGCAGGGATTGCGGACACCAAGACAAACAATCGCAAGCTTGCGTCCGACTGGGAGCGGCGTTGTCGTTGATTGAACCAAGGGGTACGCTTCCTATGTTCTACCAGCTCTATGAATTGAATCATGCCATGATGGCGCCGTGGCGAACGGCGGCGGATGCCATGCGGCTTGCTTTCAGCAATCCGATGAACCCGATCTCGCACACCTATTTCGGCCGCGCGACGGCGGCTGGCCTCGAGGTCTTCGAGCGGTCGACGCGCCGCTACGGCAAGCCGGAATTCGGCCTTCCCGAAACGCTGATCGACGGCGAGCCCGTTGGCGTTCACGAGCGCATCGTCTGGCGCGAGCCGTTCTGCAATCTGATCCATTTCGAGCGCGCGCTTCCCAAGGGGCGGGCTGCCGATCCGAAGGTGCTGATCGTCGCGCCGATGTCGGGCCATTATGCCACGCTCTTGCGTGGAACCGTTGAGGCCCTGCTTCCCCATTCCGACATCTACATCACCGACTGGATAGACGCGCGCATGGTTCCCTTGAGCGAGGGCACCTTCGATCTCGACGACTACATCGACTACGTCATCCAGATGCTGCACTTCCTCGGACCCGACACCCATGTCATCGGCGTCTGTCAGCCCGCCGTTCCGGTGCTTGCCGCCGTCGCCCTGATGGAAGCGGCTGATGATCCGCTGTCGCCGGCGTCGATGACGCTGATGGGTGGGCCGATCGATACGCGCATCAACCCGACAGCCGTCAATCTGCTGGCCAAGGAACGGCCGATCGAGTGGTTCCGCGACAACGTGATCATGCCGGTGCCGTGGCCGCAGCCGGGCTTCATGCGCATGGTCTATCCCGGCTTCCTGCAACTCTCCGGCTTCATGTCGATGAACCTCGACCGGCATCTGATCGCCCATAAGGAATTCTTCGCCCACCTGGTGAAGAACGACGGCGATGCGGCCGAGAAGCACCGGGATTTCTACGATGAATATCTTGCGGTGATGGATCTGACGGCAGAGTTTTACCTGCAGACCGTTCAGGTCGTCTTCATGCAGCATGCCTTGCCCACGGGCGAGATGATGCATCGCGGTCGCCGGGTTGATACCACGGCGATCAAGAAGGTGGCCCTGCTGACGGTCGAAGGTGAGAATGACGACATTTCCGGTCTCGGCCAGACGAAGGCGGCGCAGACGATCTGCACCAACATCCCCGAGCACATGCGGATGCACTACATGCAGCCGGACGTCGGCCACTACGGCGTCTTCAACGGTTCGCGTTTCCGTCGCGAGATCGCGCCGCGCATCGTCGCCTTCCAGCGCGAGCACGCACGCCACGCAAAGCCGGTAAAGCAGCTGATCAAGGGCGGCAAAACCGCCTGATCCCCGTAAAATGCGGGCTTTTGCCCGCTTAGAGTCAAGGGTTTGTCCGATTCCGGGGAAGGGCGTCTTGTAGTCGAAAGCCCGCCTTCCCACATCGTTTTCACCGGGCCGCAATGGGTGGCCCGGGTGATTGCGAGGAATCCTGAAGATGAACCAATCTGCATTGATCCGTCCGGATTGGACGCCCGCGACCATTGCATTGATGGTGCTCGGTTTCGTGGTCTTCTGGCCTCTCGGCCTGGCCATGCTCGCCTACATCCTCTTCGGCGAGAAACTGAAAACGTTCAAGAAGGACGCCAACAGCACGGTCGATGGCATGTGCTCCGCCTTCAAGCGCGGCAATCGCGCCAACTGGACGCAGCATCATCGCACCGGCAACGTCGCCTTCGATGACTGGCGCCAAGCCGAGCTTACCCGCCTCGATGAAGAGCGTCGCAAGCTCGATGAAATGCGCGAGGAATTCGATTCCTACGTGCGCGAGCTTCGCCGCGCCAAGGACCAGGAAGAGTTCGACCGCTTCATGCGCGAACGCCGCAACGGCGGTTCCGGACCGGTAGCCCCGTTCGAGGCAAACTGAGTGACGAAAAAGACATCCGGTGTTTCACATGAAACGCCGGATGTCGCGATCAGCCATGCGGGCCACGTGTCTCTCTCGATGAGAAAACGGGCCGATCCTTATCGATCATCAGGCGCTTCGACCATCAGGCACTGGCAATTCCCTGGATCGTTGATGCCTTAGGGAATTATGCATTAGCCGAAAAGACCGCGAATCGGATAGAAAGCCGTCATGTTCCCTTCTTTCACGCGGCGGCGCATTCCCCCGGCTCCTGTCGACACGACCCGAGAAATCGAAGTCGCGGGCAAGATGCTTCCGCTAACCATCCGCCAGAATTCGCGCGCCACACGAATGACGCTGCGCATCGAGCCCGGCGGTCGGGCGCTGAAGCTGACGGTTCCGCAAGGGCTGGCCGATCGGGAGGTAAACGCCTTCCTCAACCGCCATCAGGGCTGGTTGATGACAAAGCTGGCGCGGTTTTCCGGCGAAAGCCAACTGGAAGAGGGCGGCTCGATCCTGATCCGCGGTATCGCGCATCGGATCGAAAGGTCAGGAAAAATCAGAGGTTTGACCGAGGCAATCATCGTCGGCGAAGACGCGATATTGCGTGTCAGCGGCGGCGAGGAACATCTGCGCCGCCGCATCGTCGACTTTCTCAAGAAGGAAGCGCGGCACGATCTCGATCGCCTGGTCGCGGTCTATGCCGGCCGGATCGGCCGGCGGCCCAAATCGCTGAGCCTGAAGGACACGCGCAGCCGCTGGGGCTCCTGTTCGGCCGATGGCGCCCTGAGCTTCTCATGGCGCATCGTCATGGCGCCGCCGAAGGTCATCGCCTATCTCGCAGCACACGAAGTCGCGCATCTCCAGGAGATGAACCACGGCCCTCAATTCTGGGCGCTGTGCGAAAAGCTTTGCCCCGACACCAACGATGCCAAGCGCTGGCTAAGGCGCAACGGCACGATGCTGCACGCCATCGACTTCGACTGATTTGCTTTGGAATTAGCCGCGGCTGGGGCCGGCGAGTGCCGCCTGAATTTTCTCGTCTGTCTTGTACTGGCTAAGCGCATAGACCGACCAGATCGCTGCCGGTACCCAGCCGATCAGGGTAATCTGCAGAATGAGGCAGATGATGCCTGCAAAGGGACGGCCGATGGTGAAGAACTGAAGCCAGGGAAGAATGAGGGCAAGCAGCAGACGCATTCGTCTCTCCGTTGTGATAGAATGCATATGGTGAGCGCACGCCGACACCGCAATGCCGCACCCTCTGGACGACGGTGTGCAGGGTGGTTTTTGGCTCGACTCCAGCGACATTTCATGCAAGGTCGCTTCTCATGAAAACCGAAGTGAAGATATGCGGGCTGAAGACCGCGGAAGCGGTGGATCGCGCAGTTGCGCTCGGCGCAACGCACACGGGGTTCATCTTTTTCGCCAAGAGCCCGCGCAACCTGGAACCCGATGACGCTGGCCGCCTGGCGGAAAGAATCCGAGGCAAGGCGAAAATCGTCGCCGTGACCGTCAATGCCGACAATGACGATCTCGATGAAATCGTCGCCGCGCTTAATCCGGACATTCTGCAGCTGCATGGCAGCGAGACGCCCGACAGGGTGCTCACCGTCAAGGCGGTCTACGGCCTTCCGGTGATGAAGGCCCTGTCGATCCGCGACGCCGACGATCTGAAAAAGGTCGAGCCCTATATCGGGATCGCCGACCGCTTTCTCTTCGATGCAAAGCCCCCAGCAGGATCGGAATTGCCCGGCGGCAACGGTGTTTCCTTCGACTGGAAGCTGCTCGATGCGCTTGACGGCAGCGTCGATTACATGCTTTCCGGTGGTTTGAACGTGAACAACATCGGTGAGGCCCTGGCGCAGACGCGCGCCCGCGCCATCGATACCTCCTCCGGCGTCGAGAGCGCGCCGGGCGTCAAGGATCTGAAGCTCATGGAATCGTTTTTCGATGCCGTTCGCCAGGCGGAGGCGGTTACGGCACGGTCAGGGAGCAAGACGTGAACGAGGCGCCAAAACTGAATTCCTTCCGGGCGGGCCCTGACGAAGACGGCCGTTTCGGCATTTTCGGTGGCCGCTTCGTTGCTGAAACCCTGATGCCGTTGATCCTCGATCTGCAGGCCGAGTGGGACAAGGCAAAGAACGATCCGGCCTTCAAGGCCGAACTCGACAATCTCGGCGCGCATTATATCGGTCGCCCGAGCCCGCTCTATTTCGCCGAACGGCTGACCGCAGAACTCGGCGGCGCCAAGATCTACTTCAAGCGCGAAGAGTTGAACCACACCGGTTCGCACAAGATCAACAATTGCATTGGCCAGATCCTGCTTGCCAAGCGCATGGGCAAGACGCGCATCATCGCCGAAACCGGCGCCGGTCAGCACGGCGTGGCCTCGGCCACCGTCGCCGCCCGCTTCGGCCTGCCTTGCGTCGTCTACATGGGCGCGACCGACGTCGAGCGTCAGGCGCCGAACGTCTTCCGCATGAAGCTTTTGGGTGCCGAGGTGAAGCCGGTGACCGCCGGCAACGGCACGCTCAAGGATGCGATGAACGAGGCGCTGCGCGATTGGGTTACCAATGTCGACAACACCTATTACCTGATCGGCACGGCTGCCGGTCCGCATCCCTATCCGGAAATGGTCCGCGACTTTCAGGCCGTCATCGGCCAGGAGGCGAAGGAACAGATGCTTGCGGCCGAAGGCCGGCTGCCCGATCTCGTCATTGCTGCCGTCGGCGGCGGTTCCAATGCGATCGGCATCTTCCACTCGTTCCTTGACGACGAAGGCGTGAAGATCGTCGGCGTCGAGGCTGGCGGCAAGGGGCTCGACGGCGACGAGCATTGCGCGTCGATCACGGCCGGTTCGCCGGGCGTGCTCCACGGCAACCGCACCTATCTGCTGCAGGACGGCGACGGACAGATCAAGGAAGGCCACTCGATTTCGGCCGGCCTCGACTACCCCGGCATCGGCCCGGAACACTCCTGGCTCAACGATGTCGGCCGCGTCGAATATGTGCCGATCATGGACCACGAGGCGCTGGAGGCATTCCAGATGCTGACCCGCCTTGAAGGCATCATCCCGGCGCTGGAGCCCTCGCACGCCTTGGCCGAGGTCATCAAGCGTGCGCCGAAGATGGGCAAGGACGAGATCATCCTGATGAATCTCTCCGGTCGCGGCGACAAGGACATCTTCACCGTCGGCAAGATTCTGGGTATGGGGCTATAACGATCATGACCGCACGCATGGACAGAAAGTTCGCCGATGTGGCGTCGGAAGGACGTCCGGTCCTTGTCACCTATTTCATGGGTGGCGACCCCGATTTCGAAACGTCCCTTTCCATCATGAAGGCGCTGCCGAAGGCCGGTGCCGACGTCATTGAACTCGGCATGCCGTTTTCGGACCCGATGGCCGACGGACCGGCGATCCAGCTTGCCGGCCAGCGCGCGCTGAAGGGCGGCCAGACGCTGGCAAAGACGCTGGAGATCGCTCGCCGTTTCCGCGAGGAAGACCAGCGCACGCCGATCGTGCTGATGGGCTACTACAATCCGATCTACATCTACGGCGTCGATCGCTTCCTGACGGATGCTTTGGACGCAGGCATCGATGGCCTGATCGTTGTCGATCTGCCACCGGAGATGGACGATGAACTCTGCATCCCCGCCTTGCAGAAGGGCATCAGTTTCATTCGCCTGGCGACGCCGACGACGGATGACCGTCGTCTGCCGAAGGTTCTCGAAAATACCTCGGGCTTCGTGTACTACGTCTCGATGAACGGCATCACCGGCTCGGCACTGCCGGATCCGTCGTTGATTGCCGGTGCCGTTCAGCGCATCAAGGCCCATACGAAACTGCCCGTTTGCGTCGGTTTCGGCGTCAAGACGGCGGAACATGCAAGAGCCATTGGTGCTTCCGCCGATGGCGTCGTCGTCGGTACGGCGATCGTCAATCAGATCGCGTCGAGCCTGACCGAAGAGGGCAGGGCAACGGACGCGACGGTACCGGGTGTCGAAGCGTTGGTAAGGGGCCTTTCGGCTGGCGTGCGGTCCGCACGGCTCGCAGCAGCCGAATAATTGCCTATATTAGCGCGCACAACCCGAAGAAAATCTTCAGGAGTCTATAAGTGAACTGGATCACAAACTACGTTCGGCCGAAGATCAATTCGATGCTGGGCCGCAGGGAAGTTCCGGAAAATCTCTGGATCAAGTGCCCGGAAACCGGCGAGATGGTGTATCACCGCGATCTCGAGGAAAACAAATGGGTCATCCCGCAATCCGGCTTCCATATGAAGATGCCGGCCAAGGCGCGACTGAAGGATCTGTTCGACGGTGGCATCTATGAAGCCCTGCCGCAGCCCAAGGTGGCGCAGGATCCGTTGAAGTTCCGCGACTCCAAGAAATACTCCGATCGCCTTCGTGACAGTCGCGCCAAGACCGAGCTGGAAGATACGATCGTGGCCGGTGTCGGCCGCGTCCAGGGCGTCAAGCTCGTCGGCGTCGTGCATGAGTTCAACTTCATCGGCGGTTCGCTCGGCATGGCCGCAGGCGAAGCGATCGTGAAGGCCTTCGAGAAGGCGATTGCGGAGAAGTGCCCGCTGGTCATCTTCCCGGCCTCCGGTGGCGCCCGCATGCAGGAAGGCATCCTGTCGCTGATGCAGCTGCCGCGCACGACCGTTGCGGTCAACATGCTCAAGGAAGCGGGCCTTCCCTATATCGTCGTTTTGACGAACCCGACCACCGGTGGTGTAACCGCCTCCTACGCCATGCTTGGCGATGTCCATCTGGCCGAACCCGGCGCCGAAATCGGCTTTGCCGGCAAGCGCGTGATCGAGCAGACCCTGCGCGAAAAGCTGCCGGAAGGCTTCCAGACCGCGGAATACCTGCTGGAGCACGGCATGGTCGACATGGTGGTCAAGCGTCATGACATTCCCTCGACGCTGGCCCGTGTGCTGAAGATCCTGATGAAGAAGCCGGCCGATGCGGTAAAACTCAACGGCGGCGGTGCAGAACCAGCGGCTTTGCCGGTTGCGGCAAGCGCATAGCATACGATCCTATCGGGGCAGGGCGAGATGACAGCGGTGGAAGCCAGCGAAGCAGGCTATGAGATCGAAAAACTCCTTGCCTTGCATCCGAAAGGCTTCGACCTGTCGTTGGACAGGATAACCCGGCTTCTGGCCGCGCTCGGCAATCCGCAGGATCGGCTGCCGCCGATCATTCACGTGGCCGGCACTAACGGCAAGGGCTCCGTCACCGCATTCTCGCGGGCGGTGCTTGAAGCCGCGGGCTTGAGCGTTCACGTCCACACCTCGCCGCATCTGGTCAACTGGCACGAGCGCTATCGGCTTGGCGTCAAGGGTGGCAAGGGCAGGCTCGTCAGCGATCCCGTGCTTGCCGATGCGGTTCGGCGCGTCGCGGAAGCCAATGGCGGCGAGAAGATCACCGTCTTCGAAATCCTGACCGCCGTTACCTTCGTTCTTTTCGCCGAACACCCGGCAGATGTCGCGATCATCGAGGTCGGTCTCGGTGGCCGCTTCGACGCGACCAATGTCATAACCCGCCCTGCGGTCTCCGTGATCATGCCGATCTCGCTCGATCACCAGGCCTATCTCGGCGACCGGGTCGAACTGATCGCAGCGGAAAAAGCCGGCATCATGAAGCGTGGCTGCTCCGTCGTCATCGGCCAGCAGGAAGAAGAAGGCGTCCGCGACGTCCTGACCTCGACCGCCGAGCGTCTCGGCTGCCCGATGTCCGTCTACGGGCAGGACTTCATGGCGCATGAGGAATTCGGCCGCCTTGTCTATCAGGACGAGCGGGGTCTGTCTGACCTTCCCCTGCCGAAGCTGCCCGGCCGTCACCAGTATGCCAATGCAGCCGCGGCCATCCGCGCCGTCCGCGCCGCCGGTTTCGACGTGCCGGATGCGGCCATCGAGCGCGGTGTCGCCGGCGTCGAGTGGCCCGGACGCTTGCAGCGTCTTGCCGGTGGCAAGCTTGGTCACTACGGCCCGCAGGATGCGGAAATCTGGGTCGATGGCGGGCACAATCCCGGTGCCGGCCAGGTGATCGCCGAAGCCATGGCGAATTTCGAGGAGCGGGAGTCCCGCCCGCTGTTCCTGATCATCGGCATGATCAGCACCAAGGATCAGCTCGGTTACTTCCGCGCCTTCCTTGATCTGGCCGAACAGGTCTTCACGGTGCCGATTCGTGGCTCCGATGCCGGTCTGGATCCGGTGGCCCTGGCGCAGGACGCGGCCTCGGTCGGCTTCGAGGCGTCCGCCGTGTCATCGGTGGCCGAAGCGTTGACCGTCATCGCCAATCTCGTCGACGAAGACCCGATGCCGCCACGCATCCTGATCGGCGGTTCGCTCTATCTCGTCGGCGACGTGCTTGCCGATAACGGTACGCCACCGAAGTGATCGGTTGCCTGCGACAAGGATCGCAACAGGCCGCCATTTGCGCTGGCGCCCGAAAATTGGCAGCCGGGCAATTTCCTCTAGAGCATTTCCAGGAAAAGTGCGAAGCGGTTTTCCGTCAGGAAATGCGTAAAAACAAAGAGATAGAGCGTTTGTGCGGTTCCGCATAAATCGGAAACGCTCTTGACAAGAAAAAAGCCCGGCAAGCCGGGCTTTGAAGTCACTTCGATGTGGTGGCCTTAAGCGGCCGCAGTCGAAATCCAGGACGTCAGGGCCGTCTTCGGAGCAGCGCCAACCTTGATGTCGGCAACTTCACCGGCCTTGAACATCGCAAGCGTCGGGATCGAGCGCACGCCGTATTGCGCGGCCAGCTCCGGGTTCTCGTCGATGTTCAGCTTCACGACCTTGACCTTGCCGGCGAGCTCGTTGGAGATTTCCTCAAGGCTCGGCGCGATCATCTTGCACGGGCCGCACCATTCAGCCCAGAAATCGACAACCACCGGCTCGGCGGCGTTCAGCACTTCCTGCTGAAAATTGGATGTATCGACTTTTACAGTAGCCATCGGCTGCTCCTTGCGTTCGAAATGTCGGTGTCCAGATGTTGTGTCTCATGTGAGGCTGTCCCACTGGATTTTCAATATCGGGTATCTCACTTTGTCGCGAGGTCTTCAAGGCTCCTGTCCAGTGCCGCATCCTCGAGCACGTGGATGACGGGGCCTTCGGTGAAGATCAACGCACACTGGAAGCGGTGCGCGGGATAAAGTGGCCGCAGCAGCTCGCGATAGATCGCAAGCTGGGTTTTATAGGCGGCGGGGACGTTGTCGGCTGACGCGGGCACGCTGCGATTGGTCTTGAAGTCGGCAATGGTGACGACGCCATCCGCCACCGACAGCCGGTCGATCCGGCCGGAAACGGCAAATTCGCGGTTTGCGAGCTTCAATGTGCCCATGACCGAGACTTCTGCGCGGCTGGCGCCGGAAAAGAGCGCGCGCAGGTCACCATGATCGAGGACCTGCAGGACGGCATCACGCAGGCGCTTGCGTTGCGTTTCGGGCCAACGCGGCACCGAGCGGGCGAGATATCGGTCGGCCGCCGCCAGGCGCTCGGACGGGGCGATCGACGGCAGCACCTGCAGCAGCCGGTGCAGGATGGCGCCGCGCAGCATCGAGAAATTTGCTGGCGTTTTCACGGAAAACAGCGCCGAGCTGACGATCATGTCGCCGTCGTCCTCATCGACCGCAATGCCGACGCCCGATGGGCTCAGCGGCCGCGGCAACCGCCGTGGCGGCGGCAGCGGCGTCGAAAGAGCAATCGGCAGGCCGGTCTTCGCGGGGGCCATGAGGTCCGATAGCTCGTCACCTGACGGCACTTCGCGCGGCACATGCGTTTCCCGCCAGGAGTGCCCTGGCCATTCTTCGTCACCCGCCTTGAAGGTGACAGGGGTGCAGCGACCATTCTCGTCCTGCGAAAGGCTCGCCTGCACGATGGCGTGCCAAGTGTCCGCACTTGGCCGCTGCCCGCGATACCCGCAGACGACCAGCCGGTCGGCAGCCCGGGTCATGCCCACATAAAGCAGCCGGCGGTATTCTTCCTCGGCCAGCGTCTTCAGCCGGTCGCTGTCGGCGGCGATGAGTGAATTCGAAGCCGAACCGGGCGCCCGCCAGACGGGCAGCGGGTAGCTCGAGCCATCGGCGAGTGGCATCTCGAGGAAGCGAAGATCGGGCACGTGCTGGGAGTTGAAAGGCTTGCCGCCGCCGTCGACCAGAAACACCACCGGCGCCTCCAGCCCCTTGGCCGCATGCACCGTCATGACCCGGACTTCGTCGCGCTCCTTGTCCTGCTCGCGCTTGACGGTCGGCGCCTCGATTTCGAGCGTCGAGACGAAAGCCTGCAGGCCGGGCAGGCCGCTTCTTTCGTGTTCGAGCGCAAAGGTCAGGAACTCGTCGAGAATGTCGCTCACTTCGCTGCCGAGCCGGGCGAGAAACGCCGCGCGCCCACCATGAACGCCAAGCACGCGGGCATAGAAATCATGCGGGGCCAATTGTTGAGAAAGGGCGGCATAACGAAGAAGCGCCTTGACGGTTCCCTCATGTGGGGAGCCTTCGATGGCGCCGGATTCCTGCAGCCTCTGCCAGAGGCTAGCGCCTTCGTCCCGTCGGGCAGCGAGTTCGAAAAGCATGTCTTCGTCGAGGTTAAACAGCGGGCTCTTTAACAGCGCCGCGAGCGACAGGTCGTCCTCCGGCAGCAGCATGAAGCGCCCGAGCGCCAGCAGGTCCTGGATGGCGATATGGCTCGTCAGAACCAGCCGGTCGGCACCGGCGACGGGGATGTCGCTGCGCCGCTTCAGGGCGCGGGTCAGCGCATTGACAAAGGCGTCGCGCTTCCGGACGAGCACGATGACATCGCCCGGGCGCATGGCGCGGCGCACGCCCTTTTCGATGATGGTCTCGCGCCCGATCCAGCTATCGAGTACGGCGGCAATGCGCCGTGCCAAAATGTTGACCGGTGCCGTTTCCGGCGTGGCATCGAAGGGGGCCGTCCATTCGTCGTCGGTCGCCGTCGGCTCGGCCGCGATCACATCCCAGATGTCGACGGCGCCGGGATGGCCGATGCGGTTCGAGGCGTGCACGACCGCTTCGTTCCGGGCGCTCAGCCCACGCGCATGCGCCGGGTTGGCAAAGACGGTATCGACGGCGGAGAGCACGTCGACGGTGGAGCGGAAGGAGAGCTGCAGGCGGATCGGACTGAACGCCTTGCCGCCGTCTCGCACGCGCCGCTCGGTCTCGATGCTTTCGCGCGAGAAACGCTCGGGGCGTGCGCCCTGGAACGAGTAGATCGATTGCTTCTCGTCACCGACGGCAAACATGGTGCGCTCGTTGCCGCGCGCACTGTCGCCCGAGAAGAATTCCGCCGCCAGCGCCTGGATGATCGTCCATTGCGTCGGGCTCGTATCCTGGGCTTCGTCGACAAGGATATGGTCGATGCCCTGGTCCAGCTTGTAGTGAACCCAGGCGCTGACGTCGCCGCGCGCAAACAGGCTTGCGGTGCGATTGATCAGGTCCTCGAAGTCGAGCTGGCTGCGGGTGCGCTTCAGCGCTTCATAGTCGTTGTTGAGCCGATCGGCGAGCGTCAGCGCCGAGAGTGTCGCCTCGTACATCTGGATGATGCTCAGCCGGTCGGCGCAGGCGATGACATGATCGCGGGCGGCTTCGACCAGCTCAATCAGATCCGGCGCGGCCTGGAGCATGGCCTTGTTTACGAAGGCCGATTCGGCGCGCGGCTTGCCGGTGCCGGTAAAGAACAGCTCCTGCAGCCCCTCGTATCGGGCCATCGGATCGACAAGCTTGGCCGTTGCGCGAAGCCCCTCGGCGAAATCGAGCACCTTGGCGCCGCCGGCGCTGGCAGCCAATCCAAGGTAGCGTTCGAGGGCCGGGCCGTTAAGGCCGGGAAGCGGCCAGACGCTTTCGAGGATGCGCTCGACGCTGTCTTCAGGTTCAAGCCTGAGTGCCGCGTGCAGTTGCACGGCGACGCCGCCATGGAGGTCAGCATGGTCGAGAAATGCCTGTATCGCCGTGCGGTTGGAGACGATCGCACCCAGCAGTTTTTCAAGCCCGGTGTCGTCGGCAAGCTCGAGCACGGTGGCAAAGGCATCGGCAAGCGGTGCATCGCTGTCAGCCGTTGTCGCGGTCAAGAGGGCGCGGCGCGCGTCTGCCAGCAGCACGGCCGCCGCCCGGTCGTCGAGAACCGAGAAATGCCCGGCAACGTTTGCCTCGAGCGGAAACTGGTGCAACAGCGCCTCGCAGAAGGCGTGGATGGTCTGGATCTTCAGGCCACCCGGCGTTTCGAGCGCGCGCGCAAACAGCCGCCGCGCCTCCTGGAGCTTCAGCCGCGAGGGCAACTCGCCCTCGATGGTTTCGATCCGCTTTTCCAGCGCCTCGTCGTCGAGCGTCACCCATTCGGCAAGGCGTTCGAACACGCGGTTCGACATTTCCGAAGCCGCCGCCTTGGTATAGGTCAGGCACAGAATGGCCGAAGGCCTGCAGCCCGCAAGCAGCAGCCGGATGACGCGCTGCGTCAGAACGTGGGTCTTGCCCGACCCGGCATTGGCTGAAACCCAGGCGGAGCGAGCGGGATCGGAGGCGAGCGACTGCCGGCGCGACGTCCAGTCGAGCCAGGCTTCGGGCGTCCTTTCGTCGGGGCCGGCGCTTTCATCCCTCATCGCTGTCATCCTCGCTGTCGGCTGTCGACCATTCCGCAACCCGGGCCAGATGGTCGTATTCACCGCCGTAGTCGCGTTCCTTCTGCACGATCAGTCGTGAGGCAAAGCCATGTCTGCCCGACATCAGGGCGGTCAGCAGCTTTCTAAGCTCAGTCAGGGCGTCGTCCGCCAGCTGATCGGCCGATTTCGTTTCCTTGGCGCGGCTGTTTTCGTTGTTGACGGTCTCGACCTTGAAGCGGGAGCCGGGCTTCAACCGGACATAGAGCAGCGATTGCGGGTGGCCGGGACCCATGCCCTTGAACGCACCGGCTTTCAGCGCTGCCGCTTCCAGCGCCAGCTGCGGATCGAGCAGCACGCGGGCTTCCTTGATCGACGGGCTGGAGCCGGTCTTGTAATCGATGATTTCCACCGTCCCGTCGGTCATCGTGTCGAGCCGGTCGGCGATCCCCGTCAGGCGAATATCCACCACCCCGATCTCCATCGATGCCGCAACTTCGGTCAACGGCTTGCGGATAAACCGCGCACGCTCCCGTTCCCAGGCGACGAACGCCTTGCCGACCGCTGCAAAGCGTGGCCGCCATATGGTGTCGATATGGGCGGGCAGCCGTTCTTCGTCGAAGGCTTCATTGAGCAGGCGGCCCATCGCCTCTTCTGCAGCCGCGGACAGGATGTCGAAGCCGCCGCGCACGAAACGATCGACGATGCGGTGATAGAGCGTGCCGCGTTCTGACGCGCCCGGATCGCGATTGAACGGGTCGAGCGGATGCAGACGCAGGATCCGGCGCGCGTAGATCGAATAGGGATCGCGGCGAAGCCGCGAGACTTCGCTGAACGAATATTTGCGTGGCTGCAGGTCGACCGGCGGCTTGGGTGCCGGGCGCTCGGCCAAGGCCTGACGCCCACCCTTGTCGAGCATCCGCGCCCACAGGAGATAGTCGCTGCCGTTCGATCGCAGGTTCTCTGCCAGCCGCTTGCCGCCCAGCGCCAGCAGCCGCTGCAGCCATCGCGATGCGACGGTCGGCGCCGATCCCTGGCGCATCGAGCGGGTGAAGATCAGCTTGCGGGTGCCGCACGCCATCTGGAAGTCGTGGGCGAGCTGGCCGATGCGGCGTTCGGGCGGCTCGAGGCCGATCCCGGTTTTCATCGTTCGGGAAAGGAAGGGATCATTGGCGGTTTGCCCCGGCCAGTTGCCTTCGTTCATGCCGCCAAGCACCACGAGATCCATGCTCTGCAGGCGCGATTCCAGCGCGCCGAAGATGAAGACGCGGGGGTGGCGCATCGAGCGCGGCTTGACCGCCTCACTGGCGGCAAGCGCCTCCATGATGTCGCACCATTGCGGTCCGTCGGCATCCATCTGGCCTTCGGTCTCGATGATGCCGCGCAGCAGCGTCGCCAAGGCTTCGCCTGCCTCGCCGGACCATAGACCGCTGAGGTCGGCGCGCTCGTCGCCGCAGACGGCCTCCAGCGCCTGGCCGGTTCGTGTCGCCCATTCGGCAAAGGTAAATATCTCGGAGAAGGGGCGGCGGCCATGGCTGCGCCGCACCAGCGCGCCGGCGAGTGGGTCCGTTGCCACCTTTACCCGCGCTGCGAGGCCCCTCGCGGCGAGAATGTCGTCCTCGGTAATGCCGATCCGCCA
Source organism: Ensifer sp. Root127 (assembly GCF_001425225.1). Taxonomy (NCBI): domain Bacteria; kingdom Pseudomonadati; phylum Pseudomonadota; class Alphaproteobacteria; order Hyphomicrobiales; family Rhizobiaceae; genus Ensifer; species Ensifer sp. Root127. The sequence goes on from NZ_LMDX01000023.1 coordinate 692,598, forward strand.
TTCCGGGGGATGGCGGTCCGTCCTGTGATGGCCGGCTGCCTGTTCGAGCAGCGGCACCAGAAGCGAAATGTCGGCGATATCGGTGCCGCTGCGCAGCGCCAAGCGCTCCAGCACATCGGCGCTGCGGCGCATCTCCGCCTGCGGCAGGCCGAAGCGGGCTAGGGGATGCTTGAACAAAGCGACCAACGGTACCGGATCGCCGGGCCTGAGACTTGCCTCCAGCAGAAGCCGCATCAGCGTGCCGGCAGGCGTAGAGGCGAGCGGCGTGCCGGCGGAATCGTCGGCCTCGATATCGAAACGTGCCAGCTCCGCGCCGACACGGCGCGCAAGATTGCGGTCGGGGGTGATCAGGGCCGCCTGGCTGTCGTCGCTTCCCTCAAGCGCCAGCCGCAGTGCGATCGCGATCGCCGTCGCCTCCTCGCGCTCATTGGCGGTTTCGATCAGGGCGACGTCGCCAAAGGCCCGTTGCAATGTTTCGGGCTTAAGTTCGTTGCGGGTTTCAGTCCAGCCATTCGTCGCCTTGGCGGGCAAAAGCGCATGCGACAGGATTTCGCTGCGATCGATGAGCCCTGCATCGGCCTGGTCGAGGGTCGGGATATCGCGGCGTTCCACCTGCATGCGTTGCAGCAGGCGGTGAAAGCCGTATTGCGGGTGGCTGCGGCTGGCCGGATCGGATCTGCCGCCGGTGACGGTCTCGCCGACGATCATGCCCCATTCGGCGTCGGTCATCGTCTGGTCGAGCCCCGGCAGCACGATCGTGCCGTTGGACAGCTTCTGAACCGCGGCAATCAGGGCGGCCGTCGCCGGGATGGAGCCGGTCGAACCGGCAATGACGATCGGCCCTTGAAGCGCGCCCGCGGCAATGCGCTGGGTCTCGGCCTGCAGGATGGCGTTGCGATGTCGTGCCGGCGAGGATTGTTTGAGTTCTTCCAGCCGCTCCGGCCAATAGGTGCGGGCGATTTTCAGGAACTCGAGCGTCAGCTGCCACCACAGCGCATGTTCGCCGGCATCGAGACTGTCGAGCTGCTCCCAGTCGAGTTCTTCCGTCTCCATCGCATCGATGAGTTCGGCCAGATTGCGCGCCAGCCAGATGGCGTCCGCCGGGCTTGCGGGGGCGATCAGTGGGCTTTCCGCGTGAATGTCGAGCACCACCTTCGGCAGGCGGTTTCGCCAGGCAAGGATAAGCCGGCCAAGTTCGATCAGGCGGGCGGTGCCGGGAAGGGGCGGCGCCAGGTCCAAGATCGCCGGCACTTCCGCATCGAAGAAGCCGCTGTCGTCATCGGTTTCGCCGAGTGCCCGGATCGTCGGCAGGATTGCCGAACGGCCGCCGAGCAGATCGACGAATTCGGAGCGCAGCACGCGGGCGGACCGACGCGTCGGGACGAAAATCGTCACGCCGGCAAGCGGCAGCGGATCCGCGGGATCGTAGCGAAAATCCGGCGTCAGCGTCCCGTCGCAGAGTTTGCGCGCAAGTGTCTTCAGGAAGGGCAGGCCCGGCGGAATCGTAAAGACGTTGGTTCCGCGATAGGACATGCTCATCCTTCCGGCTGGTAGCGGCGGATCGCGGCTTCAGCGTCTTCGATCGCCTCTGGCGTGCCCACAGTCATCCAGTGGCCGTCGAGCACGATGCCGAACAATCGGCCTTCGGCGATCGCCCGATCGAAATAGATGTTCAGGTTGAACGCATCATCCGGCGCGTCGGCAAACAGTTTCTTGTCGAGCGCGATCGCGCCGGCATAGACCACGGGATTGTCCATGCCCTCGGCATAGCGGACCAGACGGCCGTCGGTGCCGAGCGAAAAGTCCCTCTTGCCGTTGTGCCCGGTCGTATCCTCGTCGCGCACGCAAAGCAGTGCCATGTCCATGCGCTGCGGATCGAAGAAGCCGGCGAGCCGCTCGAGATTGCTGGGCTTGCCCGCTTCCTCGCCAACCCAGAAGAGATCGGCGTTCATCACCAGAACGGGGCCATCGGCAAGCAGCTTCAGCCCCTTGACCAGGCCACCGCCCGAATTCATCAGCGCATCGCGTTCGTCGGAAATCACGATTTCGGGCGCCGGGCGCTGCGCCAGATGTGCTTCCATCTGGTCGGCGAAGTGGTGGACGTTGACGGCTGCCCTGGTGACGCCGGCGTTCACCAGCAGATCCAGAACATAGTCGATCATCGGCTTGCCGGCGATCTTCACCAGTGGCTTCGGGATGGAGTTGGTGATCGGGCGTAGACGGGTACCGAGGCCCGCCGCGAGCACCATCGCATTGCTGATCGACATTGCTTCTCTGTCAGTTCGCTGATTCGGGCACGATGATTCCCGTCTTCATACACCAGTCGCGCAAGGGTTTCAGCGCTTCGTGCATGAGAGCGACTTCGAGATAGGCGAAAGTGCGCGGCATATGCTTCATATAGCCGGGTTTGCCGTCGCGCTGCATCAGCCGCACCCAGATGCCGACGAGCTTGCAGTTGCGCTGCGCCGACATCAGATGCCAGTCGCGAAGGAACAGGGCCTCGTCGAACGAACCGGCAGCGCGGCGGTCGCCGAGATAGGCATCCATCATGCGGCTTGCCAGTGCCGGTTCGATCGTCACCCGAGCGTCCTGCACCAGTGACGCCACGTCATAGGCCGTCGGGCCAATCATCGCATCCTGGAAGTCGATCAGGCCGACACGCTGGAGACCCTCGTGCTCGGGACGCCAGATGATGTTCGGCGAGTGAAAGTCGCGCAGGAGCAGGTTCTTCTCCGACGTCGCGATGAGGTCGATGAGGTCGTCCCAGATCGCCGCGTATTCCTGCTTTTCCTGTTCCGTCGCCGGCTCGCCGCGTTTCCACGGCAGGTACCAGTCGGTGAGCAGCCGGGTCTCTATCTTCATCGCCCTCCGGTCGAAATCAGGGATATGGTGCTCTACGCCGCCGGAGAGCGCGATGTCACGCCTTGCCGGGGTGGCGTGAAGTCGGGCGAGCAAGCGCGCGCTTTCGACGTAGCGTGCCTCGATCGGCTTCCCGGCCTCGTCGAGTACTCCTTCGGAGCCGAGGTCCTCGATCAGCAGAATTCCCTGGTCGAGATCGCGTGCGTAGATCACAGGTGCTGCAAAGCCCCGTTCTCTGAGGAGCTCGTCGATGGCGACGAAGGGGATCACATCTTCGGCGATATGCGCGAGTTGCTGGTAGTACCTGCCATCCTGGAGGATCGGACCGGGCTTATGCCGCGCGGCATCCATCAGGATCCGGCTCGGAAGGCCGTCTCGGCCGTCGACCCGTTCGTATGCTCGCACCGAGGCATCGCCGCTCAGGTGACGTCGGCGCGCGTCCGCAAATCCGTTACCTGCGAGGAAATCGCGGATCGCCAGCGAGCGGGTAATGCGCTGCAGGGCATCTTCGGGGCCGGCGATGCTGGCGGTTCGTCCGGCCGCCTCATGGGTGATCTGCAGCACGATCCTGTCGGAAGGCAACGCCCCGTCGGCCCTCTCCGGCCATTCGACCAGGCAGACGCCCAGAGACAGCGCCTCGTCGAAGCCCAGCTCATCGAGTTCGCTGGCATCTGCCAGCCGATAGAGATCGAAATGCGCCACGGGAATGCGCAGGTCGTAGCTCTGCACCAGCGTAAATGTCGGGCTCGGGACTTCCAGCCCGTCGTCATCGGCGACGGCGCGCAGGAAGGCGCGTGCCAAGGTCGACTTTCCGGCCCCAAGATCACCCGAGAGAGCCAGGCAGTCGCCGACTTTCAGCGCCAGAGCCAGGTCTTCGCCAAGCTGGATCGTGGCTGCCTCGTCCTTCAGGAAGCGTTCGATCGGCTTCATTATTCCGCCGCGACGATCTTCGGGACCTCTGCCGAAGGGATACGGCAGCTGACCTCGGTGCCTTCGCCCTCACGGCTGCGGATCGACACGGTGCCGTGGTGAAGGCTGACGAAGCTCTCGACGATCGACAGGCCAAGGCCGGCGCCGCCGCGCTGACCGTGGCTTTCGAAGCGGTTGAACACCGTATCGAGCACGTCCTGGGGAATGCCCGGTCCGCTGTCCGAAACGGAAAAGACGAAGTCTCCACCGTCGCGCCGGCACGAAAGCTCGATGACACTACCGTCAGGAGCAAAGTTGGCGGCGTTGGTGAGCAGCTTGACGAAAATCTGCTTCAGCCGCTGCTGGTCGGCGACCATGCGTCCGAGGTTGTCGGGTGCCGCAACGCGCAGTGTGACGCCGCCCTCGACCAGTCGGTCAGCCATCTGATGGGCGATGTCGTCGAGGAAGTCGGTAAGATTGATTTCCGACATGTCGAGCTCGACGATGCCGGCGTCGACGGTCGCAAGATCGAGAATGTCGTTGACGATGGTCAAAAGCAGCGACGAGGACGTGGCGATGTGATCGACATATTCCGCCTGCCGATCGTTGAGGTCACCAAAGGCAGGCGTCTTCAGCAAATCGGCAAAACCGATGATGTTGGTAAGCGGCGAGCGCAGCTCGTAGGACACGTGATGAACGAAGTCGTTCTTCAGCGCATCCGCCTTGCGCAGCGCATCGTTCTTCTCGGTCAGTGCCCGTTCGACCCGCACGCTGTCGGTGATGTTGACGAAGGTCAGCATCGTCTGGGCGTTTGGCAGCGGAATGACGGCGTAGTCGAGGATCAGCCCGGTTCGAAGTTCAAGAATGCCTCGACTCGAGGGCCGTTCGTCGTCGAAACTGGTGATGATATGGGAGAACCGCTTCCAGCCGTCCGGCTGGTCGTAGGACATGAGGCAGGCCTGCTCGATCGCGCGGATATGCGTGCCTGGCTTCGCCTCGGTCTCGTTGATGCCCCAGGTCGCGCGAAAGGCCGGGTTGGAAAGCCGGATGCGGCCATCGGGACCGAACACCGCAACGCCTTCGGCCAGATGGTCGATCGTTTCGCCCTGGACCTGGACCAGCGTGTTGTAGCGGGTTTCCAGATCGACCTTCTCGGTTAGGTTCTCGAATACCCACGTGACGCCGCCTTGCGGCCGTGCCGTTGCGAATACCCGTAGCGTCTGGCCGTTCGGCAGGTGCCAGAGGTCGGATTGCGTATCGAGCGCCTGGTAGACGGAGAGCGCGTTCGCCTTCCACTGTTTCCAGTTGAGCTGTTCGGGCAGCTGTCCGCCCGAGCGCAGACGGTCGAGCACTTCGCCATTGTCCGGCTTGCGCTCGAGGAAGCCCATGTCCAGGTTCCAGAGGCGCTGGAAGGCCTGGTTGTAGAATTGCAGGCGCTGATTGCCGTCGAAGATTGCGACCGGCGTTGCGAGATGGTCAAGCGTTTCCGCGTGGCTCTTGAGCGTGCGATTGAGTTCTTCCCGCACAGCCTCGACGCCGGAGACGTCGATGGCAATGCCGGTCGTTCCGGCCGGGCTGCGTGCGTCGACGACGTCGAAGAATGTGCGGTTGCCCTTGACCACGGTCGACAGCTTGTCTCGGAATGGCGTGTCGAAGGTCGAGACGGCGCGTATTTTTTCGCGTGCCACGGTCGCCAGCAGTTCACGGCCCTCGGCGATGGCTGCAGCGACGTTGGGGGCTTCCACGGCGTCGGCATAGGCCTCGTTGACCCAGCTCAGCGCTCCATCGGTGCCGCGCTGCCAGACCGGCAGGTCGATCGCGTCGAGCAGGGTGCGGAAGGACGTCAGCGAGTTGTTGAGGCGATCGCGTTCGAGCTTCAGTTCAGCCAGTTCAGCCCGCATGTTGTTAAGCGCGATGAAGCGCACAAAAGCGCGTCCGCCGGAAACGCGGCCTTGTGCCTCCAGGACTTCGTTGCGCGTCGTTTCGAGCACCAGATCGAAGCTGCGTGCCTGCGTGCGCAAGGCGTCGATCGCCTTTTCGAGCTCGCTGGCGGAATTCGCCTTAATCCAGCGCCCAAAGGCCAGGAACTCGCGATCGTCTGCAGGCGCGCCGGTTTCTGCCGGCAACTGGCCGAGCAACTCGGCCCGCTCGGCAAGCCCATCCCAGATGACGATGCGGCGGTTCTTGTCGGCAATGAGCGCCTGGAAGCGCGAGAGGCGCTGATTGGCGTCCGAAAGGTCGGATCGCAGCTCGCGGTTTTCAGCCTCGATATTGCCGCGCTGGCGGATCAGCCAGATTGCCGAGATCATCGCCGCGGAAATGACGCCGATGAGGACGGAGAAGGTGATGACCTCCGACGAACCGAAGATATTCGCCTTCTGCGCCGAGACCTGGGCGACCGCATCGGTCGCAGCGAAAAGCGCCGTGCAAGAAATCAGGCGGCGGAGATATACCGGACCTTTGCGGCGACCGCCCGATGAGGTTTGTTGTGCTGTTGTCATGGCGCTGCCGTCCCCGTCTGCCCGAAGGGTGCTGCCGGCCCTGTAGTGCCATGCGCAGTTCCGGCGATACCCGGTTGAAGGGTTCGCGTCAGTTCTGATTGCATCCCCGGTCTGTCTCCGTCTGTTTGCCGCTTGCCGACAAGACATCCCACTCGCAATGCCCGAAGGTCCGCACCGGCATCACGAATCAATGGGTTAGAGCATACTTCGTTGACGAATCGCCGGGAAGGGAGCTGCCCAAAAAAGAGGCCGCGCTCTCTTGTCAAGAACGCGGCCACAACATGTTGTGGATTGCCCGGGTAACGATTAGTACCGGTAGTGTTCCGGCTTGAACGGACCCTGCTGGCCGACGCCGATATAGTCGGCCTGTTCGCGCGACAGCTCGGAGAGCTTCGCGCCCAGCTTGTTCAGGTGCAGGCGGGCAACCTTCTCGTCGAGCGCCTTCGGCAGAACGTAGACTTCGTTCTTGTAGTTCTCACCCTTGGTGAAAAGCTCGATCTGAGCCAGCACCTGGTTGGAGAACGAAGCGGACATCACGAAGGACGGGTGACCGGTGGCGTTGCCGAGGTTGAGCAGGCGACCTTCCGACAGAAGGATCATGCGGTTGCCCTTCGGGAACTCGATCATGTCGACCTGCGGCTTGATGTTCGTCCACTTCAGGTTACGCAGCGCGGAGACCTGAATTTCGTTGTCGAAGTGGCCGATGTTGCCGACGATCGCCATGTCCTTCATCTCGCGCATGTGGTCCATGCGGATGACGTCCTTGTTGCCGGTCGTGGTGATGAAGATGTCGGCAGACGAAACAACATCTTCGAGCTGGACGACTTCGAAACCGTCCATGGCTGCCTGCAGGGCGCAGATCGGGTCGACTTCCGTGACCTTTACGCGGGCGCCAGCGCCGCTGAGCGAAGCAGCCGAGCCCTTGCCGACGTCGCCGTAGCCGCAGACAACGGCAACCTTGCCGGCCATCATCACGTCGGTGCCGCGGCGGATGCCGTCAACCAGCGATTCCTTGCAGCCGTACTTGTTGTCGAACTTCGACTTGGTGACGGAATCGTTGACGTTGATTGCCGGGAAGGGCAGCAGGCCCTTGGCCTGGAGCTGGTACAGACGGTTGACGCCTGTCGTCGTTTCCTCGGTCACGCCCTTGATGGCGTCACGCTGCTTGGTGAACCAGCCCGGCGAAGCCTGGAGGCGCTTCTTGATCTGCGCGAACAGGATCTCTTCTTCTTCCGAACCCGGGTTGGAGAGAACGTCCTCGCCGGCTTCGGCGCGGGCGCCGAGCAGGATGTACATGGTCGCGTCGCCACCGTCGTCCAGGATCATGTTGGAGACGCCGCCGTCGGTCCACTGGAAGATCTTGTCGGTGTAGGTCCAGTATTCTTCAAGCGTTTCGCCCTTGACGGCGAAGACCGGGATGCCGCTGGCAGCAATTGCTGCGGCTGCGTGGTCCTGGGTCGAGAAGATGTTGCACGAGGCCCAACGGATGTCAGCGCCGAGAGCCGCGAGCGTCTCGATCAGCACGGCCGTCTGGATGGTCATGTGCAGCGAACCGGTGATCCGCGCGCCCTTCAGCGGCTTGGAGGCGCCGAACTCTTCGCGGCAGGCGATCAGGCCCGGCATCTCGGTTTCGGCGATCGTGATTTCCTTGCGTCCGAAATCGGCAAGACCGATGTCGGCGACGATGTAATCCTGAGTGGTGGTCATGAAATTCTCCAGGCTGATCTCTTCAAGCCGCTCTGGCCCTCTGGCCATCCGGCGGCACGACTATGCCTCCCGCGCATGTCATCGCGGTGAGAGTGCGATCGATCTATCAGGAATCCTGGGGCAGGGCAACCTCGATATAAAGAAGTCTTTATATCTTTATATTGTCGGTCACATTTCTTCGCCGAACTTGTCGCGCACAAGCGCGTCGAGCGCATTCAGCGCTTCTTCGGCCTGCGCACCGCTGGCGGTGACGCAAACGCTTGAGCCGGTGCTGGCGGCCAGCATCATCAGGCCCATGATCGAGGTGCCCCCGACGGTGCTGCCGTCCTTCGACACCGTGATTTCGGCATCGTAGGCCTCGACCGTTTGTACGAACTTCGCCGAAGCGCGGGCGTGGAGGCCGCGTTTGTTGACGATGAGGAGCTCGCGCGTCAGCAACATGTCGGTGCGATGGTCCATCATTTTCCACTCAGGACGCGGCTGGCGACGTTGATGTATTTGCGTCCCGCCTCGGAAGCCTCCAGCAGGGCCTTGTCCATGTCGCTTTCGCCACGCACGCCGGCCAGCTTGATCAGCATCGGCAGGTTGACGCCGGCGATGACTTCGACCGTGCCGCTGCGCATGACCGAGATGGCAAGATTGGAAGGCGTGCCGCCGAACATATCGGTGAGAATGATGACACCGTGGCCCTCGTCGACATTGGTCACGGCGTCGAGGATATCCTGCCGACGCTGATCCATGTCGTCCTCGGGGCCGATGCAAACGGTCTCGATAGCTTTTTGCGGACCGACAACATGCTCGAGCGCGTGCCGGAATTCCTCAGCCAGCTTGCCATGGGTGACAAGCACAAGTCCGATCATGGGTATCTTTTCTCCGACTGCACGCGCAATTCACTGATGGTCAGATATCGCAATGCAGCAATTTCGTCCACCTGTTGGGGCGGCCATCTTGGCAAGGAAAAGGCGAAGTGCAAGCCAAAAATGCCGAAAAACCAGCCCAGTTGCCTGCAACTATAGCTAAAATCCTAATTTTTCGGGTAGCAGCACACGCAGAACAGCAAGCACGTGTACGCCGTTTTCAATGGGGACGCGAACAATTGGCAGGCTGCCACCGCCGGGTAGGGGAAGTTCCTCGTTTTCCGGCGGCATGCGCGGATCGAATGGCGCGTTGACGGGCAGGATTGCCCAATCCATTACCGCTGCATGCACCGTCTCGAGCCTGGCAATGCCGGCGCCGCGGATCTCTATCAGGCCTTCGATCGACGCGGGGCAACGGGCGATTATTCGGCCCTGCTCCATTGACAGGTCGACACGATCGTCGGCGACCAGTGCCGCAAAGTGTCCCATCTGCTGTGCCGCCGAAATACAGGCGAGCGCCAGCCGCGATTTGCCGATGCCGGAAGGTCCGGTTACCAGAAAGCCGGTCGTGCCGAGAACCATTGCCGTGCCGTGAATGTTGTGCCGCGGCGTCACGCGTGCGGCTCGGCGGGCAGGGAAAGCACGAAGCGGGCGCCGACGATCCGCCGATCCGGACCCATGATGTTCTCGGCCTTCAGCGTGCCGCCGTGCGCTTCGGCAATCTGCCGGGAGATGGACAGGCCAAGACCGGAGTTCTGGCCGAAGTCTTCGCCTTCCGGCCTGTCGGTATAGAAGCGTTCGAAGATCCGGTCGATGTCTTCTGCCTGGATGCCGGGACCATTGTCCTCGATATAGACGAGGCAGCGCGACCGGGAGCGCGTCAGGCGCACGACGATGCGGCCGCCCTGTTCGGGTACGAAGGAGCGGGCGTTTTCGATCAGATTGGTGATGATCTGGCCGATGCGCAGTTCGTAGCCGTTGATGGCGAAGCGCGCCTTGGGGCTGTCCTTGCGGTCGATGACGAAATCGAGCAGCACCGGCTTCTTCTTGCTGCGGATCTGGCGCGAGATATCGACGAGGTCGCCCAGCAGTTTTTCGAGGTCGATCACCTTGGCGTCGCTACGCGCAAGCTCGGCGTCAAGACGCGAGGCGTCGGAGATATCGCTGATCAGGCGGTCGAGGCGACGAACGTCATGCTGGATGACGTCCATCAGCCGCTTCTTCGATTCGTCGGTGCGGGCGAGCGGAAGCGTTTCGACTGCGCTGCGCAGCGACGTCAGCGGATTCTTCAACTCATGGCTGACGTCGGCGGCGAAATTCTCGATCGCCGCGATTCTGTCGTAGAGTGCGGTCGTCATCTCGCGCAACGCGACGGAGAGATTGCCGATCTCGTCCTGGCGCGACGAGAAATCAGGAATTTCCTCGCGCTCCTTGGCACCGCCGCGACGCACCCGGATGGCGGCGGCCGAAAGGCGCCGCAACGGATTGGCGATCGTCGACGACAAGAGCAGCGACAGAATGACGTTGACGAGGGCGGCTACCCCGAACACGCGGATGATGGCGAGGCGTTCGGCATGCACGATCTTGTCGATATCGCCGGCCTGGGTGGACAAGAGCAGCACGCCGAGAACGGCGCGGGACCGCTGCACTGGCACGGCGACCGAGACGATGAGCTCGCCCTTTTCGGTCACGCGGCGCACCGCACCACGCACGCCGGTCAGCGCGTTCATCACTTCCGGATAGATCGATCCGTTGCCGCCCGGCGGCTCCTTGTAGAGCGGCAGGTCGCCCGACTGCAGCAGGCGGTTGATCCAGCTTCCGAACTTTTCCTCGATACCGGTGGCTTCGGGATCGACGGGCGGCAGGTCGAAGCGCAGCACCTGGCCGCCGCTATAAAGGTGGCGCGAATCGAGCAGCAGATCCGCATCGGCGTCGAACAGGCGCGCGCGGGTGCGGGTCGGCGAGATCAGCCGCCTGAGCACCGGAGCCACCCGTTCCTGGATGATGGGGAAATCGAGGTCTTCGTCGCTCGGCAGCGGCGTGATGCTCTGGCCGGCCTGCAGCTCCAGCAGTTTTTCAGGATCGATGGTGATCGAATTGGTGTCGACGGAGGCGGAAGCCGAAATGGCGCCGGCGATGATTTCGCCCTGGGTCAGCAGGCTTTCGACGCGGGCGTCGATCAGCCCTTCGCGAAACTGGTTGAGATACATGATCCCGCCGACCAGAACCACGAGCGCAACGAGATTGAAGAAGACGATCCGTCGCGTCAGGCTCGAAAAGACGGCGTTGCCGAACAGGCGGCGAATCAGCGTGAACGAATAGGCCCAGCGCCGGCCTTTCGCCGATGTCCGTCCGTCAAGTTCATCGACATCGCCTTGCAAGACTTCCACCAAGTCTTTCCGCTCCCGCAGCGGGAGTATCCCCGCCGTATCTTCTGATTGCGACCAGGCGTCACCCGGATGTCGGGTTTCGCAGATCCGCGGATGTTCTTTCTGGTCTTCGGTCTCGTGGATCCGATGCCACCGGCCAAGCCAAGAGGCGGGTCAAAGCCTGCCGCCATCGCGTCGGTTCTGAATGCTCCACAAACGACGCGATGGCAAGTGCTGAGACCCCGCGTCGCTTCAGGCCATCTCGCGGAAGCGGTAGCCGACGCCGTAAAGCGTCTCGATCATGTCGAAGTCATTGTCGACCATCTTGAACTTCTTGCGCAGCCGTTTGATGTGGCTGTCGATGGTGCGGTCGTCGACATAGACCTGCTCGTCATAGGCGGCGTCCATCAGCGCGTCGCGGCTCTTCACCACGCCCGGGCGCTGGGCGAGGGAGTGAAGAATGAGAAACTCGGTCACCGTAAGCGTGACCGGCTCGTTCTTCCAGGTGCAGGTGTGGCGCTCCTGGTCCATGGCCAGCTGCCCACGCTCGAGCGAGCGCGAGGGCGTGTCGGAAGTCTTGGGTGTTCCGGCGGTGCCGCCGGCTGCAGCCGCTTCGCGGTTGGCCGCCCGGCGCAGGATCGCCTTGACGCGCTCGACCAGCAGGCGCTGGGAGAACGGCTTGGTGATGAAATCGTCCGCACCCATCTTCAGGCCGAAGAGCTCGTCGATTTCCTCGTCCTTGGAGGTCAGGAAGATCACCGGCAAATCCGACTTCTGACGCAGGCGCCGCAACAGCTCCATGCCGTCCATGCGCGGCATCTTGATGTCGAAGATCGCAAGCTGCGGCGGTCGGGCCAACAGGCCTTCGAGCGCCGAGGCGCCGTCGGTATAGGTCTCGACCTTGTAGCCTTCAGCTTCAAGCGCGATGGATACGGACGTCAGGATATTCCGGTCATCATCGACAAGCGCGATGGTCTGCATCGTGTTCAACTCCGTCATTTGAGGCCGATCGCCGGTTTCGTCTCCGAATCTGCGGCAACCGCGAGTCACGGGTGCGTTACTTGAGTATAAAGGTGGAACAAATTGTGGCGAAGCCCAAAATGCGCTCAAGCGTACACTCCGTCGCCCAGAGGCAGATATGGCGCAGGGAACTCGGATTCAACCGATTAAAAAAACGATAATTTTCTTTAAATCGATTAATATACTGAAATCATTATTCTTTTTTTGACGTCGCCTTGTTTTTGAGCGAGCATGCAAGTATGTTCCGGCCAGATTTAACGCCAATGGCCAAACACGAAGGAAGCTTGACCATGGAGCAACTCGGCACTCGCAATGCAGCGAACGGCTTGGAAAAACTCGGCTTTACGGATCTCGATGTGGTCCGCTACAACCTCGAAGCCCCAGAGCTTTATGAAGAAGCCATTCGCCGCGGCGAGGCTCAGCTGACGGCGCACGGCGCGATCGTTGCGCGCACCGGTCAGCACACCGGCCGCTCCCCGAAGGACAAGTTCGTCGTTCGTGATGCGTCCACCGACGATCAGATCTGGTGGGACAACAACAAGCCGCTGTCGCCGGAGCATTTCGCCGTGCTGCGCCAGGATATGCTTGATCATGCCAAGGGCATGTCGCTCTATGTCCAGGATCTCGTTGGCGGCGCCGACAAGGACAATGCCCTGCCGACCCGCGTCGTCACGGAATTTGCCTGGCATTCGCTGTTCATTCGCAACCTGCTGATCCGTCCGGAGCGTGGTGCGCTGGCTTCCTTCCTGCCGAAGCTGACGATCATCGACCTGCCGAGCTTCAAGGCTGATCCCGAGCGGCACGGCTGCCGCACGGAAACGGTCATTGCCTGCGATCTGACCAACGGTCTCATTCTCATCGGCGGTACGTCCTATGCCGGCGAGATGAAGAAGTCGGTATTTACCGTTCTGAACTACCTGCTGCCGAAGAAGGGCGTCATGCCGATGCACTGCTCGGCCAATGTCGGCCCTGAAGGCGATACCGCCATCTTCTTCGGCCTGTCGGGCACCGGCAAGACCACGCTTTCGGCCGATCCGACCCGCACGCTGATCGGTGACGATGAGCATGGCTGGGGAGAGCAGGGCGTCTTCAATTTCGAAGGCGGTTGCTATGCCAAGGCCATCCGTCTCTCCGAAGCGGCCGAGCCGGAAATCTTCGCGACGACCCGCCGCTTCGGCACCGTCATGGAGAACGTCGTTCTCGACGAACGCCGGGTTCCCGATTTCGACGACGGTTCGCTGACCGAAAACACCCGCTGCGCCTATCCGCTCGATTTCATCCCGAATGCCAGCGAAACCGGTACCGCGCCGCAGCCGCGCACGATCATCATGCTGACCGCCGATGCCTTCGGCGTGATGCCGCCGATCGCCAAGCTGACGCCGGAACAGGCGATGTATCACTTCCTGTCTGGCTACACCGCCAAGGTCGCCGGCACCGAGAAGGGCGTCACCGAGCCGGAAGCAACGTTCTCGACCTGCTTCGGCGCGCCGTTCATGCCGCGTCACCCGTCGGAATACGGCAACCTGCTGAAGGATCTGATCGCCAACAACGGCGTCACCTGCTGGCTGGTCAACACCGGCTGGACCGGCGGTGCCTATGGCGCCGGCAGCCGCATGCCGATCAAGGTGACCCGCGCCCTGCTCGCGGCAGCCCTCGACGGTTCGCTGAACGCTAGCGAACTGCGCACTGACGCGAACTTCGGCTTCGCCGTGCCGGTTTCGGTACCGGGCGTCGACGACGGCATTCTTGATCCGCGCTCGACCTGGGCTGATGGTAACGCCTATGACGCTCAGGCCCGTCGCCTCGTCGATATGTTCGTCGCCAACTTCGCCAAGTTCGAAGACCATGTCGATGGCAGCGTCCGCGATGCAGCTCCCGGCACGAAGATTGCCGCCGAATAAGCATTGCTGGCTATGATTCACGTGAAACCCGGCCTCAATGGCCGGGTTTCACTTTTTGTGGTTGCTTGTTTTCAAGCGGTTCGCTCTGTGCGCTGCAGCGCACGCGTCAAATGTGACGCGCAAAGGACGCTGTAAGGCTCGAGATCTGCTGCATAATTTTCTCCGTAAATCGATTCCGGTTTTAGGAATTATGCAGTAGAAAGCGCCAGGAGCGATCATGGCCAGCGACCCTTTATACATCAACGAACAGATCGTTATCGCCGGGTGGGAACTCAGCGAGCAATTCGTGCTGGCTGGCGGGCCGGGTGGACAGAACGTCAACAAGGTGTCGACGGCCGTTCAGTTGTTCTTCAATGTCCAGGCCTCGCCCGCGCTCACCGATCGCATCAAGGCCAACACCCTGAAGCTCGCCGGTCGCCGCGCCTCGAAAGACGGCGTGTTGATGATCGAGGCCAGTCGCTTTCGCAGCCAGGAGCGCAACCGCGAGGATGCCCGTGAACGGCTGAAGGAGATGATCCTGAAGGCCGCGGAGCCGCCGCCGCCACCGCGCAGGAAGACCAAGCCGACACGCGGCTCGATCGAGCGCCGACTGAAGGAAAAAACCGGTCGCGGCGAGACCAAGAAGTTGCGCGGCCGCCCGACTGGCGAGTGACTTGCGGTTGCGGATTCTTTTCGGCTGTCCCTTGTCTTTTGTCGCCAAGCGCCCTCTCTTATCGCGCAGGAACTTTTGCAGAAGGAGAAATCCATGGGCCTTTTCAGTTTTATCAAGAACGCCGGCAAGAAGTTGGGCATTGGCGGTGACGACGATGCGCCTGATGCCGACAGCGTCCAGAAGGAACTCGCTTCGCACGATCTCGGCACCAAGGACGTCCAGGTCGAAGTCGTCAACGACAAGGTGGTGCTGAAGGGTGTCGTCAAGGATCAGACGGCGTTCGAGAAGGCGGTCGTCGCCGTCGGCAACACGCTCGGCGTGTCTTCGGTCGAAGCGTCTGAGCTGAAGGTGGCGGATGCCGGTGCAGCGCCCGCGCCCGCCAAGGCCCCCGTCTTCTATACCGTCAAGAAGGGCGACAACCTCTGGAAGATCGCCGAGGCGCAGTACGGCAAGGGCAAGGGCGCCAAGCACACGGTCATCTTCGAGGCAAACAAACCGATGCTGACCCATCCCGACAAAATTTACCCCGGTCAGGTGCTGCGCATTCCGGATCTGGATGCCGCGTGACAGCCTTGTCGATGCGTGCATTTTCGAGCGTCGTTCTGGTGGTCGCAAGTCTTGGACTTGCCTCCGCCGGCACCGCGCAATCGCTGCGTGAGCCGGCTAAGGGTAGTTCGGAGCGTGCAGCGATCCTTGATGCCTTGCGGCCTGCCGTCGAGGCGGAGATGCGCGGTTCGGTTGAATTCGTCGTCACGACGATGCGAGCGGCGCCGAACTGGGCCTTCGTCCAGGTCGAGCCGCAACGTCCGGGCGGCGGCAGCATCGATCTCGCGCAGACCGGGTTTCGCGACGAGGCCGACATGATGGATGGCTTGACGGTGTTCGCGCTCGTCAGCTTCCAGGGCGGTCGATGGAATCTGGTGGATCACGTCGTTGGTCCGACGGATGTCGCCTATGCCGGCTGGTCTGAGCGCTACGGCGTCCCGGCAAAACTGCTCGGGCTTGAGGAGTGAGGGCAACCTCATGCAGGTTCTCCCGAAAGGAATAAAACACATCCCTGGCTTTCTCGACCGGGCCCGTCAGGAGCAGATCGTTGAAGCGATCAGGGGCGTGGTGCACGAAGCGCCGCTGTTCGTGCCGGCGATGCCGAAGACCGGTAAGCCGATGTCGGTGCGCATGACCAATTGCGGCCCGCTCGGCTGGGTGACCGACCGCGAGAAGGGCTACCGTTATCAGCCGCAGCATCCGGGGACGGGCAGGCCGTGGCCGCCGATGCCGGATGTTCTCCTTGAAATCTGGAATGCGGTTTCGGCCAGCGACAAACGGCCGGAAGCATGCCTGGTGAATTTCTATTCCGACGAGGCCCGCATGGGTCTGCACCAAGACAGGGACGAGCGCGATCTGGAAACATCAGTCGTCTCGATTTCCCTTGGCGATAGCTGCCTGTTTCGGGTCGGCGGCAGAGAGCGCGGCAGCCAGACCATATCCTTCAGGCTCGAAAGCGGCGATATCGTCGTGCTCGGCGGCGAGGGGCGTCTGGCCTTCCACGGCGTCGACCGGATCTATCCGAACACATCGACGCTGCTCAAGAACGGTGGCCGACTCAATCTGACGCTGCGCCGGGTGAACCCCTAAGGCATGTCGCGTCAAAATAGAGCGGCAGCCTTCGCGTCACGCCCACATTTTCCGCGAAGCCATCGCTGCGTATTCTCGGGTCGCACGCATGTTGCACGCTCAAAGCTTGCGCAGCGCCACCTTCTCGGTGAGGTGGTTGGGGCCTTTCTGCAGGATGAGGTCGGCGCGCGGCCGCGTCGGCAGAATGTTCTGGTGCAGGTTCTTCAGGTTGATGTTGTGCCAAAGTCCTTCGGCGATCGCGCGCGCCGCATCCTCGCTGATGGTCGCATAGCGGTGGAAGTAGGATTCCGGATTCTTGAAGGCCGTTTCCCTGAGGCGCATGAAGCGGCTGACATACCAGCTGTGGATCAGGCTCTCCTCGGCGTCGATGTAGATCGAGAAGTCGAAGAAGTCCGAGACCATCGGCACGATCTTGCCGTCGGCGGGCAGGTTGCGCGATTGCAGGACGTTGATGCCTTCGAAGATCAGAATGTCGGGCCGGTCGATGACCGTGTACTGGTCCGGCAGCACGTCATAGGTCATGTGCGAATAGCTCGGTGCCTTGACATTGGGCTGGCCGGCCTTGATCGCCGAGAGGAACCGCAGCAGCGCGCCGAGGTCGTAGCTTTCCGGGAAGCCCTTGCGATCCATCATGTTTTCGCGCTGCAGGACGGCGTTCGGATAGAGGAAGCCGTCCGTCGTCACCAGATCGACCTTCGGGCTCGACGGCCAGCGCGACAGGAGCTGGGCAAGGATACGTGCGGCCGTCGACTTGCCGACGGCGACCGATCCGGCAATGCCGATGACGAAGGGCGTCTTCGTCTCGCCGGACATGCTGAGGAAGCGCTTGCGCTGCTCGAACAAAAGCTGGGACGATTCCACATGCGCGGACAGAAGCCGCGACAGCGACAGGTAAATCTGCCTGACCTCGCCGAGGTCCACCGGGTCGTTCAGCGAGCGCAGACGCTGCACTTCGTCTGCCGTCAACGTCAGGGGCGTGTCCGCGCGAAAGCGGGACCACTCTTCGGCAGAAAACAGATGATAGGGCGAATAGTCCCGGTTCTGGAGATTGTCCGGGAGATCGACCGTTTCGATGTCTTGCGCAGCTAGGGTCATGGATCCTGCCGATTAGCCTTTTCCTGCAGACCGGATTGGCTTGTCCGCCGTGCAAGTTCGTCGAGCACATCCTGCAACGGAATGTCTGCAATTTTCAATACGACCATGAGATGATAGAGCAGATCGGCGCTCTCATCGACGAGATTCTGGCGGTCGTTGCGGATCGCTGCGATCACGGTTTCGACCGCTTCCTCGCCCAGCTTCTTGGCCGCTTTCTGCTGGCCGCTTGCGACCAGTTTCGCCGTCCAGGATTCGTCCGGTGACGCTTTGGCGCGCGCGGCGACGATGGTCTCGAGGTCGGAAAGGGAGAAATCACTCATGAACGAAACCCTGAAACTCAATCGAGACGCATGGCGATGCCATGTTCGGCCATATAGCGCTTGGTTTCGCCAATGCTATAGGTGCCGAAGTGGAAGATCGAAGCGGCCAGAACCGCCGTCGCATGGCCGTCGCGGATGCCGGCAACCATATGGTCGAGCGTGCCGACGCCTCCGGACGCAATGACCGGCGCACGCACCGCATCGGCAACCGCCCGGGTGAGCGCGATATCGTAGCCGCTCTTCGTTCCGTCACGATCCATCGAGGTCAAAAGGATTTCGCCGGCACCGAGATCGACGACGCGCCGGGCAAAGTCCACCGCATCGATGCCCGTCGTCTGGCGGCCGCCATGGGTGAAGATTTCCCAGCGGTTCTCTTCGCCGTCCTTCGAGACTTTCTTGGCGTCGATCGCAACGACGATGCACTGGTTGCCGAACTTGTCGGCGGCTTCGGCGACGAACTCCGGGTTCTTCACCGCCGCCGTGTTGATCGACACCTTGTCGGCGCCTGCCAAAAGCAGCTTGCGGATATCGGCCACCTGACGCACGCCACCGCCGACGGTCAGTGGCATGAAACACTGCTCGGCCGTGCGCGCCACCACATCGAAGATGGTTTCGCGGTTGTCCGACGAGGCGGTGATGTCGAGGAAGCAGAGCTCGTCCGCTCCGGCCGCATCATAGGCGCGGGCTGCCTCCACCGGGTCGCCGGCATCGATCAGGTCGACGAAGTTGACCCCTTTGACGACCCGACCGTCCTTGACGTCGAGGCAGGGGATAACGCGGGCTTTGAGGGTCATCGGCTCATGCCTTTCTCGTGGCGCGGATCAGCGCCAGGGCTTCCTGCGGGTCGATGCGGCCATCATAGAGCGCACGGCCGGAGATCGCGCCTTCAAGTTTTGCCGCATCCGGGGCGATCATTCGCCGGATATCATCCATCGAAGCGAGACCGCCCGAAGCGATCACCGGGATCGAAACCGCATCGGCAAGCTCCAGCGTCGAAGGCCAGTTGATGCCCGTGAGAATGCCGTCGCGATCGATGTCGGTGTAGATGATCGCCGATACGCCGGCACCCTCGAATTTCTTCGCAAGCTCGATGACGCCGAGTTCCGACGCCTCGGCCCAGCCCTCGACCGCAACCTTGCCGCCCTTAGCGTCGATGCCGACGGC
Organism: Ensifer sp. Root127; assembly: GCF_001425225.1. Classification (NCBI taxonomy): domain Bacteria; kingdom Pseudomonadati; phylum Pseudomonadota; class Alphaproteobacteria; order Hyphomicrobiales; family Rhizobiaceae; genus Ensifer; species Ensifer sp. Root127. Next base: position 711,587 of record NZ_LMDX01000023.1, read on the forward strand.
GACCTTGCCCGGGAATTTTCGGCAGGCTTCGATCACCAGTGCCGGGTCGCGCACCGCGACGGTGCCGAGGATGACGCGGGCAAGCCCGCGCGACAGCCAGTTGTCGATATGGTCAAGCGTACGGATGCCGCCGCCGAGTTGGACCGGGTTCTTGGTCGACTTGAGGATCGCGTCGACGGCAGCACCATTAACGGTCTCGCCGGCAAAGGCACCGTTGAGGTCGACCACATGCAACCACTCGAAACCCTGCTCCTCGAAGGCGCGCGCCTGGGCGCCCGGATCCGGGTTGTAGACCGTTGCCTGCTCCATGTCGCCGAGCTTCAGGCGCACGCATTGCCCGTCTTTCAGGTCGATAGCGGGAAAAAGGATCATGTATCTATCCGATCAGAGGTCGCCGGAGCCTTCAGGGCTTCCAACGCAGGAAATTCGAGATGAGGGCAAGGCCAAGCGCCTGGCTCTTTTCCGGATGGAACTGCGAGCCGGCCTTGTTGCCATTGGCGACGAAGGCGGTGACGGCGCCGCCGTAATCCGCCTCGGCCACAACATCGCCGGCATTTTCCGCGGCCAGATGGTAGGAGTGCACGAAATAGGCGTGCAGGCCGTCGTCGCCGGTGCGGATGCCGTCAAACAGCGGGTGCGTGCGGGCAAGCCGCAGCGTGTTCCAGCCGATCTGTGGGATTTTCAGCGACGGATCCGCCGGCCTCATTTCTACGACGTCGCCGGGGATCCAGCCGAAGCCGTGGGTCGTGGTCTTTTCCAGGCCGCGCGACGACATCAGCTGCATGCCGACGCAGATGCCGAGAAACGGGCGACCGGCCTCTTCGACGACCTCGGTCAGTGCCTGCTCCATGCCGTCGACGGCCGTAAGGCCGCGACGGCAATCGGCATAGGCGCCCACGCCCGGCAGGACGATGCGGTCGGCGGTCGCCACCCGCTCGGGCCTGTCCGTCAGGTCGATCTCTGCGTCGATGCCGGCTTCCCGCGCTGCCCGTTCGAAAGCCTTCGTTGCCGAGCGCAGATTGCCCGATCCATAGTCGATAATGGCGACGCGCATCAGCGTTCTCCGTAGGATTCAAAAAGCCCAAGACCCGGGCCGGTGTTTGCCGGCGCCTGTCTCGGCCAGTCGACAGATGGCCGCTCCGCTGCCTTTCGGTCGGCCGGGGCCACGTTTGCGAAGTAGATTTCCTCGGCGGTCTCAAGATCGCGCGCCGGCACGATCGAGCGCACCGTCCAGTTGCGGGCGATCAGGCGGCGGGCGATGAAAACAGGGCCTTCCAGCGAGACCATGAGGCCGAGCGCCAGATGCAACAGCAGCGCTGCCAGGAGGCCGCCACCGATCACCGACAGAGAGATTAACAAAATCTGCAGAACAGCAACTGCGATTCCGAAGAGCCACATGCGCTTGGCGAAAAGCCAGAGCGCCGGAAACAGAAAGGCGCCCCACGAGAAGCCGTCGGCGACGAAACGCGCTCGGTCATCGTCGGCGCGGGCGCCCGGCGGGGTCAGGATCATGTAAGAGGCCATGGTCATCAGCCAGATAATGACCGCTCAGGCAAGCGTACCCTTGGTCGAGGGAACGCGTCCGGCCTGGCGCGGGTCGATTTCGGTTGCCGTGCGAAGCACGCGGGCGACGGACTTGAAGCAGGTCTCGGCGATATGATGGTTGTTGGCGCCGTAGATATTTTGGATATGCAGCGTGATCCCGGCATTCTGGGCGAGCGCCTGGAAGAATTCGCGCACCAGTTCGGTGTCGAACGTGCCGATCTTCGGTGAGGTAAAGGCGACGTTCCAGACAAGGAACGGCCGGCCGGACACATCCACCGCCGCGCGCGTCATCGTCTCGTCCATGGCAAGGTCGAGCGAGGCGTAGCGGGTAATGCCGCGCCGGTCGCCAAGCGCCTTGGCAATGGCCTGGCCGATGGCAATGCCAGTGTCTTCGACAGTGTGGTGATCGTCGACATGGAGGTCGCCATCGGTTTTGATGTCCATGTCGATCAGCGAATGTCGGGAAAGCTGGTCCAGCATGTGGTCGAAGAAGCCGACTCCGGTCGCAATCTTCGACGTTCCGGTTCCATCGATATTGACGGATACGGACACGGCCGTTTCATTCGTCTTTCGCGAAACTTGGCCGGTGCGGCTGGACGTGGCTTCTGCCATCAGGCTCTCCTGTATGCGCTGGAGCCGCTCCTTATCAGGGGAGGCGGAAAATATCCAGAACCGCGGCTGAGATTCGAACGATTCGGGCAGGCGCCCGATTTACGGTCAACTGCGTGGCTCACCGGGATTTGCAATCGCGTAAGGCGCACTTACATAGGCTCCAAGCAACCAGGCTCGTTCGAGCCCCCAACGCCCCTGGTTCTGGGGCCGACAGGTATCTTCAATGAGTGAACACAATCCCTACGGAACGATGCATGCGACCACCATCATCACGGTGCGCAAGGACGGCAAGGTGGTGATGGCCGGCGACGGCCAGGTCAGCCTTGGCCAGACGGTGATGAAGAGCAATGCCCGCAAGGTACGGCGTCTCGCCAAGGGCGACGTTATCGCCGGCTTTGCCGGGGCGACGGCCGATGCCTTCACGCTTCTGGAGCGGCTCGAAGCCAAGCTGGAGCAATATCCCGACCAGTTGATGCGCGCGGCAGTGGAACTCGCCAAGGATTGGCGCACCAACAAGTATTTGCGCAATCTCGAAGCGATGATGCTGGTCGCCGACAAGTCGATCACGCTGGCGATTACCGGCAATGGCGACGTGCTGGAGCCGGAACATGGAACGATCGCCATCGGCTCGGGCGGCAACTATGCCTTTGCCGCGGCCCGCGCCCTGATGGACAGCGACAAGTCGGCCGAAGAAATCGCCCGCCGGGCGCTCGAGATCGCAGGCGACATCTGCGTCTATACCAACCACAATATCGTGGTGGAGACGCTGGATGGCAACTGACCAGGTTCATGTCAGCTTCGAACGGGTGGCCGATGACCACCTGCCGATGCTGCATGCCTGGTTGAGCGAGCCGCATGTGCGGCAATGGTGGGGTGATCCGGACAAGGAAGTCGTGTTGATCCGCGACGGCTGCGCCACGGGCGAAGTGGATGGCTTCATCTTCCATGTAGCCGGCGAGCCCGCCGGCTACATCCAGTCCTGGACACCGTCCGAATATGACGAAGAGCCGTGGGCGAAGGATCTGCCCGGCGATGTCCCCGGCGTCGATATCTTCATCGGCCCGCCGGAGATGACCGGAAAAGGCGTGGCGTCGCTGGCCTTGAGGGCCTTTGCGCAGACGCTTTTTGCCGCCGGCGCACCACGGATCGTGATCGACCCCGATGCGGGCAACAGAAGGGCCGTGAGGGCCTATGCGAAAGCTGGCTTCGTGCCCTTTGGCGAATGGATAGATGCGTCCGGCCGCACACTCCTGATGGAGCTGACGCGGACCGAGTTTGAGAGGAATACATGAGTACTTTTTCACCTAGGGAAATCGTGTCGGAACTCGACCGGTTCATCATCGGCCAGAACGACGCCAAGCGCGCGGTGGCGATTGCGCTGCGCAACCGCTGGCGGCGCCAGCAGCTCGGCGACGAGTTGCGTGACGAGGTCATGCCGAAGAATATTCTGATGATCGGGCCGACCGGTGTCGGCAAGACGGAAATCTCCCGCCGTCTGGCAAAGCTTGCCGGTGCACCCTTCGTCAAGGTCGAGGCGACCAAGTTCACCGAAGTCGGCTATGTCGGCCGCGATGTCGAACAGATCATCCGCGACCTCGTCGAGGTCGGCATCGGTCTCGTGCGCGAAAAGCGCCGGGCGGAGGTCAAGGCAAGGGCGCACCAGAATGCCGAGGAGCGGGTGCTTGACGCGCTGGTCGGCGCCACGGCCTCGCCGGCAACGCGCGATTCCTTCCGCAAGAAGCTGCGCGCCAACGAACTGGACGACAAGGAGATCGAGGTCGATATCGCCGAGACCGGCGCGCCGGGCGGCTTCGAAATTCCGGGCATGCCGGGCGCCAATATCGGTGTACTCAACCTGTCGGAAATGTTCGGCAAGGCGATGGGCGCACGCACCAAGAAGGTCAAGACGACGGTCAAGGCTTCCTATGAGGTGCTCGTCAACGACGAGTCCGACAAGCTGCTCGACAACGAGCAGATCCAGCGCGAGGCGATGAGGGCGGTCGAGGACGACGGCATCGTCTTCCTCGACGAGATCGACAAGATCGCATCGCGTGAAGGCGGCATGGGTGCCGGCGTATCGCGCGAAGGCGTTCAGCGCGATCTGCTGCCGCTGGTGGAAGGCACGACGGTTGCGACCAAGTATGGACCGGTAAAGACCGATCACATTCTCTTCATCGCCTCGGGCGCCTTCCATGTGTCGAAGCCTTCCGATCTTCTGCCCGAACTGCAGGGCCGCCTGCCGATCCGCGTCGAGCTGCGTGCCCTGACCAAGGAAGACTTCCGCCGCATCCTGACGGAGACCGAGGCGAGCCTCATCCGTCAGTACAAGGCTCTGCTTGAGACGGAAGAAGTGAAACTCGACTTCACCGACGATGCCATCGATGCGCTTGCCGACGTGGCAGTCCAGCTCAACTCGAGCGTCGAGAACATCGGCGCCCGCCGGCTGCAGACGGTGATGGAGCGCGTGCTGGATGAAATCTCGTTCAATGCGCCGGATAGCGCTGGCCAGGCTATCACGATCGATGCCGAATATGTGCGCAAGCACGTCGGCGATCTCGCCGCCAACACCGACCTGTCGCGTTACATCCTGTGACGCACGCGTTGCATCCTGTAACGCGGAGGTGGCGGCAATCCTTTGCCGTCAGGCAACCGTGAAGATGCAAGGCGCCTGTCTCTCGACAGGCGCCTTCATTTTTTCTAACACGGAAACCGCAATCGATCGTGGCCGGAGGCATCTTTCCGACACGATCCTGTCGTAGGAGCCGCACCGCCGGATAGGGCGTCTCCACCGTTCATAGGAAGAAGAGATCGTGCGTTTTACCGCCTGCATGCTCGCTATTGCCACGTTTTGCCTGACCGCAGGCCAGACGATGGCGGCCAATGTTGTTCCGCCGGGCAACCGGAACGTCGAACAACCCGGCATCCCGGGCGCATCCGTTCGCCGCACCAAGGCCGGCCGCACGTCCTTCGATGCCAAATTCGAGAAGGTGCGGGATCTGCTCGCCAATGACCGGCAGCTGATCAGCAAGATCAAGTCGACGTCGCGCGCCTATGGCATCGCACCGATCCACATGATCGGCGCCATCGTCGGCGAACATACCTACAATGTCGATGCCTACGATCGGCTGCAGTCCTACTACGTCAAGGCTGCAGCCTATGCCGGCAACAGCTTCCAGTTCGGCTATGACGGCGAGACGGTGGCTGAGTTCGTCGCCCGCCCGCAATTTGCCGACTGCACCGGAAAGAAGAGCTCCTATTCGCTGTGGAGCTGCCGCGAGCGGGTCTGGGACAGCGAATTCCGCGGCAAGTCCGTCGACGGCAAGTCCTTCCCGAACAACCGTTTCAGCGCCGTTTTCTTCCAGCCGTTCTTTGCCGGCCAGACCTTTGGCCTCGGGCAGATCAATCCGCTGACCGCCCTGATGCTGACCGATATCGTCTCGAAGACGTCGGGCTACGAACGGCTCGACGAGAACAACGCCGCCGGGGTCTACGAGGCGATCATGGATCCTGATGTCTCGCTCGCCTATATGGCCGCCTCGATCCGCCACTCGATCGACGTCTACAAGTCGATCGCCGGCGTCGATATTTCAGGCAATCCCGGCGTCACCGCCACGCTTTACAATGTCGGCAATCCGGACCAACGCGCAGCAGCCCTTGCCGCCAGGAACCAGGGCGGCGAGACCCAGTGGCCCGAAGAAAACTATTACGGCTGGCTGGTGAACGACAAGCTCGTGGAGCTCGAAGGCCTGTTGTGATTCATGTGAAGCACTTTCCTTGATTGCGCCGTAAAAACCTGAAATCCTGGCGCAATCGAGAAAGGCCTATCACCATGGACATGCGTCCGGAGCCCTTCGAACCACCGGCTCCCATTCCTCGGGTCGGCGTGCCGTCCTACCTGAAGATCATCAAGACTGTTCTGCGCAATCCGCTCGAACTCTGGGGCGAGCCGTCCTACACGCTGCCGTGGATCGAGACCAAGTTCATCACGCAGCGCACCCTGATCGTCAACGATCCCGGCCTCATCCGCTATATCCTCGTCGAAAACGTCAGCAACTATGAGATGTCGAAGGTTCGGCGGCTGATCCTCCGCCCGATCCTGCGTGACGGTCTTCTGACGGCCGAAGGCGAGATCTGGAAACGGTCGCGCAAGGCCATTGCGCCGGTTTTTACCCCGCGCCACGCCAAGGGATTCGCCGGGCAGATGCTGCGCCGGTCGGAAGAGTTCGTCGAACGCTACGCGCACGCGAAGGTGAAGCCGTTCACCACCAATGTCGCCAGCGACATGACCGAACTGACCTTCGATATCCTGGCGGAAACGCTGTTTTCCGGTGAGGTCGCCGTCGAAAGGGAGGGCTTCGTCCAGAGTGTCGAAGAGCTTCTGCACCGCATGGGGCGCGTCGATCCGATGGATATCCTGCTGGCGCCGGAATGGCTGCCGCGATTGACCCGCATCGGCGGCAAGAAGGTCATGAACCGGTTCCGGTCGATCGTCTCGGAAACGATGGCGATGAGGCGCCAGCGCATGGCGACGGACCCAGCAGGCACGCCCAACGATTTCCTCACATTGCTGCTGCAGACGGAGGGCGCAAACGGCCTTTCGACGCAAGAGATCGAGGACAATATCCTCACCTTCATCGGCGCCGGGCATGAGACCACTGCCCGGGCGTTGGCCTGGACGCTCTATTGCGTCGCCAACACGCCGGCTTTCCGCGAGACGATGGAGGCGGAGATCGACACCGTGCTCAAGAGCGGTGCCGAACCGGTCGAATGGCTGAACCTGATGCCGCATGTGCTGGCGGCCTTCGAGGAGGCGATGCGTCTCTACCCGCCGGCGCCGTCGATCAATCGCGCCGCCATCGAGGAGGACGAATGGACGTCACCGTCCGGCGAGCGCGTCAGGATACCCAAGGGCATCGCGGTTCTGGTGATGCCGTGGACGTTGCACCGTCACGTGCTCTACTGGGACCGGCCGCGCGCCTTCATGCCCGAGCGTTTCCTGCCGGAAAACCGCGAGAAGCTGCATCGTTTTCAGTATCTGCCTTTCGGCGCCGGACCGCGCATCTGCATCGGCGCGACCTTCGCGCTGCAGGAGGCGGTCATTGCGCTTGCCGTCCTGATGCATCGGTTCCGTTTCGACGTCACCGACGAGACCCGGCCCTGGCCGGTGCAGAGGCTGACTACTCAACCGCGGGGCGGCTTGCCGATGCGGGTTTCGGCTCGCTGAAGGTCTTGCCGGGAATAGCCGATTGCACGCCACGCACCGGCGAATCCGCCGGCATCGGCTGCGGCAACAGCTTCGATGGCTTCTTGATGGTCTTGATCGCGGCGCAGGTCGCATCCCCGACATTGTCGCAGGGCTTGTAGACGACGATCTCGCTGCCGGCACCGTCGTCCCACACCGCCTGGATCGTCAATGTCTTGGCCTCGTTTGCGGGCAGCGAGATGTAGACATACTCGGCCGTTTCGTCGGCGGGCAGGTTGAAGGGGATCTGCGGATTGCATTTTGCCAAGGGGAAGCGCTTGTCGAGAGCGTCCGAGTTGATCGAGTAGCGGATTTCCGATAGCCGGCAATGCATCGTCTGCAGCGCGGTAAAATAGATCAGCTGCCGGTCGTCGTAGTTGCGAAACTGGATCCACCCGGTCTGCTTGTTGGCGTCGAGCATCGCCTTGTAGATCGAGACGTCGGGCAGTTGCGGCTTGTATTCCTCCTCCACGGCGTCCTGCGCGCCGCCCGGCTGGGCGAAGAGCAGACCTGCCGCAAGAATGCCGGCGACTGCCGAAGCTCTGGAAAACGTCATGCCGCACCCCCGTTCGTATCGTGTCGCTCTGCTGACTGCGAATGTCCGCGACACGATGGCCTTCTCTTCCAATATGTCATATCACCGGATCGATCCCCATTGAACCCGGCGCTACCCCGGGCCGAAACACTGGACTGGCTTGAATTGACGTCCCATTTTCTTCTCGGCATCGATACCGGCGGAACCTACACCGACGCCGTTCTCTTCAGCGAAACGGCGGGTGTCGTCGCCAAGGCAAAGGCGCTGACGACCCGCCACGATCTGGCCGTCGGGATTTCCGGCGCGGTGGAATCCGTCTTGGAGAAGGCCGGCGTCCCGGCTTCCGCCATCGGCCTCGTATCCCTGTCGACCACGCTTGCGACCAACGCGCTCGTCGAGGGCCAGGGCGGCCGTGCCGGCCTGGTGATGATCGGCTTCGGGCCAGACGATCTCAAGCGTGACGGGCTGCAGGATGCGCTCGGCTCCGATCCGGTGATCTTCCTGCCGGGCGGTCACAACGTTCACGGCGGCGAGACGCCGCTCGACATGACCGCGCTCGATGAGGCCCTGCCGACCTTGGCCAATCAGGTTTCCTCCTTTGCGATCGCCGGCTATTTTGCCGTCCGCAATCCGGATCACGAGAAGCGGGTGCGCGACCGCATCCGCGAAGTCTCGCATCTGCCGGTTACCTGCAGCCATGAGCTTTCGTCCAAGCTCGGCGGCCCGCGCCGGGCGCTGACGACACTGCTGAACGCCCGGCTCGTCTCGATGATCGATCGCCTGATCGGCTCGTGCGAGGGCTTTTTGAAGTCCCGCGGCATCGATGTGCCCATGATGGTTGTGCGCGGCGATGGCGCCTTGATCTCGGCCGAGGAGGCAAGACTTCGGCCGATCGAGACGATCCTTTCCGGCCCTGCCGCCAGCCTTGTCGGTGCGCGGCACCTGACCGGCCTCGACAATGCCGTGGTCTCGGATATCGGCGGCACGACGACGGATGTCGCGGTACTTGACCGCGGTCGTCCGCGGCTCGATGGCGAAGGTGCGGTGGTCGGCGGTTTCCGCACCATGGTCGAGGCGGTGGCGATGCGCACCTATGGCCTTGGCGGCGATTCGGAGGTCCGCATCAATGATCGTGGGCTGAAGGCGAAGATCGACCTTGGGCCGAGGCGGTTGATGCCGCTCAGCCTCGCGGCGGCGCTGCATGGCGATGCGGTGCTGTCCGTTTTGGAAAAACAACTGCGGGCGCAACATGCCGGCCGCAACAACGGCCGCCTGGCTGTTCGCACCGGTCTACCCGACCATCTGGCGAGCGGTCTGCAGCCACAGGAGCAGGCGCTCTACGAGCGCATCGGCACAGTGCCGATCTCGCTTGAAAACCTGCTGACCTCGACGCCGCAGCGGGCAACGCTGGACCGGCTGGTGGCACGCGGCCTGGTGCATATCTGCGGCCTGACGCCCTCCGATGCAATGCATGTGCTCGGCAGGCAGTCGCAATGGAGCGTCGAGGCTGCCCGTCTCGGCATCGAACTGGCAGCGCGCATCCGCGACGGCTCCGGCCAGCCGATTGCTGCATCTGCCGAGGCGATGGCCGAGATGATCGTCGATCGCGTCACGCGCCAATCGTGCGAAGTCATCCTGCAGGCCTGTCTCGGCGAAGACGGGGCAGGGGCCATCGACCCGGCGGTCTCGCAGGCAGTCGATCGTGCTCTGACCCGCGCGCCTGGTATCGTGCGGTTTTCGATCGGTCTCGATCGCCCGCTCGTCGGTTTGGGGGCTTCGGCCCCGGTCTATTATCCCGCTATTGCCGACATGCTTGGCACCGAGCCATCCATCCCTGATGAGGCCGATGTCGCAAATGCCATCGGTGCGGTTGTCGGCCAGGTGCGGGCAACCGTCACCGTGTTCGTCACCACGCCGGAAGAGGGCATTTTCATCGTCAACGGAGCAGGGGTGAGCGAGCGTTTTCTCGATCAGGACCAGGCCTTTTCAGCGGCCCGCCGTCGCGCCGAGACGATGGCGCTTGAGGCGGCACGCACCAACGGTGCCGACGAGCCGGCTTCGATGCTGCGAGAAGAAATCGACGCTCCCGAGGTCGAAGGAAGCCGCAAGCTGGTCGAGGCACGTTTCATCGCGTCGGCGAGCGGCAGGCCGCGCATTGCCCATGGCTGATCTTTTCGATTTTGGAAATAATTCTTCGCATCCTTGCTGAATTGACAGGGAATGAATTGGTGAGAAACTGCCGGCCTTTCACGCGCGCGAGTGGCCTGTTTCAAGGAGTAAAAAGATGGACCGCATTGAGAAATACGGATTGAAGATCGATGCAGGTCTGCATGGCTTTCTGGTCGACGAGGCGATGCCGGGCACCGGCGTCGACGCCGAGCGGTTTTTTTCCGCGCTGTCGGAGATCGTCCATGACCTCGCGCCGAAGAATCGCGCCTTGCTTGCCAAGCGCGACGATCTGCAGGCCAGGATCGATGCCTGGTATCGCGAAAATGGCGCGCCGAGCGACCTCGAAGCCTACCAGGGCTTTCTGAAGGAGATAGGTTATCTCCTGCCTGAGGGCCCCGAGTTTTCTGTTTCGACTGATAATGTCGATCCTGAAATCGCTACGATCGCCGGTCCGCAGCTCGTCGTTCCCGTCATGAATGCACGCTATGCCCTCAACGCCGCCAACGCACGCTGGGGTTCGCTCTATGACGCCCTCTACGGCACCGATGCCATTTCCGACGAAGGCGGTGCGGAAAAGGGACGCGGCTACAATCCCAAGCGCGGCACCAAGGTCATTGCCTGGGCGCGCGACTTCCTCAATGCAAGCGCGCCGCTGGAAAGCGGCAGCTGGGCGGATGTTGCGTCGCTGAAGATTGCTTCCGGCAGCCTTTCGGTTGCGCTTGCGGGCGGAGCGAAGACGACGCTTCGCAACTCCGAGCAGTTTGCCGGCTTTGCGGGTTCGCACGAAGCGCCGTCGCAGATCGTTCTCCGGCACAACAATCTGCATGCCGTCGTCGTTCTCGATGCGACGACTCCGATCGGCAAGGATGACCCGGCTCATATTTCCGACGTCATTCTCGAATCCGCGATCACCACCATCATGGACTGCGAAGATTCGGTTGCGGCGGTCGATGCCGAAGACAAGGTCGTCGTATACCGCAACTGGCTCGGCCTGATGAAGGGCGATCTCGAGGAGGAAGTCGCCAAGGGCGGCCGCAGCTTCATGCGCCGCCTCAACGCCGATCGCGTCTACACGGCGCCAAGTGGGGGCACGCTGACCTTGCCAGGCCGCTCGTTGATGCTGGTGCGCAACGTCGGTCACCTGATGACGAATCCGGCTATCCTTGATCGCGACGGAAACGAGGTGCCGGAAGGCATCATGGACGCGATGGCAACCGCGCTGATCGCTCTGCACGATATCGGCCAGGGCGGCCGCCGCATGAACTCCCGCGACGGCTCAATGTATGTCGTCAAGCCGAAGATGCATGGGCCGGAAGAAGTCGCTTTCGCCTGCGAGATCTTCTCGCGCGTCGAGGCGGCACTCGGCATGCCCGCCAACACCATGAAGATGGGCATCATGGACGAGGAGCGCCGCACGACGGTCAATCTCAAGGAGTGCATCCGCGCCGCGCGCGAACGCGTCGTCTTCATCAACACCGGTTTCCTCGATCGCACCGGCGACGAGATCCACACTTCGATGGAAGCCGGTCCGATGATCCGCAAGGGCGACATGAAACAGGCCGCCTGGATCGGCGCTTACGAAAACTGGAACGTCGACATCGGTCTCGAATGCGGGCTTTCCGGCCATGCGCAGATCGGCAAGGGCATGTGGGCCATGCCGGACCTGATGGCGGCGATGCTGGAGCAGAAGGTCGCCCACCCGAAGGCGGGTGCCAATACCGCCTGGGTGCCGTCGCCGACGGCTGCGACCCTGCACGCTACGCATTATCACCGGGTCAATGTCGCCGACGTTCAGGCCGGCTTGAAGAGCCGGGCACGGGCCAAGCTCAGCGATATACTGTCGGTTCCGGTCGCGACCCGTCCGAACTGGACGCCAGAGGAAATCCAGCGCGAGCTCGATAACAACGCGCAGGGCATTCTCGGCTACGTCGTGCGCTGGGTCGATCAGGGCGTCGGTTGCTCCAAGGTGCCCGACATCAACAATGTCGGCCTGATGGAGGATCGTGCCACTCTGCGCATCTCGGCGCAGCACATGGCGAACTGGTTGCATCACGGCGTCGTCACCGAGGCGCAGGTGGTCGAGACGATGGAGCGCATGGCCGCCGTCGTCGACGGCCAGAACGCCGATGATGCACAGTATGCAGCGATGGCCGGCAATTTTGACGGCTCGATTGCCTTCCAGGCAGCGCTCGAGCTGGTGCTCAAGGGCCGCGAGCAGCCGAACGGTTATACCGAACCGGTCCTGCATCGCCGTCGCCGCGAGTTGAAGGCCCGGCTGGCCGCCTGATCAAGGCGGCGCCGGGCTTCATCAACGCCGGAGACTTTCCAGGAAAACTGCGAAGCGGTTTTCCGTCCGGAAACGCGAAAAACCAAAGACATAGGGCGTTTCCGTGCCTCCGTTTGGGGCGGAAACGCTGTAGATCAGAACTCGGCCCAGCCTTCGGTGGACAAGGCCGCGTTGCCCTGCACCGCATACCCAGCCGATCGTACCGCAGGCGGTCGGTTTCCGATGTTCGCGTGCTGTTGGGGCGTGACGGCGCGGGGCGGCGTCCGCCGCGCCTCTGGCTTGGCCGCGGCACGGGTTTCCCCGGAAAGTTGGAACCTTCCGATCAGGGCGCGAAGGTTCGTGCCTTCCTGGGCAAGCGTCGCCGACGCGGCATTCGCCTCCTCGACCATGGCGGCGTTGCGCTGCGTCACCTGATCCATCTGGTTGACGGCGGTATTGACCTCGGCCAGCCCTACCGACTGTTCCCGGGCCGAGGTGGCGATGGCAGCCATATGCTCGTTGATGGTGATGACGTGCGCCTCGATGGTCTTGAGCGCCTCGCCGGTGTCGCGCACCAGCCGCACCCCGCTCTCGACTTCGGAGCTGGAGCTGCGAATCAGTTCCTTGATTTCCTTGGCTGCCTTTGCCGAACGCTGCGCCAGTTCGCGCACTTCCTGCGCCACGACCGCAAATCCCTTGCCGGCGTCGCCCGCCCGCGCTGCCTCGACGCCGGCGTTCAGCGCCAAAAGGTTGGTCTGAAAGGCGATCTCATCGATCACACCGATGATGCTGGAAATCTGACTGGATGATTCTTCGATCCGCCGCATCGCCTCGACGGCATTGGCCACGACGACGGCCGACTGCGTCGCGCTGGTCTTTGCTTCGCCTGCCACGTCGCGGGCTTCCTCCGTCCGGCGCGAGGAATTGCTGACATTGGCGGTGATCTGGTCGAGGGCCGCTGCCGTTTCCTCCAGGGATGCCGCCTGTTGCTCCGTGCGTTTCGACAGGTCGTCGGCGCTCTGGCTGATTTCGCGGGTGCCCATGCCGATATTGCCGGCGCTGTCAGCGACGGCGAGCATGGCATCGTTGAGCTGCGCGGCGGCCTTGTTGAGGTCGTGACGCAACTGCTCGAACTCTGCGGAGAAGGGTTCCTCCAGCCGCACGGCGAGATCGCCGTCGGCCAGCCGCTGCAAGCCGGTCGCAAGGCCTGACGTCGCCTGGATCAATTTCTGCTGCGCGGCCTCTTCGGCCTCGTCCTGCATCCGCGTGCGTTCCGCTTCGCCATTGCGGCGGCTTTCCTCGGCCTCGGCCTGCAGACGAAGGTTGGATCGGGCCGCTTCCCGGAACGACTGGATGGCGCGGGCCATCTCGGCGATTTCGTCCTTGCCGGTCACATTCGATCCGTCGTCTTCGAGATGGCCGTCGATCAGCTTGCGCATCGTCCCGATCTGCCTGGCGAGCGGACCGATGACGCCACGTGAAACCACCAGGTAGGTTCCAGCAGCCAGCGCGAGAACGAGCAGGATGATGCCGATGCTGACAGCTCGCACCGTTTCGAATTCGCGATGCTGTTCCTGAAAGACCTTGTCCGACAAGTGCACCTGAAGGTCGGAAATTTCCGAGATGGTCTCGGTCAAGGGATCGATGGTTTCGTAAAGCGAGGTGCGAACGAAGCTGTCGAGCGCCGCAGAATCACGCTCAGACAGGATTTTCGTCAGCGTTGCGATCGAGTCCATCGCGACCACCATCTGCTGCTTGGCGTTCTCGACAAGCTTCTGCTCCTCCGGTGTCATAGAGGTCGCGACATAGGCGTCCCAATTGGCGGTTATCACCTGCCGGGCGTCGTTGACCGAGGCAAGACCGGCCTCCATCGTCTCGTTTCCGTTGCGCACCTTGTGCGCCGCATCGACGATCGAGACGGCAAAAGCGTCCGATGTTGCCTTCAGATTTTTCAAGGGAACGATACGGTCGGCATAGACCGCATCCATCGTCGCGCTGTTTTCGGCAAGCGCATGCTGGCTGTAGACGGCAATGCCGATCGCGATGAGTGACAACAGTGCAATCGCACTCAGGAGCTTGGTCTTGATCAGCATGGCGGTCCCTTGGTTAGGTATCTCTCGGCCACACTTTTTAATTAATTAGATAATCCTTACTTAATAAGGCGCTGAATTTCAGGCCTTCTTGCGCGTTTTTTGAACAAATAATCGCAACGGAACCGGAAGCCAGCCACCCTGGTTTGAAGCACCGGAAGCGGGGCAACTCTGCGTAGCGACGTCGAGGAAATATCGTCGCGGACGTTCGGCCAACAAAAAAGCCGCCGAGGAATCCGGCGGCTTTCTGATTGCATGATCCTGGTCGCGTTTTACTGCTGAACGACCACGCGTGCGTTCTTGCCCGGACGAACGCGGGAGTAGAGATCGATGATGTCCTGGTTCATCAGACGGATGCAGCCCGACGAAGCGGCCGTGCCGATCGACGACCATTCCGGCGTGCCATGCAGGCGGAACAGCGTGTCCTTGCCCTGGTCGTTGAAGAGATAGAGTGCACGAGCGCCGAGCGGGTTCTTCAGGCCCGGGCCCATGCCTGCCTCGACATACTTGGCCACTTCCGGCTTCCGTTCCGCCATTTCCTTCGGCGGGTGCCACATCGGCCATTCCTGCTTCCAGGCGATATAGGCTTCGCCTTCCCATGCAAAGCCGGCCTTGCCGACGCCGATTCCGTAGCGAACGGCCTTGCCGCCGGGCAGCACGTAGTAGAGGAACCGGTTCGGGGTGTTGACGACGATGGTGCCGGGACGCTCGCTCGTCGAATAATCGACGATCTGGCGATGGAAGCGGCCATCGACCTTGTTGATCGGAACTGCAGGGAGCGCGTAACCGTGATCCTCAACTGCGCCATAATTGCCCGAAAAGATCTGATCCGAAGCGACCTGTTCCGCAACGGGAGCAGGCTCACCGCTTGCCGTCTCGGACTTGGTCGAAGTTGTCGAGCAGCCGGCTACGGCGAGTGTCGCCGCCAGGCTGCACAGGAGGAAGGCATTGCGGAAGCGCATAGGAGTCTCTTAAAATAAGAAGCGAAGAAAAACTGGGTCGGCCCGACCATCAGTGACAACGGTTATTTTCGATTAGTTGCTGCTATGCAAGGGATTGCGTGGCAACAAGGCGGCGGGAAAGTGTAAATTCCGTGACGCTGGCTTTTTTGCAACAAAAGCGGTGGCAGACGAGAGTCTAGACGAATGACAATTCTCTCTATCCATGACGACAACCCTCTCGTGGACGGTCGACAATCGAATCGCGCGCTCATGGTGCGCCGCGGGGTTCAGCGGCTTTTCACGGAATTGCGCCACGCGGTGCTGCCGGAATTGACGCTCGCCAGCGGCCGGCGTGCCGATCTCATCTCGCTGTCGGCGAAGGGCGAAATCTGGATCGTCGAGATCAAGACGTCGATCGAGGATTTCCGCGTCGATCGCAAATGGCCTGATTATCGGCAGCACTGCGACCGGCTGTTCTTCGCCACCCATGGTGACGTCCCGCTCGATATCTTTCCGGATGATTGTGGATTGCTGCTGTCGGATGGCTACGACGGACACATCATTCGCGAGGCACCGGAACACCGGCTTGCACCGGCAACCCGCAAGTCCGTGCTGCAGCTCTTTGCCCGCACCGCCGCACAACGGCTGATGCTGGCGGAGTGGGCTGCCGAGCGCAATGGCGAACTCGGCAACTCCATTCGCGATATCGTTTCCGGCTCCCGCGACGGGTCAGCCGAGGGTTGACTACTTCGGCGCGCGTTTTGCCAGGATCCGCTGCAGCGTTCGGCGATGCATGTTGAGCCGACGCGCCGTCTCCGACACGTTGCGCTCGCACATCTCATAGACGCGCTGGATATGCTCCCACCGCACCCGGTCGGCCGACATCGGGTTTTCCGGTGGTTCGACCCGTTCGCCCTGGCGCTGCACCAGTGCTGCGAAGATGTCGTCGGCGTCGGCAGGCTTGGCGAGGTAGTCGACCGCGCCGAGCTTCACCGCATTCACGGCCGTTGCAATATTGCCGTAGCCGGTAAGCATGATCATGCGGGTGTCGTCACGGCGGCTGCGGATCGCCTCGATTACGTCGAGGCCGCTGCCGTCGCCGAGCCTCAGATCGATGACGGCGTATTTCGGCGGGTTGCCCTTCGCCTTGGCGATGCCTTCGGCAACGGACTCGGCGATATCGACGGTAAAGCCGCGCGCTTCCATGGCGCGGGCGAGGCGTCGAAGGAACGGCGCGTCATCGTCGACGAGCAGCAGCGTTCTGTCCGGTCCGATCAGTTCGGCGTCCTGGGCGTGCGTGCTGGGCGAAGCTGTCGATTTTTCGGTCATTCTCGCAATCCTTGGGCGAAAAACGGGACGTTTTCACCGAGATTATAGGTTTCCTGTCATCCCGTTCAATAAACTGCCAAACGTCATTTCGCCAGTTTCGTGTCCATCAGCGCACGCGGCCATTCGACGCTGACCTTGGCGCCGGGGCGATCGGCGCCGCCGTTCTCGAAGCGTAGGCGCGCGCCGGACCGCTCGAGCAGGGTCTTGGCAATGAACAGGCCGAGCCCCAGGCCGCCGGCGCTGTCATCCTTCTGCCTGCGCGTGACATAGGGTTCGCCGATGCGCATCAGAATATCGGGGGCAAATCCATCGCCGTCATCGGCAATCGTCACCTTGACGTGGTCGGCGGTGTGCTCGACCGTCACGGTCACCTCCTGCTTGGCATAGTCGACCGCATTTTCCAGTAGATTGCCGAGCCCGTAGAGAATGCCCGCATTGCGGTTGCCGACCGGCTCCGATGCCTTGTCACCCTTTTCGACAAGATTGATGTGAATGCCGAACTCGCGGTGCGGCGCCATCACTTCCTCGACCAGCGAGGATAGCGGCAAGAGCCGCATATGCTCTTCGCTTTCGGAGGACAGCGTCGTCAGCCGCTTGAGAATGTCGCGGCATCGCTCGCTCTGGCTGCGCAGCAGATGCACGTCCTCGCCGAAGCGTGGGTCGTCACCGAGCTCACGCTCCATTTCCTTGGCAACGACACTGATCGTGGCAAGCGGCGTGCCGAGCTCGTGGGCAGCGGCCGCCGCCAGGCCGTCGAGCTGCGAAAGGTGTTTTTCACGCTGGAGCACGAGCTCGGTCGCCGTCAACGCCTCCGACAGTTCGCTCGCTTCGAGCGAGACGCGGTAGGTATAGAACGCGGCAAAGGCCGTCATCGACACGATCGCGAACCAGATGCCGGCCGTCAGCACCCGCGGCATCAAGAGAAGCGTGCCGGGATACCAGGGCAGCGGGAACGGCGAAAAGGCAAGGACGGTCACACCGATGACCGCAAGGCCGGCAAGAACGATGCTGTGCGGCTTCGGCTGCGAGGCCGAGGAAATGATGACCGGAACGCAAAGCAGCGGCGCAAACGGATTGGCAAGCCCGCCGGTGATGAAGAGCAGGCCGGTCAGCTGCGCGAGATCGAGCCCGAGCAAGGCAAATGCGGCCGGCGGTCGCAACCGGTGCGTCGGGGGGAAGCGCAGGGTGAGGTAGGTGTTGACCAGCGCCAATGTGGCAATCAGCACCAGGCACAAGAGCAAGGGCAGCGGAAACTGCAGCCACAGCGTTGTGATGATGACGGCGATCGATTGGCCGCCGACCGCAAGCCAGCGCAGGCGAATGAGCGTCTGCAGGCGCAGGCTTCTGTTCGAAGTCGGATCATTGTGTTCCAGTGCCACTGCCGTCATGCCTGCTCTTGTTCCTATGGCCCCCGTCAAGGGTATTGCCTCATGTACCACGCGGTTTTGCCCGTGTCGTCGGCGCGGCCTCCGCCGGGTTCTCCGGCCAGGGGTGCTTGGGATAACGCCCGCGCATGTCGGCCCGGACATCCCGCCACGACCCGGCCCAGAAACCCGGCAGGTCACGCGTGGTCTGGATCGGCTGCCGGCCGGGCGAAATCAGTTCGAGCAGCAGCGGCAGCCGGCCATCGCCGATAGCAGGGTGTTTTTTGAGCCCGAAGAGTTCCTGCACCCGGATGGAGAGAAGCGGTTCGTCGCCGTCATAGTGGATCGGATGCCGTTGTCCCGTCGGCGCCTCGAAATGCGTCGGTGCCAGTTTTGCCAGCTCCCGCTGCCGGTCGTGCGGGACCAGCGACAGCAATCCTTCGGAAAGCGCGCCGGCCTTGATGTCGGCGATAGCGGTGACGCCGTGTTGAAACGGAACGAACCAGTCCTCGAGCGTCGCAAGCAGGGCTGCGTCGGAAACGTCCGGCCAGGGTTCGCCGAGCGAGCGATACAGGAAACCGATGCGATCGCGCAGTTGCATCGCCTCCTTGGAAAACGGCAGGACCGCCAGTCCAAGCTGGCGAACGCCATCGGCAAGCGCGCGTGCTGCGCTTTCGCCAGTCGGTCTTGGAAGCGGCGCCTCCTCGAAGATGATCGCACCCAGCCGGGTGACGCGGCGCGCGCGCACCTGGCGGCTCGCCCGGTCGAAGACGCTTTGCTCTTCCCGCACGATCGCTTCGGGCATATGCGCGTCGACGTCGGCGCGCGAAAGCTCGGCCGCCGCCAGCACGCGCTGGCCGCCGGCGCGGCCCGTGAGGTCGGCGATCACAAGCATGTTTGCCGCAGCGAGGCGCTCGGTCTCGGCGATCTCGGCCCCACGGCCGTTTGCCATCACGAACCGCCCACGGCCACCGCGCTGAAGCGCGATGCGGTCCGGGAAGGCGTGCATCAGCAAGGCGCCGGGCTGGACCGGTTCGCTCGACTTTCGCGCCCCTTTGAGTTCCGCCGCCATGCGGCGGGCAAGATTGCGCGAGGCTTCGGCGCGCTCGCCGCGCTCCTGGCGAAAGCGGCGCAGCCGGTCCTCCAGGTCGATGGCGTTGCCGCCAAGGCCTTGCTCCGTCAGCATGACCGCGAGCAGACAGGCCGCCTCGCCCTGGCCCTCCTCGGCCGCCGAAACCGCCATGGCCGCAAGGCGCGGCGGCAGGGCCAGATCACGGATCTTGCGTCCCCTTGGGGTCAGCGCGCCGAAACCATCGAGCGCGCCAAGCTCGCTCAGCAGCTTTCGCGCTTCCATCAGGGTCGTTTCCGGCGGTGGGTCGATGAAGGCAAGCGCTGCGGGATCGGTGACGCCCCAGTGCGCCATGTCGAGCAGCAGTCCGGAAAGATCGCTGGCCAGGATCTGCGGCGGCGTGAAGGCCGCAAGCGCTGCAGTCTGGCCGGCATGCCAGAGGCGGATGGCAATGCCCGGCTCCGTTCGCCCGGCTCGGCCGGCGCGCTGATCGGCCGACGCACGCGAGACGCGCACGGTTTCAAGCCGGGTGATGCCGGGCGACGCTTCGAAGACCGGCAGTCTCTGCAAGCCGCTGTCGATGACGATCCGCACGCCGTCGATGGTGATCGAGGTTTCGGCGATCGAGGTGGCAAGAACGATCTTGCGCGTGCCTTTCGGCGCCGGCCGGATCGCCGCATCCTGCTCCTTCTGCGTCAGGTTTCCGTAAAGCGGAACGACCGTCGTATCGGCTGTAAACCGGTCGGCAAGCCGTGCCGCCGTCCGGGTGATTTCGGCCTGTCCCGGCAGAAAGGCGAGGATCGATCCTTCTTCGCTGCGATGCGCCTCGACGATGGCGCGCACGACTGCGTCCTCGACGCTCTCGCCGCCGCGGTCCTGGTTGCGGATGTCGATGGGGAAACTACGCCCCTGGCTTTCGACGACGGTCGCGTCACCGAGCAGTTTTGAAACGCGCTCGACGTCGAGTGTTGCCGACATGACGATGATCCGGAGATCGTCGCGCAGCGCAGACTGGACGTCGAGCGCCAGTGCCAGGCCGAAATCGGCATCGAGTGAACGTTCGTGAAATTCGTCGAAGAGAACCGCGGAGACGCCCGCCAGCTCCGGATCGTCGAGGATCATGCGGGCAAAAACGCCTTCGGTCACTACTTCGATCCGGGTCTTGGCCGATATCCGGTTGTCGAGTCGCATGCGATAGCCGACGGTTTCGCCCACTTTCTCGCCGAGTAGCTCCGCCATGCGCCCGGCCGCTGCCCGGGCGGCGAGCCGCCGGGGTTCGAGCAGGACGATCTTGCCGCCGTCGAGCCACGGTTGCTCGAGCAGGAACAGCGGCACGAGCGTCGTCTTGCCGGCGCCGGGTGGCGCCGAAAGCACGACGGAGCGGGCCTTGTCGAGAGCTTCGGCGATCTCGGGCAGGACCTCGCGAACCGGCAAGGCGGGCAGGGTAAGCGTCACGATTGTCTCTCCGCTCCGATATGGATGAGCGCACCGCCGGCGGCGTCCGCGTCCGCGCGGTCATGGGTCACGAGGATTGTCGGCAGGCCTGCGGACCGCGCCTTCGCAAAGACCAGCTCGCGCGTTTGCTGGCGCAAGGCCATGTCGAGTTTGGAAAAAGGCTCGTCGAGCAGCAGCAGGCGCGGCTCGGAGAGAAGCACGCGTTGGAGCGCGACACGCGCCTTCTGCCCGCCCGAAAGCGTCTCCGGGTCGCGGTCGAAGAACCCGCCAAGCCCGCCTTCATCGAGCGCGTTTTCTGCCATCCGACGCCTGACGTCTCGGTCCTTGAACGCCTCGGGTATGGCAAAGACGATGTTGCCGCCGACCGAAAGATGCGGGAACAGCAGCGGATCCTGGAAGAGAATGCCGGTGTGGCGCTGTTGCGGCCGCAGCGCGATCAGATCGTCCTGCCCGAGCAGAACTGCACCGCTGGCGGTAAAGGCAGGGTCGAGAAATCCGCCGATATAGGCGAGCAGCGTCGACTTGCCGGAGCCCGACGGACCCATGATCGTCAGGACGTCGCCGGGCATGACCGTCGCCGAAACGGAAAGCAGCAGCCGGTCGGCCAGCCGGATCGTCACATCGGACAAAGTCAGAGGCATCGTCTTGCCTGGCGTTCGCATTCAGATCCTCATTGCCCGTCGGTGGCGGAATAGCAACTGCGGCACGAGCGATGCAATGAGAAAACCGAGAAACGGCAACAGTGCCTGAAGCAGCGCATAAACGCCGATGATGCGCCGATCTCCTCCCGACGAAAGCGCCACCGCCTCGGTGGTGATCGTCGTCACCCGTCCGGCGCCGATCAGCACGGTCGGCAGGTAGAGGCTGACGGAGACCGCAAAGCCGACGGCAAATGCCGTCAGGCAGGCGCGAAGCAGCATGGGCAGTCGAATGGTCATGAGGATCTTGAGTGGCGATTTACCCAGTCCCGATGCGACCTGTTCGTAGCGCCGGTCGAGCGCCCGCCAGGGCGGCGCTAGTGACAGAAGCACATAGGGCAGAACGAAGACCAGATGCACGGCGGCAACGGTGGCGATCGACGGCGAAAACCCCGCCATTGCTGCCAGGATCTGCAATCCAAACACGAAGGCGATCTCCGGGACCAGCAATGGCAGGAAGACGGGAAACCAGCGCTCGGCGGTGCCGTGAGCACTGCGCGATAGCAGGCCGATGGCGATCGCAAGTGCGAGGAGCGATGACAGCAGGGCGATGATGATAGTGTTGGCCAGAGGTCCGGCGAACCCTCCAAGGGCGCGTTGCCATGTTCTGAAGGTGAGGCTTGTCGGCAGACTATCAGGGAATGGCCACAGCCCTGCAATCGACCAGAGCGCCAGCAGGCCGAGCCCGGTAAAGATCAACGCCGCGGACAAGGTCGTGATCACGGCTGCGGTCCGGCGAAGAAGTCGGTCGTCACTCAGGCGTTTTCCCGAAGCGCTCAGGCGCCGGTGACAAAGACGACCGAGCCGTTCGACGCCGATCCAGACCACGATCGCGAACAGGCCGAGCGCTAGCTGCAGCACGGCGCCGGCCGAAGCGAGGAACCGGGCGCCGATGTCGTCGTCGGCCAGCCATTGGGCGATACGTACCGGCAATGTCGGCGGCAATCGGGGCCCAAGGATCATCGCGACGTCGATCACCGAGGTCGAGTAGACCAGCACCGCGAAGACAGGCAGGCGGATCTGCCGATAAAGCAGCGGCCAGAGCGCGATGATAAAGCCCGATACCCGGCCATAGCCGAGAGCTGACATCAAACGTCGCGCATTCGCCACGGGCAGCTGCGGCAGTGCCGCCAGCATTACCAGCAGCAGAAAGGGCATCTCCTTGGCAATAAGACCGGATATCATCGACAACCCGAGCGGATCGTTCGGCACGAGCCAGTCCGGCGGTCGGTCGAAGCCGGTGAGTTCGGGAGAGGCGAGCCGAATGAGAAAACCGGACGGCGCGATCAGGAAGGCGATCGCAAATGCCGATGCGGCGTGCGGAACGGCCAGCAGCGGTGAAAGCAGATGCTGGATGAAGGCGAAGGGTCGCGTTCCGGCGAAACCCGCGACAAAGGTGCAGACCACCATCAGGGTGACAAACGTGCTGATCAACCCTGCCGCCAGACTGATCAGAGCCGAGCGCAGGATATGCGGCTGGGCGACCAGCGCCTCGAAATGCCCGAGCGTGAGCTGCGTACCGCCGAGTGCGGGCAGGTAGCCGAAGGCCGGAAGCAGGGTGCCGGCGAGACCAGCCAAAACCGGCAGGCACAGCATGACCGCCACACCTGTGCCGATGCCCCGCTGCAGGGCGTCCCTCACAGGGATGTCCGTCGATGGCGCCGGCACTCGCCGTTAATTGGCGGCGCCATATCGGCGGATCCATTCGGTTTCGATCCGCGTCATCCAGTCGGGATGCGGTTCGGCAAGCGCCGGGCCGAGCTGATCGGGCGGCAATGTCGCCACCCCGAGATCGAGGGCTGCAAAGGCGGCACGGTCGGCATCCGGTAGTTTCACCATCGCCAGCACCGTCGGGTCACCCCAGTATTGGGCGTCCTGTTTGCGCAACTGCGCCTCGGGAGAGAGCAGGAAATCCGCAAGCAGCAGCGCGCCCGCACCAGCATTGGCGTTATAGGGAATGGCAACGAAATGGGTGTTGCCAAGCGTTCCGCCGGAAAAGACGAAGGAGCGGACGGTGTCCGGCAGCTCGCCATTGGCGATAGCCGCCGAAGCTTCGGCGGGATTGAAGGCGAAGATGATGTCGAGTTCCCCGTCGGCCAGCTTCTGCTTCATATCGGGGTAGTTCTGCGGATAGGCCTTTCCCTTGCGCCATAACAACGGCGTCAGCTGGTCGAGATAGGCAAAGAGCGGCGCCACATCCTGTTGAAACGTTGCCTCGTCCACGGGCTTCAGCAACTTGCTCCTGTTATCGATGAGCTCGATCAGCGCCTGCTTCAAGAACGAGGAGCCGGCGAAATCCGGCGGCTGCGGATAGGAGAAGCGTCCCGGATGGGCCTTTGCCCAGCCAAGCAGGTCTTTTGCCGATGTGGGCAGCTGCGCGGTTGGCGTGCGGGCCTTGTCATAGAAAAAGACCAGTTTGGCGCCGCCCCAAGGGCTTTCGAGCCCTTCCGTCGGTACGGTGAAGTCGGTGAGGATTGTCGGCTTCGTCTCGTGGTCGACATAGGCCCAGTTCGGAAGCCGGGTTGCCCAGCTGGGGCTGAAGAGCAGGCCCTGCCGCTTCATCGCGGCAAAGTTCTCGCCATTGATCCAGATGAGATCGACGGTGCCGGCAGCATCCTTGCCCGCCGATCTCTCCGCAAGCACGGTTGCGACCGCTTTGGCAGTGTCATCGAGTTTTACATGCACGACGTTGACGCCGTAGCGCGCCTTCATCTGTTCGCCCGCCCAGGCGATATAGGCATTGATATTGGCTGAACCGCCCCAGGCGTTGAAATAAACCGTCTCGCCCTTGGCCTCGGAAACGACCGAAGCCCAGTTGTCGATGTCGAAAGCGGCCGCCGGGCAGGCAAGGCTAAGTGTGGCGACGACCGCCGCTGCCCATCGTCTTACCCATCCGATCATGCTGCACTCCCCCGCATTCGTGTTTCGGCGCGAAGGTAAGCCAAGCGCCTGTGGCGTCAATGCGCGCCGATGGTGGCGACCGTCACGTTTCGGTGAAACGACGGCAGTCTCGATGAGCACGGTTTGCCGTGAAGATGGGCGTTTTCCGCCGGGTGGGCGGCCTTTTTGCGAAGCTCCTAAGGAGAGGTAAGCGTGAGCGACGGCGTTTCCCTGGCTCTTGGCAACGCTTTTCGACCGATTGGCGAATGATTCTGGTTCTGGTTTTGCTGGTTTGGTGGTTTCGGCTGGGCTGTTGATAACTCTCGCTTCCAATTCGTGTGTATTTTCAGAGTGTTGTTCGATCTTGTCGATTTTTTGCGATTGCCTGTTGACGTGTTCGGTGAGTGGGGTCTATAAGCCCGATCACTGAACGAGGGCGGCGGCGCTGCTGGCGACGATGTCCTTCGTTTTAAGGTTTCCTTGATTGGCGGATGCTGATTGGTCGGGA